>JBOHFI010000008.1:0-120250 GCA_050699595.1 Pseudonocardiaceae bacterium | reverse complement strand
GCCGTGCGGAAGTGCACGGCCACGCCTCACTTTCGGCGATCAAGCCCGATACCGCCAACGGCAGGCGCGATCCACCAAGAAATACCGCCTCCGCCTGCCCGCACCCGGCGACAGCGGCCCATCCCCGCACAAACCCCCAGTTAGTGATCTTGAAAAAGTCGTGGGCTCAGGACGAGGGCATGTCCCGTGGATCTCGCGGCTCGTGATCAGCCCTACTGTCGCCGAGTTCGACAGGAGGGCTGTCCGGGACCGGGCGAGCAGCCCTGGTGTCGAACTCGGCGCACTGAGAGCGTCAAAGATCAGGACGGTGGTCTGCGGGGCACGGGTTAGAGGGCTTTGAGTTCTTCGATTACTGACTCGACGGAGGATTTGGCGTCGCCGAAGAGCATCGCGGTGCCGGGTGAGTAGTACAGCTCGTTGTCGATGCCGGCGAAGCCGGGGCTCATCGAGCGCTTGAGCACGATCACCGATTTGCTCTCGTCGACGTTGAGGATCGGCATGCCGTGGATCGGCGAGCTCGGGTCGTTGCGGGCGGCGGGGTTGGTGACGTCGTTGGCGCCGATCACCAGGGCGACATCGGTGCGAGTGAACTCGCCGTTGATCTCGTCCATCTCTTTGAGCTGCTCGTAGGGCACGTCGGCCTCGGCGAGCAGCACGTTCATGTGTCCGGGCATCCGGCCGGCCACCGGGTGGATCGCGTATTTGACCTCGACGCCCTTGCTCTCCAGCAACCTGGCCATGTCCCGCACGACGTGCTGCGCTTGGGCCACCGCCATCCCGTACCCGGGCACCACGACGACCTGGTTGGCGTAGCTCATCTGGACCGCCGCATCAGCGGCGCTGGTCTGCCGGTAGGTCCTGTCCCCGATCTCCCGGCCGACGGCGACGCCACCGCCGCCGAACCCGCCGGCGACGATCGCCGGGATGGACCGGTTCATCGCCTTGGCCATCAGGTTGGTGAGGATCGAGCCCGAAGCACCGACGATCATGCCGGCGACGATCATCGCGGTGTTGTCCAGCGCCAGCCCGGCCGCGGCGGCCGACAGCCCGGTCAGCGCGTTGAGCAGGGAGATCACCACCGGCATGTCGGCGCCGCCGATCGGCAGCACGACCAGCAGCCCCAGCGCCGCGGCGAACAGCAGGGTTCCGATGATCAGCAGCTCGGAGTCGCCGCCGAAGCCGATCGCGACCGCACAGGCCAGTGCGGCCAGCAGCACCAGCGCGTTGACCAGCTGCTGGGGCTGGCCCAGGCTGATCGGCCGGCCGGGGATGAGTTCCTGCAGCTTGCCGAAGGCCACCAGGGACCCCCAGAACGACACCGACCCGACGATCGCGCCGAACAGCGAGGTGACCATCACGTGAGCGGGCGGTTTGTGGCCGAGTGCATCGATGGTGAACCCGAAGGTGCTGTTGAACTCCACCCAGGCGATCAGCGCGACCGCACCGCCGCCGACGCCGTTGAACAGCGCCACCATCTGCGGCATCGCGGTCATCTTGACCTGTTTGGCGGATGGCACCCCGAGCAGGGTGCCCAGCGCCACTCCCAGCACGATGAGCGCCCAGTTGCCCACCCCCGGAATGAGCAGGGTCGCCAGCACCGCCAGCGCCATGCCCGCCGCCGCGATGAGGTTGCCGCGCACCGCGGTCCGCGGCCCGGTCAGACCCATCAGGCCGTAGATGAACAGCGCGAACGCGACGATATAGAGGCTTACAACGAAGGTCGTCATCGCTGCTTGCCCTTGAACATACCCAGCATCCGGTCGGTGACCAGGAAACCACCGACCACGTTGATGGTGCCGAACGCGATCGCCACCACCAGCAGCAGCTTGTCGAACACCGAGAGATCGTGGCCCAGGCCCAGCACCACGATGCCGCCGAGCAGCACGATGCCGTGGATGGCGTTGGTGCCGGACATCAGGGGGGTGTGCAGGGTGTTGGGTACTTTGGAGATCACCGCGAAGCCGACGAAGCCGGCCAACACGAGGATCGCCAGGTTGGCAAGCAGCATCAGCGGTCGTCCCCTTCCCGGGTGATGCAGGAGCGCACCAGCACCTCGTCATCGGAGTCCGGTACCAGTCTGCCCTGCTTGTCCACCATCAGCTCCAGGAGCGACTGCACATTGCGGGCGTAGAGCTCGCTCGCGTGCTCGGGCATCGTGGCCGGCAGGTTCAGCGGTGAGGCGATCGTCACATCATGACGGACCACGACCTCACCCGGAACGGTCAGCTCGCAGTTGCCCCCGGTCTCCCCCGCCAGGTCGACGATCACGCTGCCGGGCCGCATGCCCTTCACCGCCTCGGCGGTGACCAGGATCGGGGCTTTGCGCCCGGGCACCAGCGCGGTGGTGATCACGACGTCGAAGCCACTGGTCGCCTCGGTCAGCCGCTGCTTCTGTTCAGCTCGCTCATCGGCGGTCAGCTCGCGAGCGTAACCGCCCTCGCCGGCCGCCTCGATGCCCAGGTCGAGCCACCTGGCGCCCAACGAGCGCACCTGGTCGGCGACCTCAGGCCGGACGTCGTAGCCGGTGGTCCGGGCCCCCAGGCGCTTGGCGGTGGCCAACGCCTGCAGCCCCGCCACCCCGACGCCGAGCACCAGCGCGCTTGCCGGCTTGACGGTGCCGGCGGCGGTGGTGAGCATCGGGAAGAACCGGGTGGACAGCTCAGCGGCCAGCAGCACCGCCTTGTACCCGGCCACGTTGGCCTGCGAGGACAGCGCGTCCATCGACTGCGCGCGGGAGATCCGGGGGATCGATTCCATGGCGAAGGCGTGCACACCCGCCGCGCGGAGTTTCTCGGCGATCTCCGGGTCGGACCGAGGGGCCAGGAACCCGATCAGCACGGCCCCGCGCCGCAGCCGCCCGATCTCCTCGTCGGTCGGCGGCGCCACCTTGACCACCACGTCAGCGTCCCACGGATCGGCGATGGTCGCGCCGGCCTCGATGAATATCTGGTCGGGCATCAACGCGCCCACGCCGGCGCCGGGCTCGACGACGACCCGCAGGCCGCGGCCGGTCAGCTTCTCGACCATCTTGGGCACCAGGGCGACCCGGCGCTCACCGTCTCGCGATTCCCGGGGGACACCGACCCGGGTACCGAGGTGGTCCTGCGATCCTGGTTGGTCCTGCGATGCGCTCACCCGCAGAGCATCGAACATGATCGGCCTGGCGTCCAGTGCGGGTGAGCAAACAGGCGGCCAGGCGGGGTCGTCGCCGGTCAACACCGGCCGTCTTCCGTACCGCGTATTCCCTCGTCCACCGCCGGGTGGCGAGCCGAGGCGGTCCGGGCGTCGTAGCGCAGGAAAGCCGGTACGGCGAGCGCGAGCAGCCCGATGCCGAGAAGGCAAGCCAGCCCGCCGGAGACCACCGACACCCGAGGGGTGAAGGCGGCCGCCACCGCACCGGACTCGAGATCTCCGAGACGCGGGCCGCCCGTGACCACGACGATGAACACGCCTTGAAGCCGGCCCTGCAGCCCGGGTGGGGTCACGACCTGCAGGATCGTCGAGCGGTAGACCGCGCTGACGGCGTCGGCCGCGCCGGCGACCGCAAGCAGGAGCAGCCCCAGCCACAGCGTCGACGCCAGCCCGAACAGCGTGATCGCCACACCCCACGCCACGACGGACAGCACCACCCCGAGCCCGTGGCGGTGCACCCGGCCGATGGCCCCGCCCAGCAACATCGCGCCGACCGCCCCCACCGCCGGTGCGGCGTAGAGCAGGCCGGCCGTCCCGGCGCCACCGCCGTACTGCCCGTAGGCCAACGCCGGGAACAGCGCCGCCGGCATCCCGAAAATCATCGCGATGAGGTCGGCACCGAACGTCATCAGCACCACCGGGCGGGCCGCCAGGAACCGCAGTCCCTCGACGACGGAGGCCAGCCCGGCCCGGCGGGCACCCACACCGGGCGGTAGCGACGGCAGCCGCACAGCGGCGTAGAAGGCACCGGCGAACGACACCACGTCGATCGCGTAGGCCCACCCGAAACCCCCGGCGCCCACCGCCACCCCGGCCAGCAGCGGCCCGGCGACGATCGCGAGCTGAAAGCTGCCGTAGGACAGCGTGTTGGCCGCCGGCAGCTTCTCGGTCCGCACCAGCAACGGGATGATCGCCCGCCGGGTCGGCGAGTCGACCGCCGCGAACGCCGCCTGCACAGCGACGCAGCCGAACAACACACCGACCCGGTTGACCCCCAGCACCGCCTGGACCAGCAGCACGATGCTGACCAGCATCGTCGCGGTCGAGGTGACCAACACCAGCTTGCGACGATCCACCGCGTCGGCGATCGAGCCACCGTAGAGCCCGAAGACCACCAACGGCACGAAACCGGCGAGCCCGATGAGACCGACGTCCAGCGACGAGCGGGTGATCGTGTACACCTGCAGCGGCACCGCGACCCGCGTCACCTGCGTGCCGACCAGCGAGACCGCCTGGCCGGCGAACAACCGCCGAAAGGCGGCGGACTCGCGCAGCGGCGCGATATCGGAGACAGCCGCGCGCAGCGCGCGGCGGATAAGCCCGGCCAATGTCACACGAATACCACGCGATCCACTCCCAACCAGACTATGAGGGACGTGGTCGAGGGGTCGGGGGCTGGACGAGCCCGGTTTGGTAAGCGGCGGCCACCGCTTGGGATTTCTCCCGGACGTTGAGTTTCGCCATCACCCGGGCAAGGTGTGTTTTCACGGTGGCTTCGCTGATGAATAGCTTCGCGGCGACGTCGGAATTGGACAGACCGCGGGCCAGGAGGGTGAGGACTTCCCGCTCGCGGGGCGTCAGCTGTTCCATCTCCGTCGGCGTGGGTGTGTTCTGGTCAGGCCGGGCGGCGAAGTCGTCGATGAGCCGGCGGGTGACAGCGGAACCCAGCCATCCCTCACCGGCGGCTACCGCGCGGATCGCGGTGGCGATCTCGGTGGGGGCAGCGTCTTTGAGGAGAAAACCAGACGCTCCAGCGCGTAATGCGGAGTAAACAGCCTCGTCGACGTGGTAAGTCGTGAGAATGATGACCCTGATGGGCTGGCCGTCCTGCGCGGTAAGCCCCTCAGTGGTCACAGCGCGGGTCGCTTCGATGCCGTCGGTGCCCGGCATCCGCACATCCATCAGGACCACATCCGGACGCTGGGCGCGGAGCTTAATCAGGGCTTCCTGACCATTGGCGGCCTCGGCCACGACGTCGATGTCCTCCTCGGCGTTGACCAGCATGGTGATGCCGGCTCGGACGAGCGGCTGGTCATCGACTACTACGACTCGGATCACGCTGATACTTTCCCTTGCTCCCCGCGGCCCCTGGTGGAGACACGCGACACTGCCGAGACCCCAGGCGTGGCGAAGGGGATGGTGGCGGTCAGTCGGTAGCCGCCCTCGTGCGATCCGGCGTGGAGGTTGCCACCGGCGGCGTGGGCTCGTTCGCGCAGGCCGACCAGACCGCGACCGCCGCCGCCGGGGACTGTCTGGGCGCAGGGTGTCCTGGTGGTGGTGTTGTCGATCTGGATGAGCAGGCCTTGGGGTCCCCAGACGAGCCGTAGCCGGGGGTCGGCGTTCTTGCCGGCGTGTTTGAGGACGTTGACCAGGCCTTCCTGCACGATCCGGTAGGCGGTCAGGTCGATACCGGAGTCCAGCTCGGCCGGGGTGCCCTCGGTGTGGACGGTGACGAACATCCCGGCGTCTCGCAGTGAGGTGAGGAGCTCGGGAAGGTCCGCCAGTCCGGGTTGCGGTGTGAGGGCGCCGGTGCCCCCGGGCCGGCTGTCGGGGTTGTTGTCCTCGAGGACTCCGAGCAGGCGCCGCAGCTCGGCCATCGCCTGTTTGCCGGTGGTCTCGATGTGCCCCAGCGATCGGGTGACCTGAGCGAAGTCGGTCTTGGCGACGCGGGCCGCGCCGGCGGCCTGCAGGACGATCACGGTGACCGCGTGGGAGACGATGTCGTGCAGCTCACGAGCGATCCTTCGCCGCTCGGTAGCCAGCACCTCGGCTTCCCGGGCCGACTCCCGCTCGCGTTCCAGGTACTGGACCCGCTGTTGGCTGGCCTGGGTCACCCGACCCAGGCCCCACGCCCAGACGGCCGCACCGACCACGAGTACCCCATCAGTGAATAACGCATCGAACGGAACATGGCCCGGGTGAGTGAAGGACAGCGTTGCGGCGACCTCGAGCCCGAGGGGAACACACGACGCCAGCAACGCCACCACGGACACCCCCCTGCCGTAATGGACGGCGACCGCGTACAGGGCGACCACGATGCCGACCATGGGAATGTAGTGGGCCCTCATCGGCCACGCGGCCACGGTGAGCACCCACTGCGTGGCGAGGACCGTCCCCGGTGCCCGGTCCCGCCAGGCGAGCGGCACCAACGCGACCAGCCCGTACAACCACACCAGGAGCAGCCACGGCCTGGTCACCACCTGAGCCAACTCAAACCACGAAGAATAAACGATGCAGTTGAAGATGAAGAGCGCTGAGAACAGGATCGCATCCCGTTTCGTCAACGATGGCATGCGGATATCCCTCGGCACCCAACCCGGAATTCTCATCGGGCCTCCTCACTCCGGCAGGAAGCCGGCGGGGCGGCCGCCGGTCGGACACGGCCGCCCCGGAGAGATTAACACGGGCCGGGGCTGCTACCGCAGGCGAGGACGAGGCCGCCCGAGGGGGGCGAGGCATGGGTGCCTGCGGGCGCCAGTGCGGCAGCGGCAATGGCTACGAGAAGTGCTATGACAGCCATCATGGTGCGCCTGTGCAGTGACTGCACGGGCGCACTCCTGCGGTCCTCGTTTTCGGGAAGCGTCTCAAAACCGGTCATCGTGGTCTCCAATCCTCAGTGGCAAACGCATGCCGCAGCCCCCAATCAATCCTCCCGCAATGTTACGCTTGTCCTGCTCGGAGACAACCCCTTGTGAGCGACAACCCACAGATGTAGAAACCATCATAGGATACCTCATCTGATGTAGCGGGACTGCATGATCTGGGGTACGCGGTCGACGATCCGTGGAAATTCCGATCACGAGAGTAGCTGCCGTCCGCCTACACCTCGGCACTCGCTCACCCGGACGGGGCACGGGTTTGCGGGTGCGACCGAGCAGCGATCTTCCGTTGCCGAGCGGGTTGAGTCAGACGAGGAGGGAAAGCATTCACGTCGGGGACACCGTCGGGTCGGGACACGCTCGCCGAGCTCCGAGCTTTCCGAGGCCGGCCACGTTATTGTCGGCTTCCAGCTGTGCCACCTCGCACAACCCTCTGACGACAAGGAGTGAATCGTGGCTAACAACACCGTCGTGAAGCACAGCGTGCCCGAGCTGATGAAGGTGCGGATCGAACCCTCGGGCGATCACATCGCCGACCCCGGTCCGCTGGGTCTGGCCGGATTCGCGATGACCACCTTCGTGCTCAGCTGCGTCAATGCCGGCCTGGTCGACAAGGCGATCGAGCCGGTCGTGCTGCCGCTGGCGCTGACCTACGGCGGAGGAGTCCAGCTGCTGGCCGGTATGTGGGAATTCCGCAAGGCGAACACCTTCGGCGCGCTGGCGTTCAGTTCTTACGGCGCGTTCTGGTTGTCCTTCGCCGGCTACGTCGAGTTCATCGCCCCGGGCCTGCCGGTCGAGGCCACGGCGTCCGCGACCGGGCTGTTCCTGCTGGCCTGGACGATCTTCACCGCCTACATGACGGTAGCGTCGCTGCGGGTCTCCGTCACGGTCGCCGCGGTGTTCGTCGCCCTGCTCGCGACGTTCGTCTTCCTGACCATCGGCGCGTACTCGGGCGCTGCCGAGATGACCAGCATCGGTGGCTACCTCGGACTCGTGACCGCCACCCTGGCCTGGTACGCCTCCTTCGCCGGCGTCGCCAACGCGACGTTCAAGAAGACCGTGCTGCCGGTTTTCTCGACCGCGGCCAACTAACCGCGGGGACGGGGGATGATGAGCGCGTGCCTGCCATGCGACGGTCGCTGCGAATCGGTCCTTACCGGGTCGACCCGCCGGTCGTGCTCGCGCCGATGGCCGGGATCACCAACATCGCGTTCCGGCGGCTGTGCCGCGAGCACGGCGCCGGATTGTACGTCTGCGAGATGATCACCAGCCGGGCGTTGGTGGAGCGGCACCCCGGCACGTTAAAGATGATCAGCTTCGACGCCGCGGAGCGGCCCCGCTCGATGCAGCTCTACGGGGTCGATCCGGCGACGGTCCGCAAGGCCGTGGAGCTGGTTCGCGACGAGGATCTCGCTGATCACGTCGACCTCAACTTCGGCTGCCCGGTCCCGAAGGTCACCCGCCGAGGAGGCGGGGCCGCGCTGCCCTACAAGCGGGCCCTGTTCGGCGAGATCGTCCGCTGCGCGGTCGAAGCCGCGGGGCCCATCCCCGTCACGGTGAAGTTCCGGATCGGCATCGACGACGAGCACTACACGTTCCTCGACGCCGGGCGGATCGCCCAGGACGCCGGAGTGGCCGCCGTGGCACTGCACGCGCGCACCGCCGCGCAGCGCTACTCGGGCACCGCCGACTGGGACGCCATCGCCGCGCTCAAGCAGGCGCTGACGTCGATCCCGGTGCTGGGCAACGGGGACATCTTCGCCGCGCAGGACGCGATCCGGATGGTCGAGCACACCGGCTGCGACGGGGTGGTGGTGGGCCGAGGCTGTCTGGGACGGCCGTGGCTGTTCGCCGAGCTAGAGGCGGCCTTCCGCGGCGTCCCGGCCCCGACACCGCCGACGCTGGGGCAGGTGGCGACCATCCTGCGCCGCCACGCCGGACTGCTCGCCGAGCATCTCGGCCCCGACAAGGGCCTGCGCGACCTGCGCAAGCACGTCTCCTGGTACCTGCACGGCTTCCCGGTCGGCGGGGACGTGCGGCGCGCGCTGGGGATGGTGTCCAGCGTCACCGAGCTGGACGAGGCGCTGGCCCGGCTGGACCCCGACGCCCCCTTCCCGCCCGGCGCCGACGGCCCCCGGGGCCGGCAGGGCTCGCCCGGCCGGGTGGCGCTCCCGCAAGGCTGGCTGGACGACCCGATGGACCTCGCGGTCCCGGCCGACGCTGAGCTGCCGCATTCCGGCGGGTGAGCCAAGCCTGTCGCCAGGGCTCACGCCACCGCACCGTGCGAGTCCCGCGTTCATCACAGGTTCACGCAACCGCCGGGGCTCCCGTGTCCTCGCGGCCGTACCCTCTTGCGATGCGGCAGACGTTCCGGTCCGATCTGGACAGCCTGATCGAGGACCTGGCCAGGGTCGCTCGGCTGACCGGGCAGATGATGACCAACGCCTCGACCGCGCTGAGTCACGCCGATCTGGGACTCGCCGAACTGGTCATCTCCGGCGACGACGAGCTGCGGGCGAGCTGCCACGACATGGACCAGCGCTGCGTCAAGCTGCTCGCCCTGCAGGCGCCGGTGGCCACCGAGCTGCGAATGGTGGTCGCGGCCCTGCGCGCAGTGGGTGACCTGGACCGGATGTACAACCTGGCCCAGCACATCGCCAAAATCGCCCGGATGAAGCACCCGACGGTGCCGATCCCGGATGACGTCCGCCCGGTCTTCGCGCGGATGAGCCTGCTCGCCACCACCCTGGCGCACGACGCCGCGAGAGCGATCGAGAACCGGGACCCGATGTCCGCCCACCGGCTGGCGCAGGTCGACGATGAAGTGGACGCGCTGCGCCGCCAGATCTTCCAGATCCTATTCGCCGAGGACTGGTCGCACGGGGTGGAACCGGCGGTGGACGCCGCGCTGATCGGCCGCTACTACGAGCGCTTCGCCGACCACGCGGTGGCGATCGCGCGCCAGATCAGTTTCCTCGTCACCGGCGTGGCACCCGAGCGCTAGGACTGTCGCTGCGACGAGAACTCCGCGTCGGTGTGGTGGTGGGCGAAGCCCAGCTTCTGGTAGGTCCGCAGGGCGGCGGCATTGTCGGACTCGACGTAGAGCATCGCCTCCGGCGCCCCCCGCTCGCGCAGATGCGCAAGCCCCGCCACGGTCAGCGCACCGCCGAGGCCGGTGCCCTGGGCGTCGGGGTCGACCGCGAGCACATAGACCTCGCCGAGGCCGTCGGGATGCACCTTGGTCCAGTGGAAGCCGAGCAGCCGGTCGGCCGGATCCACCGCCAGCAGGAACCCCTCGGGGTCGAACCACGGCTGCGCCTCGCGCACCATCAGCTCGCGGATATCCCACCGGCTCTGCTCGGGATGCCAGGCGAACGCGCGATCGTTCACCCGCACCACCGCCGCCTCGTCCGCACCTGGCGTGAACGCGCGCAGGGCGATCCCGTCGGGAAGGACTCTCGGCGGGATCGGCTCGACCAGCCCGCGACGCAGCTGGAACAGTTCGCGCAGGCGGGCCAGCCCGGCGCGCTGGGCCAGCTGGAGCGCCGCTGGATGCTCGCCGTGCGCCCACACCCATAGTGGCTCGTGCACCCGATCGAGCAGCGCCGCGAGCAACGCGCCGCCCACCCCGCGGCGCCGGTGCCCGGGGTGCACCGCGAATTCGGCGGTGCGGCGCTCGGCGCGTTCGACCAGTCCCGCGTAGCCGACCAGCGTGCCTGCGGAGTCGTAGGCCAGCAGGTGCACCAACCCGGCACCGGGATGGTGCAGCCGCAGCGCAGCCGCCTCGGAGAGGGGGTTGACGCCGTCGGCGACCGCCGCGGCGGCCAACAGTTCCACCGCGGCGGCGACCTGTCCGCCGGACGGCGCAGCGATCCAGCTCAGCGCCAAGGTCACCGCGTGGTCAACTCCTCTGCACCGGCAGCGACTGTTCGGGATCAGCCCATTCTGGATCGGCGTTGTCCGCGGGCTCAGCGGGACGCTCGGCAGCGCGGTCGTGCTCGGCGCGGTCGTGCTCGGCCCGCTCGCGGGAGCCCAGGTTGCGTACCGGTCGGACGAACTTGTAGCCGACGTTGCGCACCGTGCCGATGAGCTGCTCATGCTCCGGGCCGAGCTTGGCCCGCAGCCGCCGTACATGGACGTCGACCGTGCGGGTGCCGCCGAAGAAGTCATAACCCCATACCTCCTGCAGCAACTGCGCGCGGGTGAACACCCGGCCCGCGTGCTGCGCGAGGTACTTGATCAGCTCGAACTCCTTGTAGGTGAGGTCCAGCGGCCGGCCGCGCAGCCGGGCGGTGTAGGTAGCCTCATCGATCACCAGCTCGCCGAGCACCAGGGAGCTGCCGCGACCCGCGGCGGACTCGGTGGCGCGCCGAGCGACCAGGAGCCGAAGTCGGGCATCGACCTCGGCCGGGCCCGCGGTGGGCAACAGGATCTCGTCGGTCCCCCAGTCGGCGGACAGCGCCACCAGCCCGCCCTCTCTGATCACGACCACCACCGGAACATCCAGTCCGGTGGATCCCAGCAAGCGGCACAGGTTGCGCGAGCCGGCCAGGTCCGAGCGGGCATCGACCAGGACCGCGTCGTACGGGCCGGCGTCCAACAGGGCGGCGACCTCCGGGGCGGCCGACCGCACGCCGTGCCCCAGCAAGGACAGCGCGGGCAGCACCGAGGCCGGGCCAGGGTCCGCGGTGAGCAGCAGCAGCTCCATGCCCGCTCCCTCGTGGCCGTTGGAGGCCGGCGGTGTCATCCCCGGGTCAAGGCCCCAGGGTGGGGCCGCGACGCACCGGGTGTTCTGCGGAGAATACCGTGCCGTCCCAGCCATCAACACACAACGCGAGACGGACCAAGGCGGTGCAGGCACGTGCGCAAGCTGATCACCACGGTGCTGGTCGTGGTAGCCCTGGCCGTGGCGGCGGACTTCGGCGCCGCGACAGTCGCCGAGCACACGGTGGCCAAGCAGCTGCGCCGGCAGCTCGGACTACACAACGACCCCTCCGTGCGGATCAACGGCTTCCCGTTCCTCGCCCAGGCGCTGGCCGGCCGGTATTCCGCCATCGACGTTCGGGCCGGCGGCCTGTCCGTGGACCGGCTGCACGATCTCGACGTGGAGGCCACACTGCACGACGTCGAGGCACCGCTGGCCGAGGTGATCTCGGGCAAACTCCAGTCGGTACATGCAGCCCAGGTGGACGGTCGGGTCCGGGTCAAGGACTCCGACCTCGGGCGGGCGATCGGGATCGACGACCTGCGGATCCAGCAGGCCTCTGATCAGGAGGTCAAAGAACTGCTGCCGCTGGGTACGCCGACGCCCGATAACGCCGCACCCAGCAACCGGGCGCCCATCAAGATGGTGGCGACCATCGAGTTCGCCGGCCGGCCCACCGAGGTCATCGGGTTCGGAGTGATCGAGCTCACCGGTGGCCTGGTGCGGATCACCGCCAGCGACGTTCGGGTCTCCCGGGACGGCGTCGGTGCGGTGGACCTGCCGAGAGGGGTCCGCCAGACCCTGCTCGCGAGGCTGAGCACCGACGTCAAACCCGGCGGCCTCCCGTTCGCCGTCACCCCCACCAGGGTCTGGGTCCAGACCGGGTCGGTGGTCGTGGAAGGCACCGCCACCGACGTCACCCTGCACCAACCCGGCCCCGCCGCCGGCTGATCGCGGCCGAGTATTCGACTGCGATTCTCAGTGAGAGCGTTCTATGCTGGTGGCTCTCGGTAGCTCTCCAGCGCTCCCACGTGACGAGGGCCGCTCCACCCGGCAACCGGAGACGTGTGGCTATGGCGCGGTTCATCAGGTGGCTCAGAGTCAATGCCGACGGCGTCGTTGCGCTGTTGGTCGCGGTGACGGTGGGCATCCTCCAGGTCCTTGATGTGGTGGGCGCCGAACAGGTCAGCGCCGCCATCCTGCTGGTGCTGGCTCTGCTCGCGGTGACGCTGCTCCAGGACCGGCAGTCGAACTCGAAGGTACTGGCCGATATCTCCGCCGTGCGTCACGTCACCGGTATCGAGGTCAGCCAGGAGCTCGCCGAGGCACGCCGCCACACTCAACTGTGGGGCTTCAAGGGAGGTACCGGAACCTACCTGCGCGCGGTGACGATCAAGGAGTGCATCGAGCACGCCCAGCGGGAGCACCGCCCGCTTCACATGCGGCTGGAGATCATCGATCCGACTGACGACGCACTGTGCGCGCGGTATGCCCAGTTCCGCTCGTCACTGACGTCCCGTCCGGACGGCACCGGGGAGCCGTGGACCTTCGAGCGCACTCGCAAGGAGTCGTTCGCCACGGTCCTGGCCGCCTGCTGGTATCGCCAGCGCACCACCTTCCTCTCGATCGAGGTCGGCCTGTCCAAGGTGATGACCACGCTCCGCTGGGACCTCTCCTCCTATAAAATGATCATAACCATGGAGGACCCGTCCGGCACGGCACTGATCATCGCGAAGGACAAGCCGTACTACCGCGCCTACAGCCGAGAGCTGGCGGCCAGCTTCCAGCAGACGCGGCGGGTCGAGCTCAACAAGGCCGGCGAACCGCGGCTCAGTGAGGAGCCGACCATTGAGGAGACCCGTAAGTTGTTCACCATGCTCGAGCTGGAGCTGCCGCGCTCGTTCACCGACCGCGATGTCTCCGACGTCATCACCAAGGCCCTCAAGGCCAAGAACCCCTACTGGTGATCGCGATGACGGCCTACGACAGCTTTCATCGAGCCATGCGCAACGGCACGGCACGGCAGGCCATACCGCGCTGGGCATCCGGTGTCCTCGGAGAGATCACCCACCACCGCACCAGCGTCGCCGGCGTGCGGCATCCGCTCGGGTTCGTGTGCCTTCCCGTCGAGCGAACGGGCCAAGCGGGAGTCTGCGTGCACATCTGGAACGAGAGCCTGCCGCGCGTGAGCCCGACGACGTCCACCATGCATTCCCACAGCTGGGACCTGACCAGCTACGTGCTGTACGGCAGCGTGCGCAACGAGGTCATCGACGTCATCGATGCACCCGACGAGGCCGCGTATCGGGTCTTCGAGGTACGAAGCGGTAGGGACGTCGACGAACTGCGCGAGACCCCACGGCTGGTCCGCTGCGAGATCAGGACCTCTGAACTCAGCCACCGGGGCGACGTCTACTCCCTGACCGCAGGGGTTTTCCACGCCACAGTGGTCCAGGGTGAGGCGGCTACGGTGGCACTGGGCCGCAGCCGTCGGGGAACGAGGGATCTCTCGCTCGGCGGGATCGACCGGAAGACCCATCGGGTACGGCGGCAACGCTGTGATCGCGATGAGACCGCCCACGCCGCTCGAGTGGTCACCGACCGGCTCGCGCGGATCCGCACCGCCTGCCAGGAGGACCGAGGAGACCCGTGAAGACCGTGATCCCGGTGGACCTGGAGGATGCGCGTAGCGTCGCGGTGACCGCGGCCGAAGCGGCGGGAGCGCTGCTACGCGAGGGGGCCACCAAGGACCTCGGCGTCCGTGCCAAGGACGCCGACGGCGATGTCGTGACCAAGCTCGACCTGGCCGCGGAGCGCCTGATCGTCGGGCACATCCGCGACGCCTTTCCCCGTCATCGGATCATCGCCGAGGAATCCGGTCTTCTCGACGCCGACGACAGCTCCTGGACGTGGCTGGTGGACCCCCTGGACGGCACCAATAACGTGGTCATCGGCCTGAGCGTCTACGTCGTGGGCATCGCCTTATGCGAGAACAAGGTACCGGTACTCGGCGTCGTCCACGACCCGGTGGCAGGCCAGACCTGGTCCGCGGTCCGCGACCGCGGCACTCGCGGCCCGAGCGGAATGATGGCATGCCCGCCCTACCGGCCGTCCCCGTGCGGGCCGGTGCTGGCCTGGACGCAGGGCCACGGCGTGCGGCGGACCGACGATACGGCCAGGGCGATGAGGCTGGTCCTGGAGTCGGGCGCGAGAAGGATGCTGCAACTGTGGGCGCCGTTGCTGTCCTGGGTGATGCTGGCCCGCGGCGATATCGACGGGTTCGTGGGCTACCAACCCGAGGCGGTCGACCTGCCTGCCGGCAGCCTGATCGCGCAGGAGGCCGGCATCACGGTATGCGGCCTGGACGGCTCTGTTTTCGACGAGCGTATCGACCTCCCCGATGAGCACCGCAGCTTCGTGGCCGGACGACCGGAGGCCATCGGCGACCTGCTTGCCCTGGTCCGCACCGCACAGCGGGTCACTATCGGCGGAGTCACCGCGTGAGCAGCAGTGCCCCGACGCTCACGGCCAGCTCCACGACCGCCAGGGCGAGACCGGTGAGGACGAACTTGCGCAGCGAGACACCAAGGCCGTGATCACGGCAGGACTCCAGGCACAGCAATGTCGCCAATGAGGCCCACGGCGTGACGATCGGCCCCACGTTGGTGCCGATGAGCAGAGCCAACAACTGATCGCTGTTCGCCGCGGGGATGACCGCCTCTCCCGCGGTATAGGCGGGCAGGTTATTGACCACGTTGGATAATCCAGCGCCGGCCAGCGCGGCTCGATACGACCCTATCCCGTTGTGATCAGTGCCGATGAGCGCAGTCATGATCTCGGCCAGGCCATACCGGCTCAGCGTCGGAACCACCAGGAACAGGCCGGTGACGAAGACCAACAGCTGCCAGGGGACCAGGTCCAACCGCAGTTTCCCACGGTCGAGAACAGCGAAAGCGACCAGGACGATCAGTGCGGCGGCGGCGGCGGAATAGCCGATCCGCCGGCCGACGAACGGGATGGCGAGGATGAACAACAGGCAGGCCGCCCCCGCCACTCCGAACAAGGCACGCTGCCTGGGCTGATCAAGCTTCAGTGGCGGCGGCGGAACATAGCGATCGGCGCCCCGCTCACCCCGGCGCCAATAGCAGACCCACAGAAAGAACATGGTCGCCGCGACCGCAGCCAGCTGCGGGAGCCACATCCGGGCCGCGAACGCCGGTGCCGAGAGCGCTACCCGATCAGCGGCGAGCAGGTTGGTGAGGTTCGAGACCGGGAGCAGCAGACTCGCGGTGTTGGCCAGCCAGACCGTGGTCATCGCCAGCGGCAGCGCCGCGATCCGCGCCTTGGGTGCGAGGGCCAGCATCACCGGGGTGAGCAACACGGCTGTCGTGTCGAGGTTGAGGAACATCGTCGTGAGGGAGGCGAAGGCCACGCAGAACAGGAACAACGCCAGGTAGTTGCCCCGCCCCACGATCGCCATCCTGGCCGCGATGACGTCGAAGACCTGCGCCTGCCTGGCAAGCTTGGCCAGCACGATCACGCTGCCCAGGAACAGCAGCAAAGGCGCGATCCGCCGTAGGTTGTCCTGTGCCTGCGCCGCCGGCAACAGCCCGGTGAGGACGCACAGGATGCCGGCGATGAGCAGCCCGATCCTGATCCAGTCCAGCACGCTGGGCTTACGCACCATCGCGAGCACACCCCGAGACCGCCGCACGGCATCGTCGTGGACGGCACCTCCCCGGGCGGCGTCCTCCTGGGCGGGCGTAACACGACCGGGCACCCACGACATGATCCCTAGTCACTGTCATCAGCGCAATGACTCCGCGCGCAGTCATACTGGTGGTATGCGGTGGCGCGGGGACACACCGGGTACTCCAGGGGCGAGCTCACCGGGCTCGGACCCTCCGATCGACTTCTTCATCAGCTATTCACCGGCAGATGAGCGCTGGGCCACCTGGATCGCCTGGCAGCTGGAGGCCGCCGGACACCGTACCCTCATCCAGGCCTGGGACTTCGTCCCCGGCACGAACTTCATCAACTTCATGGACCGCGGGGTGCGGGATGCCGCGGTGGTGGTGGCCGTGCTGTCCCGCAACTATCGCGAGTCTCGATACGGGAGTATGGAATGGCAGGCCGCGTGGCGTACCGACCGCGCCAAGCTCGTCACCGTCCGCATCGAGGACTGCCCGCTGGATGGCCTGCTCGCCACCGTCACCTGGGTGGACCTGGTGGGCGTCACCGACCCCGACACAGCCGGCGATGTGCTGCTCAGCCGCCTGCGCCACGCGCTGGCCGGGCGAGCCAAGCCAGCCCAGGCGCCGGAGTTCCCCGCGCACCCGACGACCCTGGTCGAGGTGCTGGCGCCCGATGACGACGGGACACTCCAGCTCGAGCCGGACCCCCGCCACGCGGCACAATCGGTGCCGTCGCGCGAGCTGGGGCGCACCCGCCGCATCCCGGTCACACCACCTCTCTATCCCCCCGCCGGCCCTGCTCTGCCGACCCGACGCGAGGGGATCGCGCTACTCCACGTGCCAGGACCCCGATTCGGTCGGGGCATGGCCGAGCACCTGAACGCGGCCGATCTGCAGGCACGGGTCTGGGCCAATGTGACCCACCTGACCGATACCGGTGCACCCCATCCCGACCTGATCCTCGTCACCGGCGATCTGATGGAGTCCGGTCGGCGGCGCGAGAAGGACGAGGCGCTGGCGTTCCTGACCGGGCTGCGGGTGCTTCTCGGGCTGGGACCCGACCGCTTGCTCATCGTCCCCGGCGGCCACGACGTGTCCAAGACCGCCTGCCAGGCGTACTTCCTGCACTGCGAGGCCAGGGACGAGCAGCCACAGCAGCCGTACTTTCCCAAGTTGGAGCACTACGCAGAGTTGTTCGGCGAGCTCTACCAGGGTTTGGACGGGCCACTTTTCGACATCGCCCAGCCGTGGACACTGTTCCCCGTGCCTGAACTTCGGGTAGCCGTCGCGGGCCTGAACTCCACGATGGCACTCACCCATCGACCGGACGACGACTACGGGTCGATCGGCGATGCGCAGGCCGCCTGGTTCGCCAAGCGGCTGCGGCCCTTCGAGGAGTCCGGATGGCTGCGGGTCGGGTTCCTCCGCCACGACCCCGACCCAGGCGGCCGGCCGGCCGGCGCCGATCCCGCCCTACTGCGTGACGCGGGCACCCTGGACCGCCTCCTGGGCCCCCGCCTGTCCCTGCTCCTGCATGGCCCCGGCCCAGGCGGCGCGACCGTCAGTTCCCTCGCGTCGGGTCTGCCCGTAGTACCCGCGACCGCTCCCGGCCAGGAGGAAATCATCCAGGTGACCCCGGAGGGTCTGCGGCGCTTCTCAGCCTATGGCGCCGCCGGAGGGAAACCGGTACACCTCGCGTGCGCCTGGCGCGCCACCGAGGGCACCTTCCCCCCGGCCACGGCGCGGGAACTCGACTCGGGCGACGACGAACCCGGGCTGGCGCTGGAACCCGTAGCGCCGGAGCCCTTGCCCACCGCCGACCCACAGAACCTGCTCCTTGACCGCATCGAGGAAGTGTGTAAAGCCCGCCACGAGCGGGTCAGGATTCGCCGCGTCGAGACGGAACCGCCCCATCTGCTGCTCACCCGGCAGGAGGTTGACTTCAACCCGCAGTGGCGGGTCGGCGCTCACGTGGGAGAACTGAGCCGGGAGATCGTCGAAGACTTCCTCCACTACGAGCCTGGTCCCGGTTCGGAACTGGTCTACCAGGGCCCCGCACCCGCACCGGAACTCCGCGAGGAGGCGCTGCGCCGGGGTGTGCGGGTGCGCAGCTTCACCGAGTTCCAGGGCCTGGTCGACCTGAGCGGCTACCTCGACAGGCAGGCGGCCCAGCTGTACACCGACCCCCTCTACCTCCCGGCCCTGTACGTACCGCAGCGCTTCCGGGAGCTGGGGCACGGCGATCAACCCATTCACGAGGACCTCGCCGACGAGCTCGTGCGCCTGGCCAAGTCCGACTGCCAGAGGTTTCTGCTGGTGCTGGGCAACGCCGGGCGTGGCAAAACGTTCTTGCTGCGCGAAGTGACCCGACGCATCGCCGAGACGGCACCCCACCTGATCCCGATCCTGATCGAGCTACGGGCGCTGGACAAGACGCACACAGTCCACGGGCTGGTCGCCGCGCACCTGGCCAACCACGGCGAGGGGCTGCCGAATCTCACATCATTCGACTACATGCTGCGCGAGGGCAGGATCATCCTGCTGTTCGACGGCTTCGACGAGCTGGTCACCCGGATCACCTACGACCGCGCTGCCGAGCACCTCCACACACTGCTGGAGGCCGCCCAGGATCGGGCGAAAATCATCGTGACGAGTCGGACGGAGCACTTCAGGTCGGACGCTCAGGTGTTCACCACGCTGGGCGAACAGGTCGGTCTGATGCCCCACCGGCGGATCCTCGCCGTCGAAGGCTTCACCTCCACCGAGATTCGCCGGTACCTCGTCAACCGTTACGGCGGAGACCAGCCAAGGGCCGATGCTCGCTGGAACATGATCAAAAGTATCCAGAACCTGCTCGAACTCTCTGAGAACCCGCGCATGCTCAGTTTCATCGCCGCCCTGGACGCCGACCGGCTACGCGCGGTGGCCGATGCACAACACACGATCAGCTCAGCCGGGTTGTACCGGGAGATCCTGCAGTCGTGGCTGTCCCACGAGGTGGAGCGAGCCACCGCTGGTCTCGGTGCCACAGTCGCCCTGCGCCTGGAGGACCTGTGGGAGGCCGTGACCACGCTCGCCCTGCGCTTGTGGGAGACCGGCGAGTCTCACCTCCAGCTCGCTGAGCTCACCGAGGTGGCCAAGACGCTCTCCCACCTCGCCGACCGCCGGCTCTCGCCCGACCAGACTGCTTTCGCCATCGGCACCGGCAGTCTGCTGGTACGCACCGAGGAAGGCCTGTTCGGTTTCATCCACCGCTCGGTGGCGGAGTGGCTGATCGCCAAGGAGATCGCCGACCAGCTCAACTCCGGTGCACTCGCACCCCCTCAGCTGCACCAGCACCCACTGTCCCAGTTGGCTGCGGAGTTCCTCTGCGACCTGGCCGACACCCGGGCCTGCCAGGCATGGGTGGATTCTGTGCCCACCGACGCCAACGAGGTGGCGCAGGCTAATGCCATCAGGGTGAGCGCCCGGCTGCGCACCGCGCCGAGCGCCGACCTGCGCGGCGCGTCGTTGAAGGGCGAGGACCTCTCTCACCGTGAGCTGCGGGGGGTCGACCTCACCGGTGCCGATCTCACCGGCGCCAGCCTGGTGGGAGCGAATCTGACCGGGGCCACCCTGCACGACGCTCGTCTGGTGGGAGCCCGGCTGGATGAGGCGCAGCTCACCGACGCCGACCTGCGCGGGGCGGACCTGCGCGGGGCCCGGCTGCTGCGCACCGACCTCACCGGCGTGACCGTGACCGGAAGCCGGTGGACCAGGGCGGCGCTCATCGACGCGACCGGCGTTCCGCAGGACGCGCCGGAGTTAGCCGGGGCAGCTGTGGCTCCCCGTGACCCGATCCACACGGAGTTCTCCCCGGCCTCGATCGGGGTACGGCATGGCTTCCACGTCGAGATGGGCCGGCTACCCCAGGTTCTCGACTACAGCCGGGATGGGGGCATGCTGGCGATCGGCAGCGACGATGGCGGCGTGCTGATCTGCGACACCGCGACCGGCGCGCCGCTGCGCACCCTGCAGGGGCATCGCGGTCGCGTCTTCATGGTGACCTATGGCGAGAACGTCCTCGCCACCGGATCAGACGATGGCACCGTGCGCATCTGGGATGCGGTCACCGGCGACTGCCGGCACGTCCTCCAGGGGCACGACCGGTGGTCCTGGCCGGTCGTGATCAGCCCATCCGGGGAGGAGCTGGCTACCGGGGACGCCAACGGCGTGTTGCGGCTGTGGGACATCACGAGCGGCTCGCTGCGGCGGGAACTGCCCGCCGGGCGTGGCCTCATCTTCAGCCTGGCCTTCAGTGGCCGGCTCATCGCGGCCGCCTACCGGGAAGGAAGCGTCCTGATCTGGGACACCGCGACCGGCGAGTCGCGCGAGTTCACCGGCCTCACCGGTCCGGTCTACCGCGTCGTCTTCAGTTCCGCCAGCGACCTGCTGGCCACCGGTGGGCAGGGCGGAGCGGTATACCTGTGGGACCCGTCAACCGGCCGCCGGCGCTCCGAGCTCCGGGGCCACACCGGTCAGGTCTACACCCTGGCCTTTCACCCGAGCGAACCTCTGCTCATCAGCGGTGACACCGACGGGGGTGTCCGAGTGTGGGACACCTCGACCGGCCGGCTCCGCCACACCCTGCACGGTCACCACGCCGCACTCTATTGGGTCACCTTCAACCCATCCGGCGACCTGATGGCCACCGGGGACAGCGCCGGAGCCGTACGCCTGTGGGACACCGCGACCGGTCGACTGCGCCATGAGCTCTCCGGACACACCGGGTCGGTCTGGCCGTTCGTGTTCCGCCGGGACAGCAGCCAGCTCGCCATCAGCGACGATCAGTTCACCACCCGGCTGTGGGATCCCACAGCCGGGCGGTGCAGACACACGCTGACCGGGCACGGGCGGCAGGTGACCTCGGTGCGGTTCAGCGCGGACAGCTCGATGCTGGCCGCGAGCGGCAGCGACGGCGTGGTCCGGCTCTGGGACCCGACGACCGGTCGGCAGCTGCGACGGCTCACCGGCACGGACAATCGGCTGGTCCGGCTGGAGACCGCGATCTTCAGCCCGTCCGGGCGTCGTTTGGTCACGGTGAGCAACGACGGCCGGCTAAACCTGCTCAACCTGGACACCGATCGCTACGAACGGTACCTCGACGTCCAGTCCGCACCCATCTGGGCGGTGGCGTTCAGCCCGTCCGGGGACGAGCTGGCCACGGCGAACGACGACGACACGGTCCGGCTGTGGTACCGCGCAACCGGGCGATTGGTGCACACTCTGGCGGAGCATCGCGGCCGGGTGAGATCGATCGCGTTCAGCTCCGACGGCTCGCTGATCGCCACCGGGTGTGACGACTCGGCGGTCCGGCTGTGGGACGCGGAGTCCGGGAAACTGCTGCAGACGCTGCGGGGCCACACCGACCGGGTCTATGCCGTCGACTTCGGCGACGGCATGCTCGCCAGCGCTTCCTGGGACACCACGGCCCGGGTCTGGGACGTAGCGTCCGGAGAGCCGCTGCACGAGCTGAGGCAGCACACTCAGCGGCTGTGGACAGCCGCGTTCAACCCCTCCGGAAACCTGCTGGCCACGGCCGGGGACGATCTCATGATCCGCCTGTGGGACCCACGGTCCGGACGAAATCTGCACACTCTGCCAGGGCACACCCGCAGTGTGTGGTCGGTGACGTTCAGTCCGTCAGGCGACCTATTGGCGACCGGCGGCGACGATGGCACCACCCGACTGTGGTCCGTCACCAGCGATCCGCCCGAACTGCGACTGACCCTGCTCGGTCTACCCGAAGGGTGGGCGGCCCTGGCGCCGGACGGCCGTTACAAGCTCGAAGGCAATGTCGGCGGACAGTTCTGGAACGTGATCAATATGTGCCGGTTCGAAACCGGCGAGCTGGACTCGTACCTACCAGAAGTCCGGCAGCTGACGCCCGAAACCCCCTTCTGACGCTCTGCGGCCTGATGAATCACCCACGCGATTCACCGACACGGAATGGTGCGCCACGACTCTCCATGAATGAGGCGACGGGCTTGATCGCGCCAAGCGAGAACACGCCGTTATTCTTTGTGCAGGTTCCATAGGGACTCATGCCGAACAGGGCCAGCCCGGCCAGCCGACCGCTGAACGAACGAGGAGTCGGCAGGCCATCAAGGGAAACCCGATAGTCGTGATCGCGTGGCCATGCCAGCGTCACGTGCGGGTGGAAACGATCATGCCCACCATTCTCCTCGTCGGCGACCTCGTCGTAACCATACCTCACCAACTGTTGTCGCCTCACATCGTCCCACGGTACGTTCTCCACAAGATCACAAATGCGAGTGCCGGACGGGTCGACCTCTCGCAGACGTCCTCGCCGGAGTGGTTCGACTGACCTGATCACGGCACGTTGAAGCGCACGCCATGCCCCCGATCTGGTGAAATACACCTCTACCGCTCCGTGTGGATTGTACCGGTACTCCGCTCCTTCCACATCGAGAGCCGGTAGAGTTCTTGCGAGCCGTTCGACGACGCGCGCGACTTCGTTCACCTCCGTCTCGTCGACGGCGAGCATGAACAGTGACACATGCGGCTCGCAGCGTTCCTCATCCTCGCCGGGAAACGGTTCACCGAGCTGAAAAGTTGACGCCGACCCCCCCGCCTTCATCTTCTCGGACAGAAACTCGCTACACGCGACAGCCCGCACGCGAAGGTTTTCCGGCATGACAAGCGCGATATCAAGGGTGACCAGCGTCATCGGCGCAGCCTACGCCGATCCGCTCTGATCTTTTCCGCGGGGCGCGACTCCTACCGTCAGGAAGCTCATCCGCCCCGGGCAGGACAGCTCATCCGGTCCGCGGAACGACAGCCCCGCGGACCGGGCGTCTCCGGTAGGCTAGCTCTCGTGCACTCGCTGCTCACTAAGCGCCGGGTAGTCGATTTCTGCCGCCTGCACAGCAGCCTGTGTCCGACGCTCTGACCAGGCGGCGCCTCGCGCACGGTCATAGGGTGCAGCCGCGAGAGCCACCTCCGGTTGCCAACGCCCTCGGCCGAGCAGCGCCCCTGGCAGACAACCCGGCACCCCTCCCGACAATCCACTGTGCACAAAGCGAACACTGAGCGAGGAGCTGTCGCATGAGCCGTGAAGACGTCCTGGTCACGCCGGACTGGGCAGAGCAGAACCTGAGCACCGATGGCATCGTCTTCGTCGAGGTCGACGAAGACACCACCGCCTACGACGCGGGGCACATCCCCGGGGCAGTGAAGATTAACTGGAAGACCGAGCTGCAGGACCCGGTGATTCGCGACTTCGTGGACCGGGGCGCATTCGAGAAACTGCTGTCGAACAAGGGCATCAGCAACGGTGACACCGTGGTGCTCTACGGCGGCAACAACAACTGGTTCGCGGCCTACGCCTACTGGTATCTCACCCTCTACGGTCACCGTGACGTCCGGCTGCTCGACGGCGGGCGCAAGAAGTGGGAGCTCGACGGTCGCACCCTGAACACCGACGAGGTGAGCCGGCCGGCCACCAGCTACACCGCCCAGGAACAGGACACCTCGATCCGGGCGTTCCGCCAGGAGACCCTCGAGGCGATCGGCACCAAGAACCTGGTCGACGTCCGCTCGCCCGACGAGTTCTCCGGCAAGATCCTCGCGCCGGCGCACCTGCCACAAGAGTCCGCGCAGCGTCCGGGACACATCCCCACCGCGCTCAACGTGCCGTGGTCCAAAGCGGCCAACGAGGACGGCACCTTCAAATCCGACGACGAACTGCGGACGCTGTACGGGGCGGCCGGGCTGGACGAGAACCGCTCGACCATCGCCTACTGCCGGATCGGCGAGCGCTCCAGCCACACCTGGTTCGTACTGCACGAATTGCTGGGCCAATCCGATGTCAAGAACTACGACGGTTCCTGGACCGAATACGGCTCGCTGGTCGGCGCGCCGATCGAGCTCGGCAGCGGGGGCTGATCTGCATGTGCGGAGCGCCAGAACAGACTCCGGACTTGCCGCCGGGGACGGACCTGAGCAAGCAGACCGTGCTGACCGGCACGGTGCGAACGACCGGAGAACCCCTCGGAGGTGCCTTCGTACGGTTGCTCGACAGCACCGGGGAGTTCACCGCCGAGGTGGTGTCCTCAGCCTCCGGGCAGTTCCGTTTCTTCGCCGCCCCCGGCCCCTGGACCATCCGAGCCCTCCACCGATCCGGCACCGGCGAACGCCTGGTAACCGCCGACGCCCCGGGCCTGTTCTCGGTGGACGTCACCGTGTCCTGAGCCCATCGCGCGGGCGCAGCGGGGTTATCAAGCGCCGGATAGCCCTGCTGCGCCCGCGTCATTGCGATGGTGGCCGCTCGGTGGTGAGGGCGGCGGGCAGCGCGATCTCTAGAGCGGTCATGAGGTCTTGGGGGGTGGGGGCGCGGTCGGGGTCTAGCAGCCATTGAATCTGCAGGCCGTGGTAAACCGCGATGAGGAATGAGGCGACCTGCCGCGCGGTGGAATCGGACAGGCCGTCGACTGAGGCGCGCACCAGGTCGGCCACGGTGGCGCGGGCCCGCTCGTAGCACTCGGCGAGCTGGGCACGCAGCTCCGGCACCCGTTCGGCCTGGGCCAGTGCCTCGACGCAGGCCACATTCAGCGGGCGGTCCTGCTCGACCGTGCGCACCAGCGCCTCCCAGGAAGCCCGGACCCGCTGCAACGGTGTCGCGCTGGGGTCGGCGAACACGATCCGGGTGATCTGCCCGATGTACTCGTCGAAGGATTGCTGCAGGGCCTCGTTGAGCAGCGCCTCCTTGGATCCGAAGTGGTAGCTGATCGACGCGAGGTTGGTGTCCGACGCGGCCACCAGATCCCGTGCCGTGGTGCGCGCGTATCCCCGTTCCAGCAGGCAGCGCCTAGCGCCGTCGAGCAGCGCCTCCCGGTGTCCCATAACCGCGGATACTACCGGGGCTAGACAAACGTATGTATAGTCCCAGGGTATGGAGCGTGCGCTGCCCCCCGGCCCGCCGCTGCCGGCGGTGCTGCAGGCCGGTCTGATCTTGCTGGACCCCGTCCGCTTCGTGCGCGCCTGCCACCGGCGATACGGCGACCTGTTCAGCATCCGGATACCCCGGATTGGCACGCTCGTCTACCTGGCCGACCCGGATGACATCAGATCGGTGACCCGTGGTGACCCGGCGATCTTCCATGCGGGGGAGGCGGCCGCACCGCTGAGCCCGGTCGTGGGGCCGAAGTCGGTCCTCATGCTCGACGACGACAAGCACCGGCGCAGCCGCGGGATGATGCTGCCGGCGTTTCACGGCGACTCGGTGCGCAGGCAGGTCGCCGAGATGGTCGCCATCACCGCCGAGGAGGTCGCCCGGTGGCCGGTGAGCGAGCAGTTCCCTTTGTTCCCCCGGATGCAGCGGCTCACCCTCGAGGTCATCCTGCGCACCGTGATCGGGGTGCGCGACGAGCGCCGGCTCGCCGCGCTGCGGGCGGCGTTGCCGCCCATGCTGGAGATCGGCTCCCCGGTGGAGCTGATCCCGCCGCCGCGGGTGCTGCTCCGGTTGGGCAGGTGGCGCCGCCGCGCGCAGCGCAGGGCAGCTGCCTTGGCGCTGCTCTCCGAGGAGATCACCCGTTGCCGCGTCGACCCGCAGTTGGCGCAGCGGACCGACGCGCTGGCGATGCTGGTGCGCGGTGTCGAGGGCGCAGCGCAGACGATGGCCGACGACGAGCTGCTCGACCAGCTCGTCACGCTGCTGCTGGCCGGGCACGACACCACTGCCACCGCGCTGTCCTGGGCCTTCGAGCGGCTCACCCGCCACCCCGCGCTGCTGCACCGTACCGCTCGGGCCGCCGAGGACGGCGACGACGCCTGGCTCGACGCGGTGTGCAAGGAGAGCTTGCGAGTGCGACCGGTGGTCTTCGAGTTCGGTCGCAAACTGACCGCACCGGTGCAGCTGGCCGGGCACCGCATTCCGGCCGGCACCATCCTGACGCCCAGCATCAACCTGGTGCACCACAGCGGACGACACTACCCCGACCCGGAGGAGTTCAACCCGCAGCGATTCCTCGATTCCCGGCCCGATCCGGCCGTCTGGCTGCCCTTCGGCGGCGGGGTACGCCGCTGCCTCGGCGCCACCTTCGCCCAAGTCGAGATGCGCACCGTACTGCGGGAAGTCCTGCGCGCGGTCGAGCTGTCCCCCACCACCGCGCCGGACGAGCCGGTGCGGCCCCGCCACGTGACCATGGTGCCGCACCAGGGAGCGATGGTGACCGTACGCCGCCGCATCCCCGCCCCCGACCGCGTCGCCTGACATCGCGGCCGGCGATCGAACGAGTCCGATCAACTGTCACACCTCTCACCCGGCAGAACCGCTTGGGACCACCGATCCAGTGTGAACAGCCGCGTGCTCGGCACCGGAGGTCCGTCGGGGGTTGAGGCAGCCCCATAGCGTCCTGAAACACCGGTACTACTTGCGCAGTGATGGTGCACGCCGTGACCTCGGCACCACGGACGTTTTCGGGCACTCGGGAGGTCGGTAGCGTCGAGTTCACGACACACCAGCCCCAGGGCACGCAGCGGACTCGACTGTCTAGGCCGGGGGCGAGCGGACCACGGTGAGGTCGCTCACCTCGGCGAGATGGTGGAAGTCCCGGTCATCGTGCAGCAACGGGAGGCGCTCCCGGATGCACACCGCGGCGATGAGGCAGTCAGTGGTGGATCTGATCGGCGTGCCGGCGGCCCGGCCGGCACGGTGCAGCGCCGCGGCAAGGCGGAAGTCATCCGGCGACTGTAGCCGGGCCACCTCGAACGGATCGAGATAACGCGCCAGCCTGGTCAGTTCCCCATCATCGCGGGCACCCGCCAGCAGCTCGGTGAGCACAACGTCGGTCAAGCCGATCGGCTCCCCCCGCTGGATCCGCTCGCGGAGGTTCAGCGCCTGCCAGGTGGGCTTCCCGGCGAAGAAGTCGATCCACACGCTGGAATCGACGACGACCGAGATCACTCGAAGCGGCTGCGGCGCATCTGCGGCAGGTCGCCCTCCCAGTCGAAGTTGCCCCACAGCTCGAGTACCCGGCGCACCTTGTGCTGCCGGATGAGCGCGCGCAGCGCCGTCTCCACCGTCGACTTCTTGGTGGTCGTGCCAGCGATCTCGGCTGCCTCGGTCAGCAGATCGTCGTCGATGTCGATGTTGGTGCGCACAGCTCTACCTCCAGACTGTGTATCAGCATCACACTCTATACACATCACGGAGGCTATGGCAGGCTGATGATCCTGCGCACGGTCGGTACGTGCGCGCGGTCGGTCACTGGGGAGGTACGACGATGGGTCGGATCGCGGTTCTGCTAGCGGCGGGAGCAGCGATGATCGGTGCGCTCGGCGGCTGCGGGCACGGGGCCGGCGCAACGCCCAGCTCCAGCCCGGCGAACGCGGTGGCGGCACGGGGGCCAGCGCCGGCGCCGATCGCGCCGACCGTCCGCACGATCAGCATCACGGTCCGCGGCGGGAAGGCCGGCGGTGAGGCCGGCCAAGTCACAGTCCCGTTGGGTACCCCGCTCGTCGTGTCGGTGAGCAGCGACGTGGCCGATGAGATCCACGTGCCCGGCTACGAGCGCAAGGCCCCGGTTCCGGCGGGCACCACCGCGTCGGTCGCCTTCACCGCGAACACCCCCGGCGTCTTCGAGGTGGAACTGGAGAACTCCAAACTCGCACTGCTCCAACTGCACGTGAGCTGATAGTTCCCGCGTGTGCACCCAGTACCCGCCGCTCACGGCGATGGTCACACGCACCATGGGCGTGGGAGCTTCGGTCGGCAGGTCATCGCGGGCGCGGTGGAGGCGACCACGATCTTCCACTGAGTGCGGGAAGACAGTGGCGGGAAGTACGCTTTGGGCCGGTGAGAGTAAAGCTGGCGGAACGACCGACCGGAACCGACGTCGGCTCGCTGGTCCATGGCGATGTGTTGGCTACCGTCAGCCGGCGTGATCCGGCGCGAAAGCGCGTCGGCATGTGGACGAGCGGCAACCGTGTTTTCACGCCGGCCAACCCGCTTGCCATTGGTCAATTGATCACCTTATGCGACGGCGACCTGATGGAGAATCTTTTCTCGCCGCCCAACACGCTTGCCCACGCGGACACATTTGGCGTCAGCCACGACGTCGCCGCACGACTGCACCATGTCCGGCTCGTTGAGCTCGCTGAACACAGAAAACTTGGAGGAACGCACGATGCGTGAAACCGCCCTATTAGAGCTTCTCGTTGACACGACGAGTGACTATCCGAGCTGGTCCGTACTTCGGCAAGCGGTTCGGGACGGGCGACCAGTGCACCTCGCGGTAATGGTTGAACCTTTTCTGAGTTACATCATGGATGGCAAGAAGAGTATCGAGTCTCGATTCTCTAAGCACGCCATCGCCCCATTTTACCAGATCGAACCTGGCGACCTCGTGCTGCTTAAACCGACCGGTGGGCCAGTCGTAGGCTGCTTTGACACCGACGCCGTCGAGTTCGTGGCACTCAACGAAGAGGAGCGTGACCGTTTACAGCGGCGCTACAGCGCTGCCATCTGCGCCGACGACGACTTCTGGCACGCTCGACAGGACAAGCGATACGCCACCCTTGTCGGCGTGCATAACGTGCACGTACTCGAGCCTGCGCCCGTTGCCAAGTCCGACCGCCGGGGCTGGGTCGTGCTACAGCCGCGATCCGGAAGTGCTTGTTGTGGAAGGTAACTGATTTGCGCGCTACCGCCGACCTCGTTATGTCCACCGAGCAGCCAGTCGAGGAACTTGTAGCGATGGTCCGCCGGACAACCGAGCGTCGGGTATATTGATGGCGCTCACCGATTCCTTACTCACCTCGGGTACGTCGGGCCATACGCGCCGGTACGCCCGGTACGCCCGGTACGCCCGGTACGCCCGGTACGCTACCGGGGACAGCGCGCAGGGCCGGCCACGACCCACTCTATGATCTCGGGCGTGGCAGCCCCCAACGGTTCCAACGGTCTTGGCGGCGACGAGGCGGTGCGGGCCGCTGCGCAGCGTGCGCAGGGCACCGGCATCCGCAACCTCCCCGAGTTCACCGACCTACCGATTCCCGGTGACACCGCGAACCTGCGCGAGGGGCCTGAGCTGCACCCACAATGCCTGATGCTGCTGCCGCTGGTCGGTGTCTGGCGCGGCGAAGGCGAGATCGTCTACCCGACCATCGACGGGCCGTACCGCTTCGGCCAGCAGGTGGTGTTCTGCCACGACGGGCGGCCGTTCTTGCGTTACGAGTCGCGGGCGTGGTTGCTCGACGACGCCGGCAAGGTGATCCGACCGGCGGCCCGGGAGACGGGGTTCTGGCGGCCGCAAGCCGATGACACCATCGAGTTGCTCGCCGTGCACGGCACCGGAATCGTGGAACTCTACTACGGGCGGCCGCTCAACCAGACCTCGTGGGAGCTGGCCACCGATGCGGTGGTGCGGAGTTCCTCGGCCAAGGAGGTCAGCGGCGCGCACCGGCTCTACGGCATCGTCGAGCACGGCGACCTGGCCTACGTCGAGCAACGCGCGATGGTCGGCCAGCCCATGCAGCCGCACGTGTCCATCCGCCTCAGCCGTGTAGTGGGCTGACCCCACGGCGCGGTGGACTGGACCCTCTCAGGGCATCTGGACCCTCTCAGGGCACGGAGTCGGCCCCCGGGGTTGCCCGAGCAAGACCGCACTCAGGAACCCCGGGGGCCGGGTGACTGCCTTGGATTCGCCGGCCGCCTCTCGCGGTCCGCCGTTGGGGTCAACGTCGTCCAGGTGGAGGTGGCCTTCCCCGGCCGTCGGCGGCTCTAGCTGACAGCCACCTCACGAGTCCTATAGCTGTTCAACCTCAGACCACCTCCTCTCCCGTGTGCCTGCACGCTAACCCCGCCGCGGCGGGTTCGGCAACGTCAATATCCGGTCACTGTCAGCAGGCACTCCGCGCGGGATCTCCCGGCCGGCAAGCCCGCGCACCGCGCGGCGGCGAGTACACGTTCGAGCGGAGCACGCAGCGCTACCATCATGGTTGTGGACACCAGCCTGCGACGCACACTGCATGAGCGGGGGATGCGGATGACCCCGCAGCGGCAACTCGTGCTCGACGCGGTGCGGGAATTGCAGCACGCCACCCCGGAGCGGATCTGCGAGCACGTCCAACGCGTCGCCCCCGCGGTGAACATCACCACCGTCTACCGCACCCTCGACCTGCTCGAGGGCCTCGACCTGGTGCGGCACACCCACCTCGGGCACGGTGCGCCGAGCTACTCCACCCACGCGCATGCGCACGTCCACCTGGTGTGCCACCGCTGCGGAGGCATCACCGAGATACCCCCCGAGGAGCTCACCGCCCTCACCGAGCGGTTGCGAGAACAGTTCGGGTTCGTGCTGGACCCCAGCCACCTGGCGCTGTCCGGGCGCTGCGCCGAACACGGCGAAACCGCGGCGGAGGTCAACGGCCTGTGACCTCGCCTCTGCTGACGTCGCCGGGTGCGGTGCCCCCGCCCAAAGGATCCCCGGACCCCGGGGTGGCCTGGCATTACGGCGATCCGTTGGGTGAGCAGCGCGCCGCCGACCGCGACGTCGTGGTGGTGGACCGGTCGCACCGCGAGGTCCTCGCCGTGCCGGGCGAGGACCGGTTGACCTGGCTGCACACCATCACCTCCCAGCACCTGCTCGCGCTCGGCGTAGGCGAGCACACCGAGGCCTTGGTCCTGGACCTACGGGGACACGTCGAGCACCACGCTGTGGTGTCCCATGTGCACGACACGGTGTGGCTGGACACCGACCCCGGCCGGGCGGAGGGGCTGCTGGCCTATCTGAACTCGATGGTGTTCTGGTCGAAGGTGGCGCCCCGAGATGCGACGCCGGAGCTGGCCGTGCTGTCACTGCTGGGCCCCGGCGCTGACCAGGTGATCGTACGGGCCGGTGAGCTGGGCGGGTTCGTGCGCGCCGCGGCGGGCCGCAGCGACCTGCTGGTGTCTCGCGGCGAGCTCGCGAGTGTCTGGCAACGGCTCGTCGAGGCCGGCGCCACCCCGGCCGGCAGCTGGGCCTACGAGGCGATCCGGGCGGCGGCGCTGCGCCCTCGGCTGGGAATCGACACCGACGAGCGCACCATCCCGCACGAGGTCGGCTGGATCGGCCCCGCGGTGCACCTGGACAAGGGGTGCTACCGGGGCCAGGAGACGGTGGCTCGGGTGTCGAACCTGGGCCGCCCGCCGCGGCGGATGGTGCTGCTGCACCTGGAGTCACCCGAGACCCTGCCCACCACCGGGGACCCGGTGCGGGCCGGCGAGCGAGTGGTCGGCCGGGTCGGCACAGTCACCACCCACCACGAGCTAGGCCCCATAGCCCTAGCCCTCCTCAAACGCTCGATAGAACCCACCACCCCGCTGATAGCCGGCACCACCCCAGCATCGATAGACCCAGAATCCCTCCCCCCCGACACCGGAGAACCCCCAGGTCGCGCCGCCCTGCGCCGCCTCAAGTCGTCATCGTCCGCATTCAGCGGGCTGAGCGGGGCTAACGCACCCGAATAGCCCCGCTCAGCCCGCTGAATGCGCCGTAGGTGGGAGGATGGTCGTGTGATCGAGGTGCGGCCGGGAGGGCGGCGGAGGATCGATCGGGTTTTGGATCCCGGTTATGTCGCGGAGCTGGGTGGGCTTGGGCTGGTTGAGGTGCGCGCGCGCCGGGACGACGCGGCGCAGGAGGAGACCGATCTATCCTACCTGCGCTGGCTGCTGCACGCCCGGATCGACATCGTGCGCGCCGAGCAACAGCGCCGCCGTGACGGTGGCGACGCTGCGGTCGTCGCCGAGCTGGGCCGGATCCTGGCGGTGAACGCCGTGGGCCCGGCTACCGGCTCGGGTCACCACCAGACACTGCGGCCCACGCGGGCCGAGGCGCACCGCCGCCATGTCGAGGCACTGGTCGCTGATGTCGATCTCTCCAATGTCGGGTCACGCTCCGACGAGCAGCTCGAGAGCGCGCTACAGGCCTACCACACGGAGGAGGCGTCGGTATCCCAGCGCCGCCGTGAGGTGCAGCACGTGGTGGACACCCTCAACGCCGAGATCGGCGCCCGGTATGCCAGCGGAGCCGCCTCCGTGGACGAACTACTCGCCGAGCAGCGCCGAATCACCGAACCGGGGAAAGCGGGATCCACCGGCGTCGAGCGACCCTAGCCCACGGGATCAGGGATTGTCTAGTGGTAGAGCAGCTCATGGAGGTGCACCGTTGCAGCAGGGGCTGACCGCCACTGTGGAATGGATGCGCCAACACATCAACGTCACCGCCAGTCCACGATGACCGGCACAGTACAGTTCGTTCTTCCCGCAAACTGGCGCACGATCACCGTCCACGACCTGACAGGACTCCGCTGTGCGGCTTCGACCGATTGGGATCAAGGCGAACAGATAGTGTGCGCCGACATGCGCACACTTGTCACCGGCGGCGCCGGGTTCATCGGCTCACATCTCGTGGACCGGCTCATCACCGACGGTCACCACGTCGCCGTGATGGACGACTTGTCCACCGGCCACCGCGACCACATTCCCAGCGACGTGGCGCTACACGTCGTCAACATCGTCAACGCCCGCGACGCTTTCCTTGCGGCGACTGACTACGTCGGCAACGAGGCGGTGTTCAACATCGGCACTGGCAACCCCACCGCCGTAAGCGATCTCCTTGACATCATCAACACCGCTGCGGGAACAGCGATCGAGCCGACGTTCGCACCGGCACGGGCAGGCGAGACGCGGCACAGCGCACTCGACTCCACTAAAGCGGCGGTCGAACTCCACTGGAGCCCAGGTACCAGCATCGCGGCGGCCATTTGGCAGACCTACCAACAGCTCACGGGAAAACGGTGATCGTGGTGGCCGCCCCGATGACGGGTTGAGGATGCTCCAGCTCGGATCGCTCAGGGCGGGGCACATCCCCCGAGACGAGCAGCGCGCGGTGGTTGTCGGGGAGGTCGGGAGGCGGCCGTGGCGCGACGCACACGACTTCGCCCGGATGGCCCGGCACACCGTCACGGCACGGGCGTGACCAGCCTGTTCCCGGCGTCGGCCGCCGGCGTCGTGCCGCGTCGCGGCCCCTCCACCCCACCCTGTACGGTGGTGCCTAAGAGAAACACTGTCGAGATGAACGGGGCCGCCGGTTCCCCCGGCCGCCCCGTCTCCCTGCGTGAGGGGGTCGAGCCATGGGGCGCGGCCGAGCCAAGGCCAAGCAGACAAAGGTGGCGCGGGAACTCAAGTACAGCTCCCCCACCACAGATCTTGCGGCTCTGCAACGAGAGCTGTCGAGCGGCAACGGCAGTAGCCACGTCGTCGACAACGGAAACCGCGTCGGTAGTGGCGGTGATCCCCGCGTCGGGGATTCCGCCGATGAGACAGACACCGACGAGGACGACGAGTGCCGCCGCTGAGGTCCCACGTCCATACTGCCACTCACCAGCTGCGGTCAGAACCGTGGATGGTCCCCGACGAGGACGGCGCGGGTGGAGTCCTTCTCGATATCCTTCACCGCGACGTCTCGGGACTTGCGTACCTCCCCGAGTACCCACGCCTGCACATGCCGGGCCTTGAGCACAGCCAGTGCGCGATCCACCTCAGTCGGGTCGACCATCGCGACCATCCCGACGCCCATGTTGAAGGTGCGCTCCATCTCCGCGCGCTGCACCCGGCCCCGGCGGGCGATCAGCGCGAACTCCGCGGCCGGGGTCCAGCTACCGCGCTCGAGCACGGCGACCAGCCCGCGGGGCATCACCCGCGACAGGTTCACCGCTAGGCCACCGCCGGTGATGTGCGCGAAGGTCCGCACCTCGGTCTCCGCGACCAACGCCAGGCAGTCCTTGGTGTAGATCCGAGTGGGCTCGAGCAACTGCTCCCCCAACGTGCGGCCGAACTCCTCGACATGCCCGTCCAGGGGGATTCGGGCCATGTCCAGCAGCACGTGCCGAGCCAGCGAATAGCCGTTGGAATGCAGCCCCGAGGAGGCCATCGCCACCACCACATCACCGGGCCGCACGCGATCAGGCCCGAGGATGGCGTCGGCCTCAACCACGCCCACCCCGGTCGCGGACAGGTCGTAGGCGTCGTCAGTCATCATCCCGGGGTGCTCGGCGGTCTCCCCGCCCAGTAGCGCGCAGCCAGCCTGAACGCAGCCGTCGGCGATTCCCTGGACGAGGTCCGCGATCCGTTCCGGCACGACCTTCCCGACGGCGATGTAGTCTTGCAGGAACAACGGCTCCGCCCCACACACCACCAGGTCGTCGGCCACCATCGCCACCAGGTCGATCCCGATGGTGTGGTGCACGTCCATCGCCTGCGCTACCGCGATCTTGGTGCCGACGCCGTCGGTGGAGCTGGCCAGGACGGGCTCGCGCCAGCGGCCGGGCTTGAGCTTGAACAGACCGGCGAACCCGCCGATGGCGCCCAGAACCTCCGGGCGGCGAGCCCGCTGGGCGTGTGGTCGCAACGCGGTGACGGCCCGCTCCCCGGCGGCGATGTCCACCCCGGCTACAGCGTAGGTGGTGTATGGACTGTCGATCTCGGTAATGGCAGGCGCTCCAGGACACGGGTGACGATGGCGCGAGAGATAGCCCTACGAACAGTTACCATCACGTTACCTGGTCAGAGACGACACCCGCGGCATCGCGTCGAGGTCTTCGAGCAAGTGCTTGCCGATGGACTCGCCGGCTGGCAGTGGTATCGGGTAGCGACCGTTGAAACAGGCTGTGCACAACCGGGAGGCCAGCTGTTCGGAGGCGGCGATGAGGCCCTCGAGGCTGACGTAACCGAGACTGTCGGCCCCGATCTTGCGCCGTATCCCCTCAACATCGCTGGCGTCAACACCAGTGGCGATCAGCTCGGCGCGGGAGGCGAAGTCGATGCCGTAGAAGCACGGCCAGCGCACCGGTGGGCTGGCGATCCGGACGTGTACCTCGATCACCCCGGCTTCGCGCAGCATCCGGACCAGGGCTCCCTGGGTGTTGCCACGCACGATGGAGTCGTCCACCACGACCAGACGCTTACCGCGGATGACGTCCCGCAGCGGGTTGAGCTTGAGCCGGATGCCCAGCTGGCGGATCGTCTGGGACGGCTGGATGAAGGTGCGCCCGACGTAGGCGTTCTTCACCAGCCCCTTGCCGTAGGGGATGCCCGAGCCCTGCGCGTAGCCGATCGCGGCTGGGGTGCCTGACTCGGGGACCGGGATGACCAGATCGGCGTCGGCCGGATGCTCCAGGGCCAGCCGGCGGCCGACCTCCAGCCGGGTGGCGTGCACGCCACGCCCGGCGATCGTGGTGTCCGGACGGGCCAGGTAAACGTACTCGAACACGCAACCCTTGGGGTCCGGACTGGCGAACCGCGAGCTGCGTAACCCGCTCGCGTCGATGGCCAGCAGTTCGCCGGGCTCCACGTCACGGACGAAGCCGGCCCCGACGATGTCCAGCGCCGCGGTCTCACTGGCGATCACCCAGCCGTGCTCCAGCCTGCCCAGCGCCAGCGGGCGGACGCCGTGCGGATCTCGCGCGGCGTAGAGCGTGCCCTCGTCGCAGAAGACCAGCGAGAACGCCCCCCGCAGCTGGGGCAGTAGGCGGTGGGCGGCGCTCTCGATGCCGGTGTCCGCGGCGGTGGCGAGCAGCCCGGTGATCAGGTCGGAGTCGGTGCTCACCCCGTTGCGGGTGAGCACACCGGCTGTGCGGGCCTGCGCCAGCAGCTCGGCGGTGTTCACCAGGTTGCCGTTGTGCCCCAGCGCCAGACCGGAGCCGGTGGCCGTGGTGCCGAAGGTGGGCTGGGCGTTCTCCCAGGTGCTCGATCCGGTGGTGGAATAACGGCAGTGCCCGATCGCGATGTGCCCGGACAAGCTGGACAGCACCTGCTCGTTGAACACCTGGCTGACCAGCCCGAGGTCTTTGAACACCAGCACCCGCGAGCCGTCGGACACCGCGATTCCGGCGGCCTCCTGGCCCCGGTGCTGTAGCGCGAACAGGCCGAAATAGGTCAGCTTGGCGACTTCTTCGCCAGGTGCCCACACACCGAAGACGCCGCACTCTTCGCGCGGTCCGGTGTCGCCGTAGCACTCTGCTCTGTCGTGGTCGGGGTCATGTCGGGGCGTTTCGTTGCCCACCTGCGACTCCACTGTGCTCACTCACGAGATTCGGGCTCACTCACGGGACCGCTAACACCTCCCACTCTACGTCCCATTCTCCGTATTCAGCGGGCCCAACGGGGTTATGAACGCCTTGATTACCCCGCTGGGCCCGCTGAATGCGCCGGATCGTCCAGGGGGAGGTAGGCGGAGAGGTCGGCGCGGGGGCCGGAGGCCGCCACGCGGCCGTCCGCTAGGGCGGCTTGCCAGGGTTGGCGGGCGGTGGCTAGTTCGAGCCAGGTTTTCGGGTCGGTCTCTACTACGTTCGGTGGGATGCCTCGGGTGTGTGTGGGGCCCGCGACACACTGCACGGCGGCGAACGGCGGTACCCGCACCTCCACCGTGGCGCCGGGAGCCACCTGCGCCAGTGTGCGAAGGCTGAGCCGGACCGCTCGCGCCAGCTCCTCGCGCGCGGGCGCTCGCCCATCCCCGTCCAGCCACCCCGCGACCGCGGTGAGCGCGTCCCGCAACTCACCGGCGTCGACTCGGCGTTGGCGTGTCATGTCCTTCTCTCTGCGGCTAAGGGGCGGGTGCGGGGTTGGCGAACAGGGCAGGCAGCGTGGCCTCCCAGGCGGCGCGCAGCTCGTCCACGGTGAAGGTGGCGACGTCGGCGATCTCCAGTACGGGGGCGGGGTGGACCTCGCCGAGCCGGGTCACCGGCACCCCGTGGTCCCTGCACAGCTGTGCGACCCGGTGCGCATGCCCGCCGGGCACGCCGAGCACGACGCGCGCGGAGGACTCGGAGAACAGCGCCACGAACGGATCGAGCGACGCCGGCAGGCTCACCCGGGCACCGAGGCCGCTGTGCAGGCAGGCTTCCACCAGCGCCTGCGCCAGACCGCCGTCGGACAGATCGTGCGCCCCGCTCACCAGGCCATCGTGGGACGCGGCGGCGAGCACCGCGCCGATCGCCTGCTCGCGGGCCAGATCCACCGCGGGCGGGCGACCGCCGAGGTGCCCGTGCATCTCGTGCGCCCATTCGCTACCGCCGAGCTCGTCGCGGGTCATACCGAGCAGCCAGACCTCGTCACCGGTACCACCCAGCCCGGTCGGGATCCGCCGGCGCACGTCGTCGATCACACCGAGCACCCCGACCACGGGGGTCGGCAGGATCGCGGTGTCCCCGGTCTGGTTGTAGAAGCTCACGTTCCCCCCGGTCACGGGGATGCCGAGGGTGACGCAACCATCGGCCAGTCCGCGGACGGCCTGCTCGAACTGCCACATCACGCCGGGGTCGGTGGGCGCGCCGAAATTGAGGCAGTTCGTCACGGCCAGCGGGGTGGCACCGGTGACCGCGACGTTGCGGTACGCCTCGGCCAGCGCCAGCTGGGTGCCGGCGTAGGGGTCCAGCGCGCAGTACCGAGCGTTGCAGTCGGTGGCCACCGCCACTCCGCGCTGGGTGGTCTCATCGATGCGTACCATGCCCGCGTCGCTGGGTTGCGCGAGTACGGTGGCGCCCCGCACATAGCGGTCGTACTGATCGGTCACCCAGGCCCGCGAGCACAGCCCGGGGCCTGCCACCATCCGCAGCACCGTGGCGCGCAGCTCCTCCGGGGTGGACGGCCGCGCCAAGGCGTCCGGCGTGGCCGCCTGCACGGCGTTCTGGGTGGAGGGCCGTCGCACCGGGCGGTGGTAGACCGGGCCCTCGTGCGCGAGGGTGCGGGGTGGCACGTCCACCACGGTCTCGCCGTGCCAGGTGATCACCAAGCGGTCGCCGTCGGTGACCTCACCGATCACCGTGGCGGTGAGGTCCCACCTGGCGCACCGCGCCATGAAGTCGTCCACATCGCGGGGACGCACCACGGCGCACATCCGCTCCTGGGACTCGCTGCACAGGATCTCAGCCGGCGTCATGCCCGGTGCCCGCAGCGACACCGCGTCGAGATCCACCCGCATGCCACCGTCGCTCGCGCTGGCCAGCTCGCTCGTCGCACAGGCCAACCCCGCGCCACCGAGGTCCTGGATGCCGACCACCAGACCGGCGTCGAACAGCTCCAGGCAGCATTCGATCAGCACCTTCTCGGTGAACGGGTCACCCACCTGAACGCTGGGCAGCTTCTTTCTGCCGGCTTCCCCGCTGAAGCTTTCACTGGCCAGCACCGAGACCCCGCCGATGCCGTCACGGCCGGTGCGCGCGCCAAACAGGACGATCTTGTTGCCGATGCCGCTGGCGTGCGCGAGGTGCAGGTCAGCCACCCGCATCGCGCCCAGACACAGCGCGTTGACCAGTGGATTTCCCGCATATGAGCGGTCGAAGACGAGCTCGCCGCCGATGTTGGGCAAGCCGAGGCAGTTACCGTAGCCCCCGATCCCGGCGACCACCCCGGGCAGCACCCGCGCAGTATCCGGGGCGTCGGCGGGGCCGAAGCGCAACGAGTCGGCGACCGCGATCGGCCGGGCGCCCATGGCCATGACGTCGCGCACGATCCCGCCGACCCCGGTCGCCGCACCCTGATAGGGCTCCACATAGGACGGATGGTTGTGCGACTCGATCTTGAATGTCACCGCCCAGCCGTCGCCGACCTCGACGACACCGGCATTCTCGCCGATACCGGCGAGCATCCGCTTGCGCATCGCCTCGGTGGTCGTCTCCCCGAAACAGCGCAGGTGCACCTTGGAGGATTTATAGGAGCAGTGCTCGCTCCACATCACCGAGTACATCGCCAACTCGGCCGCGCTCGGCACCCGCCCGAGAATCTCCCGGATCCGCGCATACTCGTCATCGGCCAACCCCAACGCCCGGTACACCCGCACCTGCTCAACCTCAGACACCCTCGCAGGGTACGGGCCGCGCCGGGAGCACCATTCGGAGCCGAATCACGGTCGCGGTCGCGCGCCGAGTGCCGTTAGGAGCCGAATTGCGATCAAGGAGGTGGCGATAGACTCCCGCACACGAGAAGGAGGCGACTGTGAGTGATGCGTTGCGGGTGATCCCGACCGAGGGGTGGACGGTCGAGGATCTTGATGCGCTTCCGGAGAGTCACTACCGCCACGAGTTGACCGATGGAGCACTGACTGTGTCCCCCTCACCCTCAAGCCTGCACCAGGCCGTCGCGATGCGTCTCGGCTTCCGCCTGGAGGCGGTCGCGCCCGAGCCACTCGCCGTGACGCAGGGTGTGGAGATCCGCTTCGGGCGGAAGCTCACCCGCATTCCCGACGTCCTGGTGATGTGCAGCGATCAGCCGGAGCGGCACTGGTTCGCCCCGTCCGAAGTGCTGGTGGCTGTCGAAATCGAGTCGCCGGGCAGCCATCTTGAGGACCGCGCCACCAAGCCCGCGCTGTATGCCCAGTACGGGATCCCGCACTACTGGCGGATCGAGCTCGACCCGCCGCTGGTCAGCGTGTACAGCATCGGGCACGGTGACTGCTACCAGATGATCGGGGCGGGCCCGCGCCTGTCCGTCAGCGACCCGTTCGAGCTCGACTTCGCGGTCGCCGAGCTGTTACCGCGGTGGGCAGGTCGAGGCAAGGGTCCCACCGTGCCGCAACAGGGGCTCTAAGCGTGCACAGAAACCAGTAGCACGTCGAGGACGGAGCGGAAGAGGTTCAGGCCGTCGGTTGACGGGCCGGTGAGCTGGTCGATCGCGTGTTCGGGATGCGGCATCACGCCGACCACCCGACCATCGGCCGAGGCGATCCCGGCGATGTCGTGCGCCGCGCCGTTCGGGTTGGCACCCAGGTAGCGGAACACCACCCGGCCCTGGGCCTCCAGCTCGGCCAGTGTCGCCGCATCGGCCACGTAGCGGCCCTGCATGGACTTCAGCGGCACCACGATCTCCGCACCGGGGGCATACCTGCCCGTCCAGGCGGTGGCGCTGGTCTCCACCCGCAGCCGCTGGTCGCGGCAGACGAAGTGCAGTCCGACGTTGCGCACCAAGGCACCGGGCAGCACACCCGCCTCGCAGAGGATCTGAAACCCGTTGCAGATGCCCAGCACCGGGGTGCCCCGACAGGCGGCGTCCCGGACTGCGTGCATCACCGGTTGGTGTGCCGCGATCGCACCGGCTCGCAGGTAGTCGCCATAGGAGAAACCCCCCGGCACCACCACCGCGTCCACCCCGTGCAGGTCGCCCTCCGCGTGCCAGAGTGGCACCGGCAACGCCCCGGCGTGGCGCACGGCACGGGCCGCGTCCACGTCATCGAGCGTGCCGGGAAAGGTGATCACGCCGATTCGGCAGCCACTGATCTCACGGGGACTCACAGCCGGCGCACCGTCCAGTCCTCGATCACCGGGTTGGCGAGCAGCTCGCCCGCGATCCGATGCAGTGTCTCGGCGTCGACATCGTCATCGACGTCGAGCTCGAAATGCTTGCCCTGCCGCACGTCGCGCACCCCGTGCAAGCCCAGCCGGGGCAACGCGCGCACGATCGCCTGACCCTGCGGATCGAGGATCTCGGGTTTGGGAACGACGTCGACAACCACTCGGGGCACGCTGCAACAGGCTACCCGTGCTCGGCCGTCGCGTGGCACGCTTGGCGGTACACACGCCTGGCGGTACAACCGTGGTGCGGCACAGCCGCAGGAACTGGCGCAGGAGGTGGCAGCCGTGCAGATCGTGCACTTCGGGCAGTCCTGTGTGCTGGTCGAGACCGGGACGGCTCGGCTACTGCTGGATCCCGGCGTCTACTCCACCGGCTTCGACGAGCTCACCGAGCTGGACGCGATCCTGATCACCCACCAGCACCCCGATCACCTCGACGTCCAAGAGCTGCCCACGCTGCTGGCCGCCAACCCGTCGGCGCAGCTGCTGGTCGACTCCGGCTCGTCGGCGCAGCTGACCCGCGCGGGCATTGTACACCAGGTGGTGGCTCCCGGACACCGGCTGGAGCTGGCCGGCACGGGCGTTGAGGTGATCGGCGGCGACCATGGTGTGATCCACCCCGACATCCCCGTCGTCCCGAACAACGGCTACCTGATCGACGGCGACGCCGGCCCGATCCTGCACCCCGGGGACTCGTTCGATCCGCCTGAGCGCGCCGTGGAGGTGTTGTTGCTGCCCACCGCGGCGCCGTGGTTCAAGGTTTCCGAGGCGGTGGACTACCTCCGTGCCATAGCCCCATCCCTCGCGGTGCCGATCCACCAGGCCATCCTGGCCAGGACAGACAAGCACTACGGGCTGTTCCGCGAGCTCGCCCCCGCCGGCACCGTCATCCAGATCGCCGCGCATGCCGAGCCGCTCAAGCTCTGACGCCGATCGGCAGCGGTCGAAGATCGGGGGGCGCCAGCCAGATCTGGCTGGCGCCCCCCGATGAATCACTCATCGACTTCCGGGACTACTTCTTGGGTGGAACACCGACCAGACCACTAAGCAGATCACCGGTGTCACCCGCGAGGGGCAATGCTTGCAGAAGGTCACCCAGAACCGACGGCAGTTGCACCGCACCACCCGGCAGCGGCAGAGCAGGCAACCCGAGTGCCGAAATCTGCGGCAGCAGGTCTAGCGCCGGCAGCCCCATCTGGGCGGCGGCAGGATCCTGCCGGGCGGAAGCCGCAGCCATCTCCCGCAACACGCCCGCGTTGCCGGACCTCAGGAGGATCGGAGAGGTCTCGATCCCGAACGCGTTACCGTTGACCGTGCCGGAGAACTTAGCAGTGCCAACCTGCTGTCTGATGAATCCGGTGTCGCCCTTGATGTCCTTGGCGGTCCTGATGATGTCATCAGCCTCGTTCGTGGCGGTAACGACCCGACTCCTGATGTCGTACACATTGTCCAGAGTTCCGGCGAGTTCCCCGTCGATCGAGTGTACGTAGGAATTGATCGACTTGGCGTTACCCAGAACCGTCACCAAGTTCGGCGCAATCGTACGAACAGCCTTGTTGATCTCCAGCACCTTACCGTTGATATCCTTCGCGGATTTGTTGATCGGACCCACAGCATCGTTGACCTGCTTGAGGCTGGCGTCGATAGTGCTGGCGGACTCGGCGATGCGACCGATCGTCGGACTGAGGCTAGCGGCCGCATCACGGATCTTGTTCGCGGTATCGGAGACATTCGTGAGGACCGGGACCGTGTTGAGCTTACTGTTGATCGGCGTCAGCGAACTGTTGATGGTGCCGACTCGGCTCTCGATCCGATTAGCGGCCGCCAGGATACCCGTCAGGAAGATGACCGCAGTCAGCGCCCAGAGAATGACGATGACGAGCATGATCCCTGGGAGGGCTTGGGAGGTTAAGCGTCGTGCCATCAGTCACCTCCTTTACGGGTGGCACTTGAACGGAGGCAGCAAGGACAGAGTCGGCGACGTGCAGATGTTGGTCAGGTGGCGGTTGGTCTCCTGAAGCTGAAGGTTGATGGTGCTGGTGTCGTTCTGAATACCCTGCAGGAGCCCGTTGATCACATTGACCTGCGGGGTGATCAAGGCTGTGCCCCGGCTGTCGCGGTTCTGAACCGACTCCAGCGTGCCGTCGATCGACTGCGCGAGGCCGAGGATGTTCAGCAACACGTTGGAGGTGTCCACCAGGGAGGTCGAGATGGCCGCCACCGACTGCGAAGCGCCGACCAGGGTTCCCGAGGTGTCGACCAGCGAACCCGAGGTGTTGACAAGCGAGGCGGACGTGTCCTTCAGCGATGCGTCGATGGACAGCGCCGTGCCCCGGATCGACACCAACGACGCGGTGGCGTCGGCCACCTGCCCCTTGATCGGCTTCAAGGCGGTGTCGATATCGGTCAGTGCGGCGTTGATCGTCTGGATGTAGTTGGGCAGGGGCTGGACGTTACCCGTGGCGCCCGTCACCGAACTGGACGCCGTGAACAACCCGTTGTCGATCGACTCCAGCGCTCGGACGATGCCGATCAGGAAGCCGATGACGACGATCACGACGATGAGCCCGAGCGTGGTGAAGATCCACAGGAACCGGGCGAACGAGCTAGCGGTAGCCGGAGGCGGGATAGTCGCCGACGTTCTAGAGAATTGCTGTGTTGTCATCTTCCATCCTCCTAGCAGCGCTGCGACGGCGGGTTGATCAGGTTGAGACGAACCTTGGCGTCGATGCAGCGAGACGTCAGCTCCGCGTTGATCGCCTGGTTGACGATGTTGCCGGTGTCAACCTTGATGTTCCTGGCGATGAAAACCGTCCTGGACAGGGCGTCGTTGATGTTCGCCGCATCGACGTCGATGCGCTGCGCGACGTCGAGGATGGCCGCGGCCCGGTTGTTGATGCCCTTCGCGGTGCTGTTGATCGTGAAGGCGGTGCCGTTGATCGTTCCGACGTTGGTGTTGATGTCCCTGGCGCTCCCGTTGATGGTGGTCGCCGTACCGTTGATCGTCGCGGCCGAGCCGTTGATGGTTCCTGCGGTGCCATTGATCGACTTGGCCACGCCGTCAATATCGCGAGCGGCGGCGTCGGTCGTGTTGAGCAGGTTCTGCAGCGGCTTCGCGCTCTGCAAGATCGATGAGGCAAGCTCGTTGGTCCGGTTCAAGTCGATAACCGGATTGGTCGCGACGTCGATCCTGCCAGCGTTTCCAGAGATAGTCTGCGCCTTCTTGTCGATGCTCTGCGCCGCGGCCAGGGTTCGGGCGAGCAGCGCAGCCGCTATGCCGATGACCAAGACACCGACGACGAGGATCACGACACTGACAACGTTGAACAGTCCAGCTCCTCCAGATCCCCTGGATCGAGCATCCGTTCTAGCCAACTCCACCACCGCTTCCTTAGTGCAGGATTTTTCGTTCGGGGATGCGTGCCGGGCGGGGAGTCGCGGCGGTTCAGACGAGTGTCGCCGCAACGGCCGACGCCGCTGGGACGGCCTCCTCTCTCGACACGCCTCCCCGGGGCAGCTGCTCCCGTCAGGTACGCGGCAGCGTGAAGGAAGTCGACCAAGAAAGCAAGTGGGTGACCGTGTGGACGGAGCGTAGTGACGTCTTCCGCCTCCGGACCCTCCCAAGCCCGGCGAGGGCGACCACTACAGCCCCCCACGACCGCCTCGACGCGGTTCCCACAGCCGTGGTTAACGATCGACACACCATCGCTGACCTGCTCAGATAACCGAGAGATACAGATACGGTCACGGCGCGCGACCGGGGGCCTGGGGGCCGAAAACGTAGCTGTTAACCCACCATACGCCGCCCCGTGGCTAGTTACTCAACGTCATCATCTTCCAGGAGACTCGACGGTTACCTACCGAGGTCGGGCGTCATTTAAGATCAAAAACTACATTAAGTCAACTCATCACTCTAATGGGTGGATATTGCAGCATTCACTCGAAATAGTCACCAGGATGCCCGTCCCAGGCCCGGAACACAGCCGGGGACGAGCGCGTTGAACACCCTCGTAACCGCCTGGCTCGCGGTGCCCGACCGGGTCAGGCGAGACGGCGCACCAGACGTACCAGTACCCAACTCACCACAAGCCAGAAAGCCGCGGCGAGGCCGAAGTCGACCACGATGCGCGCCCTGGCGTCGGTCGGGGTGAACAGGCCGCGGAAGCCCAGCTGGAGACGATCCGCCCAGTACGCCACGAACCTGGTGATGCCATTGGCCGGGTTCGCGTCACCCAACGTGAGCACCACATGCGCCAACAAGATCAGGACAAAGAGTCCGCCCACGATCCGGATCACGCCCGCGAGAGCTGCAGCGATCCTGGCTTGCCTCCCGCGGACCAACGTACGGCTGGAGCTCATGACCACGAGTCTGCCACGGGCGACACCGGCCTCCCAACATCCGGGACGGCGGTTGCGCACCGCCGGGTGGCCCCGGCTACCGTTGCGACGTGGCATGCGCCCTCCTGCTTCGCTGCCGCGACGGGGTCTGACGACGACCGGCCCCCCGTCGCGGAGTCACCCGCGCGCATCCGCCGGTCGGATTTCCCGGATAACCGGCATAGAGAAAGCGCAGAAGCAGCAGATGACTCAGGCCTCATGGAACCTCCAGCGCAGCAGCGCGATGCCCGTGCACCGCTACCGGCCCTTCGCCCGGGCCGTGGAGCCGGTATCCCTCCCCGACCGCACTTGGCCCGACGTGACGATCAGCCGGGCACCGCTGTGGTGCGCGGTGGACCTGCGAGACGGCAACCAGGCTCTGATCGATCCGATGAGCCCGGTCCGGAAGCGCCGCATGTTCGAGCTGCTGGTGCGGATGGGCTACAAGGAGATCGAGGTCGGGTTCCCGTCCGCAAGCCAGTCCGATTTCGACTTCGTCCGCGAGATCATCAGCGAGGACACGGTGCCCGAGGACGTGCGCATCCAGGTGCTGTCACAGTGCCGACCCGAGCTGATCGAGCGCACCTTCGAGGCCCTGCAAGGCGCGCATAAGGCGATTGTGCACATTTACAACTCGACGTCGATCCTGCAGCGCCGGGTGGTATTCAAGGAGGAGCGCGAGGGGATCAAGAAGATCGCCACGTCCGCGGCCGAGATTCTCGTGGAGTACGCGGGGAAGTACTCCGACACCGACTTCCGGTTCCAGTACTCGCCGGAGTCCTACACCGGCACCGAGCTGAGTTACGCCGCGGAGGTGTGCAACGCGGTCACCGAGATCTGGCAACCCACCCCGGACGCGCCGGTGATCCTGAACCTGCCGGCCACCGTCGAGATGGCCACCCCGAACGTCTACGCCGACTCCATCGAGTGGATGCACCGCAACCTGGAAAGGCGCAGCGCGGTGATCCTCTCACTGCATCCGCACAATGATCGTGGAACCGCGACGGCCGCCGCTGAGCTGGGCTATCAGGCCGGCGCGCAGCGCATCGAGGGCTGCCTGTTCGGCAATGGAGAGCGCACCGGTAATGTGTGCCTAGTAACTCTGGGAATGAACCTTTTCAGCCAGGGTATCGATCCCCAGATCAATTTTTCCGACATCGACGAGATTCGCTGCGCGGTGGAGTACTGCAACCAGCTGCCGGTGTCTGAGCGTCATCCCTACGGTGGCGACCTGGTCTACACCGCGTTTTCCGGCAGTCATCAGGACGCCATCAACAAGGGACTGCGGGCGATGCACGTCGACGCCGCGCGGGCTGGCGTCGACGTGCACGAACACCCCTGGGAAGTGCCGTACCTACCCATCGACCCCAAGGACGTCGGGCGCACCTACGAGGCCGTGATCCGGGTGAACTCGCAGTCGGGCAAGGGCGGTGTCGCCTATGTGATGAAGGCCGAACACCAGTTGGATCTGCCGCGCGGGCTACAGATCGAGTTCTCCCGGATCATCCAGCAGCACACCGATACCGACGGTGGCGAGGTCTCTCCGCAACAGATCCGGGACATCTTCGCGAAGCACTACCTGGACCGGCGGACCCCCCTGCGGGTGCTGCGGCACCGATTGTCCGACGACGGCGAGGGCCATGACGAGATCTGCGCCGACGTGCTGGTAGAGGGCGAGGAACACCAGATCAGCGGGGCGGGCAACGGCCCGATCGCCGCCTTCGTGGATGCTCTGGCTGCGCTGGGCTTCGACGTCCGGGTACTCGACTACTTCGAGCACGCGATGTCAACCGGCGACAATGCCGCAGCGGCGGCGTATGTCGAGTGCACCGTCAACGAGCAGGTCCTGTGGGGCGTCGGCGTCTCCGGGTCCATCGTCACCGCCTCGCTCAACGCGGTGGTTTCGGCCGTGAATCGTGCCCTGCGCTAGCCCTGAAGTCAGATATCAGACATCAGTCAGAATCAAAATCAGACTGCGCGGCGGCCTGACAGCGCACGGCCGAGGGTGAGTTCGTCGGCGAACTCCAAGTCCCCGCCCATCGGCAGGCCAGAGGCGAGCCTGGTCACCGACAGGCCCGGAAAGTCTCGCAGCATTCGCGCCAGATAGGTGGAGGTGGCCTCGCCTTCGGTGTTCGGGTCCGTGGCAATGATCACTTCAGTGATCTCGTCAGAACCGATCCGGATGAGCAGCTCCCGGATCCGCAGCTGGTCGGGGCCGACACCCGACAGCGGATCGAGTGCCCCGCCCAACACGTGGTAACGCCCGGTGAACTCACGAGTGCGCTCCACCGCGAGCACATCCTTGGGCTCCTCGACCACACAGACCAGTCGCGGATCGCGACGCGGATCAGAGCAGATCCGGCACGTCTGCTTCTCGGAGACCGTGCCGCAGACAGCGCAGAAGACCACCCCGTCCTTGACTCGCGCCAGCGCCTCCTGCAACCTCGTCACGTCAGCCGGATCGGCGGCCAGCAGGTGGAAGGCCATCCGCTGCGCGCTCTTAGGCCCGACGCCGGGCAGCCGCCCCAACTCATCGATAAGGTCCTGGACGACTCCCTCGTACACAGCAGCCATCATGCTCCCCTGGCGCGGCGGGGGTCACATGCCGGGCAGGCCGAGACCTCCGCCAGGACCACCGAGCGCGCTGGCCAACGGACCCATCTTCTGCTGGGTGAGGTCTTGCAAGGCGCGGTGCGCGTCGGCCATCGCCCCCACCACAAGGTCTTGCAAAGTCTCCACATCATCGGGATCGACCACCTTGGGGTCGATCGTCACGCTGCGAACCTCACCGGATCCGGCCAACGTGACCGTGACCAGGTCACCACCAGCTTGCCCAGTGACCTCCGCCTCAGCGAGCTCGGCCTGCGCGCTCATCAGCTGTTGCTGCATCTTCTGGGCCTGCTGCAGGATCATCTGCATATCAGGCGCTCCACCGGGTTGCACCACGGCTCCTCTCGTCGAGTCGGGCCCACATGAGGTCCAGAACCCGTGCGGTCGGGCCGGGTTTGGTCGTAGCGTAGAACATGTGCAGCTCACTGGGGAGGGGCGCAGCCATCACGATGCGGTGCGGCGGCTGCAAACCAGTTACCGAGCGATCCCAGCGGGGTCGCCGATACGGCTTGCCAAGCCGACGTCCAACCTGTTCCGGTCCCGCGTCCCGGCGGGACCCGGACTGGATGTCTCCGGCCTGACCGGGGTACTGCGGGTGGACCCGGCCAGCCGCACCGCCGACGTCGCCGGCATGTGCACATACGAGAACCTGGTCGCCGCGACGTTGCCCCATGGGTTGACTCCACTGGTCGTGCCCCAGCTCAAGACGATCACGCTGGGTGGCGCGGTGAGCGGGCTGGGCATCGAGGCGGCGTCATTCCGCAATGGCCTGCCGCACGAGTCGGTGCTGGAGCTCGATGTGCTCACCGGCGCCGGCGAGCTCGTCACCGCCACGCCGGGTGACGAGCTGTTCGCCGGATTCCCCAACTCTTACGGCACCCTGGGCTACGCCACCCGACTGCGTATCGAGCTGGAACCGGTGCGCTCACACGTCGCCCTGCGGCACGTGCGCTTCGACGATCTGGACGAACTGTGCGCCGCGGTGGCACGGATCATGAGCACCCGCGAGTGGGACGGCGAGGACGTCGACTACCTCGACGGCGTGCTGTTCTCTCCCATCGAGTCCTACCTGACGCTGGGCACTAGCACTGAGCATGCCGCCGGCCGAGCCGGCAATCAGACCACGCCAAAGGCCAGCGAGTACCACACCGGAAAGCAGATCTACTACCGCTCGATCCAGCAGCGCCATCGCGACGTCCTACGCACCCACGATTACCTGTGGCGTTGGGACACCGACTGGTTCTGGTGCTCAGGGGCCTTCGGCGTCCAGCACCCGGTGATCCGGCGACTCTGGCCGGCCCGGCTGCGTCGCAGCGACGTGTACTGGAAGATCGTGGCGCTGGCGAACCGCGTCGACTTCGAGAACCGCTGGGAGGTGTGGCGCGGTCGCCCACGCCGGGAACGGGTGATCCAGGACGTCGAGATCCCCCTCGAGCGCACCGCGGAGTTTCTGCGCTGGTTCGTCGAGCACGTCGCCATCGAGCCGGTCTGGCTGTGCCCGTTACGGCTGCGCGGCGAGCGCGACTGGCCGCTGTATCCTCTGGAGCCCCACCGGGACTACGTCAACGTCGGCTTCTGGTCCAGCGTGCCGATCGCCCCCGGCGGGACCGGCAGCGATACCAACCGGGCCATCGAGCGGCAGGTGAGCGTGGTGGGTGGGCACAAGTCGTTGTACTCGGATTCCTTCTACTCACCCGAGGAGTTCCACGCCCGCTACGGTGGCGAGCGCTACGACGCCCTCAAGCGGCGCTACGACCCTGACCAGCGCCTGGCGGACCTCTACGCGAAGGCGGTGCGACATCGATGACGACCTACCGGCGCCCCACTGCGGCGAAGGCGAAGGGGGACCTGCTGTCCCTGGCGGGGATCGTGGACCTGCTCACCGACGGCCGGTTCCCGGTCCGGTTCACCGCCTATGACGGCAGCGCCACCGGCTCGCCCGACTCCGAGATCAGCGTGCACCTGGCTACCCCGCGCGGTGCTACCTACCTGTTCACCGCGCCAGGCGATCTCGGCATGGCACGCGCCTACATCGCCGGTGACCTGCGTGCCGAGGGGGTGCACCCGGGGGACCCGTACCAGGCGATGCGGGTGATGGCCTACGCGCTGCGCTTCCGGCGCCCGACCATGGCGGAGCTGGCACTGATCACCCGCTCGCTGGGCTGGGAGTTGCTGCGGCCGGTGCCGCCGCCGCCGCAGGAGGCGCGGCCCCGGTGGCGCCGGGCGATCGAAGGGTTGGCGCATTCCCGCCACCGCGGCTCCGAGGCGGTGCACCACCACTACGACGTCTCCAACCGCTTCTACGAGCTGGTGCTCGGCCCGTCCATGGCCTACACCTGTGCGGTGTTCGAGCATCCCGAGACGAGTCTGGAACAGGCCCAGGAGCGCAAACACGAACTGATCGCTGACAAGCTGGGGCTGCGAGCCGGGATGCGGCTACTCGACGTCGGCTGCGGTTGGGGTGGCATGGTGCGCCACGCCGCTCGCCGCGGGGTCCGCGCGCTGGGCGTCACGCTGTCCAAGGAGCAGGCCCGCTGGGCGCAGCAAGCGATCCTCCGGGAGGGTCTGACCGAGCTCGCCGAAGTGCGCCACCTGGACTACCGGGACGCCCCCGGCCGCGACTATGACGCGGTAACCTCGATCGGGCTCATGGAACATGTCGGGGTGCACAGCTACCCGTCCTACTTCGCGCTGCTCTTCGCCAAGCTGCGCCCGGGAGGGCGGCTGCTCAACCACTGCATCACCCACCCGCACAACCGCAAGCCAGCCCAGGTCGACGTGTTCACCGATCGCTACGTGTTCCCGGACGGCGAGCTCGCCGACGTCGGAAAAATCATCGGCGAGGCACACGACGCCGGCTTCGAGGTACGCCACGCCGAGAACCTGCGGGAGCACTACGCGCTGACGCTCACGCAGTGGTGCGCCAACCTCGCCGAACACTGGGACGAGTGCGTGGCCGAGGTCGACGAGCCCACCGCCCGGGTGTGGGGCCTCTACATGGGCTCGTCTCGATTGACCTTCGAGCGCAACGAGATCCAGCTGCATCAGGTGCTGGCGGTCCGCCCCGACGACACCGGCAACGCGCACGTGCCGCTGCGCCCCTGGTGGCACTCATGAGTGCGGGGCTCGTAACGCTGCGCGATAGGTCTCGTTTGATCAGTCGTGGCACGACGCCGACCGCTGGTGGCCACGCTGGCAGTGGCGGTGGTCGTCACCCTGCTCGGAGCTGAGCCGTCGGCTGCGGCGCGGCCGGCCCAGGAGGCGGAGTGCCCGGCGGGGCTGGTCTGCCGTTTCATCCCGGCCGCCTACGCCCAGACCGACCCGGACGCCCCCGACGCCTACGGCAACTACGACCGGGCCGACCGCCCGCGCGACGGTGATGCCATCCGCTACCTCGTCATCCACGACACCGAGGAGAGCTACGACTCCGCGATCGCCAGGTTCCAGGACCCACACAACGGCGTCTCGGCGCACTACGTGATCCGGTCCTCCGACGGCCAGGTCACCCAACTCGTCCACACCAGGAATATCGCCCACCACGCCGGCAACTACTGGTTCAACATGCATTCCCTCGGCATCGAGCACGAGGGTGTGCTCGTCGACGGCGCCCGCTGGTACACCGAGGCGATGTATCAGGCCTCCGCTCGGCTGGTGCGCTACCTCGCGGCGCGCTACCACATTCCGCTGGACCGCGAGCACATCCTGAGCCACGAGGAGATGCCCGGCCTCACGCCCGGCGGTGTCGCCGAGATGCACTACGACCCCGGCCCGTACTGGGACTGGGCGCACTACTTCGAGCTGCTGGGTGCGCCGCTGCCGGCCGCGCGCGCCTCGGCCGCACCGGTGCTGACGATCGCGCCGCACTTCGACGCCAACGCCGAGCCATTGCGCAGCTGCTCAGGGGAGGCCTGCACCGACCTGCCGCTCCAGGGCAGCAACGTCGTCTACCTGCACAACGAGCCCCGGGCCGACGCCCCACTGATCGGGGACCCGGCGCTGCACCCGGATGGCTCCTCGGGAACCACCCGGGTCGCGGACTGGTCGGCCAGGGCGGTCACCGGGCAGTCCTTCGTCGTGGCCGGGCACAGCGGCGAGTGGACAGCGATCTGGTTCGGCGGCCAGCTGGCCTGGCTCGACGACCCACCAGGCCAGGTGAGCGCCCCGGGCCACGGCGCGCTCATCACGCCCCGCCCTGGGCGCTCGGCCATCCCCGTCTACGGTGCCGCCTACCCGGAGGACGGCGCCTACCCACCGACGATCCCCGCGGTCGCCGTCGTGCCGCTGCAGTACACGATCCCGGCCGGGCAGGTCTACCTCGGCGTGGAGCGAGGCTTCGGTGACTACTACTACGCGCGGTTCGACGGCACGGATACGCCGGACAACAACACTCTGGTCGTGGGCGACCGACGGCTGGTGGAGATCTCCTTCAACCACCGTCGGGCCTTCGTCGACGCCGCAGACGTCCTGATCCTGCGCTGAACCCAGCGCTCGCGTGAAGGCGGCGTCACCCTTCGTCGATGCGGCGGGCGCCGAGTTGCGCGGCAAGCAACTCCAGGGCGGCCTCCTGCGGGTCACGGTGTTCGGCGTGCACCCGGGGCACTCCGGTCGCCTCGGAGCGCACCGCCTCGTCGTCACCCATCGGGGCCTCAGGTGAGGCCACCGCACCGGGGTCGTCGGGCTCCGGAGGTTCGGGTGGGGGGGGAATACCACCGTCCGGGGGTTGCGTCGTCGCCCGACGGTAGACGGGACGCTCCGGCGGGCGGGCGGGACGCTCAGGAGGACGTTGCGGCTGCTGGGCACCACCGGCAGCCGCTTCGCCGCCGGCGTGCTCGCAGCGCACCTGCCAGTCGACGCCCATGACGTCGCGCAGCGCCCGCTTGATCATCTCGACATTGCGCTCATCACCCAGCCGACGGGCCAGCGGGGCGGTGGGCAGGGTCAGGACGAGGGTGCTGCCCTCCACCGCGCTCGCGGTCGAGTTGCTGAACAGGGCTTGAGTCGCCCGGCTCTGCTCACGCACCGCGTCCAACAGGGCCGGCCACACCCGTCGCACCGCGGCCACGTCGAGCCGGCCCGCCGCAGGCGGACTCTGGGCCTCCGGACTCCGAGCCTCCGGGCGTGAGACGTCCGGGGCGGGCGATTTCGGCCGGTCCGAGGACGGGGCCGGTGCGGCGACCCTCCCTGAGCCCGGCAAGCCCTCCGCACTGACGTCCGGCTGTGCCGCAGCAGGCTGAGCGGCAACAGGCTGGGTGGCAACAGGCTGGGCGATGGTGAGCCGCCGCTCCAACCGCTCCAACCGGTGTAGCACCGCGCCGTCCCCCTCGGCGACGGCCGGCAGCAGCATCCGGGCGCCCAGCAGTTCCAGGATCAGCCGAGGGGCGGTGGCACCGCGCATCTCGGCCAGGCCGTTGTGCGTGATCTCGGCGAACCGGGTGAGGCCGGCCGGGCCCAGGGCTTGGGCCTGGGCGGTCATCGTCGCGAGCTGATCGGCGGGTGCATCGACCAACCCCTGGCACGCCTGCTCGGGGGCGACCCGCAGCAGCACCAGATCACGGAAGCGCTGCAGGAGGTCCGAGGCGAAGCGCCGGGGATCGTGCCCCGCTTCGACCAGCCGGTCGATGGTGGCGAACACCGTGGCCCCGTCCTGGGCGGCGAGCGCGGAGACCATGTCGTCGATCAGTGCGACGTCGGTGACCCCGAGCAGCGCCACCGCCCGGGCGTAGGTGGCGCCATCGGTGCCCGCCCCCGCGAGCAACTGATCCAGCACCGACAGCGAGTCCCGGGCGGAGCCACCGCCGGCGCGGATCACCAACGGGTAGACCGCAGGCTCGATCAGGACGCCCTCGTGGACACACACCCGCTCCAGCAGCCCGCGCATGGTGCTCGGCGGCAGCAGCCGGAATGGGTAGTGGTGGGTGCGGGAGCGGATGGTCGCCAGCACCTTCTCCGGCTCGGTGGTGGCGAAGACGAAAACGAGGTGCTCCGGAGGCTCCTCCACGATCTTGAGCAGGGCGTTGAAACCCTGTGTGGTGACCATGTGAGCCTCGTCGATGATGAATACCCGGTACCGGGACTCGGCCGGAGCGTAGAACGCGCGGTCCCGCAGGTCGCGGGCGTCGTCCACGCCGCCGTGGCTGGCCGCGTCGAGCTCGACGACGTCGATCGACCCAGGGCCCTCGGGCGCTAGCGCGACACACGACGGGCAGACCCCACACGGGTCCGGCGTCGGACCCTGCGCGCAGTTCAGCGAGCGGGCCAGGATGCGCGCGCTGGAGGTCTTCCCGCAGCCCCGCGGACCGGAGAACAGGTAGGCGTGGTTGATCCGACCGGCCGCCAGCGCGGTGCGCAGCGGTTCGGTGACGTGCTCCTGGCCGACCACCTCGGCGAATGCCGCCGGGCGGTACTTACGGTAGAGGGCCAGTGCCACGGCCGCGAGGTTACCGGGTGCCTACGACGGTCCGCACGGCACGAGGTGCACCACCGGTAACCCCTCGCCCAGCGCCGCGGCGAGCTTGCGGTCGCACGTCCACAGCGGCACCCGGAAGCGTTCAGCGAGGGCGACATAATGCGCGTCGTATGTCGCTGGCAGGTGGCGCTCGTGGGCGATCTCCAGTGCCCTGCAGTGCAACTGCGCATCGCCATGCAGCTCGATGGGCAGGCTCAGAACACGCTGCAGCCCGTCCTGAGCTGTCTCCTCGGTGATCCTTCCTGTCCGCTGCTGCTGGTGCAACGCGTTAGCGACTTCGTAGTGCAGCAAGCTCGGTGCGATCAGGTCGCCGTCGAGCCGCATAAGCCGCTCCCAGGCAGGCACGACGGCAGGGTCCGCATCGAGGACCCGGACCACCAGGCTCGCGTCAACGCACCCGGCCGTAACGCTCCTCATCCCGGTCATCCCGTCCGGCACGGATCGCCCCCTCCACATCGAAATCCGTCAGTCGCTCGATCGCGCCCTCCGCCCGTAATCGCTCGTGGTACTCGGCGAGCATCGCGTTGGCCCGGGCCCACTTGCCGGCTCGACCGGCGCACGCCTTCTCCCAGTCCTCCACAGACACCACCACCGCGACCTCCTTCCCGGCGCGTTCCACGAAGACGACATCGTGGCGAGCCGTCACGCCGTCGAGCAGCTCGCCGAAGCGCACCCGAGCTTCGGTCGCGCTGACCCTGCGTTCCGTTCGGGACATGGCCCACTTCCCATCAATCGATCCGTCGATTGATGGTATCACTGGGCAGCCGCGCCGGCTACTGTCCCTTGACGATCCCAGAACCCCCTGACGTACACCGCGCGCCGGTCGATGCCACGCTCGTCGAGCAGGTGCGCCCGGATCCGTCGCACCGTCGGGGTGTGCCCGGCGACCCAGATCCGGCCCTGCCCAGGTGGCAGCCGCACGGCGCGCAGAGCGTCCTCGAGCACCGTCGACGTACCTGGCTCCGCCTCGCCGCGGTGCAGCCAGCACACGGTCGGACGGGCCACTGCCGGTATCGGCTGCAGCTCGGCGGCGTCGGCGACTTCGAGGAAGAGCAGCGCACAGGCGTCGGCGGGCAGCATCGCTACATACGCCTGGATCGCCGGCAGGGCAGTCTCGTCCCCGGCGAACAGATACCAGTCACCGTGCGGATCGGGCCGGTATCGACCGCTCGGACCGATGAATTCCAGGGTCTCGCCGGCCCGCACCCGACGCGCCCACGTGGCGGCCGGCCCCTCGCCGTGCAGCACGAAATCGATGTCCAGGCTTGGTGTGCCGCCATCGTCGCCACGAACCGTGTAGTCGCGAACCGTGTAGTCGCGGGACACCAGACACCCACTGACGAGGTCCGGAACATAGATCTTGAGCGTCTGTCCGGGAACAGCGGCTAAGCCGGTCAGGCTCTCGCCGGTGAGCCGGACCCGGGTCATCCGAGGAGTCAACCGCCGCGCCGACGCCACCGTCGCGACGGTGCCGGCGACGCGTCCACGGGCTGGAGCCTGGGGCCGCATCGGGTTCCCTCCTCGACGCCCTCACGCAAGGGGACCCCGCGCACCCGTCAGAGCCTGCTGACCCTTGCTGCCTTCCGACCCTGGGGGAGTTCGCAGGATGGACGCCGCGCGGGGTCCGCCGCCCACTCTAGGGGCTACCCCCTCGCCAGGGCACGGCACCCTCATCGGTGACCGGCGTCTCCCAGTCGGCTCAAGCCTGTCACCGACGGGCCGCCACCAGCCGCTTTGGCTGGGGACGGCGCTGGCGGTAACCTCGCCAGCGGAGGATTCGCCTAGTGGCCTATGGCGCACGATTGGAAATCGTGTTGGGTGTGAAAGCCCTCGCGGGTTCAAATCCCGCATCCTCCGCCATACTGACCAGCGAGAACAGTGCGACTCGGCCATCATCGGCACCCGGCGATGTGCGTCGAGACGACACCAGGGTCTCAGTTTGAGGCTCAGTTGCCCTCGCGGACCGGTGCGGGCGGGCCCGTTATGTTGCCGCCAGCCCCGTCAGCAGCGCTCGGCTCAGCCCAGATCAGCCCGCCTACTTGCGCCGCGATGGCGGCCACGAACTCCTCCGGCACATGCATGTACCGCTTCGCCACCGAGGCGTCGGACCAACCCATGATCTGCATCACGGCCGGTAACGGGACCTTGAGCACCAGCAGCATGGTCGCGGCGGTATGCCTGGCGTCGTGTAGTCGCGCCGGGCGAACATTCGCCTGACGAAGCAACGCCTTCCAAGCCTCGTAGTCCACCGTCGGGTGCACTGGCCCGCCCAGGTGACTGGTGAATACCCAGTCTTCCCCGCGCCAGAGGTTGCGTGCTTGCACGCGCTCCGTTGCCTGGCGCTCGCGGTGCCGCTCGATCGCATGGGCCAGTGGGTGTGGGATTCCGACCGTTCGCCGTCCGGCGCGGGACTTCACCTCGGTGGTGACCACTCCCCCGCTATGCCGCGCGGGGCAGTGCGCCCCGTACCTCCGGCCGCACGGCTTCTCGCTAAGGCAACCGTGCTGCCACGTGAATTGTTGTACCGCCCGGCGCACGGTCAGGGTTGCCGACGTGATTTGGCGGAGCGGGCAGCTGTGGGCGGTCGTGAGGCGGCACTCACTGGTCTGGGCGCAGCCATGCCGCCACCGAATGTCCATATCTCCCCACTTTAGTCCGAGCGCTTCCCCACGTCGCAGGCCCATCGTGAGCGCGACGACGAACCTGGCACCATTGCGCACATGCTCGGCCGCGTCGAGAATTCTCCTGCATTCCTCGACGGTGAACGGGATTATTTCTTCGTCCTCAACGCGTGGGGGTTTGGCGACCTTCGCCGGGTTGTCCGTGATGTGTCCTCTCCGTACCGCCTCGTTAAGCGCGACACGCACGGTGCGGTGGACCAGGTGGACCGTAGCCGGCTTGAGCGCTTTTCCACCGGGGTCCTGCAAGGACTTGTAGAGCTTTTCGAGGTACTCGGGCTGCAAGCGGTCAAGGCGGTGTGCGCCCAGGCCGGGTATCACGTGGTTGTAGACGGACGACCGGTAGCCGACCATCGTAGTGCGGCGCACGGTTGGCGCCGCGATATTTTCTACCCAATGCGTGAGCCATTTTTCGACGGTCCACGCGCGCCCAGGTTGACGAACGGCGCCGCGCTCACGTAGTTTTTCCAGCTCGCGGACGGCGTTGATCGCATCAGCTTGTGTCTTGCGTTTGATGTGCCGCCTGTCGGGTGTTCCGTTGTCGCGGACGCCGAGAGTCACTCGCCCGTGCCAGCACTGGTCGTATTCGCTGTAGTAGACGGTGGAGGTCCCGTTGGGCCGTCGGGTTCCCTGCTCCCGTTCACGTGACATGGGGGATCGGCACTCCTGTCAGGCGTCGGGTGTGTCGGTGGTGGGGGTGAGGGTGAGGGTGTCGAGCCAGGCGAGGGCGACGGCGGTGAGCCCGGCTCGGAGCCGGGTGGGGTCGGGGTCGTGGCGTGCGGCGACGAGGAGGGCGCCGCTGATGTCGCCGAGGGCGCTGCTTAAAGCGGCGTGGCGGTCGTGCGAGGGGGCATGGCGGCTGGCGGGACTCCCGCCGCCGTGGGATGTGTCCAACCGCTCGCGGGTGTCCGCGACGGCGGCCAGGGTGACCGCGCTGGCCGTATCCCGGTGGTAGCCGGTGCTGAGTAGCTCGATCAGGGCGGTTCGCACGGTGTCGCGGGTCACGGGGTCGGTGGTGGTCATCTCAGGCGATCCCCTTTCCATGATGGTGACTGTGATCGCTTGTCAAGCGGCGTGCTGCTGGACGATGAGGCGGCCGGTGTAGGCGGTGAGGGCCTCAGCGGGGATGCGCCGGAGTCGGCCGAGTCTGAGGGAGGTGATCTCGCCTTGTTTGAGGAGCGCGTACATGGTGGTGCGGCCGATGGCGAGCCGCTGGGCGGCTTCCTCGACGGTGAGCAGAATGAGCTGCGGCTCACCAGGCATGGCCAGCAGCATGGCGTCGCCGGGGTGGTCGTGAGTGTCAGCCATTGTGGGTGCCGCCTCGGATGGCGCGCGGCTCGGTGACGGTGTCACTGTCGATGACAGCGGTTGGTGGGCGTCGCCATCCGGGGCCGTAGAGGTCGATTTCCTCAACTCTCGCGGCGTCGTCGAGTGTGAGGCGCTCGGTGGTGAGGTTGTGGTGGTCGGCGTAGTCCTGGGCCCCGTGGCGCTCGGTGAACACGGCTAAGACGCGGTAGTCGTCATAACGACCGGTGGTGACCATGTAGACGGTGGTGGGTGTGATCATTTTTTTCTCTCCTGTGAGTCGGGTTGGTGGGGTTCGTGCGAGGGCTAGCTGAGAGCGGTGGGGGTTGAGGCTTGCCGGTTCTCCCCCCTCACCTGATATAAGGCGGCTTTGTGCACCGCCGGTGGGAAGTCAAGGGCCGCCCGGAGGGCGGTCGCGTAGCGACGGTTCCGACCGGGTGGGGTGTCCCGGGCGGGTTCGCCCTTGAGTTCCCACCGGCGGTGAACAACGATTCCCGCCCGGGTGAGGGGCCTTGAGGGCAGTACGCCGGTAGGCGTTCCGTTGTGTTTCTTGGCCGGCGCGGCCTTGAGCGCGGTTGTTCAGCATTCTGATATCAGTTCGTCGGCGTTCTCGGCCTGGTCCTGCTGGTGGAAGTGTTCGTATTCTCGGCGGGCTTGCATTTCGGCCAGGGCCGTCTGGGCGCGGGTGACGGCGGCTGCGGAGTCCTCAACGGGTGACGTCACCGGTGGGTCGGTGAGATCGGCGTATTCGGTTGGGTGGGGGGTGGAGTGCTCGCGGATGTCCGGGACGGCGGTCTCAGTGGTGAGGTTGGGGGCGAGTCGGTCGGCTTCGGCGCGGGTCTGGTCCCAGGTGGTGTCGCGTAGGTCGGTCTCGTCGGTGATGCGGCGGTGGGGGTCTTCCTCGAGGGCGTCCTGTTGGTGGGCAGCCCACCATTCCTCGGTGGTGACTCGCTCGGTGGGATCCTCGGGGTCGATGCTGCGGGTGGCGAGTTCGACGCGGGCTCGGAATGCGGCGTCGCGGGTTGGTGCGGTGTGGACGTACCACTGCGCGTGGGTGTCGTCAGCGAACTCCAGTTCGGCGGCTCGTGAGGTCAACTCCTCGGCGTGAGTCTGCGCCGCGAGCGCCATCGAGCGGGCGTGGGCGGCGTGTACGGGGTCCTGCGCGGCGTCGGCTCGGGCGTTCCACACGGTGGCGTCAGCTCGGGCGCGGGCCGCGGCTTGGGTGGTCTGGGCGAGGTCGTCGGTGACTCGTTGTGGGGCCCAGGATCGTTCGCGGTCCCAGGCGCGGACCACGCACCTCAGGTGGCCCTCGGTGGCCTCTCGTTCCTTAGCACCCGCGTCGGGGAGGTCGAGTTTGGTGTGGGCGGTCCGCCAGAGCGCGTGTTTCTCCGCGAGGCCGGGGGGTGGTGCGGCTCCGAGCGGGTCGTCGTGGGCGGTGTGCCCGGTGAGCTCGCGGCACGCGGCGGCCCAGCCGGCTTTGTGTTCCCACTCAGCGCGGGCGATCTGGTCGTCGGGGACTGGGCCCAGTGCGCGGACCGCCCATGGTGCCGCCCGGTCGGCGGTGTCGGTGCCGAGTTCGCGGCGGCGGTCGTCGGCGGCGGCGGCGCGGTTGGTGAACCACGCCCGCCACGCCTCGGGGACGCCTTGGGGGATGAGGTCCGCGAAGCTGGACACCATCGGTTCCAGCTTGTCGCGCAGGCGCCGCTCGATCCGGGCGTAGAGCGCCTGCGCTGGGTGGTGGGTGCCGCCGAGGTCCCGGTGCGCGATAGCGGTCGTCAGCACTTCGGTGGGGTCGTGCCCGGCGAGTTCCGCGGTGCGCAGCAGGCGCCGCAGCGACCATGAGGAGTGATCCGCGGCGAGGGCCTCGCGGTCCCACGGGGCCAGAACACCCTCGGCGGCGAGTTGGTCGAGGAGCACACTGGTCCGGTCGGCGGTGACCTCTTTGGCCCGCTCGATCATCCGGTCACCGTGGCGGGTGATCGAGCGGGCCTCAGCGTCGGCCTGCTCCCGCTCAGCTGTCGCGGACAGGTCGTCGCGGGGTGCCTCCAGGTTGTCCGCCAGGACCGCGTGCGCGGTCCGGGCAGGCAGGTCGTGGGCTTGGCCGTGGGCATCTTGCGTGATGGTCCAGAGTGTGTTGGTGCCCATGCCCCGGGTGGACATGACATACAGGGCGCGGCCGTCGACTCCGGGGCCGGCTATGGCGTGGCCCGTGTCGACGGTGCGGCCCTCGGCGGCGTGGACGGTGCTGGCGTAAGCCAGCGTCACATCGGTCGCGACGTACGCGGCGGGCAGTTGGATCGGCTCACCGCCGGTGACGGGGGTCACCGTCAAGCCACCGTCCTCCCGGAGGTCGGTGACGCGGTAGGCTTGGCGGTTCAGGGGCGCGCGGGTGTTGCCCTCAAACCCGCGCAGCTCCCATCCGCACCGCCGGGCCTGGATCACGTCACCGACCCCGGCGTAGGTGCCCTGCCTACCGAGCAGGACGCCCCGTTCCTCCACGATGCCGAGCTGGATCAACTCGGTGCGCAGGGCGGCGCTGATCCTGGCCGCGGCCTCGTTGGTGGGTACCAGCAGCAGCGAGTCCTTGCCCGCGAGGGTGTCCGCGAGGAACGCCCGTGACGCGGCGGCTTCGGTGTCGGCGGCGGTGCCTCCACTCACCAGGCGGCCGTGCCGGTGGTACTCGGTTAGCGCGGAGGTGTCGCCTTCGCGCAGGCGCAGCGACGCCGGTCCCTCCCACCGGGAGGTGAACCGGCGGACCTCGGTCAGTTCGTAGGTCAGCCCGTGCTCGACCAGATCAGCCATCGCCCCACCGGGGCCGACCGCGCCGAGTTGCCGCTGGTCCCCGACAAGGAGGAGTTTCGCGTCCGCCGCCGCGCACCGGGCCTGGATGGCGGCCAGGTCAGCGGTGGGGATCATCGACGCCTCGTCCACCGCGATGATCGCGCCCGGGCGCAGCCGGAAGGCTTCGTCCTCGGGCAGGGGGCGGTGCTCCTCCAGGCGCCGCTGGCCAGCCAGCCACGCCGCGACGTTGCGGGAGGTCACACCCTCAGCGGTGAGGATCTGCGCGGCGTTCTCCGCCGAGGCCAACCCGACCATCTGGCGCCCGGACTCGGCCCAGGCGTCGGAGAGGGCACCCATCAGGAAGGATTTCCCGGTGCCGGCGGCGGCGGAGATCGTCTCGATCCGCGCCCCCGAAGTCAGGATCCCTATGAGCGCGGCGGCCTGGGCCGCATTCAGAGCTTTACCGGAGGTCGCGAACCGGCCGACGAACTCCTCCGCCCGCTCGGTGCTCACCCGGGCGCCGCCCCGCCCGGCGGCGGCGCGGCGAAGCACCGACTCCGCGACGAGCTGATCTTTGGTGGTGTACTTCTCCGCGTTCGGGCGGGCGAACGAACTCGCGCCATTCGCCAGCACGGCCTCGGCGGGTAGGTCATCCACTGGCTCCTCCCCGGTGAGCCGCACTCCGCGCTTTACCGCCTCGTCGGTGAGAGCACGGAGGAACCCAGGGATCTGTTCCGGGGCGAGCCCGAGGTCATCGGGTAACGCGTCGCTGATCTTCTGTAGTAGGTCCGAGCGGGACCACGACGCCCGCTCGTCACCGATACTCGCCAGGGCGCGCTCGGCCACATCCCGCTCCGACCATTGGGCGGGCGCCCGAGGTTCGCGGTTGTAGCTCAACGCGTCGTGGGCGACCTGGGCCAGACCACCGTGCATCCTCGCGAACGCCTTGACCGTCCACATGTCCATCCGTTCCTCGGCGGTCATCCCGTCGTGGGATTTGCGCGCCCGGGTCGCCAGCGTCGCCTCCTGGGCCAGCTCGAAGCGCTCCAAGGGGCTCGGGTCGCGCCCGTTGCGGTCCCGGAACTGGTTTTCCAGCTCCGTGGTCCGCGCGGTGATGTGCTGCCGGCGGGAGGAGAACAACTCCCGGATCTCCTCCGAGACCCCCACCACCTCCCGGGCCTTCCCGTCCTGACGGGTCGCGAACCGCACACCCAGCGACCGCGCCAGGTGCGCTTCCATGACCCGGTCCCCGATCGCGCTCGCCGCGGGTTTGTGGGCGAAGATCCCCGCCCCGTCGATCGCCCGCCACTTCCCGTCCGCGCACACCACCCGGTTCAGGATCGCCTGGTGCACATGCAGCTGCGGGTCCCGATCCCGCGAGTCGTGCTGGAGGAACTGGGCCACGACGAACGTGTGGGCATCGGTCCACCGCCCACCCGACCCCGCGTGGTCGCCCACCCGGGAGTAGCCCGCCATCTCCTGCAGGTAGTCCACCGACGCCCGGGCACCGGCCATCACCGCGTCTTCGACAGCCCGCTGGAGCACCGCCCACGCCTCGGCCGCCTCCAGGTCTCCAGCCGCGCGCGCGTCGTTGGCCTGGCGCTCGAACGCGACCCCCAACACCGACACCGACTTCGGCGCCGAGAACGTCGCGTCGAAAAACGTCACCGCCTGCCGAGCGGATCGCTCCGCGGCGGCCAGCAACTCCGCCCGCCGCACCGGATCAGCCCCGGGCTCCTTCGCCAGCGCGTCGGCGTACACCTCGCTCGCCGACCGGTACACCCGATGCGCGCCCCCCAGCACCGGCGCCCGCCCCCACCGCGCTTGATCGTGCGCGACCTCGTGCCGCGGGTCCCGCAAGTGGCTGTAGACCGCTTCCATCAACTCCGCGTCCACCTCACCCGACAAGCCGAGCACCGCCGCGCCAGCGCCGTACCAGAGCCCGGCCGGCTCACCAGCGGCCACCGCGCCGGTGTAATACCCCTCCCGGCCGCCACCGACAGCGTCGGTCAGGTACCGCGTGTCGTAACCCTTAGCGACACTCAACACGCAAGCCTCCTGATCTTGAAAGCCCACACGCCGCGCGGGTCGGCACGGCCATCGGATGCCCATGCAATGGTGTGGTCGCTTTGCCTGGTATGGGTTGTGTTGTGTTCTGGGCCGTCTTCCTGGTGTGTGCGTGTGGTGTGTGTCTGGTGTTCTGGGCTCGATTGGGTGGCTACTTTCTGTGACTGTGCGTGACTTTTGTGGTGCTTCTCGGGTGTGGATCTTTGGGTGTGCTGGTTGTCTTCGGCCCCTGTTGTTGATCTCGGTGGGGCTGGGTCACGGGGGGTGGTGGCGTGTTCGGGGACGGGGGCCGGGTGCGCGTATGGGGACCCCGGCGGCGCGGAGCGCGGTGAGGATGGTTCGCGACGTGTGGCCGTAGCGGCGGCCGAGGGCGGCGGCGCTGGCGCCGTCGCGGTAGAGCTGGGCGCACGCCGTGATGTCCAGGGCGGGCCCGCGCCCGCTGGGGTGCACATCACCGGTGCGCCGCCAGCGGGAGTAGTGGGTGCGGCAATAGCCCCGGGAGTCGTGGGGTTGGTCGCACCCATCCACGGTGCAGGTGGCGCCCCGGTGATGGGTTCGAACCTCGGCCGGTCCGGGGTCACCGGTCCTGCTCCACCGGTGGTGGTGGGCCCGGCACAGCCCCCGGCCGTAGTGCGCGCGGTCGCACCCGTCGACGGTGCAGCTCCTCCGGGTGGTGCCCGCGTTCACGCGGTCGGCCTCCTTGCTCGTGTTCGTGGGGTCCGAGGTGGGTGTGGGTCATCGGGTGCCCCGGTGGTGGGTGGTGGTGTCGTGGTGTTCGGCTTCGCGGATTTGCTGGTCGGTGGGGATGAGCGGGGTGTCGGGTGTCGCGGTCCACGCCCGGGCGGTGATCGGAGCGAGGTCGGCTAGGGCGACGGTGGGCGCGGGCCGGTGCTGGCTACCGCTGTGGGCGTGCTCGCGGAGTTCGCACGACCCGTAGGCGGCGGCCAGTCGGCGGGCGACGCCGGGGCGGTAGCGGTCGTGCCAGTCGCCGGCCTTGGCCCAGGTGCCGTGCTTGTCGTGGTAGGCCTCCCGGTGGGCGCACCGCAGCCACCGGAGTTCCTCGATCGCGGCTGGGTGCCACAGCCAGCACGAGGGCAACACCGCGTCGGGGTAGCGCAGGTACACCCGCGCCAGCCAGTCCGCGAGGTCGTCGAGGTCGGTCTGGGCGAGGTCCGGGTCGCTGGTGAGCAGCCACGCCCGGACCGCCTCATCCCCGTCGGGGGCGGAGCGGGCGGCGAGGGTGGCGACGTCGGTGGCGAGCTGGGTGAGCAGCTCGGTGAGTTCCTCCACCCGCGCCACCGCGTCCGCGTGGGCGTGGGTGAGGCGCTGCACCTCCCGCCCCAACGCCACCAGGGCCGGGTCGGGCCCGTCGCCGGTCATCGCCCCTCACCCGCGTCCTGGGTGTGGTCCTGGTACTCGACCACCCGGTCGCTGACGCTCGCCACCCCGGAGTCGTGCCGTGTGGCCTGGTCGGAGGCCAGTACCGCCGCGTGGGCCCCGGCCACGGCCTCAGCGGCACTCGGTTTTCCCGGCAACTCCTCACCCAGCTCCCTGACCCCCAGACCCTCGCCCACCCGTGTGACCGCCACCTCGTCCCCGGCGGGCAGCGATGCCGTGGCTGGCTGGGTAGGGGGTTGCTCGATTTCGCCGGTTGCGGCGCCTTCCTCGGCCGCTAATTCGACTTGCAGGTCGGCGAGGATTTCCTCAGTGGTTTTACCCTCGGCGGTCTCGATGTCGGTATAGGGCCCGAGGGGGATTCCTGACAGTGTCTCGACGGGTGGGTCGTTGTATGGCGCAGCCGCCGCGTCAGCGACTGGCGTAGGTACGCCGTTGACTCCTCCTGCGCTGGGTAAGTCGTCATCCGTGTCCGGAGGGAAAACGCCTCGCTCAGCCAGTCGACAATTCGCGATCCCTTCCGCGTCCTCCCAAAGCCTGTCGCTGTAGCTGTCCTCCGCCTGTCCATCACCGATGATGCTTCCGTAGTAGTGGTGGTCGAAAAGTTCGTCGTAGACGGCCTTGGTTTCGGCGTACTCCGCGTGTACCCATGCCGCCTGGGCCTCGTCCGCCGCTGCGCGCGCGGCATACTGTTGGGCGAGTTCCGTCCAGTTGGGTGGGGCGAAGTAATCGGGGTCGTCGTCAGTTCCGGGGGCGTGGTTGTAGTCATCGGTGGCGTCGTCTAGGTGTCCCGTGACGTACCAGGTGGGGATGTTGGTCCGCTCGGAGATGAGGGTGATCGCGGCCTGTTTGCGGTCGCGGTCCTCGGCGGGCAGGTAGCGGTCGCATTCGTAGGGCCCGTCGTTGCCGTACTCAATCACCGCTTCTTTGTAGGAGATGTCGCAGGCCTGCCGCCACGCGGCGTCGATGTCGATCCAGTCTCCTCTCCCGGCGGCGACCGCGCGCAAGGTTTTCGCTGTCGTCGCCAGTTGGTCGCGCACCGCTGTCGCCGTTTCGTAGGCGTGTTCCGCGGCGGTCCGCGCAATCTCGGATCTCGGGGACTCGGTATCGGCGCGTCCCGCGTCCACGAGGCGGAAGCGCGCCGTTAGCTCGTTCAAGGACGCGGCCATGGCCCAGTAGTCGGCTTCGGCGATGGGGTTCCCACCGCCGGCCGCGATGAGCGTACCGAGGTCCCGGGTGGTCGTCTCCCCGTCCTCGGTCAGGACGTGACAGCCCTGCCTGTCACTCCAATACCAGGAGGGAGTGTCGCTGTATTCAGCCGCCTCGTGCCGGATCGCCTCCTCGGTCAGCGAAGCCCATTGCGAATCGGTGTCGTCGTAGTCGCTCACTGGGGTTCCTCTCGTCGTGGTTCGTGGCACTGATCGGCTTTCTCGATCTCCGATGTCGTTACCGGTGGTGGAGTGCGTCCGTGGAATCGCGTTGGTCGGTGTGGCGCGCGGAATGGTGGGTGGTGTGGCAGGGGCGCCCAGGGGTGTCCGCCGCTCGCCCGGTGGTCTCGGTCGGGACGGTCAACGAGCTGGTTGGGTGGTGCCGTGGGTGTCGACGGCCCACTGCCGTGCGGGAACGGGTGGCGCGCCAGGGGAGGGTGGGCTAGCGGAACGGCGGAGCGGGCGTCGGCTGGTGGGGCGGCGGAGCGGGCGCCGACGGGTGAGCCGGTGCATGAGCTGGGTGAGGTGGCCGGTGGCCGGACTGGTGGACGGGGTGGCGTCGAGGGCGTCGGCGGGGACCGCGTTGGCCGCCTGGCGGGTGGTTTTGGTGTGGGTTTTCACGTCGCGGCGGTGCCAGGCCATGGGTGCCCACCCGAGGACGGGTGGCATGCCGTGGCGCACCACCACGACGCGGCGTTTGGGGAGGTTCGCCAGCTGGGTCGCCGAGAGGACCGGTACCCGCCTGGTACCCCGCGAGGTCACCCGGCCCTGGGTGTCGCGGGTGAGGTACGGCTCGTCGCGCTCGCCGAGCAGGGTGAGCCAGTGGGTGAGATCATCACGGTCCTGGGTGCCGCCGAACAGCATGGTCGCGCCGGTGTTGTTCAGGATCACCGCAGCGCCCGCCGTACCCCACCGGTTGATCAACTGTGCGCGGGACTGGAAGGCGGCGAGGATGGTGACTCCACGCCCGCCCATGTCGGAGGTCCAGGACTCCAGAGGGACCGGCGCGGTCAGCGCGCACTCATCAAGGACCAACGTGAGTGGGGGGTCGAGGCGCCCGTTGGGTTGGGTGGCGGCGATGCGGCGGGCTTCGCGGGCGATGTGCCCGGTGAGCGCGGCCATCAGCGGGGCGACCTGGGACTCCTCAGCACCCAGCAGATACACCGCCGCGTTGGTGGCCAGGAGCTCGGCCACGTCGAACGGAGTGGCGCCAGAGGCGGCGGCACAGGCGGCGGGGCTGGATAGCCACCCCAGGGCGGGCATGATGGTGGAGGTGATGGAGCTGCGGGTGCGGTCGTTGGTGGTGAGGAACTGCTCCGCGTCGGGGACGTAGGCGCTGGCGGCGGGTGAGCGGCGCAGGAGGCTGAGGACCTGGCGGGCGGCGGTATCAGGGTTGGCGACCCACCGCAACACGTCGTGCATCCCGTGGCTGCCGAGCGCGGCGGCGTGCAGCAGGGCGGTGAGGACCCGGCGGGCCTGTTTCTCCCAGTGTTCGTGGTCCCCACCCCCGGGGCCGCGACCGGCACCGGACAGCAGATCCGTCGCCCGCTCCGACGCCGTGGCCGGATCACCGCACCCGGTCAGGGGGTCGAACGTGATCGTGCTCGCCCGCTCTCCCAACCCGACCGCGTTGAACACGAACACCGGCCCCCGCTGTAACCGCAGGCCGCTGGTCAGCTCGTGGAGGTCCAGGCGGGTGCTGGTGACCAGCACCGCGCCCGGGGCGTCGATGACCCGCCCGGCGAGCCACCCGGTTTTGCCTTTCCGGGGCCCACCGAACACACAGACCACGTCCTCCACCGACGCCCACACCCGCAGTGGGCCGGTGCGGCACAGCGGGACCGCGAACTCCGTCGCGGGTGTCCGGGCCCGCTCCACTCGGGTCTTGCTCGCGTGGGACGGCCGCACCGTGGTCGCGCTCCGCCGCAGGGCCAGGGCGCTGCCGTGGCGCAGGATGTGCACCGTGGAGCCCACCCCGCGAGTACGCCGGGACCGGGCACCCCACCGGGTCACGACCGAGGCCGTGCGTGTTCGGCGGTGGTAGGCCGTGGCGGCCCCGCACAGCAGCACCGTGCTCGTGAGGACAAGGCTCACGAACGCGGTCAACACCACCGCGCCAGCCGCGAGTAATACCGAGGCCACCCGGTCACGCCGTCGCCACTGGAACACCGAGATACCCATCGTCAGGGCCGTCCCGGCCAGCAGTGTGATCGTTGTGGTGCTCACGTGCGTACTCCGTTCACGACAGCGCCACGTGGCGCGGGACACCGCTGGAGGGGAACCCGCTGGTCGGGTACCGGGGGGCGACACCGGCCAGCGGGGGAACCGGGTCAGGCCGGCGGCTCGTCCTGCCCGGTCGCGGGTGGGACGGCCCGACCAGGGCGGGTGACCTCGACCTGGGTGAAGCGCAGTGACGCGCCGACGTCGGTGACGGCCAGCTGGATCGTGCGGTGCCGCTCGCCGTCGCTGGTCCGCGACGACCGTTGCCTCAGGTGGCCGGTGACGATCACCCGGTCGCCCCGCTCCAAGCACACGGCCATGTTCTGCGCGATCTCGCCCATCACGGTGCACCGCAGCGACAGGGACGCGGGGGTGATCCAGGTCCGGGAGGGCTTGTCGAACCACGGCGGACTCCACGTCACCGTGAAACTCGCCTCCGGCATGTCGTCCTCGACACAGAACTCGACATCGCTGGTCAGGTTCCCGACGAGAGTGGTCACAGGGTCAGTCATCGCCGTGGGTCTCCTTCACGGTCAGGGGAATGTGATCGAGCAGATCGAGGGCGACGCGAGCCTGGTGCTCGCTGACACCCAGCTCCGCCGCGACCGCCCGGCGCCCCACCCGCCGGCCGTGCGTCCGCGCCTCGGCCAGCAGCACCCGCACCCGCGCGAGCAACTCCTCACCACCCACCTGGGCTGCGGTGGGTTCCGGGACCGGTGCGAGCCCGGGTGCGCTCACCACCGACGGTGGCGACGTCGGGTGACGCTGTAGGAGCGGCTCTGGCTTCGGCTCCGGCGTGGTCAGCAGGGCGGGGGCGAAGCGCGGTGGGACCGTGCCCTGCGCGCGGCGCTGCTGGAGCAGGAGCTCGAACGCGACCGCGAACGCCACCGCCGGCCAGCCCGCCACCAACACGGCGGTGACATCCGGGCGGGCGTCGGCCATATTCGCGGCGAGACTGGCCAGAACACCCCCACCGAGCGCACCCCACGCCAGGGGCCCGCCGGGGAGCCCGCTACGCCGTCGGGTGAGGAGCACCATCGACGCGGCCACCACCAGCCCGTCGATGGACAACGGGACCAGGTAGGACCGCCACGCCTCCCCCGCCCGCTCCGCGAGTTGCCGCAGGTGGCTGTAGGACACGACCGCCGCGATGATCGCGACCACCACCACAGCCACCACCGTGATCACCCGCACCGCCGGGGACAACGCCGCCGCCCCCGGGCCGGCATCCGATCCGGTGGTCATGACGAGAGCTCCCCGACCGGCGGGACCGGCACCGCGTCCAGGACCCGGGCCCCACGCACGGGCAGCGGTTGGTGCGCCACCCACGGCAACGGTGCCGCGACATTCACGTTCACCACCGGGGTCATCGCTGGGGACACCCGCTCAGCCCGCCAGGTACGGGCTTGCTCCAACTGCGCGAGGGCCTCAGCGAGCTGCGCCTGGGTCTCGGCGAGGCGCGCCGCGGTGCCACGCCACCACGCCCGGTTGAAATCACCCCGGGCCGCCCACCCCACGACCAAACCCACGATCACGCCGATCAACCCCACCATGATCGCCCCGGCCACCATCGGGTGGTGCATCACCGATCACCCCCGCTTGCGGGGCCGGTGGCGAGAAAGTCCCGGAGCTGGCGACCCACCTCGGTAGCGCGGTTCAGCAAGGTGAGCGTGCGGTCCAGCAGAGCCCGCTGCACCTCCGGGGCCAGATCGGTGAACCGGGTGAGGGTGGTGATGACATGCGACTCCGCCAACAGCCGGATCAACCGACCCAGCTCGTCCCATTTCAGGGCCCGGAGGCCATCCAGGGTCGGTCGGGCGTGGGAGCGTTCCCACTCCGCCAGAGCCAGCTCGTGGGCCGCGTCGTCGAACGGCTCCCGGGTGGGGTACCGGGTCGAGCCCGCCCACCCGCACTCACACGCCGCGACCACCCGCCCGACCATCCTGGCGCGCGTGTCATCGCTATAAACACCGGTCAGGGAGCCGTCATCGAGTACCTGCGCGGCGTAACCCACATGGTCATACGCGTCGTCCCCATACGAGGTGAGGATCATGCCCATCACGCCACCCCCTCAACCATCGCCAGCTCGCCCCGGTCCTCCGCACGCTGGTGGGCGACCGCCTGGTCCCCGACGTCGCGGCCCGCGACCCCCACGACCTGGTCGTGCTCTGTTTGCCGCTCGGTGGCGGCGACGTGGTGGTGGGCCAACGCCACCGCGTGTCTCACGCCCGCCATCGGGTCCGTGGCCTCGCGCGGTACGGGCACCCGCTCGGTATCGGCGGCCAGCTGGGTACGCAGCCCCTCAAGCGCGCGGTGGGTCAACGCCTTCACCGCGCCCCGCGCTCGCCCCATCACCTCGGCCGTCTCCGTGACCGAGCGCTCTTCAAGGAACCGCAGCCGGATGGACTCCCGCTGTGCAGGGGAGGACAGCTCCGCCAGCGCGGCCCGCACCTCCCCCGCCGTCTCACGCCGGCACACCGCCCGCTCGGGGCTGTGGTCATCCACCACAGCGGGAGCCTGGTGCTCCGGGTCCAGCCCGGCACGCTCCCGCTTGGTCCGGCTGGACTTGTAGTGATCCGTGATCAGGTTCCGGGCGATGGTGGTGAACCACGCCCCCACATCCCGACCCTGGTAAGACACCGACCCGACCGAGCGCCACGCCCGCAGGAACGTCTCACTGGTCACGTCCTCGGTCAGCGGGCGATCCCCACCCACCCGGCGCCCCACGAACCGTGCCACCTCCGGGGCATACCGGGCATAAAGCTGACCGAACGCATCCCGGTCACCCCCCTGAGCAGCCGTCATCAACTCCCACGACCCCGGCGACTGCCCATTGTGGACAGTCGTAGTAGTAGAAACCTGCACCATTGCGGTTCTCCTTGATCACATAGTTAGGGAAGCCAGTCGCGCGAGGCGGGCCCACCCGTCACGCAGCGGGCAAGCGGTGGCCCCTGAGCCGACAGCGGCCAGTTCAGACGGGGAGAGGCGCGAACACGCCGGGTACGCCCACCACGGTTGACGCGCTCACCGGGCGCCCCACCGGGCGAGTAGCGCAGTGTCGTAGTCGGCCAGCTCCCCGGCAGTGGGAATCTCGTTGTGGTCGACCTCGATGTAGTCGGCCTGCTGGAGCAGGTCGTCAATCTCCCGCTCGACCAGCCGCCGGCACCGTTGCTCCTCGGCCCGCTCGGCGTCGGGTAGCTCGTCCAGCACCGCCGCGGTGAGGTGCAGGGCGATCCGCATCTCGCGCGCGGCTTCCCGCAGCGCCCAGGGCGAGGACTCCGCCGGGACGGGACCGTCATCGCTCACCGGTCGAGCCGGACCGGCATGACGCATACTCGCCACAACCCAGGCCGCCGGATGGCCGATCGGCCAGCGACCCGGGTCATCCGGCAGCCCCGTCACCCACCCAGCGCGCACGAGTGTGTGCAGCAGACTCGCCGCCCGGAACCTGCGGTCGCGGTCCAAAGGCAGACTCGACCGAACCACCACCAGGGACACGTCCTCGAACGCGGCGCCGAGGGAGTAGAGCAGTGTCATGCCGACACCCCCGCCCCGCGCTCGCCCTGCGGCGCAGTCAGCTGCAAGCCAGCCCGATGGCGCTCCAACCACCGGTACACCCGACGCTCATCGATCCCCAACCGCGTCGCGATCCACCGGCCACCACGCCCCACCAGGTGCAACGCGACCGCGGCGTGGGCCAACTCCCGAGCCGACGGGCCGCTCACGCACTGCCCGGCCACCAATGCGGCCACGACCAGCTCATCCGCGCTGGGACGCCGCTTCGCCGACGAACCCACGGTTGCCGGCACCCAGGGCCTCCGGCGGAGCTGGGCACGCTCCTCGGCGGTCAAACCACCCGCCACACCATCCGAGATCGCCACCAGCGCGTAGGACAAACACTCCGCCACCACCGCGCAGCGTGCGCACACCGCCTTAGCCTCCGCGACCTGTACCAACGCCGGACCGTCATCACCAACAGGGAAGAACAGCTCCGGATCCTCCACCCGGCACGCCGCCTCATCCCGCCAGTTCCCACCGCCGGTGCGCTGGTGATGAACCCCCAGCGGGTGGCCCATCACCGAGCCACCTCGCCCACGACATCACTGGGGGAGGACTCCCCGGCACGGCCGATACCAGCGGGCGGCGCGTCCCCGGGGAACCAGGATCGGAACGCGGCCTGCACGCACGCCTCCGCGTAGGCAAGGACCGCGGCGCCGCTCACCCGCAAGGTGCCGGTACCGGTGCCCAGCTTCAACGCGCTCAACGCACCGGACCCAATCGCCCGGTAGATCGTCGCGACCGACACATCAAAATGCCCAGCCACGTCCCTGACCCGGTACAACCGGGTACGCTCAACCTGCATCGAGGCCCTCCAAGGTTCGATGTCCGCCCCGGCCGGTGCTCGAACACCGACCGGGGCTCCCTGCTGTCTGGCACCGAACCAGAGGCCCGTGTGCGACAGGAGGAACACTAGCTAGCTCTTCTAGTAGTGTCAACACCAACAAGCTAGCTAAGCTGTAAGTGACCCTACAAGGGCTAGCAGGGTGCCGTATACTCTACGCATGGACACTCTTGACCCGGATGACCCGCGCCCCCCGTTTCAGCAGGTAGTGGCCTTGCTGCGGGCCTCGATCGTGACCGGCAAGCTCGAACCTGGGGAGCAACTGCCATCGTTCGGCGACCTGGCCAAGCACTTCGGGCTCGCCCCGATGACTGTCCAGAAGGCGGTGGGCATCCTTCGCGATGAGGGCCTGGTCATCACCCGCCAGGGCAAGGGATCGTTCGTTCGGCGCAGGACTGACCGGGCGGTTGGTCTTCGGCCCCATGTCGAACAGGTCTTTGCAACCGGTCGCGTCGCCATCGACTTCGCGGGTTTCTCGGCCGAGACTTTGTGGGGAGCGATTCAGGAACCCGTGGACAAGGTCCGGGCTGGCCGGTTGGGGGTCGAAAGTCTTGATCTCCGTATTTTGCTTCCAGACTTGTCGGTACCCACCGGACTCCCGTCGCTGGCCCCGGATGGAACGGATTCACCCGACGTTCGTGGTCGCATGGACCGGATTGTCCAGCGTTCAACGCAAGCTATCCTCGACGCCGTACATGAACTGGCAGCTCTCGGTCTCGTGCGGTCCGCGACGGCGAGCGTTCGAACGTACCGAACGGCACCCGCATTTAAGCTGTTCCTCTTGAATGGTAGAGAGGCTTTCTTCGGATTCTATCCGGTCGTGCAGCGCCCCGTTGCCATTCGCGGAGAACCTGTAAATATCTTCGATTCCGCCGGGAAGGACGCGGTGCTGTTCCACTACGCCATGACGGACGACGAATCCGCCGTTGAGGCGCAGTACGTCCAGCAGGCGCAAGGTTGGTTCAGCAGCGTGTGGGACTCGGTTGCGAGGGACTACCTGCCATGAAATCAGTCGACGATACCATTCGCCAGTCACTGTCCAGCGCGGACGCCGTTCTGTTCGACTTCGACGGGCCACTCTGCAACGTCTTTGCGGGCCTTCCCGCACCCACCGTTACCCGGCAACTGGAGGCTCTGACCGGTCGGACGTTCGATACCGATGACCCGCTAGAGGTTGTACGTCAAGCAGCGGAGATGGGTGCTGTTATGCTTGCGATTGTGGAAGATGCCCTCGTGGCCGCCGAGCTGAAAGCGGTGTCGCAGTCGGTTGCCGAGGCCGGAGGGGTAAGCGCAGTCTCAGCGTGCCTGGCATCCGGATTCGGAGTTGGCGTGGTGAGCAACAACTCGGCGCCCGCCGTAACGGCCTTCCTGGACGTGTGGGATCTCGCCGGAAGTGTCGCACCGGTCGTGGGGCGGGTAGCAGGTCGCCCAGAGCTTATGAAGCCGAACCCCTGGCCCTTGCGACGGGCGTTGGAGCAACTGGAGATCGCCCCAGAACGAGCCGTCTTCGTGGGTGACTCGACAAGTGATATCGAGGCTGCGAGCAGGGCCGGGGTCCCATGCCTGGCCTTTGCTAACAAGCCGTACAAATTCGCATTGTTCGAAGGAACGGGCGCGGTGGTCATCAGTAGTATGTGGGACCTGGCGGCAGCCGTCCGAGAGGCTCCGCGAGGGAGCGCATCGGCGGGCGTCGCCGAGCACGGTCCTGATCGATGGTAGCTGGAATTAAATAACTTATCCAACTGGAGGCATCATCAAGCCTTCGACCTGCGACGATGTCGACTTCAGTGGATTTCTTGTTACATTCCGGCTCCATGATCAGGTTACAAAACGAGTGGTACAGCTCTGGACGCGAAACGGAGACGTGTCCAGTGCCCACAACAGCGTTCAGTAGACCAGTGTCACCTGACAGGAGGCGGAGCCTTGGCCACAGCGAATACCCAGTTCCGGGCGGCGCGGGAACGCACCGCTTCGCCCACCAGCGCGGACGACTGCCTGTCTCGGCAGGAACTCGCAGACCTGGTCAACGCCTGGATCTGGACGCATCACGACAAGAAAAAGTTACTCACCGCGAGTTATATCGGCAAACTCGAACAAGGCTCGATCCGCTGGCCTGGTATCCTGTACAGGGAAGCATTCAGGGCGATCTTCGGCGTCTCGACCGATTCCGCGTTGGGGTTCGTCAATGCACGCCGCAAAGTAGTAAAATTGGACAACGTGAAACGTAGGCAGTTCAACCACACCGCTGTAGGCGTGGGCGCCCTGGCCATGGGGGAGCCGTTCGCGGCGCTCCTGGGAGACAGCGAGCCCACCCCGGTCCCCGCGCGGGTCGGCGCGACCGACATCGAACATGTCCGCACCGCCACAGAAGTGTTCTCAGAGTGGCTCTACACCTACGGTGGTGGGCTGGGCCGGGAGGCCGCCATGGCTCAGCTGCGCTGGTCGGCTGGACTGCTGGACGCGACCTGCCCGGACGAGCTGCGCCCCGAGCTGTTCTCCGCGGTCGGCGCCCTCGCCAACATCGCCGGCTACATGTCCTTCGAGGTTTACGCCCACGACGACGCCAGCCGGGCATTCGGCTTCGCGCTGTACTGTGCCCAGCAGGCCGAGGACTGGAACCTGCGGGCCCATGTCCTGACTGACATGGCGGCGCGGGCGACCTGGATCGGGCGGCCCGATGAGGGACTCACGTGGGCCGAAGAGGGTCTGGTCCGCGCCGATCGACTGAGCGAGACCGTGCAAGCGATGCTGCACACCGACCGAGGCCGGGCACTGGCGAAGATGCGCCGGGTCGAGGAGACACGGACCGCCCTCGGCATGGCCGAGGAGCACTTCGCCCGCTCCACCCCCACCAACGACCCGCCAATCCTGGCCAACTACAACGCCGCCTTCCTCGCCGGGAACACCGGGGCGGCCCTGTTCGACCTAGCGATGCTCGGCCACAGCCTCACGCAAGCCACTGACCGGCTCACCACCGCGGCCGCCGGGCACACCGCTGTCAAACCCCAGGCACACGCCCTGATCAAGCTGGCCAGTCTGACGATGGCCACCGGCGACCCGCTCCAGGCCGCCGCTATCGGGCACGCGGCCCTGGACAGAGTTGGCAAGATCCGCTCCCGCCGCACGGCCGAGCACTTGCGCGAACTGTCCGGCTACGCCGCCGCGCACCAGCACCTTGACGAGGTCGCGCACCTGCGGTACCGGATCGCCACCCTGGTGTGCATCGATAACCCGTAGGAATCCGCCACTAATCATCTCTTGACACGGGCGTGATTCTGGGCTTCCCGAGCGTGTCCTGCTCCGAGCAAGATCAGGACACGCCGCCGCTCCACACCTCGATCGCGGAGTGGCGGTGAGCGGTGGCGGCCCGATGCTCGGGCGACGATCCTCGCGGGGCCGCCACCTTCCACACGACAGATCGACCGGGGGGAGTACCGCTGTGGGGGCGGTGTGGCGAGGGTGACACAGGCGAACACCTACGGACAGCAGCTGCGGCGGGCCGCGTTCGAGGCGGTGTGCCGGGGCTGGCCGGTGGCGCCCGGCAGGTTCGGCACCGACTCGGAGGGCTTCGCCGAGATGAGGCCGCTCATCGAGAACCGGGACGCGGCGGTCACGGACCCAGACCACGCGTGGAGTGTCTGGGGCCGGCAGGCGTACGGGGTGCTGCTGGTCTGCGGGCGCGGCATCGACGCCCTGGAAGTGCCCTTCCGGGTGATCGAGCTGCTCCCGGCGCTGGCGGATGCCGACCTGGTGGTGCCGGTCGTCACGGCGTTGGCGCCCTCGCGGTGGGTGTTGTTGGTGGCCACCGCCTCGGGCACACTGCGGGATGAGCTGGCCGCCGCATCGGTGCGCCTACGCGGGAAAGGTGAGTGGGTGGCGTTGCCGCCCACGGCGGTGAGCGGGTACCCACCGCTGCGGTGGCGGGTACCACCGCTCGATGACGGCGCCTCGGCCCTGCCCAGTGCCGATGAGGTACAGCGGGTACTCGCTGAGGCACTGAGCTCAGGAACCTCGCATGCCGACCGGGGCTAGCTCACCGCCGGAGCGGCGGACGGGACGGCATCACCGCGCGCGGCTGGGCTGGTGGCGGCCCCAGCTGAGCGCGGTCGTGGAGGTGACCGTGGCGGAGCTGGTGCGCCGCGCGCAACGTGAGCGCGCCTACGCCGGCCGGGCCCGGCGCGTGCGGGTGGTGCCCCGCCAGCGCCCCACCCCCGACACCACAACCACCGACCCGATCACAGTCGCCTACCAGGGCTCACTCTGTCCGACAGAGGTCCACCATGGCTGACGGCACGACGGCCCTGGTCGAGGTTCTCAGGACGTGGCCGCGCCGATGAGCGAACAGCCGCCACCCTGGCTACCAGCCGTCCAGGAGCCGGGTGCAGACGCGCACCGACCCGCGCCAGCCGGTGCGGGACCCCCGGTGAGCGCCACTCCGCGCTGGGGCGTGTCCTCGCTGGACTGGCGTTCCCACACCGTCGACGAGGACGCCGAGCACCCCGACGGGGTGTACGTCACCCGCTGCGGGCAGCGCCTGGTCACGGGCACCAGCCTGTATGACAAGGCACCCGGCTGGATGTGCCTGGACTGCCTGCGCTGATCACCGACCACAGGCACGCCGGGTCAGGTCGGGCGGCGGAGGCCACGGAGGGTTCGTTCGGCGGCGTGGACACGGTCTGAGGGGGCAGGCGGTGGCGCGAGGGTCACACCGGCGGTGGTCAGCATCGTGAGGTCGAGTGTCCACCTGCGGGTAGAGCGGTCCTTCCACAACGCGAAGGCGTCATCGACGTGGGCGCGAGCCTGCTGGTCGGTCATGCCCGTGACGGTGCGCAGCTGACCCAGCGCCTCCTCAGCCAGGCCCCTGAGCCCGGCGAGCCCGAAGTGGGTGACGGTGTGGCATTGGTCGCACAGGCAAATCAGCCGTCGCAACGCCTGCACACCGCTCGGTTGGTCGTACGCCCATCGCTCGTGGGCTTCTAACCGGCGCCCGGTGGCTGGGTCCGGGGCCTGACCGCACGCTTCGCAGCGTCTCCCAGCCCGGCCCGTGATCATCCGACTGAGTCGCTGCCAGTCCTTGGGCACGACGCAGGACCGCACGTTGGTGAACCAGCACGAGGACGGCACCAGGTCCACGAACAAGCCAGAACCCAGCGAGCGGTCCTCCCCGGGCAGCAGATCGGGGATCTCGGGCAGCGCGGTCCACCGGGCCAGACCAGTCACCGCTGATGAGGGTGCGTACCAACGCCTGGCAGAGGGGTCCCACCGGGCGCCGTGGCTCTTGGCTTGGTCCTTCTCCGCGTAGGACACATCAAGCCAAACCCGGCCCTGGCGGTCGTCAGGTGACGTCATAAACCCACCGCATTAGTTGCGGCCCAATGCCCACCAGAGCCCGGTGTCCGCTCCGGAGTAGAGGTCTCGGTCCTCACCCCGGTAGACCCGGCCGGTCACCATGTGGTGCTCTGCATCGACCTGCGCTGGTGAAGGCTTAGCGGTGCCCGAACGCAGCCCGGAACCAGGGCAGAACTCCGCCAACCCGACTGTCCAGCCCAGCGCGTGGAGCTGCCCGGTGACGAAACGGGTGTGATCCTTCGACCCACCAAGATCCTTGATCCTTCCCATGATCTCGTCGCGGGGCCGGAGTGTGGGATTCGGATCAGCCACCCCCATGCCTCGGACGACGGCTAACGGCGCGGTGTGGGTCCGTTCCACGATGCCCAGCACGATGCAGCTCGGCCATGGGTAGGTCCTGGACGGGTAGATCCTGTCCAGGCACGACAGCGAGATCTCTGGCTCGTCGGAGGTGCTGCCGTTGGGCTGGAGGAGCGCGTAGAAACCGCCGAGGGTCTCGTCGTAACCCCAGGTGCTCCGATCCTCCCACCCGATGAGGTAAATCCCCTCCAGGAATGGGGCAGTCCCCGGCCGCCGGCCGTACTGACGCGAGGCGTCCGGTGGTGGCATGACGCTCAGCTTACGAGCGGCTACCGACAGTCCGTCATCCTCGGTTGAGGTGATCACGAGTGGGTCTCAGTTCGGGGCTCAGTTCGGGCCCGTGCAGCCGATGTTCCGCTGGCTCGGCGACCTCCTGAGCTGCACCGCAGCGAACGTTGATAGCATCCCGCACCCCGCGAAGTAGAATTGGAAATCGTGTTGGGTGTGAAAGCCCTCGCGGGTTCAAATCCCGCATCCTCCGCCATACTGACCAGCGAGAACAGTGCGACTCGGCCATCATCGGCACCCGGCGATACAGTGTGCACATGAACCTTGCCCGGCCGCGAGGGCAACGCCCGCACGGCCGGCATGCCAGCTCGGGCTGACCCACCAACACCTGACCCAGGCCAGCGGCCATGGTGACGGTAACCAAGACCCGGCGTCTCACGTCCTCGGTCACCTCCTCTCCAGCTGAAGGTGCCTGTTCACCGTAACTCAGACTCAGCCATGCCCGGGGCACCCCGAGACCGTCGGCGATGCACTCCAGCACCCACACATCCCGCACCCGACGGCCCCAGGGGATCTCGCACACCTCCGACTGCGACTGACCGGTCACCTGCGCGATCCGGCGCTGACTCACACCCTGGCGTCCGAGCAGCCGGTAAACGGTTAGGTCATCAGGTGCTCCGCTCGCAGGCCGGGCAGTGGTAGCGGGCGGGTGTGGTGAGGCTCGCGGGGATCACTTGCGCGCCGCAGAGGGCAACGTAGTGGCCTCCGCCACGACGACCCGCGGCGAAGGTGTCAGCGGTGACACCGTGCGCGATAGCCGGTCGGCTCGTCAGCGAACCCGATAGTGCACCCCGGCACGGAGGCAACGGGCGGCCGGGCGCGACGACCCCAGCCCAGGATCGTTCGGAGCGTGGCGATAAGCCGGTAGCGGTGTCTGCTTGCTATAGCGCCTTGCTCTTGTGACGGCTTTCTTCCTGTGGTGGGTACCTCGCTCGGCGGTGGTCGGGGGGCGGCGCTGCCGGGCGGGGCGATTGGGGGTGGTGCGGATGGGTGCGGTGCTCCTTCGGGAGCGTCGGGTTCGCCGGAGTGCGACGATCGAGTTATGCGAGACACGAACGCCGTCACCGCGCGTACTGTCGGGGTGGGCCGTCCCTGGCCCGGCAACGGGACGAGCGGCTGATAGCGCGGTGGGAGACCGGAGCGGTGCTGCGCCCGCAGGGCGTGTAGTGCAGGCTTCTCGACCATCGGGGCGCGCCGCTTCCCTCGGTCGATCACCGCCGCGCGGCGGCGTATGGACGACGCGGTGGGCGGCGGCTCCCTGCTCTCGGCCGTCCGCGAGGATGTGCGTATCTCGATCAGTCTCCTGACTCGTGCCTCGTATTCAGCTGAGGTGGGTCGTCGGCTGTACTCAGCCATCGCGGAACAAGCGAGACTCGCGTCCTGGCTCTGCTTCGACACCGGCTTACACGACCTGTCTCAGCGCTATACGCAGAGGGGATTACGCGCTGCCCACTGCGCGGAAGACCGCCGGGTCGGGGCGAACGTGCTCGCATTCGCCACCGGCCAGGCCGGGGTCAGAGGTGACGGAGTGGCCGCCGAGGCATTCAGCCGGACCGCGCTGGCCGGCGGGCGGGGCACTCTGACCCCGGCGGTCGAAGGGGCCGTGCATGCCCGCCTGGGCGAGGGCCGCGCACGCTCGGGCGACCTGCCCGGAGCTGCCGCCTCGTTCGACACCGCCGAAGCGCTACTCACCTCATCCGACCGTGCGGAAGAACCAGACTGGATCTATTGGTTCACCGTCTCCGACCTGCACGGAATCGTCGGTCGGTCCTACCTGGTCGCCAACGAGCCCAGAACCGCTATCGAGCATCTCGATCAGGCCGTCGACCTGACCGGCGAGGAATTCACCCGCGACCGGGCAGTGTGGCTGAGCACCACGGCAACCGCCCAGGTACTCAATGGAGACGTGGAAGAAAGCCGACACACCGCCGAAGGTGCTCTTGACATCCTCAGCGGCGGCCTTGGCTCCACACGGGTCGTGGAGGTGCTCACCGAGTTCTGCGACGTACTACGCGCACACAACGCGCGGGACGCGGCGGACTTCGCGGAACGCCTTGCCGAATACCCACGCGCGCACAGCCAGGTGTAGCGACCAGGCGTGCTTCACGCCGAGAAGGGACTCAAATTTGGGACGGAAGTGGTCGCCGAGCAGTTCCGAGCCGACTCGGGAGATGGCGCTTCGATGGTTCGTGGATGAGAGTGCCCTTAGTCTCGGCCAACTACTTGCTCGCACCCGGGCCGATGTCATCTACGCCGGTCATCCCGACCTGCCAGAGATTCCGCTCGGAACCATCGACATCGGATGGCTGCCGTCGCACGTGTCCGATGAACAAAGCTAGCCGACGGCAGCCCGTCAGGATCGCAGCAATGTGTTGACACCCGGTGCCAGTACCGGTTTACGCCACCATCGACGTGTTGCGGCGCGATCGGCGACCTGTCCAGGCGTGTCGCTGCGCTGTTGGGCCAGCAGAGACAGGCACCGCACTGATAGGATTTCCTGTCGCTCGTGACGCGACGGCACGCTGCGGCCATGCAGCGATGTGGGTTAGATGACCTTGCCAGAATTAGAGGCCGCATCAACGCAAAGGAGGTCGGACAATTGGGTTATAGTCAGAAGTTGAGGGTTCTCGTCCTCGTTAAGGCCGCCCCGCAGCCGTCGAGCCAGTACGGCGATACCGTCTGCGTGGCGGGAGTAACACTAGACGAGCAGCCACGCTGGGTCCGCCTCTATCCGGTACCTTTCCGGCACTTGGATGGGAATCGACAGTTCAGGAAGTACGACATCCTCACTGTTTCCGTACGCTCTGCCGGTGCGGATAAACGACCCGAAAGTAGGAAGATTAACGCGGAAAGCCTCTCCGTCGTCGACCACCTGGATGGATGGCCGAAACGATCGCGATGGGTAGAGCCGCTCGCCGTAGCGTCCATGTGCGAGATGAACCAGGCGGTCTTGAACGACATGGACGCCCCGCCCCTTGGCGCGATACGTCCCCGGCGCGTCTCGGGCCTGTCGCTTTCTGTTCACCCCGGATGGTCTACCGAGCAACGAGCGAGGTTCGATAAGTACGCCCTGCAAGGTGATCTATTCCGGGAGACACCGCCGAAGCTACTCGACGCTCCCCGATTTAAGGGAACGCTCCAGTATTTCTGCCAACACGCCGAATGCAATGGCCACCGACAGGGAATTATCGATTGGGAGTTCACGACGTTGCAGCATCGTTTTCGACAAAAAACAGATGAATCCCTAAAAGAGATCGTCCTGGAGAAATTCCACACGCAAATTTTCCAACACGACACTTCGCCACTGATTTATGTTGGAAATCAGGAAAATCCACGCAAGCGTTCCGTCTTTAGCGTACTCGGAATCTATTATCCGCAAACCGGCACAACGTCTTCAGAATCCGTCCTGTTCTAAAGTGTTACTAGTAGACGTGGCGGACGGTGAGGAGCGGATATAGCTCGTGTAGGCGATCCGCGATGAGTTGGCGGTGACAGCGGTACGACTCACGCTCGAAGCACAGTAGCGCCACTATCGTATCTTCCACGAGTTCTGCCACCTCCTCCACCCCCGCAGCGCCTTCTGGCGCACGCAAGATTCCCCGAAATCTTTCAAGCGCCGCCGGATCGCTCGCCCTGAAGGGATCTCTATTATCCCGGGGATTGCCCAGGCTGGGTAGGTGCACATAACGGATTCCCGCCATGTATAGTTGCTGAGACAGGCGCCGCTTCGATAATCCGGGCTTACGCGACAACGGGGTGAGTCTCACGTCAATTAACACCGTTACTTCCGCAGCGCAGAGTTCCGCAACAATCTCGTCAGCGCTGCGACCCTCGTAGCCGACGGTCACAAGCTGAGGCCCGGTCATGATGGTCACCATGACGGGAATGTTACCCCCGCTTACTCCGACGGTCGAAGGAGCCGTGCATGCTCGCCTGGACAGCCGCCCAAGCTTGGGCCACCTGGCAGGAGCTGCGCCTCGTTCGACACCGCCGAAAGACTACGCACCACATCCGAGGTTAAGGAAGAACTGGAAGAAAGCCGACACGCCGCCGAAGGTGCTCTTGGTCTACGACGGGATTGTCGTCGCCATGGAGGTCTAGGGATTCGCGGTGGCCTGCCCGGCCAGTTGGTCTTGCAGGGTTGCGTGCCGGAACTGGTACACGGCTCCGACGGTGCGCAGAACCTCCCGGTGCCGGGCGTCGTCGAGGAAGGCCATGAGATCGACGGCGGGAACCCGACGGGAAAGCCGTAGCTGGAGCCAGGCGAGCAGTGGTTGGCCACCGCGTGGAAGACACAGCCCCGTAGATGAGTCCCACCAGCGCGCAGGAGATCGCGTCGGCGACCACGACCACGAGCCCGGTCCCAAACCCGATCTTGAACCCGATCAGAATCGCGGCCCCGGATCCGAACCCGAGACCGAGGTCGAGGCCAAGCCCGGTCAGGAGTCCGAACACCCGGTCATTGCGCCAGCTTTCGAGCGGCCCCTGGGGGCTGCTCTCGCCGTGGGCGGACCCGGCCGCGAGCACGGCGACAAATCCGCCCGCAAGCCGAGGCGTGAGCCTGAACCAGACCATGACCGCGAGCCCGGCCGCGAGCCCGAAGCCGAACCCGGCAGCGAGCCCAATCATGAGCCCAATCGTGACCGCAGCCACGAGCCCGGGTACTCGGTCCTTACGCCGGCTCGTGGCCAGCCCCTGGGGACTGCCGAGCCCGCCCGGCAGGTCGTGCTTGAGCCCGAGGAGGAGCCCGAGCGCGAGCCCGGCCACCATCCCAGACAGGATCTGATACAGGAGCGGGAAGCGCACGTGCGGGATCGCGTTGAGCACGAACGCGGGCCAGCTTATGATCACTGATGCGAGCCCGGCCGCAAGCCCGATCGTGAGCCCGGTGGCGAGCACTGAACGCACGCTGATAACACACCATTTTTTGATCTTCATAGGTGCACGGCCGCCGCGCGCGTATGTATGAGCCCGAGCGGGAGCCCGATCCCCAGTCCGTACGCCGGCACTAGCAGCAAAGCGTGTCCGAGATCCATCCTTGGCCGGTCCCCGTAGATGGCCTTGACCAACACCTCAAGGAACTCGGGCACCAGCCCGAACAGCAGGCAGATCTGAAGCCCGGCCAGAAGCCCGACCAGGAGCCCGCTTGCGCCCATGGTGGCACAGCCACGCTCGTCACCACCGGGACACGTTCCGAGTTTACCTCGACTTGGGGTGGGGTAACTGGCTGCTACCGCGGGATTGAGATCAAGACCTCCGACGAAGGGATACCCCGATGAGTACCTCCACACGTGAGCTCACCGACTCGACCTCGGCCGAGACAGCGCAACCGGCAGACTCGCCAACGGCGAAAGCCGCCGGGGAGATCCACCAGGGCAAGGAAACCGTGCAAGCCACGGTGGACGAGGTCAAGCAGCACCTGCGTAAGGGCGTTGCGGCGGTCGCGCTGGGGGTTTTGGGGGTGTCGATGGTGCTGCGACGCGTGCGCCGCAGGAGCAGGTGATGGGTCGACGGGACGGAGCCACCGGGTGCCGCACGATCACCGAAACGGCCAACTAATCCACGAGGGAAACGATGAAGGGACGGTTAGGCGTATGAGCGAGTCGACGGATGCGGTCGTGGGTGTGTACGAGTCGATGAAGGACGCGGAGGCGGCGGTGCGCACCCTGCTGGAACAGGGGGTACCGGCCGAGCAGGTGTCGATCGTCGGACAGGACCTGCACAGTGAGACACAGGTCCACGGCTTCGTCACCACCGGGGATGTGGCCAAGACGGGGGCGAAGAGCGGGGCGTGGGTGGGTGGCCTGTTCGGTGTGCTGACCGGAGCCGCGCTGTTGTTCGTGCCCGGCGTGGGCGCGCTGGTGGTGCTGGGTCCGCTGGCCGCGGGAGCGGTCGCCGCCGCCGAGGGGGCCGCGGCCGGCGGCGGGTTGGGCGCGGTGCTGGGGCACTTCATCGCCAAGAAGCATGTGCCCAAGTACAGCCGTCACCTGGAGGCGGGGAAATACCTCGTGCTGCGCCACCAGCCGCAGGCCTCCGACGCTCAGCTGCTCCAGCAGGACACGACCCCCGTCGAGGTCGACCATCACGAGGATCTGATCACCCCGACGGTCTGACAGGTGCCCCGGGGGTGCAAGTGCCCGCCGGGCCATTCCGCACCCCCGGAGCACACCTGATGCATGAACATCCTCCGCTCATCACCTCGGCATGAACCCTGCAGGTTTTCGGTCTAGGGTGGGGGTAGCCGGCAGCGGCGCACGCGACGAGCTCGATCAGCTCGATGGTGGAAGGCGGACCGCAACGTGAACCGAGATGGCGCGGAGGTTCCGGGCGACGTGACTGCCGCGCGGCAGGAGTTGGCGGACATGCGCGCGCGGATGGCCGTGATCAAGCAAGAGGCCGCCGTCGAGGTTGACCGCAAGTGGGTATCACCGTGGCGAACCCAAGACGTGTTCGATCTCAAGGTGAAGACGAGACTGACTGCTAACGAGGAGTATCGCTCGCTGCAGAACCGCGTCCGGTACGCCGAGGCCGACCTTGCGGTGGAGTCAGGCACCACCGCGGAGGCCGACACAGTGAGCTGACGCTCATCGGCGGCCCGGCTGAGGTCGGCATCACAGAGATGTCTGCGTAGGACCCATGGTGCGACCCCACATGGCGCGGGACGATGGCAGAACCTGAGCCATCGGAGGGGACTGATGAAGGTCGAGGAGATCCTGAAGTCTAAGGGCCGATCGGTCGAGACCATCGAGGCCGACGCCGGCATCGCTGAAGCGATAGGACGGCTGAACGGCCCTCCTCAGATCGGGGCACTGGTCGTCCGCGACGATGACGAGCCGCGGCCGCTCGTAGGCACGCTCACCGAGCGCGACATCATCCGCGGTCTCGCCAAGTACGGCGTGAAGCTGCTGACCATGCAGGTCGCCAAGGTGATGTCGCATAATGTTCCGGTGTGCTCCCCGGAGGACAGCATCACGCGGCTGATGCACCAGATGACGACGTCCCGTTACCGGCACCTGCCAGTGGTGGATCACGGCAAGCTGGTCGGTCTGGTCAGCATCGGCGACGTGGTCAAGGCCAGGATCGCGGACATGGAACTGGAGACCAACCTGCTGCGGGACCTCTACATCGCGCGTGGATGACGTCACTGATCAGCCCTCAATGACGGTCCGTCATCGCCACTACCGCATCGGTGGGCTCTCTGGGAGAATCATCGGTTATGGTCGAGGAGCTCGGGGCGCGGCGTCGACTCCATGCGGGACTCACCGGTGTCTGTGCCCTGGCCCTCGTGCTGGTGGGTTGCGGCTCGAGCACCACCGGCTCGGCGCTGTTCTCGTCTGCTGCGCCGGCGGCGAGCTGCCCGGAGGTACAGACCGCGTCGTTCGACAAGACCAAATTCGTCCTGCACGCGGGGCTGGGTTTCGGCGCGTTCCACCACTTCATCTACAAGCCGTTCAGATCCGGCGAATTCTCCTCGGGCAGCCGGGGTCGGGCGCGCCACCTGGCTGAGGCGGGTCTGGCCGCTGCGTTCACGGTGCACGAGCTGCGGCTGGCCAAGCAGGACGCCGAGGCCAACCCGACGCTGTGCCGGGTCGTGGCCGCCCCGTTGGACTCCGCTGCGGGGAGCCTGCAACTCCTCGACAACCGGCTCAGCTCCGGCCAAGCCGGCGGCAGCGATCTCGACCAGGTCAACAGGACCATCGACGAGGCACAACACGGTTCTGCGCAGGCCGGAATACCCGTCACAGACCAGATCCCCTCAGTGCAGCAACTCGCCCACCCCTCGTGAACAGGGTTGATGCCAGCCGCTGGTCGCGGATCGCCAGGGCGTGCGGAATCCCAGGGCATTGACCTGGTTGACGGCGCGGTTGAAAGATCCGGTGACGTCGGTGTTCGCGGATCCGGTGAAACCCAGGTGGCTGTCGCTGATCTGCACGAACCGCAACGCGTGCGGGTCTTGCGCGACGGCGACCGGGGCGGGTGTGCCGCCGATATGGCTGATCACCTCACCGCCGGTGACGGTGAGCACCACCGCCCCGGACATCGCGCTCACGGTGTGCGGATCCTGGTCACGGTTGGTCCGCTCCACGTTGTCCCGGTACACCGTCTCCCAGTCCGGGTAGAACTCGCCGTCGACCACACGTAACTGTGGCGCCCGCGTGTCAGCAGCCCGCGTGTCGGGGCCCGCTCGGCTACCCCGCCGTCGGCGTCCGCCCGAGCCCTCGCGGCCCGACCACGCCCGGTCTTTCCTCTCACCCGGGCCACCCTCCAGCGCATGCGTCGGCCTCACCGGTAGATAGGCAGCCGGGTTACACCTTCGGGGCGGGTCCGTCGGCCGCGCCCGGACAAGGGCGACCAGGAGCAGGCCCGCGAAGAAGCGAGGACCGCTTGAGCTAAACCTAAGATCATTATATGAAAAAATTAAGATCATCTGTAGGCCGTCGGACTAGCTTTACGACTGTTGCTCATGGCCACCCGGATTCCTTGAGAACAAGGTTGTCGCGGGAAACCACCACTTGGAGCTATTTATGGCTGACTTCAACTTCAGCGTCTTCACCGGCGCGCGAGGGACCAGCGCGGATGTTTCTGAGTTGGGTGAGGTGCTGGACAGCGCTCTCCGCGCTTCAGGCGAGACAGGTCGTCGGCATGTGTCGACCAGCGGTTTCTGGTGCTCTGTAACACCCCATGAGCATGTCGTGCGATCCCAGGGGTGGAAGCTTCACCTGTCGGCAACGGTGTCGTCCGCCAAAAAGGTGCTCGCTCGGGTCCTTCCTCTGCTACTCGAGGACGGCTCTGCCTTCAAGTTCGCGAGCACGCTCGAGCACGTTGCCCAGCTCAACGCCCGCAACACTCCCCGGGGGCATTCCGGGAAATTCATCACTGTCTATCCTCACAGCGATGAGGACGCCGTTCGGCTTGCCGAAGCGCTGCACCAGGCGACAGTAGGCCTTGCCGGTCCTGGTATCCTCTCGGATCGTCCCTACGGGCCGGGGAGTCTCGTTCACTACCGTTACGGCGGATTCGTCGAAGACCGGCGGTTCTCGAACGACGGTTTATACACGTGGGTGATCTCCGATCCGGACGGTAACCCTGTGGAGGATCGGCGTGTCGGGCGGTACTTGCCGCCCACGTGGGCCCCCTGTCCGTTTCCCGATCCGGAGGGAATCGTCGTCTCGGGCACGGGCAGCGGTGACGGAGGCGTACTGGTCGCAGACCGATTTTTGGTGCGAGAGGCGATCCGCCATGTCAACAAGGGTGGCGTCTATCGCGCGGTCGATACCCACACCGGCGCCGATGTGATCATCAAAGAGGCCCGTCCCCACGTGGGTGCGGACGACACCGGAAAAGATGTGCGGGACCTGCTGCGGGCGGAGGCCCGAGCGCTCGAGGAAATTGGTCCTCTTGGCGTAGCGCCTCGGATGCTCATGCTCTTCGAGGAGAGTGAGCACCTTTTCCTCGCCGAAGAGCTCGTGCCGGGAGTGTCCCTTCGCGAGTGGGTGCTCGACCAGATACGTCACGGTGGGTGGCGCCGCAATGTTCCCGGCACCGTGGAGATGGCCGAGCGCCTGGTAGAGCTCATGGATACGGCCCACAGCGCCGGACTCATTCTCCGGGACTTCACCCCCAACAACATCATGGTGCTTCCCGACGGGCAGCTGCGGCTCATCGACCTGGAGCTGGCGGTGTTGGCCGGGGAGCACGAAGAAGCGCTGACGGGCGCGGGTACGCCAGGCTATGGCGCTCCGGAGCAGATGGCGGGCGGGCCGGCGGCCGTCGAGGCCGATTACTACAGCCTCGGTGCCACTATCTGTTTCGTCGTCACCGGCAGTACCCCTGATTTCCTGGCGGACGTGCCGAATGCCCGGTCGTTGCGGGAGCGCCTGGCGGAGTGGCTGGCGGTCCGGAAGGCGCCCGACCCTCCGGCGGCCATCCGCGCGCTGATCCTTGGCTTGATGGACGACGAGCCTGGGCGCCGCTGGACGACGGGCGACGCCAGGGATGCGCTCGCCGCGGCGCGGAAGCCAGCGGCACCACCATCGCGAGCTCGTTGTTCGCCAGAGCACGACCTTGAGAGCACTGAAGGTCAACAGGGTGACGAGCTGTGGCGCCACGTCGTCGATGGCGGCGTGGGCTACCTCCTCGCCTCAATGAACCCCGCTGACGAGGAGCAGTTGTGGCCCGTGTCCTGTGCTCACGGAGCCACCGATCCTTGCGCTGTCCAACTCGGCGCCGCCGGGGTCCTCGGTGTGCTCACCAAGTGCTTCACGCTCACCGGCGACCAGCGCCTGCCCGAGGCAATCGCCACCGCGGGCAGCTGGATCGACCAACGGCTGGGAGCGGACAGGAAACGACCCCCCGGGCTCTACTTCGGGGAGGCGGGCATCGCGTGGTCGCTGTATGAAGCCGGGCGGGCCCTCGGGGACGACCAGCTGGCCGGGCGGGGCCTTGCCCTGGCCGACGCGCTTCCGGTGTCCACGGAGAATCCTGACCTGACCCACGGCACCGCCGGGATGGGGCTCACGTTCCTTCACTTCTGGCTCCGCACGGGCAACGAGAAGTTCGCCCGGCGCGCAGGCAAGTCGGCCGACGAGCTCGTCGCGTCGGCCAGTGAGGAACCGTCCGGCATCAGCTGGGGGACGCCGGACGCATTCGAATCGCACCTGGCTGGGGGGCGCTACCACGGATTTGCCCATGGCACCGCGGGTGTGGGCTACGTCCTGCTCGCGATGGCACTCGCCACTGGCCGGTCTGACTGCCTGGAACTTGCCTACCGCGCCGGAGAGACCCTCACCGCGAACGCCATCGTCGATGATGGCGTGGCCCAATGGGGCGCCGGACCCGGTGATGTCGCGACCGCCCCGTACTGGTGTCACGGATCCGCGGGGATCGGAGCCTTCCTCATTCGGCTGTACCGCGCTACCAGGGACAACCGGTTTCTCAAGCTCGCTGAGATGTCGGCCAGGGCGGTGATGGAGAACTCGTGGCGGGGAGTGCTCGGGCAGTGCCACGGGCTCGCGGGCAACGGCGAGTTCCTCCTCGACATGGCCGAGGCCGCTGACGGCCAGCCATACGAGGCCATGGCCCATCAACTGGCCCGTGTCATCGTCGCTAACCGCGCCTACCGCCAGGATCAGGTCGTGTTTCCTGACGAGCGCGGAGCCCCTTCCCCGGCGTGGGCGGACGGCGCCAGCGGGATCCTGTCCTTCCTCATGCGGCTGCGGCACGGCTCCCCCCACCTGTGGATGGTCGACCCGCCGCGCGAAGGGAGCCGACCATGATCACGGTTCCTTCGGAGGCCTCGAGAATCACCTCCGGCCGTGTCAACTTCGTCTTCTCGGAGAACGGCCGGTACGGCACCTGCCTGAAAACGAGCGACGAGGATGTGGCTCTCGAAAGCTGGGCGTTTGTTTCGGAGGAGGCACGGGGTCAGACGATCCCCGACATGGTTGTCGATGGAGGAACGCACGCCCTACCCCTCGACGACGGGCGAATCCTTCTCTTTCACAGAAGGGGCGCAAGCCCCCCTCACGGACACGAGGTCGCGTTACTGCATCCTCGGGGTGGCGACTTCAGCGTGGAAAAGCTCGGCGCGATCCCCTCGCTGTTATGGGGCTACCTCCTGCCGAGTCCGAGCTCTGCCCAGCTCGGGTTCGTCGTCACACTCGACTCCGAGCATTCGACGATCTGGCGGCTCTCGGCCTCCCCACCGCGCATCGAGCATGTCGCGCAGGTTTCGGGCTCGCTCGACGGCGGCGTATGGCTCGACGGCGACGCACGCGTCTTAGCGGTCAACCACACCTGCGGCAGTGACCGTTCTCACGGCATCGCCGTCGACCTTACCCAGGGGTCGTGGGAAACCATCTGGTCGAGGTCCACCACCAGTGCTGATCGAATCCTGCTCGGCAGTCTCCGGTCGAAAATACTCATTGTCGCCACCACGGTGTCTGGCGAGGAACGGCTTGGCTGGGCGACCCTCGGCGACCCGACCGTGCACTTTCCTGACACCTTGTACCGACCAGGCTATGAGCGCCGAGCCCTGGCTCTGGACGATCGCGGCGAACGGCTGTTGGTGCATGAGGTAGCGGGGGCGGTATCCCGACTGTTCGTCTACACCCCGGCTGAGGACTCTCTCGTGCCTCTCTCCGGCCCGCCAGGAAAGATCTTACCTCCCGCCTGCTGGGCTGGGGACCTCGTCCGGTTTCGATTCTCGGCTCCCACCCAACCTCCCACGCTCGCCACCGTGCGGCTCGGGGCGGTGCCCCGGTGGTCAGTGAGCCGAGACCATGACGTTGAAGACCATGTCGCCGCACCACAAGCCGAGCTGGTCGAGCTCGAGGGTCCAGCGGGACCCATGGAGGCGATCGTCTACGGCGGTCCCGACTGGCGAGCATGCGAGCACCTGGTGATCGCGCTGCACGGCGGACCGCTGTCCTCGTGGCGTTTCGGATTCGAGCCGCTGTTCCACTGCCTGTCAACGGCAGGGGTAGCGGTGGTGGCGCCGAACTACCGCGGTAGCACGGGGTACGGCACGGAGCATCTGTGGGCGTCGATCGGCAACTGGGGCGGCCCAGACCTCGACGACGTGCTCCACCTGGGTAGAAACCTGAACAACGACAGAAGACTCCGTCAATTGTCCAGGCCGGTCGTGCTGGGTTTGAGCTACGGGGCGTTCCTGGCGCTGCTCGCGGCGTGCCACGCGCCGGAGTCGTGGTCAGCATGCGTCGCACTCGCCCCTTTTCTCTCCGGGCCACGCTTCTATGACAGCGCAAACGTCGCGGTGCGACATCGCATAGAACGGTTGGGCGGACTGCGGCCGATCGAGGATGGCATCGGGCCGCGAGATGTGCTGCAAGTCTGCGCCGCGCTGTCCGCACCACTGCTGCTCATTCATGGCACCGAGGACGACACGATACCCGTGGAGCAATCGAGAATGCTACGGCGGCGTCTCCTCGAACTCGGGAGAGCCGAGGGTGTCGATTTCGAGTATGCTGAAGTCGACAGCGACCACAGCGGGCTGGTTCAGCGGAAGGCGCTGAACCAGCTGGTGGTTCACTTCTGCCTCGCGCGTTCCGCGCCTGAAAAAAATAAACGGCGGGTCGCAGCCCCTCGCGGCCGACGCCGGACAAAGCCCCTTCCCGCTGTCCCGGGAAGTGGAAAAATAACCCAAATAACAAAAGGAGATAACAACCATGAACAACTTTAACTTGCTGAGCTCGCTGCATGAGCTGTCCGAAACCGACCCGGTCGAGGTCGACGGGATCCAGTTCGGTGGCGGCGGTGGCGGCGGTGGCGGTGTCAGCTGCCAGCAGCAGTGCGTCGTGCTCAGCGTCCAAATTATTCAGACTGTCTGCGTGGCCTCCCTTACCTGCTGCTAACACCAAATAGCTGCAAGTAACACCACGCAGTAGTTGATGTGACGACTGGACACGGAGACGGTCTATGTCCGTCTCCGTGTCCAGTCGTTTACCAGAGCTTAGCCACCACATTCGGGGGACCACGGAGTCCGGCGTGCGTGTCTGGCCGGCATGCGAGAGTCGAGAGACTGGCGATGACTTCATCTGAATCCGGTAGCCGGCTGGCGGGGACGCTGGCCCGGTTCGCGGGACCGCAGGCGTCCACCGGTGCCCTGCGGGCCTCGGGCAGCAGGTTGCTCAAGCAGAGTGTGCGGCAGGCCCCGGTGACGGCGGCCGGGTTGGCCGTGATCACGCTCTGCGGGGTCGCCACCACGGTCTTGATGCCCGGCGCGTTGGCGGCCGCGATCGACGCTGCCACCACGGGCATAGGACTGGCTCCCGCGCTGGTGATACTGGCGGTACTGATCACTGCTTCCAGCACGCTCAACGCCCTGGACGGCCTGATCGGCGCCTACTACGGCAGCTCGCTGACCGCCCAGCTCCGGCACCGGCTGCTGGGCCGTGCGCTGGCACTCGGGGTCCCGGGTCAGCGGCGGTTTCCGGCTGGTGACCTGCTGTCCCGGCTCACCGCCAACGCCGGGACGCCGGCCAGCTTCCTGCCCTTGCTACTGTCGGCGGGGTCTACCCTGCTGACCGCCATCGGCGCGGTCGCGGGGCTGGTGTTGATCGACTGGTGCCTTGCCGTCACGTTCCTGCTCGGTGTGCCGCCGGCGATGGCCGTGGTCCGGCGCTTCGTCGCGAAGGCAGGCAATCCGATGGTTCGCTACCAGGAGCTCCTGGCGGCGACGATGACCCGGCTGCTCGACGCCCACCGAGGAGTTCGCACTATCCGGGCCGGCGGCACCGCCCAGCGGGAGATCGACCGTATCCTGCAACCCCTGCCCGAACTGCATGAGCACGGGCGTCAGATATGGGTGGCACAAGGCCAGGCCAGCTGGCGGCTGGGGCTGCTCGCACCCATGCTTCAGGTGCTGGTGTTGTCAGTGGGAGGTTTCGCGCTGAGCACCGGCGACATCTCCGTGGGTCAGCTGGTGGCGGCTGCGTCCTACGTAGGCATGGCTCTGGGCGCGGTTGGGTTCTCGGATGCTCTGATCTCCCTGCTGACCATCCAGGCGGGAGCCGGCCGGGTGGGCGAGGTTCTCGAGACCCAACCCACGGTCGCGCCACCTTTCGCGGCGGTGCCAGTTCCGCAGGGACCGGGCCGGCTCGAGCTGCGCGACGTCAGCGTGCGGGTCGGCGAGCGGATGATCCTCGATCGGCTCACCCTGTCGGTGCCCGCAGGCACGAGCGTGGCCGTCGTCGGAGGGTCGGGCACCGGGAAAAGCGTGCTGGTATCCCTGGCCGGACGGCTGCTCGACCCCGACGAGGGCGAGGTACTGCTCGACGGGGTTCCCGTCTCCCGGATGGAGCTCGCCGCGCTGCGGCGGGCCGTGACCTACGCCTTCGAGCGCCCCGCCCTGCTCGGCACCACCGTGCACGACATGATCGCTTACGCCCGGCCGGAGGCATCACGAACCGAGGTAGCGGCCGCGGCCGCGATCGCCCAGGCCGACCGGTTCATCCGGCTGCTCCCGGAGGGCTACGACACCCCACTGACCCGAGCCCCCATGTCCGGAGGTGAGCTACAACGGCTAGGGCTGGCCCGCGCCATCCTGGTTGACGCTCGGGTCATTGTCCTCGACGACGCCACGAGCAGTCTCGACACCGCGACCGAGGTGAAGGTGGCCCAAGCGCTGGATCGGGTGCTAGCGGGGCGAACCTCGTTGGTGGTGGCCCACCGGGCTGCCACCGCCGCCCGAGCCGACCTGGTGGCCTGGCTCGACGCCGGGCGCATCCGGGCGCTGGCCCCGCACCAGGCGCTGTGGTCAGACCCCGGCTACCAGGCGGTTTTCGCCGTCGTCGAGGCGGTGACCAAGGTATGATGCTCGCAGCCGGCGGACGGTTGCTCCGCCATCACCTGTACCCGCAGCGGCGGGCGCTACGCCACCTGGCGACGTGGTCAGCTCTCGAGGCTGTGCCCTCCTTCGTCTCCGGACTACTGGTCGCGGGCGCCGTCGACCAGGGCTTTCTCGCCGACCGGCCGCTGGTGGGGTTCGGCTGGCTGGCGGTCCTGGCCCTGCTGTGGGTGATCGGCGCCCTGGGCACCCGCCAGGTTTACCCCTGGCTCGCCGCGACCGTCGAGCCGCTGCGCGATTCGCTGGTCACCGCCGTCGTCACCGCCTCGCTCACTCGTGCGCTGCGGGGCGAGGAGCACGACAGCGGGTCGAGCGTCTCGCAGGCCACCGTGCAGGTGGAGACGGTGCGAGCACTGCTCTCCAGCCTGCTGCGCAACACCCGCCAGATGCTTACGGTGAGCGTCACGGCCATCGCCGGCCTGGCCGTGCTCTCCCCGCTGCTCGCGCTGGTCGTCGTCGTATTCGTGGTACTAGCTCTGACCGGGTTCGCGCTGCTGCTCCGCACCCTGGTGGTGCGCTACCAGGCGGTCGTGCTGTGCGGGGAGCAGATCGGTGTGGCCGCCGCCCCGGTGGTCGAGGGGATGCGCGACGTCGTCGCGTACGCGGCCGAGGACCGCGCGACACGGGAGGTGGGGCAGGCCGTCGATGCCGAGGCTGCGGCCTTACGAGCCTTCGCGAGGGCATCGGTGGTGCGGATTCCCCTGGTGACAGTCGGTGCGTACCTGCCCGTGTTCGCCCTGCTGGCGTTGGCGCCGTGGCTGGTCACCCACCAGCACCTGACCGTCGGGCAGATTGTCGGCGGTATCGTCTACCTCTTCAGTGGGCTGCGGCCGGCTATCCAGATCCTGGTGAACGCCGGAGGCACGATCCTCGTGAGCCTCGGGGTGGTCCTCGCTCGGCTGGCCGAGACCAGCGCCGAGCCGCCCGCTCCCATCGCGCACCCACCGGCGCAGCACCCCACGGGCCACGACCTCGCCCTCGACGGCGTGACGTTCGCGTACTCCCCGCACGCCGAGCCCATCGTGCGGGACCTCACCCTGAACGTTCCCCCCGGCATGCACCTCGCTGTGGTGGGCCCGAGCGGGGTGGGGAAGTCCACGCTGGCCAACCTGCTCGCCAGGCTGGCCACTCCGCAACGCGGCCAGCTGAGGCTCGGGGGCCTCGTCCTGGAACAGATCGATGAGAGCTACCTGCGGCGCGTGGTGGCACTCATCCCCCAGGAGGCCTACGTCTTCGCCGGGAGCATCCGGGACAACCTGGTCTACCTCCAGCCGCAGGCGACCCAGGTCGAGATCGACCACGCGGTGGCCGTCGTCGGCCTCGAGGACACCCTCACGCGCCTTGGCGGTGAGGGCGCCGAGGTCCCCCCTGGCGGGGGCACGCTGTCCCCCGGGGAACGACAGCTCATCGCGCTGGCCCGAGTCTACTTGTCCCCGGCCCGGATCGTGATCCTCGACGAGGCCACCTGCCACCTCGACCCAGTCGCCGAAGCCAGAGCCGAGAACGCCTTCGCCGAACGCCACGGCACCCTCATCGTCATCGCTCACCGGATCAGCTCGGCGATGCGCGCCGATCGGATCCTGGTCATGGCCGGGGCGGACGCCGTCCTCGGCAGCCACGAGCAGCTGCTAGCCCAGAACGCCCTCTACGCCGACCTCGTCGGCTACTGGGACCACACCATCGCCACCACACGCAGCTAATCGAGCTAGTACCAGCCAGACGGCCCCCATTCAATAGATTGGATGAGCATGACCAAGCAGGCGGACACGCGTCCAGGAAAATGCGTGGGCCCCATGCCAGCCGTCCCGAGGAACGTGCGCTGGTGGTGGCTTACCGGCGCGGTTGCCGCTCTCACGGTCTCTGCACTGCTCGTTGTCACGAGCTGCAGCCAACCGATCCCCAACGGGCCGACAGCCAAGACTGCGACCTACTCCCCGCCGCCCTACCCCCCGCCGGCCGGAACTATGACCTACCCAGAGCCGAACCGCACCCACGTCACCACCAAAGTCCACTACGACCACAGTCCACCGGTCGGTGGGAACCACTCGCCCGTATGGCTCAACTGCGGGATTTACGATCTCCCTGTTCCCAACGAAAACGCCGTCCACTCACTAGAGCACGGCACGGTGTGGGTCACCTACCTCCCGAGCTTATCTCCAGCCGAGCTGGACGGCCTCCGGGCGCTGGTGAAGGCGAGCTACCACGGGCCGGACCGTTACGTAATCCTCAGCCCGTATCCAGGGCAAAGCGCGCCGATCATCGCCTCTGCGTGGGGACACCAGCTGACGCTGCAGGCCTCCACCGACCCACGTCTCCAGAGCTTCATCAACTACTTCCGCCAGGGACCCCAGGATTTGGAACGCGCCGGCCGCTGCTCCGGGGGGACCGGCCACCCCATCGGCTAAGCCCGGCGGTCTTCGCCCAACTCATGCGGGGCCCCGGTTCCTCATCAATTGATCACGTTAAGAAGTCACCGTGCTCCACATAGTGATAATTTATATTTTTGTAACAAAAAGGACATCAAACCCGACTGTCCGGGCAACCCGAGCGAACGCTTCCAGAAGGAGTGACGACATTACTCAGGGTCATCTTCTTCGGCACGCCTGTGAAGTCCACCTCGCGCCCGCGGATGCGCAGATGCTCACTCAACCCAAGGAGACAGCACTGAGCTCACAAGCCACTGGGCAAGGCCCATCCAGTCCAGATGACGAGCGAGTCGAGCGCCAGACGGTTGACGAGCTGCTGGACCGTGTCGCGAAGCGCCGGATCTGTGTGGTGATTGGAGCAGCCGGCTGGGGCAAGACCACGGCGGTGGCAGTGTGGTCGCGCGGCCGCCTGACCGCGTGGCTGCGGTATGAGAATCACGAGGGTGACCCGGACCGCCTGCTGACCAGCCTGTTCGGGACATTGCGGGCCCAGGTGTCGGTAGCCGCGCCGATCAAGGGCACGGCGGAACCGGACACAGGCCAGGTGAGGTCCTCGGTAGCGGCTATCTGCTCCTGGCTGCGCAGCGTCCTGAGCAAAGATCTCGTTCTGGTCCTGGACGACCTGCACGGACTGCAGCCGGGTAGCGACGCGGCGGGTGTCATCGAGAGTCTGTGCCAGCGAGCGCCGGACCGGCTGCGGCTGGTCCTGATATCCCGACGTGAGCTGCCGTTCTCCTTGCAGCGGCTGCGGGGCCGCGGTCTTGTCACGGAGATCCACGCGCCGGACCTTGCCTTCGACGTCGCCGATGTCGAAGAACTCCTGCGCAAGACCGTGGGAGGGGATCCGCCTGGCCTGTCGAGACGAGTGTGGGAGCACACCGGTGGTTGGGCCGCGGCCGTGCACAGCGCGGTGGAGATGTTGCGGAGAGTCGGGACGGATCAGCGCCTGGCCGCGGTGGGACAGCTGACCCACCCGGGAGAACGGTTCCATGACTACCTGAGCGAGGAGGTCATCGGTACCGCGCCCGAGTGGGTTCAGCAGCTGCTGCGCAGGTTGACGATCTTCGGCGAGGTCAGCTCCGCCACGGAGATCGCGCCCGAACTCGATGATCCGATGACCGTCCTCGCCGAGCTGAGCCGCCAGGGCCTCGTGCGGCGCAGCGGAGAGGATGGTGCCGGCTGGTCGCTCGTGCGTCCGTTGCGTGACTACTTCGAGCATGAGGTGACGCTGCCGGCAAGCGAGCGGAAAACACTGCACATGACGGCGGCCCGCGAGTGTGTCGGGCGGGGAGCACCGGCCGACGCCCTGCGACACCTCCTAGCGGCGGGCGAGTATGCGACTTGCGTTCCACTCTTGGTCGATCATGGTGATGCGATGGTTGCCAGCGGCCAACTCGACGCCGTGTTGCAGGCCGCTGAGTTGCCGAACGAATACTTCGAGGATCTGCGGATCCAACGAGTTCTCGGGCAGGCGAAACAGGTGCGAGGGCAGTGGGCCCAGGCGCTGCAGTACTTTCAGCGTGCCGGCTGTGATCAAGACGAGCTGGATCCCGCGCTTTCCTGGCGGGTCGGCCTGATCGCTTTCTCTCGGGGTGAGTTCGCCGAAGTACTAGCGCTGACCCGGCGGGCCCGCCTCGACCAGCAGGATACGGTCGATGAGACGCGGGTGCTGGCGCTTGCCGCGAGCGCCCACTGGATGACTGGTGACATCGCGGCCCTGCGAAAGATGGCGGTGAGCACACGTGCCGCTGCCCGACGGTGCGGTGAGCCCCAGGCGTGGTCCAATGCCCACCATGTCTTCGCGCTCCTCGCCGCCGCCGAAGGCGACTGGCGGCAAGCCGACGCGTACTGCGCCGACGCCCTGCTCAGCGCCGAGGCGAGCGACGACCTGCTCCAGATGACGTGGACTCGGGCTTGCCGAGCGTTCTACCAGTTTGAAGCGGGTGCGCCCCAGCAGGCGCTGGCCGACTCCGAGATCGCGGTGAGCCTCAGCGAGCGATGCGAGAACCCATTCGCCATCGCGCACGCACTGACCACCCGCGGCCGTGCCCACGGGCGTCTGGGGATGTTGGAGGCGGCGGTGGACGACTTCACCACAGCAATCGACCTTTTCCAGCGCATCGGCTCCCGATTTCTGGCGTGGCCTCTGTGCGGTCTCGGTGATCTGTATCAGACCAGGGGTCAGCTGGTTCGAGCACAGGCAGCGTACGAGGAGGCCCTGACCCTCGCGCAGCCGTGCCACGACGTGTTCGGCCTCAGTTCGGCGCTGATCGGCCTCGCGCGCATCGGTGCCACTGATGACCCGGAGCTCGCTCGTGAGCGTGCAGACCAGGCCGTGGAGTTGGGTGAAGGACTTCGCGAGGTGCCGGCATTCCTGGCCCGCGGCTGGGTCGAGTTGATGGGCAGTGACCGACAGGGCGCCTCGGCGGATGCCAACCGAGCTGCCGTGGCCGCGCGGCAACGCCGAGACAACCCAGGACTGGCCGAGGCCATCACCCTGAGCGTGCTGGCCTCGGCCGATCCAGCCGTGGATGCCACCTCGTTGCGGGAGGCGATCGACATCTGGCAGGAGACGGGTTGTCGCCTTGAGGAAGCCGCGACCAGAATCGTGGCCGCTAGCATCGGCGCGCCCATTCCCCACCTCGACGCCTACCACGCTGCCCAGATGCTTCGGGACCACGGCGTCGACGTCGAGTCGCGGCGGGTCGCTGGACCGCTAGGTGCGCTCGTCCATTCCGAGCCCGCGGTGGCCATCCACACGCTCGGCGTGTTCCGGGTGATCCGCGACGGGCTCCCGATTCCCCACACCGCATGGAAGTCGAAAAAAGCCCGGGACCTGTTGAAGATCCTTGTTGCGCGGCGCCGGCCGACCCCCCGTGATCAGCTGATGGAGCTGTTGTGGCCGGAGGTGGACCCGGCAGTGGCCGGCAACCGGCTCTCCGTGCTGCTCTCCACGGTCCGCGATGTGCTGCAACCCGACCCGGTAGGCGAGGGTCCACTGGTCACCACCGATGGCGCGGTGTCGTTGAACCCCGCCCAGGTCAGCATCGACGTCGAGGACTTCCTCAGCCAAGCCGCCGCGGCCCTCGCCGCGGACCGGGCCGACAAACCAGATGCCACCGCGCGACTCGCGGCCACCGTCACCGCCCATATCGGGGATTTCCTCGAAGACGACCCCTACCCGGAGTGGGCCACCGCGATAGCCGAAGAGGTCCGGGCCATCCACACCGCCCTCCTTCGGGCATTGGCTGCGCGGCTACGCGACTCCGGCGACACCGACGCGGCCGTACGGTGCGCACTGCGCCTACTCGAGCAAGATCACTACGACGAGCAGGCCCATCTCACACTCGTCGCAGTCCTGCTCGACGCGAGACGCCTCGGCGAAGCTCGCCGCCGCTACCAGACCTACGCCCGTAGGATGCGGGAAATCGACGTCCAACCGCGCCCACTGCCGGAGATAACGGTTGAGCCGGACTAAACGAGACCGTCAGCGGTCGTCCGCTGGGCTCACAGTCGGCTGGTTCGCGGACGGCGATGCCTCGATCTCGGCGCCGATGGACCGAAGTTTGCCGAGGGGGTCTTCGTAGCCACGTTCGAGGTAGCGGGTACCGCTGATCTCGCTACTCCCGGTGGCGACGAGGCCGGCGAGGATGTAGGCGAAACCGGCGCGTAGGTCCGGGATCTCCAGCGGCATGCCCTGGAGCGGGGTGGCGCCGATGACGATGGCGCTGTGTTGGAAGTCCTTGCTGGCGAATCTGCACCCGCGTCCCCCGAAGCAGGCTGTGGACAGCGCGATGTCAGCGCCCATCTGGTTGAGCTGCTCGGTGTAGCCGAACCGGTCCTCGTAGATCGTCTCGTGGATCACCGATGCGCCGTGAGCCTGCGTGAGGAGCACGACTAGTGGTTGCTGCCAGTCGGTCATGAACCCGGGGTGGACGCCTGTCTCGACATGCTCGGCGGTCAGCGGGTGATCGCGGTAGAACAGGATGCCGTGCTCGGTGACCCGGAAGCCCCCGCCCAGCTTGCGCAGGTGGTTGAGGAAGGTGACGAGATGCTCTTGCCGAGCCCCGCGAACCTCGACCCGGCCATCCGTGGCGACGGCCGCGGCGCCGAATGATGCGGCTTCGATTCGATCGTTGATCGGCCGGTGGGTCGTGCCGCGGAGCCTGTCCACCCCCTCGACGACGATCGTGCGATCAACCTCGACGGTGACCAAGGCGCCCATCTGCTGAAGGAAGTGCACCGTGTCGAGCACGTCAGGTTCGACGGCCGCGTTCTGGATGACCGTGGTGCCCTGGGCCAACACCGCGGCGAGCAGGATGTTCTCGGTGGCGCCGACGCTGGGGAATGGCAACCTGACGTGTGTGCCTTCGAGCTTGAGAGCCTTGACGGTCACACTGCGCGGCATCTCGGTGACTTCCACGCCCATCTGCCGGAGTCCGGCGAGGTGGAAGTCGATGGGTCGTTTGCCGATGCGACAACCCCCGGGCAGCGGGATGCTGGACTCGCCCACCCGGTGCAGCAGTGGCCCCATCATCAGGATGGGGATGCGGTTCACGCCCGAGTACAGCTCCGACAGGCCGGCGTTGGTGATCTCCGGTGTCTCGACGCGCAGCGACCTGTCGTCCAGCCAGTCCACGCGCGTGCCGAGCTCTTCGAGCATGTGCAGCACGATCTCGACTTCGCGAATGCGCGGCACGTTGGTCAGCACCGAAGGCTCGGTGGTCAGCAGGGATGCGACGAGTTGCTTGGTGACCGCGTTCTTGGCACCCCCGACCGTCACCGTGCCGTGTAGGGGCTGGCCTCCGGTGATCCGGTACAGGAGCCGGTCACCCTGCATAGCCCTGGCTCCCCCGGTCTGGGTGTGGGCGGCTGCGGTCATGTGGTGATCCTTCCCTGGTCGGGTACAGCGCGTACCTAGACTCCAGGACGCTCCGGTGGCGCCGCCGTTGCCACAGCGCGGGCGGGCTCGTGGCGCGGCGGTCGCTTCGGCTACCGTGCCTCGGTGGTCGACTACCGGCTTGGAGACCACCCGAGGAGGCTGCGTGCACGTCGTGACCACGCCACTGACCCAACGGATCGCCGACGAGCTGGGCGTGCCCGAGCGGCAGGTGGAGGCCGCGGTCGGGCTGCTCGACGGTGGGGCCACCGTGCCGTTCGTCGCCCGATACCGCAAGGAAGCCACCGGCGGGCTTGACGACACGCAGCTGCGCACCCTGGAGGAACGGCTGCACTACCTGCGCGAGCTGGAAGAGCGCCGGACAGCGATCCTGAACTCCATCCGCGAGCAGGGCAAGCTCGACGACGCGCTCGAGGCGAAGATCATGGCGGTCGACTCGAAGGCTCGGCTGGAGGATCTCTACCTGCCCTACAAGCCCAAACGCCGGACCAAGGCGCAGATCGCCCGGGAGGCGGGGCTGGCACCGCTGGCCGAGGCGCTGCTCGCCGACCCGACGCAGGATCCGCCCGCAACCGCCGCCGCCTACGTCGATCCCGAGGCCGGTGTGCCCGACGCCGCCGCCGCGCTGGAGGGCGCCCGCGCCATCCTGGTCGAGCGCTTCGCCGAGGACGCCGACCTCATCGGATCCCTGCGTGAGCAGATGTGGTCCCGGGGCCGGATGGTCTCTCGGGTGCGCGAGGGCCGGCAGGAGGCCGGCGCGAAGTTCGCGGACTACTTCGAGTTCTCCGAGCCCTTCACCAGGCTGCCCTCGCACCGCATTCTGGCGCTGTTCCGGGGTGAGAAGGAGGGCATTCTGGACCTCTCCCCGGAACCGGAGTCCGAGCCGGAACCGGAGGCCCCCGGACCGAGCCGTTACGAGCAGGCCATCGCGGCACGCTTCGGCGTGGCGGACCGGGGTCGCCCGGCTGACCGCTGGCTTGCCGACACGGTGCGCTGGGCCTGGCGCACCCGGATCCTGCTGCACCTGGGCATCGACCTGCGGATGCGGCTGCGCCAGGCGGCCGAACACGAGGCCGCGCGGGTGTTCGCCACCAACCTGCGTGACCTGCTGCTCGCCGCGCCTGCGGGCGCTCGGGCGACCATGGGGCTGGACCCCGGCTACCGCACCGGTGTCAAGGTCGCGGTCATCGACGCAACCGGTCAGGTGGTGGCCACCGAGACGATCTACCCGCACGTTCCGCAACGCCGTTGGGATGAGGCGCTGACCGTGCTCACCCGGCTGGCCACGGTGCATCGAGTGGAGCTCATCGCCATCGGGAACGGCACCGCCTCCCGGGAGACCGACAAGCTCGCCGCCGAGCTGGTCACGCGGCTGAGTGTGACCAAAGCCGAGGTGTCAAAGGCCGTGGTGTCCGAGGCGGGCGCCTCGGTGTACTCCGCCTCGGCTTACGCCTCCCAGGAGCTGCCCGAGCTGGACGTGTCCCTGCGCGGCGCGGTGTCGATCGCGCGCCGGTTGCAGGACCCGCTCGCGGAGCTCGTCAAGATCGAACCCAAGTCGATCGGTGTCGGGCAGTACCAGCACGACCTGCCCGACGCCGCGCTGTCCCGGTCGCTGGACGCGGTGGTGGAGGACTGTGTGAACGCCGTCGGTGTCGACGTCAACACCGCGTCGGTGCCGCTGCTGCGGCGGGTGTCGGGCATCACCGCCGGCCTCGCCGAGAACATCGTGACCCACCGCGACGCCCACGGCCCGTTCCGCACCCGCCGGGCCCTGTCCGGCGTGCCGCGCCTGGGCCCCAAGGCGTTCGAGCAGTGCGCCGGGTTCCTGCGCATCCGCGACGGCGACGATCCGCTGGACCGCTCCAGCGTGCACCCCGAGTCCTACCCGGTGGTGCGCCGCATCCTCGCCGCGGCCGGCACCGACATCACCACCCTGATCGGCGACACCGCGGTGCTGCGCTCCTTGCGGCCGGCCGAGTTCGTCGACGGCGAGGTGGGCCTGCCCACCGTCGGCGACATTCTCGCCGAACTGGAGAAACCGGGCCGAGACCCGCGACCGGGATTCGCCACCGCGACCTTCGCCGAGGGCGTCGAGAAGATCACCGACCTCACACCGGGCATGGTGCTCGAAGGCGTGGTCACCAACGTCGCCGCGTTCGGCGCGTTCGTCGACGTCGGCGTGCACCAGGACGGCCTGGTGCACGTCTCGGCGATGGCGAAGACCTTCGTCAAAGACCCCCGCGAGGTGGTGAAGCCCGGCGACGTCGTGCGGGTCAAGGTCCTCGACGTGGACGCGGCACGCAACCGCATCGGACTCACCCTGCGCCTCGACGACCCCGCCGAGGCCACGCCGACAACCGCCTCGCCCCGCCAGAACAATGGGAGCAAAGCCGCTAAACGCCCACCGACTCGTGACAAAAGCATACCAGCCGCCGGCGCGCTCGCCGATGCGCTACGCCGTGCCGGTTATGACAGAGGCATCCATGAGCGGTAGAGCCCACCGTTACTGAAAGTACTGTTATTGAAAGTACTGTCACTGAAAGTACTGTCTATGCGACTCGGTGGTGGCAGGCTACGATGACTGGCAGTGGCCGTCATCGAGAGGAGGCTTGCCATGGCACCGAGGCGATTGCGTCGCGACTCGCCGATGGTGGCAGGCGACGGTATCCCGCCCCCTGCCCCGACCACCGACCCCATTCCGTGCGCATCGACGGAACGTAACGGTGACTTCCCATGGGACGAATTCGACTCCCAGTGGTACTACGAACACAACTACAAGGTGTTGCGCGACGACGACCTGCAGATCATCCAAGCCGTCCGGGATTTCTTCGCGACACTCGACCCGTCGAGCCGCAGAAGCGGAATCGACGTCGGCTCGGGCCCTAATCTTTATCCGGCTCTGACCATGCTGCCGCTCTGCCGCGAGATCACGCTGTACGAGTACTCGACCTCGAACGTCTCGTGGCTGCGGCGTGAGATCCGGTCCTACTCGTCGTCCTGGGATGCCTTCTGGAAATCACTCACCGTAGAACCGCTGTACAAGTCGGTCGATTCTCCGCGCGAGACGCTCGCCGCCGTGGCCCGGGTCGAGCAGGGAAGCATCTTCGGCCTGCCCGAGTCACGGTGGGACATCGGCACGATGTTCTTTGCCGCGGAGTCCATCTCCGCTACACTGTCCGAGTTCCGGGCCGCGCTGAGGAGCTTCATCGCATCGTTGCGAACCGGCGCGCCGTTCACGGCCGCGTTCATGGAGGACTCGCTGGGATACAGCGTGGGTGCGCGCCGATTCCCGGCGGTCGCCATCACGGCGAAGGACGTGGAAGAATCCTTGGCGGCTCATACCGACGATCTCGAGGTTCACCGGGTAGATTTAGCAAAAAAACCTTTACGCGATGGCTACGGTGGTATGATCCTGGCCACCGGAAGAGTAGCGTAGAGCGACCGGATCACACAGACGGAACGGTTATTAATGGAGATACGACCGCGACAATACCTCCTGGATATCTGGCGCGCCACCGCCGAGGCATCTTTCCAAGGTGATAAATGGATGGCGGGCGGTCGCGACGGAAGTAACTCGATCAGCGACGCGGAGCAGTTGCTCTGTATCATGCTTCCCGTTACAGAGCTTCCCTGGTTCCAGCTGGCCAGACCCAACGACACAGCGGAAGACATCCTCAAAGCGCTCCACGTCCTGGGTGACAGCCTCGACATTCCCCAGCGGCTCATCAGGGCTCTGCTCGAGTATATGGAGCGGTATACGGACGACTCCGGGTCACCAGTTTTCTCCGGTGGCAGTTATTTCAACATGCTCGACCCGGAAGGGACGTTGAGCCCCGCCCAGAGGAAACTCGATGTCGTCGACTCGTTCTCGATGTCGATCACACTGACGCTGAGTGCCCTCGCTTTTATCCGACGGTTTCGCAATGAGACTCGCAGAGAAGATCTCCACCAGGAGATGAACAGACTCGAAGAACTGTCGAATATCAGGTTGACCGCGGCGATGGTCGGCCTGCTCCGCAGCTTCAGCCTGAATGTCTTCGACCTCCAGTCGAAAGCCGGCCACATATTGTGCCGCCGATCCAACCAAAGAAGATTACGCGACCGCCAGATCGTCACCGATCTACAGAACGCACTGCAGGAGGTCAAGAGCAACCTGAACACACTGACCGCCGGCTCAGGGCAGGCCGTCGCCGACCTCGACAGCCCCAACCGGCTTTACGAGTGCGGGTGGTCCTGGGGGATCCTCAAGGACGCTCCTCCCATCGAGATAGTCAACCCCGACACGCTGGAGAAATTCGTGCAGCCGGACGGCGTCGCCGAGGACAGACCGCGGCTTTATTTCACGGGTATCGCCCTGGACGGCATCGCGGACCTGTTCTCCGCGCGCACCATATTGCAGGGTCTCCTCGACGGAGACCAGAACCGGCTCGCGAACGCACTCCGGGTTCGGCAGGAAATCACCCAGTCGTACTGGTCGACCATCGCGATGTTCGGTACCGGCCGTTGGCCGTTGGAAGACCTCCCTTGGCAGACCTCGGATGGCCAGGAGTCCAGCTACTACAGTCTACAGGTCTGCTCTATGGTGGTGCAGGACCTGGTGAAAAAACGAGCACCCGATTCAGAACTCGGTCGGATCGGAACCATCTTGCTAGATCTGGCTAATCGTGGTCGGGTCAGTAGGCGGCCGGTGAAGGACGACCCTGCCCTCGAAGAACTGCACGCTCCCGGCGTACCGTTGACGTTGGATGGCAGCGAAAATGCTGGCTGTCACACCGTCGGCTGGATTGTCTCCAATTTCGCACCGCTCCTCCTGAAACGCATCTTCACCATTGCGGGGCTGCTGAGTGACACTGAGCGGCGGAAAGATCTCCTCACACTCGCGGACACGGTGTGGGAGCACCTGTTCCAGCGGCGGCTCAAGGACGGCTCCGGTCGAGACCTCTGGGACCAGCCAGGCGACGCCTTCGACCAGCTGAGCACCCGTCATGAGTTACCGTCGTGGTACTACACGGAGCGTGTGGTTGAATGCCTGGTCGTGGCAGCAAATGAGGTGATCGACCGACCGCCGGTGCACGGCGTGGAGCTGACCCGGGTGGCCACAGACCTGCTCAACGAGGCAGAGCATCTTTTCGACCGCCAGCTGCTGATCGAGTCGGGGGAAGCTGGGCCAGCGCTACGAGTGGTGTTGCAGACGGCACGCACGAACCTGCGACGAGCTCGGGATATCCTCAACGAAAGCCCGGGTACTGCTGCGGTGCTCGCCAACGAGGTGTTGCGTGAGCTCGAACGGCTGGCCATGGCTCGCCGCGACGCGGCCGGAGGAACGTGACGGATGCTGGTTTTCGCGACTTCCGACAAGGGCGGTACCGGGCGCTCGGTGACGAGCAGCAACCTCGTCTATCGGCGAGCAGTACTGGGTGGCGACGTGTGCTACCTGGATTTCGATTTCGTCTCTCCGACCGCAGGAACGATCTTCGACATCCCCGCGGCGTTCCTGGGGACCCACAACGGCGGGCTTCACGGGTACCTTCAAGGCAGGCCCATCGAGCCGGAACAGCTGGATATCTGGTCGGAGTCGGACAGCCCGGCCCTGCGTGAGCGGCCTGCGAACGCTGGCCGGCTGGTGTTGTTCCCAGGGGACATCGGCGGGACCGATTTCCCGTGTGATCGGGACGTGGTCCAGCAGTGTGTCCGACTCTTCCTTCAGCTGGAAGAGGTGTTCGAGCTGTGCCTAGTCGATCTCAGCGCGGGGCGTTCGTACGCCATCGAGATGGTACTCGCCGCCACAGCCGAGCCAGAGCTGCGGTCGGTGACCACTCGCTGGCTGGTGTTCCACCGGTGGACTCGACAGCACATCATCGCCGCGTCCGGTCTGGCCTACGACAACAAAGGAATCCTCGAAAGCGGTGTCAACCGAGGTCATGACCGAGAGGCTCTGACCAACTCGATTCGTTTCGTCCGGACAGCGGTCGTCGACCCCGACTCCTCGGAGTTGGCCGGGCTGCGACCGGCACAGGTGGCGTGGCTGCGGCAAGTCAACCGAGATCTCCACGAGCTCGCGGGCAAGCAGCGGCTCGGTCGCGCCTCACTGCTGGGTGAGGTACCTCTCGACCCAATGCTTCAGTCGCGTGAGCAGCTGATCTCTGACAACGATGCCTACGCGAGTGAGATCGCCAATAAGAAGACCGTCGAGGCGTTCGAGACGCTGGCCACCCGGCTGTTCGACGATGCCGCATGGAGGGCCCTGTGACATGGAGGGGCCTGTGACATCGGCGAATGCTATCTTTCGTGAGGTGACCGCGGATCGTCGAGTGGCGTCGGTTCCACTCTCCCACCTGTCGATTGAGCTTGGCCACCTCTACCAGGAGGATCTTACGGCCGGTCTGGACCTTCGGCAGCATTTCGAGCGGGTAGCTCCGTGGGTGAAGGCGGGACGCGAGGCCTACACGGACAGCCCGCAGGGTCACCAGCGCCGGCAAGGCCGAGGGGCGCAAACCCGGATCAGCACGTGCTTCCTGGTCGACGACTATTTCATGCGATTCAGCTCGCCCGCTGAACTCGTGCCTAAGCTGGTGAGCGCCGCGCGCGCGGCCGGTCTGGAGATCGACTATCTGGTCCGCGAGTCCGGCTGCGCCGACGCCGGGGATGTGCCGCTGGCGGGCTGCGTGGAAGGACACTTGGTGGTGGACCCCCCTGCCTCCACTAATGGCTTCCGACCACCTGTCGCCGAGTCGGGATGGCTCTGCAACGGCCAGCGCTCGCCGGCGAATAATGCTCCGGCGTTGGACCCGGTTAGACCGTGGAAGCCACCGGTCGAGAACTCAGCCCGCCATCACTCGATTTTTCTCGATGTAGAGTTGTGGGACGGGAAAAACGACCGAAGAACATGGGCCTGCCCGTTTCTGGCGGCGGTCTGGCAGTTGCTCCGGCTCGGCATGCTCCGTTACGAAGGCGCGGCCGTCGCGGAAGCGCGAAAACGGGAAGAAGAATTTCCCGACGACTGGGACAAGCTCCCGGTGGTGACACAGCTTAATCCGACCGCCGCGCCGTTCAGCGCGTATCGGACACTTTCTATCCTCTCGACGAAGTTTCTGCCCATCGAGCATGCCGTGCGGATGATTCTCAGCCAAGTCGCCATAGATCGCGACGTGCTCGGCCAAACGATGACACGCAGCCGGGGCGAAGGCATCGAGCTTCCACCGGAACTTGTCGATCGGATCGAATACGTTTTCGCCGGCAACAGCGTCAACCCGCCGGCTTAGTCGTCAGGATGACGCCTGGGGCTCATCGAACTCCTGCGCGGCGGCCCAGAGCTTCTCAAATCGCCGGATCCGCTCATTCACGCGGTGAGACTGAAGCGCCAGGTTGGTTTTAACGATTGTCTGCTTCATGCCATCCTCGACGCGCACGGCTGGTATGGTCTCGTAACTGATGACTCCGTCGAACACGATGAAGTCGAACAGGAAGTGCTTGACGTCCGAGGGGATCGTGGACCGATCGAGTACCCTGGCGAGAATTCCTAGATCCCGCTGCTGTCGACAGGTGTGCAGGACCTTCGACTCTCCGGCCGGATCAGAGCCGTCAAGGATGAAGACCCGTCTGATAACGACTCCTCGGAGCATGGACTCCCGTTGGACATCGAGGTAGTACTGGCCGAAGTAGCTCGTCCACAGTCCGTCTTCTACACTGATTCCACCGTCCACCGCGCTGAGGCTGGTGGCGTCGATGGTGTGTCGGGCTTGCGTGGTGAGCCCCAGTATCCAGTCCTGGTCCTCACCATCGTACGAGACTTCTCCTCCTTCGCTGAGCTCTTTCAAGAGCTGGGACACCCGGTCGATCTGCGACTGCGCGAATCCGTAGACCAACGCCGGCGAGCCCGGCCTGATCTGGGTGGCATGGTGCACCAGCTGGGTGACCGTATCCGTCTGCAGCGCCGACGTCTCCAGCGCTTGGAACAGCTCCGTCACCTCGTTCGTCTTCGCGAATCCTTCTTTGATCAGCGACCGCACCTCGACCGAGTGGGCTTCCTGCTTTTCTTCGACACGCTCCAGCCGGTTGTCGAAGCTGTGCAGGAGCTGCGCAAACAGAGTGAACCCACCGATCAGGACGGAGACGGTCGAAACCCAGACCCGCGGCTGGTCCGAAAGAGTGGCGATGAGGTACGTCAGGCCGGTGGTCAGGAGCGCAGTGAAGATCTTGAGAGTCACGTTCCCATATCGCACCCGGTCGACCGTGCCCACTTTAGCCATGCTCGTCTCCCTCGCCTTCGACCAAGGCGCTCAGCAGCGTGATGGTATTCAAAACCACCTGGTCTCGAATCCAACCGACCGACGCCTCCCACTGCTCGGTGAAGCCCGTTTTCTGTTCCAGGCTTCGCCACAACGGCAGCATGGACTCATCGAGCCGTACCGCCGGCATCCACAGATGAAGCAGGTCGTCGATGGCGGGCCGCAACCTCTCCACCACCTGTGGGCGCGCGCCGCGCGCGCTGCGGCTACGCTCGATCAGCTTCAGCAGAGTGGTGAGGAGCCAGTCGTGCAGCGCCAAATCCTCACACAAATCGACAGCGGCAGACAGATCGTTCTCACCGACCGTCAGCTGCACTGTTCGGGTGGTTTCGCTGTCGATGGTGAAGTGGATCTGAGCGTCCGCAGGCTGCGCCTCGTGGACCACGACTACGCAGCGCATTCGTGTGCGCGCCATCTTGAACGGAGGTTTGCGATCGAGCTCCGGCGACCGTGCCTGCACCATGTCCACCATCCGGCCGCTGATCGCTCCCATGGCGAGGATCTCCTCTGCCTGCCTGGTGACGAGGAAACCACGAGCGAGGTCGGCGCGATCCGCCTTACCGGGTATCTCCACGACACCCGGCCGGGACAGGTGGTGGGACCACGGTAGCCGCCGATCGGCCTCACTCTTGGTGATGTGGGCGTACGCTGACCCTTGCAGGACCCGGCCACCGGTGATCGCCGCTCGCGACAGCACCGTGCCGATCCCTCTCACCCGGGCCCCCGACGATGTCGCTAATCGACAGTCGACCCCCGTGAGCCGATCCGGCGACACCGCGTACGCCCTCGGGCGCTCGGAACGGCGTACTCGCGTGCCGGGAAGGAGGGCGAGCAGCTGCGCGGAGTGCAGCTGTGTGAGTGACGTCGAGTTCTGCACAAGCCCCGTGTGCACCTCTCCCACTGTCAGCATTCCGTCAGCATCGCACCCCCAAGGGAGTTATGGTATCCCCTCTGAGCAAGAAAGCGCAGCCAAGCTGTCACTCTGAGCAAACAGGTACGCGCACCCCGAGCCGCACAGCACCCGTCAGACTGAAGAAAGAGGCGAAATGCACAAATCGTGCACTCCGCGACCACTGGACATCCGCGCTCGCCGACCGGCTGCCGGATAAGACGAAGATCGAGTTGTCCTGTGTCGATCATTGGGTACTGGGCGGCGGCGCGCTCGGCGGCGCGCGGCGCCGCGCCGGTTATGCTGGAGGTTCACAGCAGCCAGCACGCCCGGCATCACGGGCCAGCCCCGGACGACTCACGGAGGTGGGAGCGATGGCTGTTCACCTGCGGCTTGCGCGCGCCCTGGCCCTCACCGCCATCAGTTTGGCGGTCACCGGAGCTGCAGCCCCCGCCGGCGCGGCGACTGTGCTGAAACCTTCCCACGCCTTGATCACCACCAGGGTGGACGCCCCGAGCGGGTGGATGACCACCACCGATCCGGTCAGCGGCATCAGCGTCATGCTGCCCGGCCAACCCACCGTCAAGAACACCACCACCACTTCTGCCAATGGTGACACCCTCCCGCTTCGCCAGTACATACTGGAGCTCAACGGGGGCAGCAGGACCGTCGTCTTCCAGGTCATAGACGCTCCCTTTCGCCCGATCGACTTCGACAAAGGACTGCAATTAGTAGCGTCCACCCAGGGGAACGGTATGGTGACCACCAGTCGACACTTCACCCTCGACGGTCACCCCGCCGACGACTCCCGCATTACGGGCATCATCGAGGGCACCCCTGCCGTATCTCTCGTCCGCTTCGTCGCGGACAGTGGCTACCTCGTCGCGATCTTGACCGTCGGTAGAAGCACCGAGGAGAGTGGCCTGATCCCGCTCCATCAGGAGGTTCTCGGGACGCTCCATCTCGTCTGAGCCTCTGAGCCGCGCCAGTGACGACAAGGGACGGTCCGCTCTCCGCGACCGCGCATCGAAGGAGCCATCACACTGGCAGCCATGAGAGCCGTCATCGCAGTCGTTGTGCTGGTCATTCTGGCCGGTTGTACGGCCCCCGGCATGCCCCCGCCGGCGCCACCTCCGATGAGCAGCGCCCGCCCCCCGGGTGCGCCTGCGCCGGCCACGATCGGGCCCGCCGACTGGCCGACCTACCACCACGACAACGCCCGCACCGGCGTCACCGGCCGGCTCGCCCCGCTGGGCACGCTGAGCCGCGCCTGGCAGGCCCGGTTGGACGGCGCGGTGTACGGCCAGCCACTGGTGATCGGCGACAAAGTGATCGCGGCGACCGAACACAACACGGTCTACGCGCTGGATACCGGGGACGGGCACGTGCTGTGGTCGGCGTCGCTGGGCAAGCCCGTGAACGGCTCGGAGCTGCCCTGCGGCAACATCGACCCACTGGGGATCACCGGCACACCCGCCTACGACCAGGACAGCGGGCTGGTCTTCGCCGTCGCCGAGACACCGGGTGGTCGGCACACCCTGGCCGGTGTGGATCTGGCCAGCGGCGCGGTGGTGCTGCGCCGCGCGTTGCCCCCGCCCCGGGGCGAGGAGATCGCCCACCAGCAGCGCGCCGCGCTGACGGTGCTCGACGGCTGGGTGTACGTCGCCTACGGCGGGCTGTTCGGCGACTGCGGCAACTACGTCGGCTCGGTGCTCGCCGCGCCGACCACCGGCACCGGCCCGCTGCGCAGCTACGCCGTGCCGACCCCTCGGGAGGGGGGGATCTGGGCACCCGGCGGCGGCGCCGTTCACCACGGGCGGTTGCTGTACTCGGTGGGCAACGGCGAGTCGACCCAGGACTACGACCACAGCGACTCGGTGCTCGCGCTGACCCCGCAGCTGACCCTGGCGGACAGTTTCAGCCCGACGCAGTGGGCGGCCGACAATGACGATGACCTCGACCTCGGGTCGATGAGCCCGGCGGTCGTGGGGGAGCGGGTACTCACCGTCGGCAAGCGCGGCGACGGCTACCTGCTGGACGCCGCCCGGCTCGGCGGTATCGGCGGCCAGCTCACCAGCGATCCGCTATGCCACGCCTTCGGCGCCACCGCGGTGGCCGGCTCAACGGTCTACCTCCCGTGCACCGACAGCACCCGCGCGGTGGACGTCGACCCAGCAGGCGGCGTGCACCTGCGCTGGAAGGCACCGATGCCAACCGACGGTTCCCCCGTCGTCGGCGGCGGCGCCGTCTGGGTCACCGACACCGACCACGGCATCCTCTACGCCCTAGACCCAGCCACCGGAACCCCCCTCCAACAAATCGCCATAGCCCCCCACCTCCCCCACTTCACCTCCCCCACCCTCTCGAACACCCACGCCTACCTAGGCACCATCACCGGCGTAGTCGCCATCAACGTGCGCTGAGCGCGCATTCAGCGGGTCGGGACGCTGGGGAGGTGTCGCTGCGTCGAAGAAGCGGAGGAGCTCGATGGGGAAGGGGAGGACCAGGGTGGAGTTCTTTTCCGAGGCGACTTGGACTACGGTCTCCAGCAGCCGCAGCTGGAGGGCCGCGGGGGTGTCGGCCATCACAGCGGCTGCTTGGGCGAGCTTCTCCGACGCCTGCAGCTCGCCCTCGGCGCTGATCACCCGCGCCCGTCGCTCACGTTCGGCCTCCGCTTGGCGCGACATCGACCGCTTCATCGACTCCGGCAGCGCGACGTCTTTGATCTCCACCCGGTCGATGTGCACACCCCAGCCCAGCGCGGGGCTGTCGATCAGGAGCTCCAACCCCTCGTTGAGCCGCTCGCGGTTGGACAGCAGGTCATCCAGGTCGCTCTTGCCGATGATCGAGCGCAGTGAGGTCTGCGCTACCTGCGAGACCGCCTGCAGGTAATCCTGCACGTCGACCACGACCTTGACCGGGTCGATGACCCTGAAGTACACCACCGCGTCCACCCGCACCGACACGTTGTCCCGGGTGATGCCGTCCTGCGCGGGTACCGGCATGGTGATGATCTGCATGTTGACCTTGCGGAGCCTCTCCGCCCCCGGGGTGACCCAGGTCAACCCCGGCTGCCGGGGCTCAGAGATCACCCGACCGAGCCGGAACACCACACCGCGCTCGAACTGGCTGATCACCCTGACGCCGGATACCAACAACAACGAGCCGACGGCCACGATCGCGATCAGCGCCACGAGGATGATGACGGTCATAACGCGCCTCCTGCTCAAACCACCTCACGGTACGCTGTCGCCCACGCGGGGGTGGACACATGGCCCGGAGTGTCGCAGTGTGGTGTCATGCGGGCGATATGGAAGGGCGCGCTGGGGTTCGGGATGGTCTGGATCCCGGTTCGGTTGTATTCGGCGATCGAGGACCGGGATGTGTCCTTTCACCAGGTGCACGACCAGGACGCCGGTCGGGTGCGCTACCAGCGAGTGTGCACGGTGTGCGGCGAGGAGGTCGCCTACGCCGACCTCGCCAAGGGCTTCGAGCTGCCCTCCGGCGAGACGGTGATGCTGACCGACGAGGATTTCGCGAACCTGCCACTGCCCACGACCAAGGTCGTGGAGTTGGCCGCCTTCGTGCCCGAGGACCAGGTCGATCCGCTTGCGCTGTCGCGCGGGTACTACCTGGAACCCGAGCCGACCAGCCGCAAGCCCTATGAGCTGCTTCGGGCCGCGCTGGAGCGCACCAAGCGGGTGGGCCTGGCCAAGATCGCGCTGCGGAGCAGGGAGTCGCTGGCCGTGCTGCGGCCCCGGGGGGATGTCCTCGCGCTGCAAACGATGGTCTGGCCGGATGAGGTACGCAAGGCCCAGTTCGACGTGCTGGATCGGGAGGTCTCCGTGAGTGAGGCGGAGCTGAGGATGGCCGACACCCTCATCGAGGCGATGGCCGGTGACTTCGCGCCCGAGGCCTACCAGGACGGGTACCGCGAGGCGCTGCTGTCCGTCATCGAGGCCAAGACCACCGGCAAGGACGTCGCCGCCCAGCCGGCGCCGGCGCAGCTCGCCCCGCCGATGGACCTGATCACCGCCCTCCAGGCCTCGGTCGAGGCCGCCAAGGCGACCCGCGGCGAGCAAGCGAAGGCGAGCGTGCCCGCCCAGCGCGAACCCCCCGACACATCCGACAAACGCACTCACCGGCGACGGTGAGGCGCGCATTGGCGGGGAGGACGATGCCGGATCTGGTGTGGCCGATGTTGCCGGTGGCGGGGCCGCTGCCGGGCGGGCCGGGCTGGGCCTTCGAGTTCAGTTGGGGCGGGTACCGTTGCCTGGCCGACGCGCAGGCGGGCCGGATGTGCCTGTTCAGCGGCATGCACCGCAGCATCACCGCCGCATACCCCGAACTCGAGGCGTTCGTTGGGCGGCGCCGGATGCTGCTCGACGGCAAGATCGTCGCCCTGGATTCCTGCGGCCGGCCCAGCCTCGCGCGGCTACAGCGGCGGGTGAACACCCCACGCCCCACCTCAGTGGTGCAACACCAGGCGCCGGTGACCTACTACGTGTTCGATCTGCTGAGCCTGGACGGCCAGTCCACCGTCGAGCTGCCCTACCAGCGCCGTCGGGAGCTGCTGGCGGAGCTCGAGCTCGCCGGGGGACCGGTGGTGGCACCGCCCTGCTTCCTGGACACCGACGGCCAGGCGGTGTTGGACACCGCTGCCGAGCACGGCCTGCCTGGCGTGATCGCCAAGCGCGTCGACTCGACATACCAGCCCGGCCGTTCCCGCAGCTGGGTGCAGACCACGCTGCGGCATACCCAGGAGGTGATCATCGGCGGGTGGGTGCCCGAACGCCGCAGCGCCAGCGCGATCGGTGCACTGCTGGTGGGAGTGCCTACCGAGGAGGGCCTGCGATACGTCGGCCAGGTCGGTACCGGTTTCAGCGAGGCGACCCGCCAGGAACTGGGCGACCGGTTGGCCGAGCTGGCCGCACCCGCCAGCCCCTTCGCCGATGAGGTGGCCCCGAAGTCCGGCCGGGTGGTGCACTGGGTGGCTCCTCGGTTGCTGGGTGAGGTGTCCTATCGACAATGGACCGCCCATGGCCGGCTCGGGCATCCCACCTGGCGCGGCCTGCGACCCGCCAAGCACGTGGCGGCGGTGCGGGCGCCGGTCGTGCTGCGGGCCCGCGACGGCGAAGGCGAGGACCAGCGGTTGGTCGCCGAGCTGGACCGCGCCGTCGCCCAGGTTCGCGCCGAGCTGCGGACACTGCGGGACCAGATCTCCCCGCACTTCCTGCATAACACGATCAGCACCATCGTCGCCCTGGTCAGCACCGACCCGTCCCGGGCCCGGGACCTGCTGATCGTTTTCGCCGAGTTCGCCCGGTACTCGCTGCGCGGCGCCACCGAGACCACGCTGGACGACGAGCTGGAGAACATCGAGCGCTACCTGACGCTGCAACGGGCTCGCTTCGGGGAACGACTCCAGGTGCAGTTCCACGTCGCGCCCGGCGCGTTGCCCGTCGTGCTGCCCTTCCTGGCGCTCCAGCAGCTCGTCGACAACGCGGTACGGGGTGGCATCGAGCCCCAGCAGCTCGGTGGTACCGTCACGCTTTCCGCGCGCCTCGCCGGTCCCGACTGTGTGATCACTGTCACGGACGACGGACCCGGGAGGGAGGATACCGACCTGCTGGCCACCCTCCGGACGATCGATGACCAGCTGCACGACAGGTTCGGCGAGCGCTACGGATTGGTCCTCGACCTCGTCCCGGGCACCGGCACCACGATCACCGTCCGGGTGCCCACCGCCGTCAGACCCGGCCGCTGAACAACGCGACGCCGTGCGGGGTACTCACGGTCAGGGCGAACCGGCCCGCGCCGCCGGCGAAGACCTTGGTCAGGGTCACCGAGGTGTGCGGGACGATCGGGGCGGCGTACATCCAGTCACCCTCGGCGGACTCCGCGACCGACGCGCGGTTGAGCGTCCCGGCGAAGGTGGTGGACACCGGGCTCCAGTCCTGCTCGGTGTTGTTGGTGAGCGTCACCGGGACCTGGATCACCGACTGGCCAGTGTGCGCCGAGGTACCCACCGTGGGCGGCCCGGCGACGATCGTGGTGCCGTCACCGCAGGTCCACAGCTGATCGAAGGCTAGGGTGGAGCCGCTCGGGGTCGACGCCACGGGCACGGCGGCGACCGGTGAGGGGGTGGCGACATGCCCGGCAGCGACCGCACCGTGCTCGCGAGAACCGTACTCGAGCTTGGTGGCGCCACCGATGGTGGACACCACCCCGAAGGCTAACCAGGTGGCGTACACCACCAACCCGAGCATGACCATCAGGCCGAGCGCGAAGCTCACGATGCCGACGTGGCCCATCGGCCGCCATGGACTCAGATGCGGTACAAGAGAGCCGTGCTGCGGCGCAGGTGCGGACACAGAAGCCTCCCAGGAGCGTGTGGGCAACTGCCGTGACCGACCCACGGCTGTGACCACGCGTAGCAGTCACCAGTACTTTCGCTCCGCGCGACAGATTCGTTAACAACACGAAAGAGTGAATTAATTACACATGGTAGTAAAAGGATGGTCCACGATCCGGATAGGTTGGACTGATCGGTGAACCAGCGCATCAGCGCAGACGAACTAGAACGACCTAGGGTGAACAGGATAAACCAATCGAATGGACGCTATGACCACTGTCAGCGACCAGCTCGGCCGCGGCCTGCGGGACCTGCGGATCTCGGTGACCGACCGGTGCAACTTCCGCTGCTGCTACTGCATGCCCCGTGACGTCTTCGGTACCGACTTCCCGTTCATGGACCCCAAGGAGCTGCTCTCGTTCGAGGAGATCACTCGACTGGCGCGGGTGTTCGCCGGCCTGGGCGTCCGGAAACTGCGGCTCACCGGTGGGGAGCCCCTGCTCCGGCATGGCATCGAACGGCTCGTCGAACAGCTGGTCGGCATCGATGGTGTGGACGACGTGGCCATGACGACCAACGGGGCGCTGCTGGCGAAGAAGGCGCGGGCACTGCGAGACGCCGGGCTCACCCGAGTGACGGTGAGCCTGGACTCACTCGATGCGCAGACGTTTCGAGCCATGAGTGATGTGAAGATCCCCGTCTCCCGGGTCGTGGACGGAATCGCCGCCGCCGCTGACGCCGAACTGACCCCCGTAAAGATCAACACAGTGGTCAAGCGCGGGGTGAACGGCGGCCAGGGCATCCTCGATCTCGCCGCCTTCGGGCGGGAGCACGGCTACATCGTGCGTTTCATCGAGTTCATGGACGTCGGCGGCACCAACGGCTGGCGGCTGGACGAGGTCGTCCCGGCGGCGGAGATCGTCAATGCGATCAACGTCGTGTGGCCCCTCGAGCCGCTGGATCCCACCTACACCGGCGAGGTGGCCGCCCGGTACCGCTACCTCGACGGGGCCGGCGAGGTCGGCGTGATCACCTCGATCACCCAGCCGTTCTGCGGCACCTGCACCCGGGCGCGCCTGTCCGCCAAAGGCGAGTTGTACACCTGCCTGTTCTCCGGCCTAGGCCACGACCTCCGCGCCCCCCTACGCGCCGGCGCCGACGACACCGAGATCGAAAAGCGGATCACCGACATCTGGCGCCCCCGAACCGACCGCTACTCCGCCCAACGCACCACCGAAACCCTAGGCCTCCCCAAAGTCGAGATGAGCTACATCGGCGGCTGACCCTGTGGATAACCCGTGAGTGGCGATGCGGGCCATAGCTCACATCGCCACTCACGGGCTGCAGCAAGGAGGACGTCGTTGTCGTCCGGGGTGCTGATGGTGATGCGGGCGCCGTCGTTGGCGAAGGGGCGAATTACGATCTTGTGGGCTAGGCAGTGCTCGGTGAAGGCGGTGGTCTGCGTGCCCAGCGGGAGCCAGACGAAGTTGGCCTGCGAGTCCGGCACGGGGTAGCCCAGCGCGAGCAGCTCCGCGCGCACCCGGCTCCGCTCGGCGGCCACTTCCCGGCAGCGGGCCAGCAACTCATCCTCGACGTCGAGGCTGGCCAGGGCGGCGACCTGGGCCAGCGAGCTGACGCTGAACGGCACGGACACCGTGCGCAGCGCCGCGGCGACCGGCTCCGGCGCCGCGCAATACCCGACGCGCAGGCCGGCCAGCCCATAAGCCTTGGAGAAGGTCCGCAGCACCGCGACGTTGTCCCGATCGCGACACAGCGTCATGCCGTCTCCCACCGCGGGATCGGTGACGAACTCGTGGTAGGCCTCGTCGAGGACGACCAGGACGCCGTCGGGTACCGCGTCGAGGAACTCGACCAGCTCCTCGCTCCGTACAGCCGTGCCGGTGGGGTTGTTGGGATTACAGACGAAGACCAGCCGGGTCGCCGGAGTGATCGCGCCGAGCATCGCGGCCAGGTCGTGGCTGTGGTCGGCGCGCAGCGGCACCGCGAGCCGCCGGGCCCCGACGACCTGGGTGATGACCGGGTAGAGCTCGAAGGAGCGCCAGGCGAAGAGCACCTCGTCGGCCGGTCCGCAGGTGGCCTGCACCAGCTGCTGGCACAGCATCGACGACCCGCAGCCGACGGCGAGCTGGGACGGCGGCACGCCCAACCGCGGCGCGAGGCGGCTCACCAGCGTGGTCGCCCGGTCATCCGGGTAACGGTTGGCGCCCGCGGCGGCGTCGGAGATCGCGGCGATGACACTGGGCAACGGGCCCGCGGACACCTCGTTACTGGCCAGTCTCAACGCTCCCGGGATGCTGCGACCGGGGACGTACCCGGCCAACGAGTCGAGATCCACCCTGGTGCGAGCGGTCATCGCGGCTCCTCCTCGGCGCTCGTGGCGGCAGATCGAGTGGCCCCGTCACCCACATGTGGGGGTGCCGCTGTGCTTGTTTGAGCAGCTGAGCAGCCCGAACAGGTGATTTTTCGAGGTTATCTCTACCGACCGGATAAGATACCCGCTCACCCTATGTTCACCGTCGAAGAATGGGTGGCCCATGACGCAGCGTAGCCTTGAGCGGATCCCGCTTCCCGACGGTACTAGGTTGCGGCTGACCGTCGCCACCCCGGAATCCGCGGTCCGCGGCGGCATCGTCGTCGGGCCGAGGGCCCGAGGTGTCACCGACGCCGTCTGGCGACTCGCCGCCGAGCTGGCCGGTGAGGGCTGGCTGGCCGTGATCCCGCATCTTTACCACCGGGACGGTGTCGATGAGCTGCCCGAAGGCGGGAGCACCGTAGCCAAGCACTTCGAGCGGTTGACCGCGCAGTCCCTGCACGCCGACACCGACGCCGCCTTCGACTGGCTGGCGCGGCGCGGCGTGAGCGCCGACCGGACCGGCGTGGTGGGCGTCGAACTGGGCGGCGCCGTGGCACTCATAGCCGCTACCCAGCGTGATATTGGTGCTGCGGTGACCATCGGCGGGATCGGAGTGGTGACGCCGGTGGCGGCGACGTTGCCCGCACTGGTCGATATCGTACCTGACCTGCGCTGCCCATGGCTGGGCATCTACGACCAGGACGGCGAGGTACCCGAGGAGGAGGTGCACAAGCTGCGGGACGCCGCCTATTCCGCCCAGGTGGCCACCGACCTGGTGCACTGCCGTTTCGACACCGACCAGTCCGTCGCGCCGGAAGCCTGGGCCCGCACGCTGAACTGGTTCGGCAGTAACCTGCGCTGACGCGCTCGTGAGCGAGCCCCGGATCCTCTGGCGGCCCGACCCAGCCGCAGTCGCCCGCTCCCAGCTGGCGGCTTTCCGCGGCTGGCTGGCGTCCAGCCGGGGGGTCGTCGTGGCGGACTACGACGGGCTGTGGCGCTGGTCGGTGGCCGACCTGGAGGGGTTCTGGGGAGCGTTCGCCGAGTTCGCCGGCGTCCGTTTCCACGCCCCGGCGGCGCGGGTGCTCACCGACGAGTCGATGCCGGGGGCGCGGTGGTTTCCGGGCGCGACGCTGAACTACGCCGAGCACGCCCTGGCTCCCGGTCCCGGCAAGGGCGACGACGACCTCGCGGTGATCTTCCGTCACGAGGACGGCTCGCGGCATCAGGTGAGTTTCGGGTTGTTGCGCCACCGGGTGGCCGCAGCACGCTCGGCGCTGGCCGCACTCGGTGTTCGCCGGGGGCACCGGGTGGTCGCGCTGGCGCCGAACTCGCCGGACACCCTGGTGGCCTTCCTCGCCACCGCCAGCCTGGGCGCCATCTGGTCGTCCTGCTCACCGGAGTTCGGGACCCGGGCGATCGCCGACCGGTTCACCCAGCTCGCGCCCACCCTGCTGATCGCGGTGGACGGGTACGTCTACGGCGGCAGGTCTTTCGATATCCGGTCCACCGTGGCCGCCCTGGCCGTGTCCTTCGGACCCGTGAGTGGCGATACGAGCCATGGCTCGTAT
>JBOHFI010000007.1:0-121573 GCA_050699595.1 Pseudonocardiaceae bacterium | reverse complement strand
CCCTCGATACCTTGCTAGAGGTACTGTTCGGCGCATGGTCTTCGCGAACGGCTGTGAGCAGGGTGAACAGGGTGTGTGTGCTCGGGAGTACTTGCGGGTCAGCTTGGATCGGTCCGGGCGGGCGCGGTCGTTGGAGGAGCAGCATGCTGATCATGTTCGGGTGGCTGGTGAGCAGGGGTGGGTGTTGGATGGGGACTCGTATCGGGATGAGTCGGTCAGCGCGTCGCGGTACTCCCGGAAGGTCCGGGATGGTTTCGATGCGCTGATCGCGGATCTGGAGGGTGACCGGTTCGGCGCGCGGGTGTTGATGATGTGGGAGAGCAGTCGGGGTAGCCGTCGGGTCGGGGAGTGGGTGCGGTTGCTGGAGCTGTGCGAGCAACGCTCGGTGTCGATCTTCGTGAGTACTCACGGGCGGTGCTATGACCCGGGTAACGGCCGGGACCGCCGCTCGCTGTTGGAAGACGCCGTGGACAGTGAGTACGAGTCGTCGAAGATCTCGCTCCGGTCTCGGCGAGCGGCGGCGGCTAATGCGGCGCTGGGGCGTCCGCATGGGCGGATCCCTTACGGGTATCGGCGTGTCTTTCATCCCCAGACCCGGGTGTTCATCGCCCAGGAGCCGGAACCGGGCGAGGCGGAGGTGGTGGCCGAGTTGTTCCGGCGGTTGGTCCAGGGGCACAGTCTGCGTGGCATCGCGCGGGACTTCGAGCGGCGGGGTATCCAGACCCGATCGGGTGTGGTGTGGACGGGTCAGCATCTGCGGTCGCTGGCGCTCAAACCCCTCTACGCGGGGTTGCGGGCACACCTGCCCGGTGGCCGCGGTGGGGACCGTCATGTCGATCTGGACACGCTCTATGACGGGCAGTGGCCACCGCTGGTCAGCAAAGCCGACTGGTTGGCCGTGCAACGCCTGCTGCGCGCCCCGGAGCGCAACACCACCCGGCCTGGCCGGGCGAAACACCTGCTGTCGTTCATCGGGCGGTGCGGGGTGTGCCTGGCCAGCCTCAACGTGGCCTACCGCGAGGACACCTCCTCCATCTACGTGTGCCGCGCCAAGGGATGCGTCCGGATCACCCAAGCCGACCTCGACACCCTCGCCGAAGAGGTCATGCTGACCTACCTGGCACGGCCTGAGGTGGTCGACACTCTCCGCGCGGGCGACCAGGAAGGTGACCGCGAACTGTCCCAGGTGCGGGATCAGCTCGCGCTGCTGCGGGCCCGGCACGAGCAACTCGCCGACGCGGTGGCGGCCGGAACCGTCAGTGTCGCCACGTTGATCCGTGCCGAGCCCGCCATACTCGCCGAGATCACCACACTGGAGAAACGAGAGCACGAACTCAGCACCCCCAGTGCCCTGCGCGGCCTGATCGAACCCGGCACCGACGTCGCCCGCCGGTGGGAGAGCACACCCATCAGCACCCGCCGCGAGATCGCCCGTCTGCTGTTGACCCCCGAGCTGATCGGCGAACTACGACTGCAACCCTCCCCACGACGGGGACGACACCGCACACCAGCCGAAGACCGCACCCAATGGTGGCGCGGATAAGGACCGGGAGCACGAGCGCCCGGACACCGTGGCCGCCACCCGCCCCTAGCCCGCGGACGATCTGCGTTGATTGATGCGGGGCACGCGACCACCGATCGGCGATGTCGCCGACCCCTCCCGGCCAGCTACCGACGCACCGAGTCGTGGGTTTCACTTGTTGGTGGTAGCGGGGAAGGTCTGGTTGTAGTGGAGTTGGACCCGGTCGCCTGCGATGACCGCTTGCGCGAGGGCCAGTGTGTGACCGTCCTGGCCGTGGGTGATGCGGTCGATCGCGAGTACCGGGGAGCCGAGATCCAGGCTCAGTGTCTCGGCTTCGGCGCGGGTGGGCATGCGTGAGGTCACGGATTCCTCCGCGCTGGCCGGTGGGTGCCCGATCGTGGTCAGGGCGCGATAGATGCCACCCACGACTTTGCCGGCGCCGGCGAGCGGGGTTCCCTCGACCAGCGTCAGTGGCAGCCAGGTTTCCTGGAGTTGACCGACCTGCTGTCCGGCGTACATGTGCTGAAGCCGGTAGACGACCGGCGTGCCCTGTGGGATGCCGAGCCGGCTGGCCACGTGGGTGTCGGCGGGGCGCTGGTCCACGGTCACGATCTCCGTGGGTCGGTCCCGATGTGGTCGACCCGCCCACGGCCCTCTTGCAGACCCCGGCCGTCCCGCCTCACCTCCCCACGGGTCCCCCCGGAGCGGGACGGCCGAACCCAGTTCACGGCGGGACCGGGATGATCCACAGTCAAACCCAGTTCATATCCCATGGATGACCTGCGAGCACGGGCACAGTGACGGGCTGTAAATCCGTCGGCTGATGCCTTCCAAGGTTCGAATCCTTGACCCGCCACCCAGTAGAAACGGAGCTTGACCAGCGGTGATCGGTCGGGGGCCGTATTGGGGAGTGATGATCGGTGTCCCCGTAGCTCCCCGCTGTACTCCGTGGGTCGCCGCTGTATCTGGCACGGCCGGTGGCTGGTGGGCTCGACCTGCTCTCCCCCCGCCCCTCATACCCGGCCGCCTCTGCGTCGGCTCGCCGGTGTCAAGGGTGGCGCTTGCGCCATCGCGTCAGCGACGCCGCATCGCGGCGCCCTTGATGCCGGTTAGCCGACGTAGGACGATCCCGGGGACGTCTGAGGGGACGGAGACCCCTCCGAGCACTTCGGCGTGAACGCTGATCGGCGCGAAGACGAACTGCCGGGCGTCGATCTGGCGGAGCCGAACCATGAGATGCGGTGGTCGTCAGCATCTCGGGACGCCAGGATGCGGTCGCTCGTCCCAGATAAGGCCAGCGTCAGGATTAGTGCTGTCTCTCAATCGGAGGTTGTCTACGAGGCGAGCATGCAGAAACGGATTGTGTCCACAGGCAATCTGCCCCGTGAAGGGTACCGTCTGTTTGAATACCTCGCCATCACGAAGAGACTGCTCAACCTCGACGGTATTGAACTGTGCGGTATACGGGTTGCGCGTTAGGGCACCGAGCTTGTCGGCCGGATCATCCTCGCGAGCAGCGTACAGTATCTCGGCAATACGCTTCACGGTATCCGGACTGGTCTGTGGACGAATAATTGCGGCCACTACGTCACGTTCTGGGACTGCGGCGTGGTTACCAACCCAATCCCAGGTGACGAGCCATGCCTTACGACATTTCCTTGCCCCTACTCACCATCTCATCATAGAGGTGATTGACTGTAGTCGCGTTATCGACCTCGAGTGTGAATACTGTTTTCTGACCGCTGGGCGTCGCTGGCCTCGGCGTGAACCGGTCGCACCGGCAATGACCCGCGCGGACAGTACTCATCATTTTTCAGTGATCGTCATGCCTCGCCGACGTCTCACGGCTTGGAGACGGCATAATCTTGGAGCGGGAGCTTGGAACGCTGCGCCGGATGAATGGTCAGGGCCCTGTGTAAGCACGACGACACGGACTGTGACGGCTAATGAACTGGGGACAACGTGTCGGAGAACTAACCGGTGATCTGTTAACACCTTGGCACGGGGGCCGATTACCACGGCACTAGCTAGCAGCGAGGGGCCAGCGATATAGGAGATCATGAGTGCCGAGCTACGAAGGCCGCCTGGAGCTAACATGGACCAACAAGCACCTTCGCCTTCTCGCTCACAATGATGGCCACTACGAGTGGCTCGACCCCTCCGACTACCGGGTGGCCGAGGTTCGACTCCTTCACGATGACGAGACCGTGGGTGACGTCAGCAAGAATCGAGCAGCCGACAACCTCTTGATCCGTGGCGACGCGCTCCATGGGCTCACTAGCCTTACCAAGCTCCCCGAGTTCGCCCAAAAATACCTCGGCAAGGTCAAGCTCGCCTACCTCGACCCGCCGTTCAACACGGGCCATGCATTCGAGCATTACGACGACGCACTCGAACACTCAGTCTGGCTCACAATGATACGAGACCGGCTAATGCAGATCCGTTCTCTCCTTTCTCCAGATGGATCAGTGTGGGTTCATCTCGATGACAGCGAGGTTGCCGCGTGCCGCGTAATAATGGATGAAGTCTTCGGCCGCGAAGCATTTGTGTCGACAGTTGTTTGGGAAAATTTTTACGGACGAAGCAACGCGGCGGCCATCTCGCCATGCCATAACTACATACTCGTGTATGCTCCGTCGGGGAAAGAGCAGTGGCGTAACGTTCGCCACTTGCTGCCACGGGACGAGAAGTCGTCATCTAAGTACTCAAACCCTGACGGCGATCCGCGGGGCGCGTGGCGCAATGGGCCAATTTTCGCTCCAGAGGAGCGGCACGACGGACTGATGTACACAATCGTCACGCCTGCGGGGCGGACGGTGAGCACGCCATCTGGAAGTCACTGGCGGATGACGGAACCCGGATTCTGGCGCCTAGTTGACGACAACCGCATTACCTTCGGGCAGGACGGCAACGGTACTCCTGCTGTCAAGCTCTTCCTAGAGGAGGTGCAGGACGGGCTTGTTCCTCGAAGTTGGTGGCCGCATACCGAAGTTGGGCACAGCCAGGAAGCAAAACGGGAAATCCAGGCCCTTTTTCCTGGCGTTGTCCCATTCTCCACGCCTAAGCCGGAACGTCTTTTGGCTCGGATCATCCACGTAGCCACAAACCTGGGGGATATCGTTCTCGATTGTTTCGCGGGGTCCGGCACGACCGCAGCCGTCGCTCATAAAATGGGGCGACGCTGGATTGCGGGGGAAGCATCGGCCGAGATCGTGCATACGTACACGTTGCCTCGACTTGAGCGGGTCGTGAAAGGCAGCGACCCTGGCGGCATCACGAAGGCTGTGACGTGGAGCGGCGGTGGTGGCTTCCGGGTACTCGAAGTTGCTCAGTCCATGTTCGAGGTCGACGAGGGCGTCGTCTTCCTCGCCGAGGGCATGACCAACGGCCGCCTCGCCGAGGCCACGGCAGCACAGCTCGGCTTCGAGTACCAAGCCGATCCGCCCTTTGCCGGGCGCAAGGGTCGCAGCCGACTCGCCATCGTTGATGGCGTCGTCAACGAGTCGGTGGTCCAGCTCCTCGTCCGAGCTCTTCCCGACAACGAGCAAGTCGTAATCTGCGGCACCGGCATTGACTCTGAGGCTCGCACGGTGCTGCGGTCGCTGCGGCCGGGTTCGACGTTGCGGAAGATCCCTGCAAGTCTGCTCGGTCGGTACCGCACAGGTCGAGTCGAGCTTGCGACCCCACCTGCTCCCGCCGTGGCAGAGGCACGGGCATGAGCTCTCTGGACCTCCACGAGGAGATCGTCGCCGAGATTGCTGCCCGGCTCGACCTGCGACAGCCGAACCAAGAAGCGGTGCAGACCCTCGCCGTCGAGATCTCCCAATACTACGATGTCGACGGCAAGCGGTTGCCCTTCGAGGCGGTCATTGATTCAGCGACAGGCGTCGGCAAAACCTACGTGCTCGCCGGCGCTATGGAGATGTTCGCCGCAGCTCACAAGGTCCGGGATTTCGTGATCATTGCGCCGGGCCGAACGATCCTCGGCAAGACGCTGAACAACTTCACGCCCGGTCACGCGAAAAGCTTGCTGGGACCAATGAGCTTCGAGCCGGTCGTTATTACCGTCGACAACTTCAGCACCCCCGCGATGCGGGCGGCGATGGATGACCACGACCGGATCAAGATCTACCTGTTCACGGTGCAGTCACTCATCCGGCCCGAGACCAAGCAGGCACGCAAGGTTCACAAGTTCCAAGAGGGCCTGGGTGGTGAGTTTTACGCTCATCTCCAGCACGCTTCGCAGCTCGTCGTGTTTGCTGATGAGCACCATTGCTACTACGGCCCCGCGTTCTCCAAGGCGGTTCGCGACCTTCAGCCCTGGGTGCTGGTCGGCCTCACTGCCACACCCGATCGGAAGACTCCAGACGAGCAAATTATCTTCCGGTACCCGCTTTCGGCTGCCATCGCGGACCGACTGGTCAAGACACCAGTGATCGTCGGGCGCAAGGACGATCGTTCCGATTCCCTCACTAAACTCACCGATGGCGTGGCCCTGTTGCGCGCGAAAGCTCAGGCCGTGGTCGGCTACACCCAGACCACTGGACTTCAACCGGTGAACCCCGTCATGCTCGTCGTCGCCAAAGACACCATCGAAGCGGACGAATATGGCGCGATCCTGCGGTCCGAGGAGTTCTACGGGGGCGACTACGCCAGCGCTGTCCTCGTGGTGCACAGCAAGTCCCCAGACGAAGCGCTCATAGCCCTTGACGGGATCGAAGATCCGGCCTCACCGGTGCGCATTGTGATCTCGGTGGGGATGCTCAGGGAGGGCTGGGACGTCCGCAACGTCTACGTCATCGCCTCAATGCGAGCCAGCGTCTCCACCGTGCTCACCGAACAAACCCTTGGCAGAGGCATGCGTCTTCCCTTCGGCACCTACACGGACATCGAACTGCTGGACACCCTTGAAGTCGTCGCCCACGAGCGCTACGAGGAGCTGCTGAAGAAGGCCGGAGTCCTCAACCAGGCCTTCGTCGACTATCGGACACGTGCCGTTCTGCGTACCAATGCCCAAGGCGAGCAGGTCGTCGTCACCGAGACAACGAAGACCACACCTCCGCCCCTGTCGCCAGCTGAGGGCACAACGCCGACTGTTCCTGCTCCCACGGGCCTCCCCATTCTCGTTGTTACGCCTGTCGAGGAACGCAAGGTCAAGGCGGACGCAGCGGCTATCAAGCTGCGCCAGCCCGTTGCCCGCCGCAGCGATGTTCCCGCGATCCACGTACCTGTGCTCCGGATGACTGCGGTGACAGCACCCTTCTCACTCGCCGACATCACCGATACCCACACCTTTGTCACGCTCGGTTCTTCACTCGCTTCTGACCCGGAGGCCGAGCTCAGCCGCACCCTCATCAGCGCCCGGGTGGATATTGGGCCCGACGGGATACGCCGCACGGTCACAATGACCACAGCCGCCGCCGACAGTGTTCGATCAGCTCCCGCCCTCGTCCCGCTTGCGAACCTCCGGGCTCAGCTTGCCGACATGGTCCTTGCATCGCCCGCTGTACCGGCCCGCAAGGAGCAGCGAGCGGCGCTCGCACCACTTCTCGACGCCTTCTTCCGGGGGCTTGGTTCTACGGCCGTCGACGTGCTCTCCGCACATCTGGGTCGTGCGGGCGCGCGCCTGGTCCGACTGGTCGAGACCGAACAGCGCCGGGTCATGCCCGAGCCCCGCTACGACGAGGTGATCAAGCTCAAGACGTTCGACCCGCCCCGCGCCACAGATAAAACGGTCTCGCCTGATCGCTTCGGTACCTTCTCGAAGTCGGTTTCGTACAACGGCTGGAAGCGCTCGCTCTACGCCATCGAGTGGTTCGACTCCAGGCCCGAGCGCGACGTCGCCCACGCTCTGGACAGCTCCGACCACATCACCTGCTGGGTCCGGCTCCACCCCGGCGAGTTGCCTATTCTCTGGACCTCTGGTGGTCGGGAGTACAACCCGGACTTCCTCGTCGTCGAGACCGACCGCACTCACTGGATCGTCGAGGTGAAGGCCGACAAGGACTTGGCCTCGGTCGATGTCCAGGGCAAGCGCCGAGCAGCGAAGCGCTGGGCCAGCCACGTCACGGCCGCCGAAGAAGTGGAGCCGATCTGGCGGTACCTCCTCGTCTCGGAGACCGACATCGCAACAGCCAAGGGCTCTTGGCCCGCTCTCAAGTCGCTGGGCTCCTAACGGCGGGCGCTGCACCCAAGCGATGCCATCGGTGCCCTTGATGCCGGTAGGGCGGCGTAGGAAAATCCCCGGGGACTGTAAGGGGACGGAGACCCGACTGTCCGCCGACGTTGGTTGTGCCCGGGGAGTGCTACGCGTGATCCGCTTATCAACCCGCGTCGGCTGTGGCGGCGCACCTGCCGGGGACGCTTGGCCGTGCGACCGGGCCGCGACCGAGCACGGCCCGCCAGGGCCGCGCGCAGTGTCGCGGGTGCCGGTCGCACGGGCCAGGTGACGACCGCTCTACCGGCAGGTGCACAACACCGCCGCAGGCGGTGCGCTTGATCGAATAGAGGTGAATTCGGCAGCGCACGAACCGTACGCACTGTGACATGCTCCGTAACACCGACTAACCGCAGGATCAGGCGGGCGTGTGCGACTGAACAGCGCGGCTGCCGCGAACTTCGATCGCCAGGGCCTGACATTGCCTACGCCGTGGACAGTAGGACGCGCCGCAAATCTCAACGTGTAGTCGTGGGTTTCACTTGTTGGTGGTAGCGGGGAAGGTCTGGTTGTAGTGGAGTTGGACCCGGTCGCCTGCGATGACCGCTTGCGCGAGGGCCAGTGTGTGACCGTCCTGGCCGTGGGTGATGCGGTCGATCGCGAGTACCGGGGAGCCGAGATCCAGGCTCAGTGTCTCGGCTTCGGCGCGGGTGGGCATGCGTGAGGTCACGGATTCCTCCGCGCTGGCCGGTGGGTGCCCGATCGTGGTCAGGGCGCGATAGATGCCACCCACGACTTTGCCGGCGCCGGCGAGCGGGGTTCCCTCGACCAGCGTCAGTGGCAGCCAGGTTTCCTGGAGTTGACCGACCTGCTGTCCGGCGTACATGTGCTGAAGCCGGTAGACGACCGGCGTGCCCTGTGGGATGCCGAGCCGGCTGGCCACGTGGGTGTCGGCGGGGCGCTGGTCCACGGTCACGATCTCTGTCCGGCCCGGGATACCCAGCTGATCGCAGGCCGTCTCCCACGGTCCACGATCACCGGGGCCGGCGAGTACGTCGGTGTATCGTGCCACCGACAGGCGGACCGGTGTCCGATCCCGGACGATGGTGCCGCGGCGCCGGATCGGGGCGACGAGCCCTTCCGCGCGGAGCACGGCGATGGCCTGTCGGACTGTGGTGGTGCTCACGCCGTAGATGACCATGAGTTCGGCTCGTTTCGGGATGGTGTCACCTGGTCGGTAGTCGCCGCGGAGGATCGCGGCACGCAGGTTCCCGGCTATCTCCCGGTACGTCGAGGTGCTCACGTCCTCACCTCCCTCTGCGGCGCCCGGCAGGAGGCCTCCTTACGCCCACTGTAAGGCGCCATCTTCCCTGAGCGGCCACCAGCGCTCAGCCTGTATGGCGCGCTCTATTGACTTCCGTTGCTCCGGCATACGACGGTATGGCGCGCCATAAAGTGCCACAAGGTGCACTAGGAAAGGTGGCTTGAGATGACGATCGTGCTGGTCAACCGCGACCGGCGGGCGCGGTGGCGCGCGACGGCGGGCACGCGACCCGCCGCGCCACCCCCAGCGATGCGGGACGGTCGTGAGGGGAGCATGCCCCTCGAGCGGGGTCCCGCCACGCTGCCCAGGCTGCACACGGTGCTGTCCGCGGCCTGGCGGGCGGTGGCGGGGTGCGGCCGATGATCCGCCGTGGGGTCTCGGTGTACCAGAACGACTACGAGTTCATACGCAAGATGCTCTGCAAGGTTCTCGCGGATGGTGTGCGGATCGGGCTCGGAGGCGACGGCGGGATCGGTTCGCTCCAGTGCCGGGTCAGCGGCGCGCTGTTCGCCCTGCTCCTGACCCACGAGGTCGATGAGCGGGGGCGCTGCCGGTCGTGTCGTCATCCGGGTGTGTTCGGGTGGCGGCTTCGGCGCTGTGATGTCGCCCGGGAGGCGGGTTTCTGGCTGCGCCAACCCGACTGGCTGCTGTCGTCCCGAGGCACCCCGGGACTGGCGGTCGGCCCCCCGCTTCCCACCGGATGCGAGCACTGCACCCCCGAACGCGAGCCGCCGGGCCCGCCCGGATGACACCGACATCGTCGCCTGCGGTGTGCCGGACTCCAACGGCCCACCCACTCAGACTCCGGCTGTCCCGTCCCCGCCTCCACAGGTCCCCCCGGGGCGGGACGGCCGGACCCTCACCACGGCGGGACCGGGGATGATCCCGCCCGGCCCGGTCTCGCCCCGACTCCACCCCGGGCCGGGCGGCGCTACGTCGCGGTGTGCGGCGTCCAGGTTCGCCCGGCGACCCTGACCGCGCCCGAGCGCGGGTTCTGTCCACTATGCACGAACGCCCCGTGGGCGGGCGTGATCGGGATTGCTCATGACCGGCGCGTGTTTCGTCGGTGCCGTGTGGATCACGAGCCGATGAGCGGCGGGACACGATTCCGCCCCTGTCGGAGAGAAAAGGGAGGCCAACCCATGGCTGATGGCGCGACCTCGCGGGCACGGCCCGCGAACCGCAGGGCGATCGGCGTCACCTGCGCGGTGCATGAGGGCCCGAGGGGCTTCGCGAACCTGGTGGTGGAGAAGCAGGGCGATGAGATCATTCTCGACCCGTACGAGGTCACCGGCGAGTGCGTCATCATCTTCGACGAGGCCGCCGCGAGGGTCCTGTCCGACGCTCTCGAGGAGTGGCCCGGATGAGCGACCCGGTTACCGCGCCGGGTGCGGGCGAGGTGCACCCGGCGGGCGCCGCCCCGCGCTGGGGCGTGTCCTCACTGGACTGGCAATCCCACGCCATCGACGAGGACGCCGACCATCCTTACGGGGTGTACCTCGCCCGCTGCGGGCAGCGGCTGTTCATGGGCACCAGCCTGTACGACGAGCCACCCGGCTGGATGTGCGTGTCCTGCCTGCGCTGGGCCGAGCGGGGGGACACCAGCGAGGTGACCGAGCCGCCCCCGGCGCGCCCGGAGCACGAGGAAGGCGGGGCGGGGTGAGCCGCCCGGGGCGCTGGGCGCGGTCCCCACTGGACTACCACGGCATCTGCTGCTGCCCGAGGGCCCACTACCCCAGCGGCGTCCTCAAGGCCCGGTGCGGCGACCTGATGACGAACACCACCCCGCACGGCCAGCCGCAACCCGGCCTGTGCCGCGAGCGCTGCCACCCGATCTTCCTCGCGGACGCCGACGCCCGGGGCCCGCGAGACGAGTAATGCCCGGCCGGCCGTTGGTTGAGCCTTGCCCCCCGTGCCCGAGCTCCCGGCGGCCGGCCGGTTCCACCCCCCGAAGGAAAGGACTCCCCGCGTGACCGATCAACCCCGGTGTTCCGTGCAGGTGTCGGTCCAGGGCACCCGCACCGACGACGGCACGACCTGCACGCTGCCGGCGGTCCCGGAAACCGGCGGCACGTGGATGATCCACAGTCTGGACAAGGGCGCCGTGCGGCTCACCGAGGACGAGGCCGCCCGGATGGCGACGGCGATCCTGCACCTCGTGGGTGGTCGCGCCGAGGGCACCAGCCGCCACGGCGAGTAGATCCCCGGCGGGCCGCCCATGGCCCCCGGCCCCGCCGTGTTCCACCCCGACAACCCCGCGACCCGGGCAGGTCGCCGCCGAGCACCGGAGGCATGACATGACGGACACCGACTCCGCCGACGAGCGGCACGACCACCGCACCACGAGTCACACGGCGCTGGCCGAGACCCCGCCGATCATGCTGCTGCGCTACCGGTCCGGCATCACGGGGGAGGCCACCCGGACGGTGCACTTCGTACCTCTACCTTCCACGGGTCAGGCGCGCGACGCCGGGGTCGCGTTGTGCGGCGCCCTGCTGCGCGTGGACCTGGGGGAGACGGTCACCCCCGGTCAGGGCATGCCCTGCACCCCGTGCATGATCAACCACCTCGGCACCAGAACCCCACCCACACCGGCCGCGGTGCCACCGGGGGAGGGCATCAGCGGCGAGACCGACCCGCTGGTCGCCGCGGTCTGCTACTTAGCGTGGGGCTGGCCGGTCACGCTACGCGGTCCCCAAGTCTGGCTCACCTTGCAACCCGACACCGTCGCGCTGGCCATCCCCGTGCTGCTGGCCGCGCGGGTCACCGGGATCCTCACCCAACGACGCTGCCCCCCGCTCGCCCTGACCCACCCCGACACACCCGAGCACTGGGTGATCCTGGCCTCGCAGCGCCCTGAGATGGCGCTGCCCTGGCCACGCTACGTGCACCAGAGCACCGCCACCCTGTCGTTGCCCCCCACCGCGACCCCCTGCGGACCGGTCACCTGGGCGCACCCACCCCAAGCCGACGCACTCCGTCTCTGCCGGGAATTCGACGTGTTCGCCGCACTACGCACCGCGCTACACGACCCACTCACCTGACGAGCCAGCGCCCTGCGGTGCCGGGGAGACCCCCGGGGGCGCTTCGTCACGATCAGACGGGAGATAGGGCGGACCCGGGGAGACTGGTAGTCCGGATGATCTGGTTGACGCCGATGAACCGTCCGGCGATGAGCAGGCCGGCGTGGTGGGCTTCCGGGCCGGCGTGGCTGGCGCAGGCGTCCTGGAGTATCCAGGGTGTGAGGTCTCGTTCGAACGCGTCCGCGGCGGTCTTGAGTACGCAGACGTCGGTGTCGATGCCACAGAGGTAGAGATCAGTCCACCCGCGTTCGGTGACGAGTTGGGTGCCCTCGGGTGTGAACAGTGAGTAGATGTACTTGTCGATGACGGGTGTGTGCGGGCCGACGTGGGGCGCCAGCTCGGCGACGAGCTCGGTCTCGGGCCCGTCGGCCATTTTGGTCCACCCTATGAGCCGTTCGAAAGGACTGCCCGGGTAGTTGAGGTATCGGCTGAACACGACCTCACCGTGGGCGGCTTGCCACCGGCGCACCAACTCGACGATGACCGGGACTACGGGTTGCGAGTGGGCGCTGATGAACCCGTTCTGCACATCCACCACCACGAGTACCGGTTTATGTTCGTTCATCTCATGTCCTGTCGCACTCTCGAAGGGTCTCCAGTGCCTGGGTCAGGTGCCTATCCAGCCCGCTGGTCTGTACCACGGCGTCGCGCATCGAGCGGTGTTGCGACGTTTCCTGCGGCCGTTCAGTGGTCAGTCGTGATCGAACACCGCGGAGGAAACGCCAGCCGAACTCGGCGGGCACTACAGGGTCGGTTCCCTTTTCGACCTGGTGCCGGAGATGATCACAGTAGGCCCACGCCGCTTGCGCGGACAGCTCGCAGGTGACGAGCTCGTCCTCTCGCAACGCGCGGTCTGTCGCGATGGGATGGTACACGACGCCTGACCATGAGGCGTACCCCAGTGACGTGCCCTTCATGCCGAAGTCGACGAGTTCGGGATGGTCGAACCCGTCCTGCAGCAAGGCCCGTTCGACCAGCGCTGCGGGTGCCAGGCACGACTCGTCGATCGTGTCCGCTCGGTGTACCAGCACGCGGGGGATGCACAGGAGCCGCAGCGCGGTCTCCAGCTCGTGGCCCTGCCAGGCGGGCCTGTCCACCCAGTAGAGACTCAGGACGTAGGGCTGCCCGAGCGCCTCGCTACCGCTGAGTTCCCGGAGTTTCTCGCGTGCCCACCGCATGTTCTGCTCGTAGGTGACGCGTCGCCAAACCGCGAGCTGGGCTATGGATTCAAGCGTGAGGTCTTCCACGAGGTGGAACAGCGCCACACCGAACGGCCAGAGGTAGAGGTGGCATGGGCCGGCGGGATGTTCCACCGCGAGTCGCCAGCATTCTGTCCACTGATCCTCAGCGTGGCTCCATTCCCCCGCCCCGGCCAGTGTCGACGCCGCCTCCGTGCCGATGAACACCGGTATGAATTTATGGCTTCGCGCGGTGCACGTGGGGCCGGTCGGGACCCCGGCCGCGAGGTCGCCGAACAGATCGAGCGCGGTTCGATGGAACGTGAGGCGATACAGCTCCGAGTAGAGCGGTGTGGGCCGCACGGTGCGGCCCGTCTCGAGTCGGTAGATCTGTTTTTCCATCGCCGCGGGCTCAGGAGTGGTGAGGTCGTGGCGATGGCCGACCAACTCGAATTCCTTGGCCAGTCGCGGTCGGCCCCAGCCGGCTTCCTCGCGCAGGCGGATGAGGACAGCGTTAGGGACAAGGCGCTTGTCTACCGATGTCCGGATGTCCATGGACATTGCCGTTGTCCTTCTCCGTCCGTCGCTGTCGTCTACCGGAGAAATGCAATGACGGCGATTCTGTGTGCATGCACCCGAACGTCACTCACCACTGCGCCCCTCCAGCTGGTCCAGCCTGCGCCGGATGTCGGCCACGTCGAGCCGCAGGGCGGCGACCTGCTCAGCGAGGTCAGCGGCGTCGGGCGCCTCGCCCAGGGTTCGCACGTAGGTACCCCGCCCCGGCGAGGAGACGATCAACCCTTCGTTCTGCAGCTGCTTCACCGCGGCGTGCGCGGTCAGCTCCGCGACCTCGTACTCAGCCGCGAGCGCCCGCAACGATGGCATCCGGTGATCCTCGTCGAATTCACCCTCGGCAATACGGCGCCGCAGATCCTCGGCTATCTGCACAGTGATCGCAGTGGGGTCAGCGCGGTTGATCGGCACGCGCACAGACTACGGGTCGACGCTCTCACGGTCGGCAGCGAAACACGCTAACACGCCACCACCCACCCCGTCACCCCATCCGTAATAAGGCGCACTAAAGCACCATGTAGCACTATGTCTAAAGGGTGATATGGCGCGCTATTTCAACCGGGTGAAGATCCACTTTTCTGGCTGGGAGAAGGCCCGCGGGGCGACTCCCGGGAGTACCCGCGCCAGCTGATCAGCAGTCCAGAAGCCCGCTATACGCCACGTCACCAGAGCGAGCGCCGCGAAGCGGAGCGACACCACCTCACCGATTCCCCGGCCCGGCGGCCGTGTGCCTGACAGCAACCCGCCGAGCCGGGTCCCCCGCACCACCCATCGAGAGTGACCGAGGAGATCAACATGATACAGGTGCACACCTGCGTCAGCATCCACTGTGACCACTGCGCAGACGCCCTGGGCAGCCCCGCGTTCCAGGCGCACTACCCCACCGAGCGCTCCGCGTTGACCGCAGCCGCCGCGGCGGGATGGCGAGCCGGCCGGGGTCGGCGGTTGCTGTGCTCGGCGTGCGCGCCGGTCCTCACCTGCGACGCCGAGGGCCACCAGTTCAGCCAGTGGCGCCACCCGCTCACCACCGATGGGCACCCGGCGCTCAGTGAGTATCGGCACTGCCGGCGGTGCTGCCGGCACGAGTCCCGCCCGGCTACACCGGCTGCGGCCGACGGCGTCGATATCGGGGAGGTGTGGTGATGCGCGGGCCCTTGGCGCCGCTGGACCGCGAGCCGGTCAGCGTGCGCGCCCCGTTCGTAGCCTTCCCCGGCGGCCAGTACCGCCACGAACACGCCGAAGAACGGCGGGCGGCGCTGGTGGCGGCTTTGGAGGGGGTGGAGCTGGGCGCGTATGACGAGCGGGTGTTGGACTGGCTGGTCGGGTGGGATGTGCCCGTGGTGGCCGGGGTGGTGTCGCTGCTGTTGCGGGTCCGCAAAGCCGCCATCCGCCAAGCCCGCCACTACCGGGGTGGAGGTGAGCCCCGATGAACGAGGCGTCTGTTGTTCCGGTGCTGGTCGTGGTGGTGGCGTTGGCCGGGCTGGGGGTGCTGGCCGCGTTCCGCGGCGGCGCCCGCAGCGCCTACCGAGTCGCCCGGCACACCCAGGAGGTGACCCGGATGGGCGGCAACCTCACCCGGGCACTGGGCACCACCGCAGTGATCATCGGCGTGCAGTGGGCGGTCGTGAGCCTCACCACCGACCCCCGGGCATGGGGGGTGGTGTTGGGGGTACCGGCGTTGTTCGCCGGTGCCGCGATCGCCCGCCTGTTCTCCGTCACCGAGATCCTCCACACCCCGACCAGGGAGAGGGGCCGGCGATGACCACCCACCCACCACCGGAATACAACCCGATCCCGCTCCCGGGGCCGGCCGGGCCACCGGTGCCCGCGACAGGCGCGGAAGTGACACCGGCACCCCTGGTACTGGACGGGGAACTGCTCTCAGACCGAGAAAACGCCGCGGTCAGCGCCCTGCTGTCCGGGCGGGGCCGGTCGCAGCCGCAGGGAGTGGTCCACTCGCTGTGGACCGCGCAGCTGAGGGCGGTGGTGGCGTACCGGGTGCGGAAGGCGCCCCGGGATGCCGCGCGGCTGTGCTGGTTCGCCCTGCGCGGGCACGGTCGGTGGATCGCCAAGGGCTGGAGGTGGGCCACCCACGGCGACCTCCGCGCCGACGCCCGCACCGCACGCCTGATCGGAGACCGAGAAACCCGCCGCGCCGCGCAAGAATCGATCCGTGCCGACGCGGCGGCCCGCTGGGCCACACTCGGGCTCGCCCTGCACCGGGGCGCGGTCGGCGGACTGCTGATCGCCGTCCTCGCCGGGATCCTCACGATCGTCAACTCCCGGGTTGACAGAGCGGACATGTGGCCCTGGCTGGCCGGGCTCTACACCACGCTCGGCGTCCTCGCCGCTGTACTGGCGTGGCTGCTCAAGGCGACACCGATCGGCTGGCTGATTGCCGCGATCTGGGAAGGCCGCGACCACACCCCCGGCGCGGGATTCCTGCACCACCCCGACCGGGACGACCCCGACCCCTGGGTCGACGAGCGGATGGTCACCACCGCGCTCGCCACTCTGAACATCGCACCACTGAACCGCTTCTTCAAACAAGGCGGCCAGCTGGTCTACACCATCCCCGCACGCCGCGACGGCCACGGCACCGCCGTCCAACTCCGGACACCCCTGGGCACCAAGGCCTCCGACGTCATCGCCCGCAAAGAGCTGCTCGCCGCGAACCTGGGGCGGCTGGAAGTCGAGACCTGGCCCTCAGTCGGCCCCCAAGCCAACATCCTCGACCTGTGGATCGCCGACCACGGCGCCCTCGACGGCCCACCCCCACCCTGGCCACTCCTCCACCACGGCACCGTCGACGTCTATCACGGTGTCCCCTGGGGCGTCACCATCCGCGGCGAACCCATCACCGCACCCCTGATCGGCACCAACTGGCTCTTCGGCGCCCTCGCCGGCCAAGGCAAAACCGCCACCATGCGACTACTCGCCCTCGGTGTCGCGCTGGATCCGATCACCGAGATCAGGATCGTTAACTTCAAACCCTCCGGCGACTGGAACGCCTTCCACCCCCGCGCCACCGTCCTCCTGGTCGGCATGGGCACCGACGTCATCACCGCCTGCGCGGATCAGCTGGAATGGCTGGTCACCGACATGCAACGACGAGCCGAAACCCTGGAGAAACACGCGCCGGGCGCCAACAAAGTGCCCCAACACCTCGCTACCCGCAAAGACCTGGGACTGCACCCACTGTTCCTGTTCATCGACGAGGTCCACATCCTCTTCGGAGACGACCACGTCGGCGGCAGAACCGGGCGGGCCACCGTGGCGATGAAAGCCCTGCTCAACATGGCTAGGGCGTTCAACATCCACCTCATCATCGCCACCCAACGCCCCGACGACCGGACCCTGCCCGCTGAGGTCCGCGACCGCTACGGCATCCGCGCCTGCCTCCACGTCGGCAACGAAGCCACCAACGACATGATCCTCGGCAAACCCGCCTTCGCCGACGGCGGCCGAGCCACCGACCTGCGCTACAACACCGACCGCGGCACCTGCGTCGTCAACACCGGATTCGGCACCAACACCAAATACACCGTCGTCCGCACCCACTACGTCTCTGCCCGGGACCCGGAAACCCAGTCCCCGGATCAGGTCACCCCGATCATCACCCGCGCCATGGACCTGCTCACCAAACAGGGCCGCACCGTCCACGCGACCCTTGAGAACACCACCGACGAACCAGTGCCCGTGGATCACCTGGCCGACATCCACCAGGTGCTGCACGGGGAACGCCGAGTACGGACTCAGATCGTGCTCACCCGGTTGGCCGAGCTCAACCCCACCACCTACGAAAGCTGGAGCTTCCACGACCTCACCGCGGCCCTGGCCGATGAGGGCATCGAGGTGGCCAAGTCCGACGGGGTCAAGATCGTCCGCGCCGACGACGTCACCCAAGCACTCACCCACCGTGACCACCACAGCGAGCCAAACGGTGACGATGACGACGGGACCTAAACAGGGAGACACCCAGGGACCCAGGGAGTTCTCCCTACCACCTCCCTGACCACTCATCCCTCCCATGAACAGCGCAAACACCCAACAGGGACGCAAACCGAGCCAGCCTCACCCACCACGGAAAACCCCGGAAAACGGGATCCACACACCCACCCGCAGCCTCCCTCCCCTCCCCGCACACCCCTCAAGCCACTACTTAAAGAAACACGAAAGGCATCGAACGTGTGAACACGCTAACCGACCACACCACCACCCACGACAGAGAAAGACCAACCCCACCAACCAGAAGGGAGACACTCACTGACCCACCAGCAGCAACAGCACACCCCACACCTCCCCGACAGCTCCATCACCCCACAGCGAGCACCCCACCACCAACCCGACACCACCCCCACCCGCATCGACCCAGACCCACAGCCCCCCACCCAGCCCCGCACCACCTACATCCGCCACATCGTCGACACCGCACCACTCCCCACCCCCACACAACTCGAACGCCTCGCAGGACTACTACGCAACACCAGCAGCACATCGAGCTGAACCCATAGCCCGAACACCACAACCAGCCACCAACCCAACCTAGTGGTGGGTCGCCGGGACGAAGATCCCCCGGCGACCCACCACTGATAGGTACTTTTAGTAAAGTCTCTTGCCAGTCGAGCAGCTCTGCTGTTGAGTTCGGGTGGATAAGAGCACCCGATTCCGAGCTAGATGCGCGGGGCCTGGGCTGAGGTGGGGGTGATCGGGATCGGGGCGGTGGCCGCGAAGTTCGGGCGTGATCTGGACTTCGACTTGCGGCGGATCGCCACGCTGATCGAGCACGCCCGCCGGTCGGGGGTGTCGCTGCTGGTGCTTCCGGACGCCGCGCTCGGCGGCTACCTGGGCAACCTGCGCAACCCGGATACGGCGGCGTTGCCGCCCGCGCTGGCGCTGGATGACCCGCACGTCCGCAAGGTCGCGGCGCTGGCCGCGGAGATGGTGGTGTGCTTCGGGTTCTGCGAAGCGCAGGACGATCAGCGCTACAACACCGCGATATGTGTGCACGGCGACGGGATGCTGGGCAGCCATCGCAAGGTGCACCAGCCGGCCGGGGAATCGATGGCGTATTCGGCGGGTGAGCGTTTCTCCGCATTCGACACCCCGGTGGGGCGGATCGGCATGTTGATCGACTATGACAAGACCTTCCCGGAGTCGGCCCGCACCCTCGCGCTCGACGGTGCCGACGTGCTGGCCTGCCTGTCCGCGTGGCCGACCAGCCTCACCAACCGCGCGCCACGGCTGGCCCAAGACCGCCAAGCCCGGCTGTTCGACCTCTACGACCAGGCCAGAGCGGCGGAGAACCAGGTCGTGCTGGTCTCGGCCAACCAGACCGGTGCGCTGGGCGAGCTGCGCTTCCTCGGACAGGCGAAAGTGGTCGGCCCCGGCGGGGAGATCCTGGCCCGTACCTGGTCCAAGGCCGGTATCGCGACGGCTGAGCTGGACGTCACGGCCGAGATAGCCAAGGCCCGCCGGGTACTGCGGCATCTTGGCGAGCGTCGGCCCGGTGCCTACCGGGCCGACGCTCGCCAAGATGGCTTGTGAGTGGCAATGCGAGCCATAACAGTGTTTGCCACTCACAAGCGACCGAAGGTCGCCCTCCTCACTTACTCGACCAGACCCCGAGGCAGCGTGGTGCACACGCTCGCGCTGGCCGAGGCGCTGGCGCAGGCGGGCCAGCGGGTGACGGTGTGGACGCTGGGCCGCGGCGGGGACTGCACGTTCTTCCGACCCGTCGACTCCCGGGTGCACCTGCGGGTCGTCCCGTTTCCCGACGTCGCCGGGGAGGAGTTCGGGCCCCGGATCCTGCGGTCTATCGAGGTACTGCGGGACGCTTTCGAAGGCGGCAGCTATGACGTGGCGCACGCGCAGGACTGCATCAGCGCCAATGCCGTCGACCATTGCATCCGTACCGTGCATCACCTCGACCACTTCACCACCCCCGAGCTGACCGCCTGCCACGAGCGCGCCATCGTCAACCCGTTCGCCCATGTCTGTGTGTCCGCCGCAGTCGCCGGTGAGCTGCTCGACGGGTGGGGAATCACCGCGACGGTCATCCCGAACGGCGTGGACGCCCACCGGTTCACCCGCGCGGCCGGTCCGGCCGGCGCCGCCGCCCGGGCCACCTGGCGATCACGCCTGGGCCGGTATGTGCTGGCCGTCGGCGGTATCGAACCCCGCAAGGGCTCCCTGGAACTACTCGAGGCCTACGCGCTGGTGCACGCGGAGCTGCCCGACGTGCGGCTGGTGATCGCCGGTGGGGAGACCCTGTTCGACTACCGGGACTACCGAACCCGCTGGGAGCGGCGGGCCGAGGAACTAGAGGTCAAGCCGGGGGTACTCAAACCGGTGGTGCTGGGGCCGGTGGACCACGACGCACTGCCCGCGCTGGTGGCCGCAGCCGGAGTGTTCGCCTTCCCGTCCACCAAGGAGGGCTTCGGGCTGGCCGCGATGGAGGCGCTGGCCGCCGGGGTCCCGTTGGTCGTGGCGAACCTGCCGGTGTTCCGCGAGCTCTTCACCGGCGTCGCCCGCTTCGCCGACGACCCGGCCGATCTGGCGGCGGAGCTGAGCGCCGGGCTCAGCGATGCGGACCCCGCGGCCCGGGAAGCCGGCCGCTCGCTCGCCGCCCGATACACCTGGCCAGCCGCCGCGCAGCACCACCTCGAGCTCTACCAGCGCCTCGCCTGACGCAGCCAAGGTCACCCGAGGGGTTACCTACGAAGTTGGCGTGGAGCGGCTGCCCGAGCCCGAGGGCGAGTGAATCTTCCTACTTCAGGTAGTATTCGATATATGGCGGTGGAGAAGGTGTCGGTGAGCATGGACGCCGAGGTGCTCACGGAGGCCCGCGAGCGCGTCGGAGGCCGTGGGCTCTCAGCGTATGTCAATGACGCGGTTCGCCGGCAGCTTCGCCGTGACGCGCTGTCCGAGCTGCTGGCGGAGATGCGAGAGGCGAACGGTCCGGTGCCCGATGACCGGATGAGGGAGGTTCGCCACCTATGGCCTGCGCCAGGCGACGAGGCCATCGCCCATCCGGCCTAACCAACCTGCTCGTTCTTGATGCGGACGGCGTCAGCAAGGCGGCCTCCGGTGACCGATCGGTGCAAGCGTGGCTGGAACGCGCGCGGGAACTGGACGCCGATATCGCCGTTTCCGCCGTGACCGTGGCCGAGGTAGTGCGCGGCGTTGCCCGAGATGCCCGGCTCAACCGCGTGCTCGCGGCGGCCGACGTGCGACCAGCGAACGAGCCTCTAGCGCGCCGTGCCGGGCAACTGCTCGGCCGTGCCGGATCCGATTCCACGATCGACGCGTTCGTGGCAGCCACCGCGCTGGCCTTGCTCGAGGGCAAGGGACCCACGGGCAGGTGTGTGCTGCTGACCAGTGACCCCCACGATCTCACCGCCCTGCTCTCCGAACAGGCAACGATCAGTATCATCGCCGTTTAGCTGGGCAGACTCCATCCTGCGTCGCCATGGCGAGTTATCCTAGCTGCTCTGTGAGCTGACCGCCGCCGCCATCGACGATGCTCAAGCATGATCCACTCGGTGACGGCGCGGCAAGGGCACGTATGCGGCCCGCTCGCCATGATCCTCGCACAGCTGTCCCACGACGCCGTACGTATGCTTCGGACGGCGTCGACGTCTCGCCGTTTCCGCCAGACCACACCGTCCATCTCTGCCATATAAGATATACCATGTCTGCCATGTCGGGTGGCTGGTTGCCGGAGCAGGTAACGAGGCACCTGTGCGGCCCGATCGAGGAGGCGCTCGCCGATACCCGCGTCATCGGCATCGTCGGCCCACGCCAGGCCGGTAAGTCGACATTGGCCCGCTCGCTGGTCGCGGTTCGGCCGGACGCTGTCTACGTGTCGCTTGACGACCGCCGCATCCGGTTCGCAGCCGAAGCCGACCCCCACGGTTTCGTCTCCGACCGGCCCGGATTGCTGGCTGTCGACGAGATCCAGCGGGTGCCCGATCTGCTACTCGCGATCAAGTCTGTGGTCGATCTTGATCCCCGGCCTGGACGGTTCATCATCACCGGATCGTCTCAGCTCAGCGCCAACCGTGGGGTATCCGAGACGCTCGCCGGCCGGATCGAACGCTTCGAATTGTGGCCGTTCAGCCAGGGTGAACTCAAGGGACGGCGAGAAGGGTTCCTGGATCTCCTGCTCGACGGCGCACTCGAGATGGAGAGTGCGAGCTCGCTGACCAAGCGGGACTACCTGGAACTGGCGAGCGTCGGCGGGTACCCGGAAGCGGTGCTCCGTGCTCGTGCCCGTCGCGTCAGTTGGTTCGACTCATACGTTGACACTGTCGTGGAGCGCGAAGCTCCGGGTATCACCACCTCGCCACGCACCGGCGAGCTCCCCCGCCTGCTCCGACTCGTAGCAGCACGGCAGGCGACCGTGCTCAACGTTGCGGATCTCGCTCGGGATGCCCGTCTGCCCGAACGCAGCGTGTATCGCTATCTCGATGTGCTCGAAGCGGTGTTCCTCGTGCGCCGGCTCCCTGCGTGGTCACCGAACCTGGCGCAACACGAGATCCGCGCACCCAAGATCGTCCTGACTGATCCGGGAGTGGCTGTTGCACTGCGCGGAATGGACGTCAACGCCCTTGTGCGGCCGGAGATCGCGCAAGGAGCGGATGGCGCCGTGCTCGAAGGATTCGTGGTGACCGAGCTGATCCGACAACTCGGCTGGTCGCACACGCGAGCCCGGCTACTGCACTACCGGGACCGCCAGCCGGCCGAAGTGGATGTGATCGTCGAAGCGCCGGACGGTCGAGTGGCCGGCATCGAGGTGAAGTCCGGCGCTGACGTCGGGCACGGGGACGTTCGGCATCTCGCCAAGCTCCGCGATCGGCTTGGCCACCGCTTCGTCGCGGGCGTAGTGCTCAACACCGGCCCCACCGCGTTGTCCCTCGGAGAGCGTCTGCTGGCCCTGCCGATCAGTGTTCTCTGGGATACCTCCATCTGACACGCCGCCGTGCCGCCGAGCAGCTTCATCGCTGCCGACGCCATGAGACCGCCCTGCGCTGGACCCCATAGACCTCGGCAAGGGTGCGCAGCCGCAGCCCGGCGCCGCGCAGCAGGTCGGGGACCTGACGGCGACCAAGGCTGCGGTCCAGGAAGAGCTCGGGCAACCCTTCGGGATGTCCGATGCCATTACTCACGCCGCTGGGCGGGTGGCAACACGCACGGCGTCCTCGAGCTGCTCGCGCGGGACGCCGTATTCCTCGGCGACGACATCGAGGGGCTCGCCGGCCCGGAACAGTGCTAACACGTCGTCCAGCCGCGTCCCGCCACGCGCGAAGATCGGTTGCCCGAAACCCCGCGCCGGATCGGCGACCACCTCCGCGACCTCGTAGGCCGGTAGGTGGATGAGCCGGGCGTAGCCGTCGGCGCCGAATTCCAGCCGCCGCAGGTACGCCGCCACGATCTCGTTGAACAGCCGCCGGCCACTGCGAACCACGACCAGCTCGCGGGCGGCGCGCGCCGCGGTTGGATCATCACCGGTCTCGGCGTAGTCGAACAGGACTTCCGCGCCATCGGTGTATAAGCGCTTGCTAGCTAGGGCGTGCGCCAGCCCGAACTGCTCGTCGAGCCGCTCCAGCGCCGGGCGGATACGCTGCAGCGGGACGCCACTGCGCCGCACGCGATGAAGACCAGGCCCTCGGCCAGTCCGACGAACGGGATGACCGGACCGCGGAAACCGGTTCTCGGCAGGGCGGTGAGTACCGGCTCGCCCATCGCGCGTGCTCATCGCCACCCCTCCGCCACGGTCGCTGTTCGGCTCTACCCATCTTCGCGCATCGATCCAGAACCGGCGCCACGACAGGCCGCGACTCACCCAGGGCGCGCCCTGGGTGAGTCGACGGGGAGATGGTGTGCTTCGGCGGCGGCCGCTAGGCGCTTGTCGTAGGTGAGGAGCACGTCGAGGTCCTCGCGCAGCAGCAGGGCGGTAGCAAGGTGGATCGCGTCCAGCGATCGCAGTGAACGGTCGGGAAGCCGGCTTGCCGATTCGACGATCCTTGATGTCATGCCGATGCGGCCGACCCGGGTCAACAGGAGATCGGCACGGACAAGCGCGGAAGGGTCCTCACGCGCCGCGGTACGACGCGCCTCCACAGTGATCAGACTGCTGGACACCAGCGGCGTTACGGGCCGCCGGGTGAGGAACCGGCTGAGCGCGTCGCTCTCCGGCTCAGCCCAGACCAGCTTGACGAACGCCGAGGCATCGAGAAGATCACCAACGCTCCGCGTCCCGCAGCTCGGCGACAACCTCGCTGAGTGGTCGCCGCCCTTGCGGGATCACCGGCGGCGGAAGAAGCTCACCGATAGCACCCACCAGCGGCGCGTAGTCCCCGGACGCGGTGAGATTCTCCAGCAGTGTTCCGGCGTCCTCGGCAACCCTGTGGTTCCCGAACTCAACAGCAGTGCTGCGCGAAGAAGATCGAATGACTCTCTTGTTGAGCTCGGGAGGCTGAGAGCACCCGGCGCGGGCGATGCCGATGAGCAGGTGGCGATCTAGTTAGGCGGGGCGGGTAGCCAGACCAGGTCGGCGCTGGCGTTGGGGGCGTAGTGCTGCTCGACCATCTGCAGGCTGCCGGACGCGGTGAACGCGCCGGGGTAGGGCGGGTCGCACCACACGGTGTGAGCCCTGCCGTCGGCGAACGCCAGACCCCAGGCGATCATCCCAGCGGGCCGTCTTCGTCTTCCTCGCGGTGCAGCGCGTAGAGCCGGGGCGCGGCGTCGAGTGTCTGCAGCGGTGCATCATCATCCATACACAAACCATACATAGAAATTCCACGAACGACAAAAACGCTTACGCTAGAGTAGATTCGCGTAATAACCATCTGACGACAGGTGGCTGGCCAGTGGAACACGCGAGGTGGGGCGAGTGGCGACCGGGAGCCCGATGGTGCGGCGACGGCGGCTCGGGGCGGAGCTGCGCACGCTGCGGGACAAGGCCGGGCTGACCGGCGAGCAGGTGATCGAGCGGGTGGGCTGGGCGTCGGCGTCGAAGCTGAGCCGGATCGAGAACGGGCGCACCCGCCCGGACCTCTCGGACATCCTCGACCTGCTGGACCTCTACGGGGTGACCGGCGCGGACCGGGAGAAGCTCATCGCGATCGGCCGCGACGCCGCGAACACCCGCGGCTGGTGGCGCTCGTTCGCCGACCTGGGGCACCGCCAGCGCGGCTACGCGGAACTGGAAGCCGGCGTGGTCGAGCTGCGCCAGTACCAGCAGTCGGTGATCCCGGGCCTGCTGCAGACCCCGGACTACGCCCGAATCCGGGTGCACTCCGAGTTGTCGATACACGCCAGCCTGGACGTCGAGGCCGAGGTGGCCGCGCGGCAGGCCCGGCAAGCGGTGCTCACCGCCGAGAAGCCGCCGCAGTACCAGGCGATCATCGACGAGACCGCGCTGCGCCGCTGCGCCGCCCCGGCTGAGGTGCTGGCCGCCCAGCTCGCCCGGTTGGTGGAGCTGTCCGCGCAGCCGACGGTGACCCTGCGGGTACTGCCGCTGGACGCCCGGATCGGCGACTACTACCTGCCGCACAGCTCGTTCTCGCTCTACCGCTTCGCCGACCCCGAGGACCCGGACATCGTGGTGCTGGAGACCCTCACCAGTGACCTGCATCTGGGCGATGAGGAGGACGTCTTCCGGTATAGACTGCTGTTCGACTGGATAGCGGCTGTGGCGCTGCCGCCGGAGGAGTCGGCAACCTTCCTCGCGGGGCTCGCCCGCCAGCTCTAGGCAGGCTGGCCAGCAAGGAGGCACATCGTGTCCCGCCCCGACTTCCGCCACGCGGTGTGGCACAAGAGTTCCCGCAGCCACGGTAACGGCGACTGCGTCGAGGTGGCGTTCACCAGCACGCTGGTCGGGGTGCGCGACTCCAAGGACCCCACCGGCCCGATGCTCGCCGTCGGCTCGACCGAATGGTCGGTGCTGCTCGGCGGAATCCACCACGGCGAGTTCGACCCCAGCTAGTTCCGAGTAACAGGCTCGGGATCGCCTCACGCTCTAGCAGCACCTCGCTGGACGAGCCGTATCACGGGGGAACGGCTGGCACTCCTCTGGGTGAGTCCTGGAGGAGCTATGACCGCAGACCTGCACACCACCCTTCCCACCGCCGAGGACGGCGGAGCCGCCCTGCTGTCCTGGCTGCGCGAGATGCGGGAGGAGAACCCGGTGTGGCGCGACGCCTACGGCGTCTGGCACGTGTTCCGCTACGCCGACGTGGCGCGGGTGCTCGCCGACCCGCGAGTGTTCTCCTCCGACACGGGCCGGGTGATCCCGGCGGCGCGGAAGCTCAGCGTGGGCAACCTGCTGGCGACCGACCCACCACGCCACCACCAGTTACGCCGGCTGGTCGGTGCGGCCTTCAGCCCGCAGGTCGTCAACGGGCTCGCCGGCCGCATCGCCGAGCTCACCCGTGAGCTGCTCGACGCCACCGGCGACGCAGGTGGTGAAGGCGGCACAGGCGAGTTCGACCTCGTCGCCACCCTGGCCTACCCGCTGCCGGTGACGGTGATCGCCGAACTGCTCGGCCTGCCCGTCACCGACCGTGAGCTGTTCCGAACCTGGGCGGACAAGCTGCTCACCCCCGACGTGGTCGACCCCCACGACCCGGAGTTCGAGCGGAAGATCGATGAGGCCTCCGAGGAGCTGCTGGCCTACCTGCGCGAGCACTGCGCCGACCGGCGCGCCCACCCACGAGAGGACCTGATCAGCAAGCTGGTCACCGCGGAGGTCGACGGCCGGCGGCTGACCGACGAGGAGGTCGTGAACTTCTCCCTCTTGCTCCTGCTGGCCGGGCACGTCACCACCACCGCGCTGCTCGGCAACATCATGCTGTGCGTCGATGAACACCCGCGGGTGTGGGACGAGCTGCATGCCGACCGCTCGCTGGTGTGGGCCACCATCGAGGAGGTGCTGCGCTACCGCTCACCGGTCACCCAACTCGCCCGGGTGACCATGGTCGAGACTGAGCTGGGCGGGCAGACCATCCCGGCGGATGCGCTCGTCAGCCCGTGGCTGCTGTCCGCCAACCGGGACGAACGCGAGTTCCCCGACCCGGACCGGTTCGACATCCACCGCTGTCCCCGCCACCACGCGGCCTTCGGCCACGGCATCCACTTCTGCATCGGCCAGCTGCTGGCCCGGGTGGAGGCCAGGGTCGCGGTGGGCGTGCTGCTGGACCGATACGCCCAGATCCGCGTGCGCCCCGGGGTGCCGTTGGAGTACTTCCCCCCGGGCTTCTTCGCCCCGCGGAACCTCCCGGTAGCCGTACAACCTCGTATCAGGGGTCGTGATCAGGTCTCCGTCGGCGCGCTGGGCCAGGGAGGCTGGGGATCGACTTCCTGGTCGTAGTCGACACCGGGTACGGCGAAGCCGTACAAGCGGCGCACCTCGTCGCGGAACCAGTCGACGTCGGCGAGGTCGGCGATGTTCTCCGGTGTGGCTGCCCGCCACCGGGCGGTCACGTCCGCCTGGACGTCACCGGCGAGTTCCCGCCGGTCGAGGCGGATCTGGCCGTGATCGTCGAGTTCCAGCCGGGTGGTACCGACGAGCTGATCCCACAGGTCCACGAATTGACCGATGGGCGAATACATAGTATTCGCCATGACACCGCGCAACAGCCCGACGTACAGCGCGATACCGGGGATCGCGGTAGAGGACTGCGTGACGGCGGCACCGTTGACCGAGATCAACGCACGCCCACCGTGCGAGTGGACGAGTCTTGCATCCAGGATCGTCGCGGTCTGTTCCAGATGTGTTTTCGCGGCACCGATCGTGCCACGCCGGTAAATCGCCGAGGTCAATTCGGAGCCGATATAGGACAGGGCGACCGTCTGGAAACCGGGGCGGATCAGGCCGCGCTCCTCCAGGGCGTCGATCCAGCGAGCCCAGTCCTCCCCGCCCATGACCTTCACCGTCGCCTCGACGTCGTCGGTGGCAGCTGCCGGGACCTCGATCTCCCGCAGCTGCGGGGTACCGTCGTCGTCGAACACCAGGGTCTTGGTGCGATATGCCTGCCCGATCGGCTTGATGACCGATCGGTAGGTGTGTCCACTGACCGGATCGGTACGGCGAGGGGCAGCGACACTGTAGATCAGGTAGTCGACCGGCCCGAACCGCTGGGTGATGAGGTCCAACACCTCGGTTTTGGTGGCGTCGGCGAAACAATCGGCGTTGACGAACTCCATGTGCGTACCGGCTTGCGCCGCCAGCTGGGAGGTTGCGACGGTTCGGTACCAGCCGGCGGTGGCCGTCCGCCGGGCGGACCACGACTTCTCATAGCACACACCCACGCCGCGGATGCCATAACGGGCGAGTCCCGCGATCGTCGCGGCCAGCCCGTACCCGGCGCTGGAGCCGATGATCAGAGCGACGGGGCGGTGGTGCGTGTCGACGGCCCGGACCTGGGACCACATGTCCGCGACAATCCGGGCGCATCCGGTGGGGTGGGAGTCGAGCAGGAGAAAACCGCGTCCCGTGGGGCGGATGATGCGTGTGGTCATCAGAAGCCTGCCGCTATCGGGTCCCTCACGGGGACGTGTAGTCGTTAGTGACGATCACGATCAGGCCCGGATCGGCGCCCGCGATACCCGGGAAGCGAGGCTCGACCCGCATCCGGAACTGGGCGCCGAGGGCTGCGGCGTCAGCGCGCTGGTCGGTGCCCTCCTGGTAGTACGCGGTGGTCGTCGGGATCGTCCCGCGTGCGTAGTTGCCGACCTCGACCACCGTCCACCCGGCGGCGGTGAGATCACGCGCGGCCCGCGTGGCCAAGCCGCGGATGGTGCTGTTGTTGTAGACCCGCACCTGGCCGTGAGTGGGGCCCTTCTCACCAGGACCCTTGTCGCCGACCGGTGCGCCCTCGGCGGCATCCGGCGGGCCGGGCTGAGGTACCGCAGGCACCTCAGCGGGGCGCGAGGGCACCGGCGGCGGATAGGGAATGACGGAAGGGCTCGCCGACACGCTGATGGGAGCGTGGGTCGGGGCGGCCTGGGGTGGCCCCGTGGCCGTGCTCCGCTCGCCACGGGTGAGGGCCAGCACCACCCCGATCAGGAGGGCGAGCACCGCGAACACCAACAGCGCCAACCCGGTGGTTCGCAGGCGCCTCCTGGCTCCGGTCCCGTTCGGGGTGCCCACCGCGCTACCGTGAGTCGACGCTGAGCCGGCGAGCGGCCCGGGCTCGCTGGCGGCCAGACCGCAGCCGGCGCAGTCGCTTGACCAGCATCGGGTCGGCGGCGAGCGCCTCTGGCCGGTCGATCACACTGTTCAGGGCCTGATAGTAGCTGGTGGCGGACATGTCGAACAGCTCCCGGATGGCCTGCTCCTTGGCGCCGGCGTACTTCCACCACTGCCGCTCGAAGGCCAACATCTCGTGCTCTTGGCAGCTCAGACCCTCGGACTGGTGGTCGATCGGGTCCAGCGCGTGTGCGGCGTCCATTGCGCTCCTCGGTTCACGATCCCGCGCGTGGAGAATCACAGTCATGTGATTCTCCCGGAATTGAACCATGCGGTGGGCCGCAGCGGGCCGGCGGCGCCCCGCACGCGTCCCCAGGGGCGTGGTGCGAGCAGGCCACCATTACTGTTCCTCATCATGGCTGTATGTCCGATCCGGATCGTCGGAGATCCGGTGCTGCACACCCCGACCAGGCTCGTCACGGAGTTCGGCGGGGTGCTGCACGCGCTGGTCGAGGACATGTTCGACACGATGGTGGCGGCCCAGGGCGTCGGGCTCGCCGCCAACCAGATCGGCGTGGACCTGCGCCTGTTCGTCTACGACTGCCCGGACGAGCAGGGCGTGCGGCACCGGGGAGCGGTGGCCAACCCGGTGCTGGAGACCAGTGAACGGCCCGAGACCATGCCCGACCCCGACGATGACTGGGAGGGCTGCCTGTCCGTACCCGGTGAGTCCTTCCCCACCGGGCGGGCCGGCTGGGCGCGGGTGACCGGCGTCGATGCCGACGGCGCACCGGTCACCGTCGAGGGCACCGGCTTGCTGGCCCGGTGCCTGCAGCACGAGACCGACCACCTCGACGGCACCCTCTACCTGGACCGATTGGTCGGCCGCTACGCCCGCGAAGCCAAAAAGATGCTGAAGGCCCAAGGCTGGGGCCTACCCGGCCTGACCTGGGACCCCGCCGCAACCCGCCCTGAGGATTGAGCGCACGGCGCACGCTGACTGTCAGACGGCCGTGGTAGACCATTCGCGTGACCACCGACCTGATCGCCTCGGCGGATGAGCTCAGCCGGCTGCTCCGTCGTCTTGCCGCTCGCGAGCGGGTACGCAGCGAGGCGACGGTGCAGGCCGACGTCCGGCAGTTGTTGCTCACCGGCGGTCTCGATCTGGCGGACCACGACCTGGACGTCCAGCTCGAGACCCAGGTCGGAGACCGGCGGCGGATCGATATCGAGGTCGGCTGCACGGTCATCGAGGTGAAGAAGGACCTCAGCAATCACCGCATCGTCCAGGCGGCGCAGGTGCAGCTCGCGGGTTACGTCGCAGCGCGCGCGGCGCAGACCGGTCAACGTTATGTCGGCGTGCTGACCGACGGGCGGGAGTGGCACGCGTATCACGAACGGGACGCCGCGCTGGTCGACGTCACCCAGCATGTGCTCAACCCCACGAAACCCGACGGCACCGCGCTGCTGTTCTGGCTCGAAGGCGTGCTGGCCAGCCGCCAGGGCGTGCCGCCGACGCCGGATGAGATCAGGGCTCGGCTGGGCGCCAGCAGCGCCTCCTACGCCCTCGATCGCGCAACGCTGGCCGCCCTGTATGCCGAGCACAGCGACAGCAAGACCGTTCGCGTCAAGCGGCAGCTGTGGAGCCGCCTGCTGCGCAGTGCACTGGGGACCCAGTTCACCGACGACGATGAGTTGTTCCTCGAGCACACGTTGCTGGTCAACAGCGCCGAGATCATCGCCCACCTGGTCGTCGGGCTTGACGTCACCGAGCTGCAACCCGCCACCATGCTCGGCGGTCAACGATTCGACACCGCCGGCATTCACGGTGTCGTCGAGCACGACTTCTTCGACTGGGTGCTGGAGGTTCCCCGCGGCGAGGTCTTCGTCCGCACCCTCGCCCGGCGCCTGTCCCGCTTCGACTGGGCAGGCGTCGAGCACGACGTGTTGAAGGTCCTCTACGAGTCGGTGATCGGGTCGGAGACCCGCAAGCAACTGGGCGAGTACTACACGCCCGACTGGTTGGCCGAGCAGGTCGTCAGCACCGCTGTCACCGACCCGCTGAACCAGCGCGTTCTCGACCCGGCCTGCGGCTCGGGCACGTTCCTCTTCCACGCCGTGCGCCGCTACCTCGCGGCCGCGGCCGAGGCTGGTACCTCGCTGACGCGCAGCCTGTCCGGGCTCACCGACCACGTCCTCGGGGTCGACCTGCACCCGGTGGCCGTGACGTTGGCGCGCGTCACCTACCTGCTCGCCATCGGCCGGGAACGGCTGCTGGCCCCGGACCGGGGAGCCATCGCGGTACCCGTCTACCTGGGCGACAGCGTCCAGTGGAACCAGCGTGGCGACCTGTTCACCGAGGATCACCTCGTCGTCCCCACCGGAAGCGGTGATCAACTGTATGCTTCCGCGTTCCGCTTTCCCGATCGGTTTCTTGCCGACGCGGCTCACTTCGACCGCCTGGTCAGCCTGCTGGCCGACCAGGCCACGAAACCTCGTTCCCCTGGACAGAAACCGACGCTTCCGGCCGGTCTGCTCCACCGCCTTGCCGTCAGCGATGAGGATCGTCCGGTGGTCGAGGAGAACTACCGGCTATTGTGCCGACTGCACGACGAGAGCCGTGACCACATCTGGAGCTACTACATCCGTAATCTCGCGCGGCCGGCGTGGCTCGCCCGTCCCGAGAACCGCGTCGACGTCCTCGTCGGTAATCCGCCCTGGCTGTCGTACCGCTACATGCCCGACGATATGCAGAGCGCGTTCCGGGAGATGTCCGAGACCCGGCAGCTGTGGCACGGCCGGGAGGTGGCGACCCACCAGGACCTGTCGGCCCTGTTCGTCGCGCGAACCACCCAGCAATACCTGAGCGAGGGTGGCTCGTTCGCGTTCGTCATGCCGAACGCGGTCCTCGACCGTGGCTACTACGCCGGGTTCCGAACAGGCAACTACCCCGACCCGAAAGACCCGATCGCGGTCACGTTCACCGGCTCCTGGGATCTCCGTCGGCTGCGGCCCCACTTCTTTCCCTGCGGCGCCGCCGTGGTCTTCGGCCACCGCAGCGCCACCCGGTTCGGCTCGCCGTTACCGTCGCGAACGACCCGCTGGACGGGTCGACTTCCTCGGACCAGCGACGCATGGGACATCGTGTCCCAGCACGTGACCAGGTACGACTCCGACCTCACCGTACACGACGACGACGCACGGGAATCACCGTACGAACCACGGTTCTCCCAGGGTGCAACCATCGTGCCCCGCGTGCTCTTCATGGTTGAGATCCAACACTCCGGGCCGCTCGGCCTCGCCGCTGGCAGGCAGCGCGTTCGATCCGCCCGCAGCAGTACCGAGAAAATGCCGTGGAAGGAACTGCATTCACTCGACGGCGTCATCGAGACTGAGTTCATCCGGCCCGTGCTGCTGGGTGAAAGCATCCTGCCATTTCGGGCACTGACGCCGAGATACGCCGTGCTTCCACTGGAAGCCAGGGAACTGCTTGATGGTGAGCATTCTCACCTGGATCGCTACCCTGGCCTCGCGGACTGGTGGCGCAGAGCGGAGCAGCTCTGGCTCTACCACCGCAGCAGCGACCGCCTCACGCTCCGCGACCAGCTCGATTTCCGAAAGAAGCTGACCAACCAGCTTCCGGTACCGCCGCTCCGGGTCGTCTACGGGGCATCGGGGATGCATGTTGTCGCCGCACTGGTAGAGAATCCCACAGCGGTATGCGAGCACAACCTCTACTGGGGAACCGTAACGAGCCGCGCCGAGGGACTCTACCTGTGCTCGATCTTGAACAGCCCCCTGATCACTGATCTTGTGCGGCCGCTCATGTCCTACGGCAAGGACGAACGCCACATCGACAAGCACATCTGGAAGCTGTCGATCCCCTTATTTGATAACCGCAACCCGACACACCGCCGTCTGTCGGACCTCGGTGAGCGGTGCACCGACCTTGTCGCCGCTCTCGAGCTCGGCGATTCCGGTAACTTCGTGACCCACCGCCGCCAGATCCGGTCAGCCCTAGCAGCCGACCCCACAGCCACCGAGATCAACGAACTAGTGCTAGACCTTCTCGCCACCTAGCCGCCCCGACATGGAGACATATCGGGGTTATCGGGCCCGCTTTTACCCCGATATGTCTCCATATGTCTCCATATCGGGAGCTGGCCCCGGCAGGGCGCGCGTTCCCGGAGACGGGGGTTGTGCGACGATCGCGGACAGTCTCCGGGGCGGTGCCCTGCGCGATCAGGAGGCTGTCGACTCGCCCGGGAGTGCGCATGATCACGTCGATGAGTCCGCCGCCGGTACGGGGTCGGTACGACTGGCTGTGGCGGGGTGGGCCAGCGTTCGTCACACCGGACGGCTCCCAGGTGCTCCTGCGCGGCGCCACCCTGGACCTGTCGAGGCCGTGGTCGTGCGGGTTCATCGCCCTGGTGCGGGGTGCGCGCCGATCGTTCACCGTCGCCGAGGCAGGCGCCTTCGACTGGCACGCCACGTTCACCACGATCCCCGATCAGCTCATGCGCCAGCCCTACCGGGGCGCTGAGCTGATCACCGGCATCAGTCACGATCCCGCCGAGTACCGCGCCGCGTGGCGCGGGCAGTGGTTCGAGCTGCACACCCGGGCCGCCGGTTCCGCCGAGGGGATCACGAGGGTCTTCGACGCGTTCCGGCTGACCGACACCCCGCTGGGGATGCTGGTCCGTCCGCGTAGCGCCGGGAAGGCCCAGTTGGAGCCGGTCCAGGTGGCCAAGCAGGTCCCCGGGATCGGCTACCTGACGATCGAGCGCCCCGGGGCCGGCCTGGTCACGATCCCCGAGCACCGGGGCCATCCGACCCAGCACGGCGAGCTGTGGCGCGAGCCGCTCGGACCCGGCGCGCGGGGGCGGTCCCGGTCCGACGCGCTGGTTCTGGCCACTCCTACAGCGATCACCCGGCTGGTCCCCGGGCCGGCCGACACCGCGGACCCGAACGAAGCGCTAGCCTTCCTGGACGGGCTGAGCGTGACCTGGGAGCCCACATGATCCTGCTGGGGGTGGCCGTGCTGCTGGGGGTACCCGTGCTGTTGGCGGTACCCGTGCTCGCGGGGGCATTCCTGCTGGTCGAGGCCGGGCTTGAGCACATGCGGGCGCCTAAGGCGCTGGCTCGTGCAGTCGGTACCGGGCTAACGGGCGCCCGGGCCATCGCGGCCGTCGAGTTCGTGGTCGGGGTGCCCTCGGTCGCTGCGGTGCTCCTGGGCACCGCGCAGCTGCGCTGGGCGCTGGCCGGCCAGACCGTGATGTATGTGGCCTTCACCGCCCACTTGGCTTGGCGACGTTACCGGGGCGATGAGTCGGACTGTGGCTGCAACCGGATGGGCGCTCAGGTGGGCCCCGGTGGGATCGCCCGGGCCGTGTTCCTGGCGGTCGCCACTCTCGCGGCGACGGTCCTGCATCCGGCGGCCGCGCTGCCCGGTGGCGGGGTCGCGATCCTGCTGGTCGCCTGCGCCGCCGTGTTGGCGATACTGCTGTACACCCTGCCGGCGGCGGTCGACGGACGAGCCGCGTGAGCGTGCTCACCGCGGCGGTGGTGCTGGGTTGGGGCTGCCTGGCGGTGCTGACGCTGGCGATGGCCGGGATCCTGCGGCAGCTGCGGGAGCTGCAAGCCGAGGTGGCCCAGCTCGGCGCGCCACCCTGGCGCGCGGCCGCGGGTCGCCGGGTGCCGGCGCTGGCCGGCACAGAGCACTTGGTGCTACTGGTGCTCGACCCTGGGTGCAGCTTCTGCGACGCGGTGCACGAACCGTTCACCCGGCTGGCCGGCGAGCATCCAGGTACCCGGTTCGAGGTGCTGTCCCCGCGAGCCCGGTGGGCGGACACCCCGGGCATCCGGTCCCGGGTGGACCCCGGACTCGTCACGGAGCTCGACCTGCCGTGGGCGCCGGCCCTGCTGCACGTCGGTGCCGACGGCACGGTGCTGGCCGGGCAGCCGGTGGTATCCCCCGAGCGGCTGGAGGAGCAGATAGCGGACTTGCTGAACACCGCCGTGCAGCAACAAGGAGCGCCGTGACCCCGGAGGACATCCCACGGATCGACCAGCCCGGGACCGACGCGCACCCGCGCGCCGTGCGGTTCGAGGACACTGCGACGGCAGTGCGTCGACGAGGGGTCCTGGCCGTCATCGGCACGGCGGCCATGACCCTGGGCATGACGGTGTTGAGCTGGGTCCCGCTGGCCCGTCCGGCCAGGGCGGAGAGAGGCAGCGAGTACCCCGGCTGCGGTCTCTATCACTACGGGCCGAACGGGCCGATCTGCACCGGCGCGCCGTACTCCCCGTCGTACTGCGACTCCGACGATTGGTTCAAGAACGGCTGCTTCGGGAACTGGGGGGAGGGGCTGGACTGCTACCAGCCGCGCACCATCTGCCGCGCCGGTGAGGAAGCCCGCGACGCCTGGCTCTGGAAGGCGGGCGATGTCGTCTACCGCTGCGCGGACGGCGAGATCCACTACGCCGGGGCGCCGAACCTGGAGCAGGTGATCTGCAACGCGACGCTTTCCCAGCGAGCGACGGCTCCGTCCCCGCTGACCTGATTGATGGAGTCTTGGTCGATGGAGCCGGCCCCACGTCTGCGGCGGGCCGTATTCGGTCCCGTGCTGGTGACCGGTGCGCTGGCGGTGCTCACCGCGGCGACACCGGTAGTGCGCGAGGGCTGGGTTCTGGCCTGGCTGTTACTCGGGCTGACCGCGGGATACGCGCTGTCCGGCTCGGCATGAAGCGCTAACTCAGCGTACCTGCTGAGCTCGCCGGTCTGGCGGGATTCGTCACGGGCCTACTTCACCGCGGGCCTGCTTGCCGGGGGTCTGGCCGTCGGCACACTGGTGGTGGCCTTGGGCGCTCTGGTGCGGCCGGCAGTGCCGCCTGCCGCGCGAGTAGGTCTGCTCATCGCGGTGGCGCTGTTCGTACTGACCGGTGAGTGCGGGCTGCATCGCGTGCGGTTGCCGCACCGGCGCACGCAGGTGCCCTCGACGGTGATCGCGGCCGGTGGGGATGCGGGCGCGCTGCGGTTCGGCTTCGAGATGGGCACCGGGGTGCGCACCCACATGCCGAGCAATCTGCCCTACCTGCCGCTGACGGCGGTACTCCTGGTGGGCGGCTGGGCAGCGGCGGTGGCGGCCGGGCTCGGTTTCGGCCTGGGGCGGGCCGCGATGGCGCTGGGCCGTCACCACAGCCACGACGCCCCATGGTGGGACCGGCAATGGCGACGCCACGAGCGGGCGCTGCGGATCACTCTGACCCTGGTCGCGGTCGGGCTCGCCATCGAGATCATGCTGACCTGACCACCCTGCGCGCACGGCGTCACAGTAGGATCTCGGATCGTGGCGGACTCCCCGAATGACCTCGAGGCCCGGGTGGGCATCCTGGAACGAGAGGTTGCCCGGCTCCGCGAGGAGTCGGCTCTCGCCAGCTCCGACGCGGGCGCCGCTCGGGTACTGGCGGCCGGTGCCGATCATGATGTGTCAGAGGTCCGCTCCGAGCTGCGCGCCCACACCCGGGCCCTCAACGCCCTGCGGGAGACCCAGTTGGAGCAGGGCCGGTTGCTCACAGAGCAGGGCGAGGCGATCGTCAGCCTGGAACAGAAGATGAACGCGGGGTTCGCCACACTCAACACCGGTATGGCGAAGATCACTGCACTGCTGGAGAGCGCGGGTTCCGAGCCGGACTAGTCGATGTCGCCCTCGCATAGCGGTTCGTCGGCGCGCAGCGCGCGGCGCAGCTGGCGGCCGAGCAGCGACTCGAGCCGCGCCGGGGGAATTCCGCCGGCCGGCTTCTTGGCGGTCAGGTCGGCGGCCGCGAGCACGTGCCCGGCCGGTAGCGCGCGGCGGGCGACCAGCGACCGGCCGAACAGTGCGCGCATCGGCGCCAGCTCGGCCGCGACCGCATCCTTGTCCACGGGTGCGGCGAGTGCGGTACCGATATAGCGGACCCCCGCGACGAGTAGGGCGAGCTCGCTGGTGGTCACCGACGCCGCCACGTCGGGGCCGAACATCTCCCGGGACAGCGTCACGTGTACCTCGATCACCCGCCCGCCGAGGGCGACCGCGGCCAGCGCGGGGAAGATCGTCCCGGAGTGGTCGGACAGCCCCGTCGCGCACCCGTAGCGCTCCCGGATCTCACCCAGCACATTGAGCCCGACCCGCTCCGGCGCGACCGGGTAGGCCGAGGTGCACTGCAGGATGGCCAACGGGCCGGCGCCACCCGCGCGCAGCCGCGCGACGGCGCCGTCGAGCTCAGCCCAGTTGCTCATCCCGCTGGACAGCAGCACCGGCGCCCCAGTCTGGGCCACCGCATCGAGCAGCTGCGGGTTGCCGACCTCACCGGAAGCGACCTTCCAGGCGGCGACGCCGACGCGACACAGCAGCTCGAAGGCTTCCAGCGAGAACGGTGAGCTCAGAAACGCCAACCCGCGATCCTGCGCGTGCGCCCGCAGCCCCGCCCAGGCCTGCGCGGTGAACTCCATTCGCCGCCAGTACTCGTAGCGGGTGTCGTCGGCGTAGCTGAACCTGACCCGCCACGGTTCGTCGGTCCGGCTCTCGGCGGCGGCGATGTGCGTCTGGAACTTCACCGCATCAGCACCCGCATCGGCGATCGCATCGATGAACGCGTGCGCCGTACCCAGACTGCCGTCGTGCGCCTGACCAACCTCGCCGATGACCGAGACACGGTGATCCCAATCAAGTACAGTCACTCCACGCACTCCTCAATCTCACGAATGGGTGAATAATATGACACAGAAGATGAAAAATGAGAAAATCACTGCACTGGGTTACGATTACGGCTCGCTAGCGACGCAGCGGCCCGCGGCGTGCAACCTGTGCGGTGCCGCTGATCTCGCGGTAGAGGTGACCGAGCGGGACCGCTACGGCTACCCGGCCACCTTCGTGATGTGCCGACGTTGCGGGCTCGGTTACCTCTGCCCGCGGCTGAGCGCCACTCAGTACGCGCACTTCTACTCCGAGGTCTACCGCCCACTGGTGTCGGCCTACCACGGCCGCCGCATCGACGCCGAGACCCTGCCGATCGAGCAGCGCGGCTACGCCGCCGAGCTCGCCGCATTCCTGCTCCCCCTGCTGCCGTCCTCGCCGCGCACGATCCTCGACGTCGGCGGCTCAACGGGCGTGGTCGCCAGGGTACTGGCCACACGCCTGCACGCGCGGGCTACCGTCCTCGACCCGTCCCCGGACGAGCTCGCGGTCGCGCGGGCCGCCGGGATGGAGACGGTCGCCGGGTTCGTCGAGGACTTCGATCCGGGTGAGCGCAGGTGGGATCTCGTGCTGCTGTGCCAGACGATCGACCACCTCCTCGACGTCCGCGGCACGCTGGCGGCGCTGCGCCGGATGATGACCGACGGCGGCCGCGCGTTCGTCGACATCGTCGACCTCGACGTCCTGCTGCGCCGGACCGGCAGCATCGAACGGGTGGTCAAGATCGATCATCCCTACTACCTGACGGGCCCGACCGCGGCGGCGCTGTTCGCCCTGACCGGTTTCACGATCGTCGCCCAGCGGTTGACCGATGACGGCCATCGCGGCTTCGTGCTCGCCGCAGGCCCGTGCACCGAACCCGACTGGCCGACCCTGGAGGCCACCGCGGCGCGGTTCCTCCAGCAGCATGTCGGCGCCCAGATACGCTAGGGTTCGATCAGCGCACGCTGAGCGTCTTCTCATTGTTGCTGTTCATCAGGGGGCACCGACGTGCCGGGCCGTCGGAGGAAGATCTGCGTCGTCGTGGCCAGCCGGGCCAACCTGGCGCGGATCACCACCGTATTGGAGGCCGTACGCGACCACCCCGCGCTGGAGCTGCAGGTGATCGCCGCCGCGTCGGCGCTGCTGGAACGCTTCGGCAGTGCGGTGAACGTGCTCGAAGCCGCCGGTTTCACCCCCGACGCCAAGATCCCGTTCATCATCGAGGGGCACACGCCGGCGACGATGGCGAGATCCACCGGGCTGGGCCTGCTGGAGTTGCCGACCGCCCTCGAGCGGCTCGAACCCGACATCGTCGTCACCGTCGCCGACCGCTTCGAGACGATCGCGACGGCTATCGCCGGCGCATACATGAACATTCCCGTCGCCCACACTCAAGGCGGCGAGGTGTCGGGGTCGATCGACGAGAGCGTCCGGCACGCGGTCACCAAACTGTCCCACATTCACTTCCCGGCGACCGAACTCAGCGCCCGCCGCGTCATCGCGATGGGCGAAGACCCTCGGTACGTGTTCAACCTCGGCTGCCCGTCGATCGACCTGGCCTCCCGCATCCGCCCGGGCACCGGCCGCGACGCGCTGGCCGGCCACTGCGGCGCCGGTTCGCCGATCGATCCGGAACAGCCGTTTCTGCTGGTCATGCAACACGGCGTCACGACCGAGTACGGCCACGGCCTCGCGCAGATGACCGCGACGTTGCGCGCGGTCTCCTCGATCGGGATGCAGGCGCTGGTCTTCTGGCCGAACGTGGACGCGGGCAGCGACGAGGTGGCGGCGGGTATCCGGCAGTTCCGCGAGCAGGGCCTGGCGCGGCGCTGCCAGTTCTTCCGCAACCTGCCGGCCGAGGACTTCGCCCGGCTGATGACGCACTGCTCCTGCATGATCGGCAACTCGTCGGCGGCACTGCGCGAGGGCGCCTACCTCGGGACACCGGCCGTCAGCGTCGGCACCCGCCAGCACGACCGGGAATGCGGCCCCAACGTGGTGTTCACCTCCCACGACCCGGGCGAGATCACTGACGCGGTCCACGCCCAGATAGCGAACGGCCGCTACGAGCGCAGTGACCTGTTCGGCTCCGGCACCGCAGGCCGCGACATCGCCGACGTGCTGGCCACAGTGAACCCCCCCGTGCAGAAACGCCTGCACTACGACCCCGCTGCTCTGCCCGACATGTGTACCCTGGTGGACCATGAGTACACATAGCCTTCGTGACTTGCGCAACAACCTCGGCGCTGTGGTGCGGGAGGTCGCCTACACCGGCCACGAGGCGATCGTCACCGACAACGGCCGGGAGGTCGCTGTCATCATCAGCCTGGACGACTACGAGCGGCTACACGAGCACGCCGACGTCGCCGACGCCTTGCGGCTGCGCGACATCCGCGCCGTCGACTTCACCGCGATGTCGCTGGGCGACATGCTCACCGCACTGGGCGTGTCCATCGAGGACTTCGCAGAGCAGGCAGTGTGAACATCGCGTTCCATCCTGATGTCCACAAACAGCTCCAGGTATTCTCGGCAGCGCTACACTCCATCATCGCCCTCACCCACAACCCGCGACCGGTTGGTGTCACGAAGCTGGTCGGTAGCCGCAACGACTGCCGCATACGCATCGGCGAGCACCGCATCATCTACGAGATCGACGACACCGCGAACACGATAACCGTGCTGCAGGTCGAACACCGGCGGAACGCGTACCGGTAAACCATGACCGCCCTGCCGGCGCTCAGACGACGATCACGGACAGCTCCGCATCCAGTACCGAGAAATCCTTCGGGTCCGAGGTGACGACGTGGTGGTGGCGCTCCCGAGCGCACAGCACGACCGTCGCGTCCACCACGTCCGAGGTGCCGGTCCGCCCGCAGAGCACTCCCGCGGCGTGCGCCGCCATCGCATCCCACTCCACGATCTCAACCCCGTCCGCGGCGTTGAGAAATCGAGCGAGCACGGCCTGCCGAGCACCGTCGCGCCACACCTGAGCCAGCGGCCCAACCGGTACCGCGATCGGCCAGCCGACCCGCTCCGCCTCGTCGAGCAACACCCGCAACCGTCGGTCCCCACGTTCGATGGCGATCAGCGCACCTGCATCGAGCGTCAGTCCGGATGGCCTGGTCACCGCGACAGACCGAGTTCCGCCTGGGCCGCCGCGCGCTCCGCGTCGGACGGTGGACCCGCTGGGTCGGCCGCCCACCACTGGTCGAGCAGCTCGCGAAAGGTTACCGACCGCCCGTAGTGGCGCAGCGCCTCGGTGACATACGCGCTGACCGACTCAGCCTTGCCGTCCTCGACGGCCTGGCGGGCGTCTCGAGCGAGCTGTTCGGGGATCGTGACGGTGATGCGAGCCGCTGTCATACGATTATCTTACTCAGTTGCGGCAGTCACTCCAGGTCGCGGTATTCGTCCGCGAGTCTGGCGAGCAGCGCACGGACGGGGTCGCCGACGACGGCGTACTGGGCGTAGAAGGTGTGCCGCTGGTCGTAGTCGGCGACGTCGGCCGGGTCGGTGATGATGGCGGTGGCGGTCTCGGTGCCCACGATCACCGCTCGGTCGTCGAAGATGGTGAAGCAGTGCAGCGCGGGTGAGTGGACCGCCGTGGTCCACGGGATCACGCCCAAGCGCAGGTTGGGCCGGTGGCTGGCCTCAATCAGATACTCCAACTGGGCGGCCATGATCTGCGGGGAGCCGACCTGCCAGCGCAGCGCTCCCTCAGTGATGACCTTCTGGAACTGCCGGTCGGTGTCCAGGATCTGCTGGCGGGCCGCGCGGGAGGCGACGAAGGACTCCAGATCCTCACCGGCCAACCTGTGGGAACCCATGGCACGCACGTAGTCCGGGGTTTGCAGCAGACCATCCACGATGGTGGGAGTGAAGCTGCGGATCAGCTCGGACGCCTGCTCGATCCTGCCCCAACGCTGCTGCAGGTACCGGGCCCCGTGGGAGAGCACCGCCCGGGCGCGGATGGTGCCGCCGGTGAGGTCGGCGGCGAGCTCCAGCAGGCGGTCCCGCACCTCGGGTGGGGCACCGTACACGCGGCACAGAACGTGGACCTCCTCCGTGGTGGGGACCTGCCGGCCGGTCTCGAAGCGGGAGATCTTGGGTTGGGAGTATTCCGCGCGCCGCGCGGCCTCCATGCCGGAAAGGCCGGCGTCCGACCGGAGCCGGCGCAGGGTGGTGGACAACTCGTCGGGTCGGCGCGCGGAACGGCTCAAGCGGTCCTCTCGGGTTCAGACGACGTGATGCTGTGCCCGATGATATTCGGAATGCGCGGCCCACCACGAGGTGAACTCCTCGGCCCTGGTCCAGGCGGCTTCGCGGGCCGCTCGGTAGGACGGAACGGTCTCGGCAGGCATGAGTTCGCCGCCCACGAAGGTGGCGTCGGCGGCGTAGTGCATGCGCAAAACCCGCTCGCCGTCGATCAACCAGAAGTCGTGGTCGATCTCGGTCAGCTCGCGGGGGCGGCGACCGGTGGGCAGATCGAGGATGCGCACACCCTCCCCCGCAGCGGTGGTCGCGGTGTACCCCCACTCGCATTCGTAGCGCAGGTAGCCGTTCAGCCCGTGGGTGGTGTCGATCAGGTGCACCCGGTGCCGCCAGATCCCGGCGGCCCGCTCGGCCCGGAGGTGCTCTTCCCAGGCCTGTTTTTCCAGGTTGGGAGGCTGATCCCCACCAGCCAGGTACACAGACAGGTCGGAACCGTCAATGGGGACGTCGTAACAGTCCAGCGTCTCCAGGCGGAACAGGGAGCTGCGGGCAGAGCTGGCGATCTCGTTCAGTTCGGTGGTGGTCAGCACGGCTGGGTCTCCTTCCGCAGTTCCGGCAGCAGAGCGGCGGTGACCCGGACAACAGTCTCACCCGCCGGCAGGTTCAGCTCCGTGAGCAACTCGATGTCGTTCACTTCGCGGCCCTTCACGAGCAGGTCACCGGCGTCGCGATCGCGTGGCAGCTCCGGCAGCAGGTGGCTGGGGACTCGGACAACGGTGTGTCCGGCTGTCAGGTTCAGTCCGGCGAAGATCTGCGGGTCGGTAACGGTGTAGCCCTGGATGAGGAACTCGTCGCTGTCGGGCTGGTAGTGCAGCGTCGGGCAATCCATGCCGTGGTTGCAGGTGCTTCGGAGCCGGACAAGTCGGGCCATGGTGGCTTGCTTCCTGGGGGCTGGTCACGTCCGAAGGATGCCCTATAGACTGAGTCTAGTCAACGCCGGGCTGTGACTAATCCGATCGTGGGATACCTGCCGCTCGGTGTTGCGCAAGTCAACTCGACCTGTGAATAGTGATGAGGCGACGTCGTGATCGGCGGGATCAAGCCCGACGGCGCCGCAGCCGGTCCAGGCGTCGCGCCAGAAGCCCTGCCGGCCGCCCGCCTTGCCGTAGGGCGCGGGCGGCCGGCAGGTACCACCAGGTGAAGCAGTTGCCGGAAGTGGACGGGCCGCACCAGTTGCGGTACGGCGACCAGGAACGGTGTGCGGTGCAAGGACACCGCATCGACGGCAGCGGCGTCTGCACCGTAAACGCCATCCGAGACTGGGAGCGGCGCGGCTGGGTGCTCTACCCACACGGGGTCGCCGGCTTCGGAGTGCTCATCGCCGACGCCGACGCCCGCACCCTCGCCGGCCGCATCGGCGTCAGACCGTGACCTGCGTGACCTACGACCGAGCACACCATGAGGAGAGCAGATGGACTCAAACCCGTCGTCGTCGGCCGCGTTTCGGCTGGAATTCCCCGCTCAGCGATCCGTTGAGTCGGCCTCGTCGGCGCGACCGTTCGCGCTGGATTTCGCTCGGCAGGTCCCCGCACCGCAGCGCCCGGAGTACCGGTAATCGCCTGAGCCGCAGATCACGCTCGACCCGAGCGAGCGCCCGTTGCTCGAGACCAATGACAAGGACGGGCGCACGAAGAGCCACAGCGACAGCACCAGGACCCCGACAAAGTCCTGTCTCGACAGAGAGACGCCCATAGCCCGCTGAACGAGGGGGCGGTCGGCGATCTTGGGTGCTCTCAGTGCGCCGAGTTCGACAGGAAAGCTGCTCGGGCGGCCCCCACCAGCGCTGATGTCGAACTCGGCGACAGTAGGGTTGATCACGAACCACGAGTTCGACGGGACGAACAGTGTCACCCTCCAGCACAGGCACATAATGGTCACATTTCACCCGAAAGGAGTAATGTCCGTAAGCTCCGCGAACTACGATGACCGCAGGGTGCTGAGCGCCACCAGGCCAGATGACCCCCGTGGCGCGACGGGGAGGTGCGTCGAGCATGGGGACGGTTGCGGTCAACCCACTCGGCCGCAGGACGAGCTGGGCGAGATCCCCGCGCGGCTGCATGCAGCCGGGCTGGAGCTGCGCTGCGGGTCGGGGCGGCGGGCGACACCGGTGGCGGAGGTGATCGAGAGCCTGCGCGGCTGCGCGGCGGCGCGGCGGCCATCGCCGACCAGGAACTCTACACCGCCGAGGTGTTCGACGCCTGCCCCGAGCTGCGGCTGATGGTGCGCTTCGGGGTGGGCTTCGACACCGTCGACGTCGGCGCGGCCACCGAGCGCGGTGTGCTGGTCGCGACCATCCCGGGCACCAACGACGGGGGGTCGCAGACCACGCGATCGGGTTGATGATCGACCTGGCGCACGGGATCTCGCGGCACGACCGGGCCATGCGGCGCAGCGAGTGGCAACCGCACCGCGGCGTGGACATGTACCGCGCGACGCTGGGCATCATCGGGCTCGGCCGCATCGGGCGGGCCGTCGCCCGGCGGGCACTGGGCTTCGACATGCGAGTGATCGCCCACGAGCCGTACCCCGTCATGGAGTTCGTGGCGGAACACCGTATCGAGCTGATGCGGATAGACGAGGTGTTCGCCCAGAGCGACTTCGTGACGCTGCACCTGCCGGCCATGCCCGAGACCGAGCGGATCGCCGGTGCCGGCATCGACACCTGGACGACCGAGCCGATGACCGATCCGCGCTGAGCGCAGCTGGACAACGTCGTCCTCACCCCGCACAGCTCGGCGAACACCCAGGGCGTCTGGACGGCGAGCGCGGCGCTGGCGGTGGAGATCGTGCTGCAGGTCATGCGCGGTGAACAGCCACCGCAGCTGCTCAACCCGCAAGCGTGACGCAGCGCTGTGGACAACCCGTGAGTGGCGATGCGAGTTGTAACTCGCATCGCCACTCACGGGTTGCCTCCCGGCCCCCTACAACCGCAGCGTGGACGCCGAGCGCAGCCGGTTACGGGTGTCCAAAACCCGATCAGCGTGCTGCTCGACAAGATCCCAGTCGATCGCGTCATGGTCGGCGAGCACGATGACCAGATCGGCATCGGTGACCTGACTCGACTCGCAGGGCACCATCCGGATGAAACTCGGGATCTCCTCAGGGGTGATGAGCGGGTCGATCGCCCGGAGATCAGCCCCCAGATCGTCGAGTTTCTTGGCGACGGCGATCGCCGGCGACTGCCTGGCGTCCCGCGAATTCCGCTTATAGGCCAGCCCCACCAGCAGGATGGTGCTCCCGTTGACGGATTTGCGCCGCTGGTTGAGATAGGTGACCACGCGGGACACCACATAGTCGGGCATGTGGTCGTTGACATCGTTGGCGATATCGACGAAACGGAAAGCATGACCCAGGGACCGCCTTACCTGCCAGGACAGGTACGAGGGATCGATCGGCAGGCAATGCCCCCCGACCCCTGGTCCTGGCGTGAACCTCATGAATCCGAAGGGCTTCGTGGCGGCCGCGTCGATCACCGACCACACGTCGAGCCCGAGGCCGTGACAGTACATCGCAAGCTCGTTGACCAGGGCGATGTTGACGTGGCGGAAGGTGTTCTCCAGCAGCTTGGCCAGCTCAGCCTCCCGAGGTCCCGACACCGGCACGGTTCGCTCGACGAGCCGGCCGTAGAACTCCCGCAGCGCCCGCAGCGAGGCATCGTCCACTCCAGCGATGATCTTGGGAGTGTTGTCGAAACGCCAGACGTCGTTTCCCGGGTCGATGCGCTCGGGGCTGTAGCCGACGCGGAACTGCTCTCCCGCGCGCAGGCCCGAACCGGCCTCCAGGATCGGGAGGAAGATCTCCTCGGTGGTACCGGGGTAGCTCGTGGACTCCAGGATGACGCAGCATCCAGGCGTGATGTGCGGCGCGATCATGCCCGCGGCAGCCTCGACACAGCTCAGATCGGGAGCACCGTCTCGCAACGGAGTCGGGACGCAGACGACCGCGACGTCGAAACCGGCCAGCGCCGCCGGATCGTCGGTGGGTAGGTACCGTCCGGTGCTCATCGCTATCGCGAGGTCACCGTCGGTGATGTCGTCGATGTACGTCTCCGCTTTGCGGAGGCAATCGACACGGGTCTTGTCGACGTCGAAACCGACGACGTCGAAACCGACCTCAACAGCCCGAATAGCGACCGGCAGGCCCACGTAACCCTGGCCGACCACCGCGACACGGCGCGGCGCGGCGGTCGCTTGCCAACATGGGCCGGAAATGTCGCGCATGTATCCCCCGTAGCTAATGTCACCGTAAGCGACTACTCGAATACTAGTGGTCCCGTGATCAACCGCACCTTTTGCGGGGTCGCTGTTCATGACGCTACGGTCGGGCAGGTCACATCGACCACGCGGGAGCTCGCACCGAAGCGGGCTGAGAGGGCAGCTGGGTACCACCCGGGGCTGTCGACCGCCGAACCTGTCCGGGTAATGCCGGCGTAGGGAAGCTGATCCATGACAACGCTGCGAGACCAGACCGTCGAGCCCGCCGTGACCACTGGCCCGATCACCGGGTCGCGGAAGGTCTACCGCGAGGTGAGTGACGGGCTGCGGGTGCCCGCCCGCCGGGTGGACCTGACCAACGGGGAGCACCTCGACCTCTACGACACCTCAGGTCCCTACACCGACCCAACAGCCACCATCGACGTCCATAAGGGACTCTCCCCGCTGCGCGAGCCGTGGATCGGAACCCGCGGGTCCGTGGGGGGCGCGGCGACTCAGCTCGCCTGGGCCCGCGCCGGCGTCGTCACCCGCGAGATGGAGTTCATCGCGGCCCGCGAGAGCGTCGATGTCGAGTTGGTGCGCGCCGAGGTGGCGCGGGGCCGCGCGGTGATCCCGGCCAACCACCGGCACCCCGAATCCGAACCGATGATCATCGGGAAGAAGTTCCTGGTGAAGATCAACGCCAACATCGGCAACTCGGCGGTCACCTCCTCGATCGAGGAGGAGGTGGACAAGATGGTGTGGGCCACCCGGTGGGGCGCGGACACGATCATGGACCTGTCCACCGGCAAGCGGATCCACGAGACCCGGGAGTGGCTGCTGCGCAACTGCCCCGTCCCGCTGGGCACCGTGCCGATCTACCAGGCGATGGAGCGCTGCGACGGGGATCCGGCGGCGCTGACCTGGGAGATCTACCGCGACACGATCATCGAGCAGTGCGAGCAAGGCGTCGACTATATGACCGTGCACGCCGGCGTGCTGCTGCGCTACATCCCGCTGACGGTGAACCGGGTGACCGGCATCGTCTCCCGCGGCGGGGCGATCATGGCGGCGTGGTGCCTGGCGCACCACCGCGAGTCGTTCCTGTATGAGAACTTCGCCGAGCTGTGCGAGATCCTGCGCCGCTACGACGTCACGTTCTCCCTCGGTGACGGCCTGCGCCCCGGCTGTATCGCCGACGCCAACGACGCGGCGCAGCTCGCCGAGCTCAAGACGCTCGGGGAGCTGACCCGGATCGCCCGGCGCCACGACGTGCAGGTGATGATCGAAGGCCCCGGGCACGTGCCGATGCACAAGATCGTCGAGAACGTGCGCCTGGAGGAACTGTGGTGCGACGAGGCGCCGTTCTACACCCTGGGTCCCCTGGCGACGGACATCGCGCCGGCCTATGACCACATCACCTCGGCGATCGGCGCAGCGATGATCGCGCAGGCGGGCACCGCGATGCTCTGCTACGTCACGCCCAAAGAACACCTCGGCCTGCCCGACCGCGACGACGTGAAGACCGGCGTGATCACCTACAAGATCGCCGCACACAGCGCCGACCTGGCCAAGGGCCATCCGGGTGCCCAAGCCTGGGACGACGCGCTGTCGAGGGCTCGGTTCGAGTTCCGCTGGCACGACCAGTTCGCGCTGGCCCTGGACCCGGACACCGCGCGGTCCTACCACGACGAGACGCTGCCCGCCCCGGCGGCGAAAACCGCGCATTTCTGCTCGATGTGCGGGCCCAAGTTCTGCTCGATGCGCATCTCCGCCGACGTCCAGGCCTATGCACACGAGCACGGGCTGTCCACAGTGGATGCCATTGAAGCGGGTATGAAGGAGAAGTCGTCCGAGTTCACCGCGGCCGGGGGGAAGGTGTACCTGCCCGTGACCGGGACGTGAGCGCTGGGTCCCCGTCTGGGCCCCCCATCGCGCTGACCATCGCGGGGTCGGACTCCGGGGGTGGGGCGGGCCTGCAGGCCGACCTGCGCACGTTCACCACCTGCGGCGTGCACGGTTGCGTCGCGGTCACGGCGGTGACGGTGCAGAACTCGCTGGGCGTGTCGGGCTACCTGGAGATCCCCCCGTCCACGGTGGCCGACCAGGTCCGGGCGGTGGCGACCGACATCGGGGTGGCCGCCGCCAAGACCGGGATGCTGGCCAACGCGGCGATCATTCACGCGGTAGCGCAGGTGTGCGACGAGGTCGGCATCGGCCGTTGTCGTGCGGTCCCGCTGGTGGTCGACCCGGTGGCCGCCTCTATGCACGGCGATCCACTGCTGGCGCAGGACGCGCTGGCCACGCTACGCGCGGAGCTACTCCCCCGGGCCACCCTCCTCACGCCCAACCTGGACGAGGTGCGGCTGCTCGTCGGCATCAGCATCGGCTTCCACGCGCAGCAGTACGAGGCGGCCTGCGCCTTGCACGCGCTGGGGCCGCAGTGGGTGCTGGTCAAGGGCGGGCATCTGCACGACGACCCCCAGGATAAGAACCCACAGTGCCTGGACGTGCTCTACGACGGCCGCGAGTTCACCACGTTCACCGGTCCCCGGCTACCCACCCCGCACACCCACGGCAGCGGCGACACCCTGGCCGCGGCGATCACCTCGGCACTGGCCCGCGGCGCCACGGTGCGCGAAGCGGTCGGCTACGGCAAGCGCTACATCCAGCAGGCGGTCACCCACGCCTACCCCCTCGGCGCCGGAACAGGCCCAGTGTCCCCCTTCTTTCGCCTGCGTCCCGACTGACCCCACCCAGCACAAGCCCGTCCCGACATGGAGACTGATCGGGCTATCGGATCCCGATCAGTCTCCATGTCGGCCTCCGGCGCCCGGTTAAGGGGCTCGGTGGGCGGCGATCACTTCGCCGAGCGCTTCGAGGTTCGCTTGATGGGTGGTCACGCTGTCGAAGCCGTAGACCTGTTGGCGCCGGCGCAGCTGCTCGACGGCGTGGTCCACGTCCCGGGCCAAGAGGGCGACCGGACTGGCCACGAGCTGCTCGACGGTGAACAGTCCCGGGGCGCTGGCCGCGATCTGCGCGGCGGCGTCCTCGGGATCGTGGCCGATCACCACCCACTGCAGGAGCACATCGGATCGATAAGAGCGGCCCCCGGCTCGTCGACGCACTTCGTCCACTCGCTTCACCATCTCAGCGGCGGAACACACGGTGAACGTGCCCGCCGGGGCGCCCTGCACCTGGCGCAGCCCGGCGAAGCTCACGATCTCGGCGTGCCGGGCCGCGACCGACAGCGTGGGACTCGACATCCCACCGACCATCAAGGGCACCGGCTGCTGCACGGGCCGGGGCTGGTGGGCGTCGTCGGCCAGCCGGCGGCGCACCTCGAGCACCATCTCCTCCAGTGCCTGCACCCGCCGGCCCAGCGGCAGCCAGGGCAGCCGGGCGTCATCGTGCTCGCTTTTCATGTGCCCAGCGCCGAGCCCGAGTTCGGCCCGGCCCTGCGACAACACATCGAGGGTGGCCACCTCACGGGCCAGCAGCGCCGGATTCCAGAATCCGGTGTTCAGCACATATGTGCGTAGCCGGAGCCGTTCACTGATCATGCCCGCGGCGGTCAGCGCGGCGAAGGGGGCGAGGGCCCCGAGGTGGTCCGGCGCGGCGAAGACGTCGTAACCGAGCGCGTCGGCGCACCGCACTAACTGGGTGAACTCCCGCTGGGAGGACACGGCACCCACGTTGATCCCGAACGTGACCTCTGACATGATCGTGATGCCTCCTCAGCCGGGTCGGTGGGTGCAGACGAGCATCTGGTTGCCGCCGGCTTGGAACTCGTAGTCGACGTCGGTCACCTGGGCGGTGATGCCACTCTCGGCGAGGTGGGTGAGCAGCTGGTCGAGGTGGGGATAGCTGACCGCACCCACGGCCAGCAGCGGAAAGAGCCGTAACTCATCGCGGGTGACCCGCATGAGCTCGCCGATGCTGTCTCGATGGAATGCCAGATCGAGCCGGTCGGCGTAGCTGAACAGCAGGTGCGAACTCAAGACCAGGTCGAACGTGTGGTCGGCGAAGGGCAGGCGGGGTAGCTCGCCGGGCACATAACGCTCGGGGTGGGCTCGCCGATCAGCGGTGAAGCGGGTGACCGCGCCGTTGCGAGAGCGCTGGTGATCGTCGGGGTCGGTGAAGAAGTTCCACCGGTACTGCTCAGGGTGGGCACGGACGTAGCTGTTGCCGCGGTCGGTGTCGGCCCACGCGCGGGCAGCGAGTTCCTCAGCGCTGAGGTGGGCGTAGATCGGGTCGCAGGCCCTGGCGTCACCCCCGGCGGCGTTGACCTCCGCGGTGAAACCGGCCGCCCCGCCTGGGCAGTCCAGCAGCCGGCGCCGCAGATCGGTGTCGGAGAGCGCGAACATGGCCCGGTACTCGGCGAGGCCGCGGGCGCTGACCAACATCGCCCCGATGCCGCTGTCGGGCACGGCGTCATCGGCGATGCGGGGGAGTTCCTTATCCATTATCCGTCGGGCGCCGGAACCGTGATGTGCGCGGGGATGGGGACACCGAAGAGCAGAGCGACGACGTCACTGACGGCCTGCACGCCGCCGGGCAGTGTGCCCCTCGGATCCACCTGGTACATGACGGCGATCAGGTAACGCTCGTCGGGTCCGGCGAAGCCGACGGTGTTCGTGACCCAGTGCTTGCCGTAGGGATCGGCCTCGTAGGACCAGCCGTCCTTGTTCCCGGGCTGTTGGGTGGTGCCGGCCGCCCAGACCCCCCACTGCTGATTCGGCGCCACACCGCGTAGCGCACCGACCAGATAGACTCGGTCAGCCGGGTTGACCTGGGCGAAGACGTAATTCGCCAGGGCGGCCAGGTCATCGGTCGTGCACTTGACGAAGCCCCAGTACGTCTTGGCTGTGAAACCGGGCACGAAGTGCAGACCGGTCATGCCGTACTGATTGCGGAACCGGGCCAGCATGTCCTCGCCGCCGAATCTCGCCCACAGCCGGTCGGATGCCTGCTCATCGGAGAAGTTGAGCATAGTGGCCATGTCGTGCCGGTCTGCGGCGGTCAGCGTGATCTGGCCGGCACGCTGCCGGCGCAGCAGGTCGGTGGCGATCGCGAGCTTGATGGTGGATGCCGTCCACCCCTCATGCTGCGTCGGGCCGAATCGCCAGGCGTGCCCGGTCTGCCGGTCGGTGAACACCACGCTCAGGTAGCCGTTGCCGCTGGCAGTGCGGCTGATGTAGGCACCGGCGGCGGCGAAGTGCCGCTGCTGGGTGCAGCTCCACTCCGAGCCGGCAGGGCACCCGGCCGGTGGCGGCGACTGAGCCGGTGGCGGCGGCGACGACTGAGCCGACGGCGCTGCCACGTCCGGGTTCAGCTGCGACGGCACGTCACCGCTGGCGGACGAACGCCCGACGACCGGCTGCGCCAGGGCCTTCGGGGCCGTGGGCGGATCGACGTTGGGCGCTGCGCAGCCGGTGAGCGCCGCACACACCAGGGCCGGGGCAACGGCGAGACGGAGACCACGCGGCATGTTCGTGATGGCGGGACGTTACTACCCGAGCCCAGGAGCAGCCTCAGCAGGGGATGACGTACACGCGGGAGCGCGACCTGTCGCGACCGGTTTGTCTGCGGCAGCTGGGTGATCGGGACATGTACCGGCTGACCTCCGTAGACCCGGACGTGGACAAGCACCGGAGGATGCACTCATGAGGAAAGTGGAGATCAAGGCTGTCCGCACGCTGTTCGACGACTACTTCAGGATCGACGAGGCCGAGCTGCGGTACGAGCTCCCCGGCGGCCGGATGTCGGATCCCTCGCGCAGGTTGAGCTTCGAACGCGGAGATTCCACCGCCGCCGTCGTCGTGAACGAGAGCTCCGCGATTGTCCTGCTCACACGCCAGTTCCGTTTTCCCACGTTCGCGAAGGGCCCCGGCTGGATGCTGGAACTGGTCGCGGGCACCGTGGAGGTCGACGAATCGCCGGAACAGTGCATTCGCCGCGAGATCGTCGAAGAGCTTGGATACGAGACGCTGACGCTTCGCCGACTCTGCACCTTCTACACGTCACCCGGCGGCTCGTCGGAACGGATTCACCTGTTCCAGGCGGTCATCAGCGCCGCAACGCGGATCGGCAGTGGCGGAGGCAACAGCGCCGAGCAGGAGGACATCGAGCTGGTGGAGATACCGCTCAACGAGGTACCTGCGCTGCTGGCGAGCGGCGATGTCGTCGACGCCAAGACGATCATCGGCCTGAGCCGGCTGGTGCAGGAGTACGGGAAAGCGGAAGGTCGGTTGCGTGGTTAGCGACGGTCAGCGCAAGCGCTTCGTCATCACGGACGATCTGATCATGGGACTGAGCGCTTGCAGCATCGCGGCGGCACGCCATCGCGCGCCGGCGTCGCGGTCGCTGACCGCTTCACGTACGACGCGCGCCATCGGGCCACACCACCGTGACTGGTATCCCGCGCTCACGTGCGGCTGCCACGATATCGGCAGTACCCGAGTAACCCTTGGAAGGGTTGCCATCCCATACCGCAATGAGAGAATCAACAGATTCCAGCATTTCCTTGCTCGCCGCCATGTAGGCATCCCTGTCGGATTTCTCGCATGGCAACGTCCGCACCACGCGAGCCCGACTCATGAGGTCATCGAACTCCGCTACATCGCCGGGCGCGACCTTCCGCTCTCGATAATCAGCGGCCGGGAGGACTATTTCAAGGTCGCCTCCACACTCCAGCACAACCCTAGCAAAGATTTGATCTGAACCTCGCGCTAGACAAGAAACACCGACCAGCGCGCCCTCGTTACAGCCGCCCAGGACATCGCGAAGCACCCCCACAACAAGGGGGACACTGTCAAGAGAAATATTCATGTGGCCAGTTATCCCAATTCGTGGCAATGCCTATCCCCCATTCATCCATTAGAGGAAGTTCAGCTCGCGGATGAGATCCCGAGTGTCCCGCACCACGGGAATATCCGCATCATAACGAGCGATCAGCGCACCATCCGCGCCGACGACTCGATCCGCTATCTCCCAGAAATCGGCATCCGGTAGTTGTGAGCCCGCTTCGGCATGTGTGACGGTCGTGCGGTGACAGGGCACGGCCCGTGCGACATCCACCTGGTAGAGACCAGCCGCCTCCCGAAGAACCGCCAAGTACCGGCCGAGTGCTCGTTGCAGTTCTGTGATGTGTTCGGGTTGACGAGCCATGCGCTTCCCTCCCCCTGTCCTTCGGGCCACCAGACCGTGAGTCGGTCGTCAGTCTAGCGCTGAACCCCGACAATTCAGTGAAGGTGCTCAGACACACTGCGCCAGACCACGCCGTAGTCGTTGTCGACCAGTGACACGACGCGTCGGTTGAGTTCGTCGCGGGCGGCGGGGTTGGTGGCGGCGCGGCGGATATAGCCGGCGAGCGAGTGCAGTTCGGTGAGGTCGCGGATCAGGGTCCAGCCGGTCCAGGTGGTGACGTCGTAGCCGTAAGCGGCGCTGAACTCTGTCCGGTCGCGCTCCGGCTCGTGGAAGTGGTCGGGGACGGCGAAGGCGAGGTCGAGTTCGCGGGGGCCGTGGCTGGCGCGGTCCCAGTCGATGAGCAGCCACCGCCCGTCGCGGTCCTGGAGGAGGTTGTGGGGTTGGGCGTCGGCGTGGATGTGGCCGCATCCCAGTGGCGTCCTGGTCGTGTCGTAGGCGTGCTGGAGCGCAGCGGCGCGGGCGAGGAGCCACTCCCGAGTCTCGGCCGGCAGCGCCGGCTGGTCCCGCATGGTGTCCAGATCCAGGGCCTCGTGCAGCCGGGCCAGCGGCTCGTGCTGGACGAGCGGCGGAGGTGGGGCATCGAGATGGTGCAACTCCCGCACCGCCGTGGCCAGATCGCGAGCCCGGGGGATGTGTGGCGAGGGGAGATAGGGCCAGAGCGTGGCGACCGTGCCCGCTTCCCGGACCGGCTGCGGGTGCGACGTCGGGGCCAGGGCTGGTCCGTCATGGTCGGCGATCCAGCGGGTCAGGCAGACCACGCGGGCGGCGCGCGCCTCGTTGGTGGGGGTGGCCTGGCTCAGGCGCACGACCACGTCGACGGCGGGGAGGTGGAAGACGGCGTTCGACCGGGACAGCAGCATCCGCGCCCCGGAACAGTCCAGACCCAGCGCCCCGCAGACGGCGGCCAACTCGTGCTGGCCGGGTAGCGCTCCGCGCTCGCGTGGGGCCCTCACGAGGTGGCGCAGACGGTCTGGATGTCGTGCCGCAGGTCGGCCACATCCGCGCTCTGGTGCACCGCGAGGCAGTCGTCGAGCATACGCAGCCGCTGATAGGCGCGCCGAGACGAGATCTGACAGATCTCCTCCAGGGCGTGGCGCCCGACGCTCACGGCGGTGTCGATGTCATCGGCCATGGGCGGATCGTAGGCGCTCGCGCCACGATAAGACTAAGGAGTCCAGGCCGGTCACTGCGGCGAGCAGCACTGATTCGGGCTTCTGTGCGACGGTGCACACCACCCGGTCGGAGAGAGCCCTCGGGAGTCTTGGTCACGACGCACACCGTAAACAGCAGGCGACCACCGGACTACACAGGACAAGAAGAGCATGATCCAAATGTGGAACAACTCCACCGGGCCAAGCGAGGATCGGAGATTCGACATGACATATCCCCCACAACCGCCCGAGCCGATGCCGACGCGCCTGATGCGTTCCGCTCAAAAATTGACAAGATCACAAGCCGTGAATACTCGGGCCACGACAGGCGCGCGATCGTCGCGATCACACCGCTCGCACTAGAGATTCTAAGTAGCGCCTTAAGTTTTCTCAAACCATCTCGTTCAGCCATCAAAAAAGGACTTGACACTGAAGGAAGAGAGGCGACACTGGAAGCCGTCAGAAAAATGCCGTGGTCAACCATTGCTAGCATTTTGGGATGTTCCGAAGAAACGACGTTCGCAGCATCTAAAATCGACGATTTATGCTCGCGTACGTCTTCCGTTCGGGATACGATGGCCGCGATAAAATGCTCAGCAGGGGATGACGTAGGCGCGGGCGAAGAACGTCCCGATTTCCGCGCGGTGGAGGTGACCGGCGACTGCATGGTCACCTTCCACGGCCATGACAGCGTGGATGTGCACCGTGCCGCCCGTGATCTCACCAGTACCCGTCATCTCCGCCGGTAGGGAGTAGTCAGTGATGACGTCCACGGTGGCGTCGTGCTCGGACATGGTAGAGATCGTGAAGCTGTCCACGGCACCGATCAGGCTGACGATCGCCCCGTTGACGATATTGAGACGCTTGGCCTCCTCGGCTACGGTCTTTATCAGCTCGGCGTTGCGAACCTCGATGACAACCACGGCTACCTCCCCATCATGGGGCTGAGCGCTTGCAGCATTGCGGCGGCACACCATCGCGCTCCAGCGTCGCAGTCGCTGAGCGCTTCACGGGCGAACCTCTGGGCTACCAGAACAGGCTGTGGGAAATCCGCGGGATTTTCGGCGAGCTGCGCGGCGACTGGCCAGTCTAGACCGCAGACACGTGCGACTACGGCGGTCATGTAGCGGCTACGGACGTCGGGATCTCGGCCGAGAGCCGCAATCACAAGGGTCGCCTCGAACTGTCCGGGAACCTTCGCGAGGATTCCGGCGGCATTCACCCGAAGGACAGGATTGTCGCCGTCATCCAGCCACCGTCGCAGGTGCGCCGCTGTGCCACGATCAGCCAGAGTCGCTAGTACAAGGTCGGTGCCGTGCGTGGTCTGGACTGCGGCGAGTGGGCCGGGGTCGTTGCCTGCAATGCTGGCCGCTAGCTCAGTAACTACTTGAGCGTTCCCGGCGGCAAGGCTGGGTAACTTGAAGAAGTCCCTACGGTTCACGCCGCCGCCCAACTGCCCTATGCCGAGCACTCTCTCGTACGCCTTGACCACACCTGTGGTCGCAGCTCGTTTGCCAGTCTCCACCATGCTGAGGTAGGGCTTGCTGTAGTGCGTGCGAGTAGCCATCACAGACAAGCTGATCCCGGCTGCGTCCCGAACCACCCTCAGCACTTCTCCGACCGTCATCGCTGTCAACGCTTGTGAACCTCCGAGCCGTTCCCGTGGTGGTCCGTTTCGATCAGACTAGCGGCAGGCCGGAGAGCTTGACAGCCGGATGGCTGACCACAGCAGGGGAGGACCGTGACGACCGAACGTCATTCATCTGTGCCCGACCGGGCGATCATCCGACCGGACGCTGCCGCAAAGCGATCCCGGCAACATGTCAGCTGAACCGGGGCCTGGCGGAGCACGCCGACCTCATGGTGAGCAAACGCGACGGGACGATCATGCTCGACCATCGTATCACTGGCTCGTGCGTGATGTCCCTGGATGAGCACGGGGCCGCGAAACTGCGGGATCTGCTGACCGAGTGGCTGGGATGAACCGCCGTGTGTTTGATCTCTATAGTTCTGCTATGGCAGAGATCGGGGGTTCCCGCGCCCGGCGCCGGGCGGAAACCGGCCGAGTATCACAATCCGGGATTGTGGCCGGCGCTGGACGCCTTGGTGGATGGTATAGACCCGTGGTGACCCGATGTCGCGGCTGCGGTGGACGACCAAGTCGACGGTGAAACCGGCCGACGAGCTGACCGTTGGAGGCCATCGGGTGGGACCCGACACGGTGGCCCGGCTGCTCAAAGAGCCTGACTACAGCCTGCAGGGCAACGCCAAGACGATCGAAGGTAAGCAGCACCCGGACCGCGACGCCCAGTTTCGCTACCGCAACGACCAGGTCACCGCGTTCCTGACCGCCGGGCTGCCGGTGATCAGCGTGGATACCAAGAAAAAGGAGAACGTCGGGGCCCACAAGAACAGCGGCCGGGGAGTACCAGCCCAAGGGGCAGCCGGTGGCGACCGATACCTACGACTTCCTCGGCGAGGCCGGCGAGGAAGTGCCTTACAGAGTGTATGACGTGGGCGCGAACATCGGGTGGGTCAACGTGGGCACCGACGCCGACACCGGGGTGTTCGCGGTCGAGTCGATCCGCCGCTCGGCCACTGTCGATCGGCGATCGGGCGCGCCTAGGCGGCCCACCGTTCGGCCCGCCCGGCTGATGCGCAGTGGATGTTGCGGTCTCGCCTGCCGATTCACTGCTAAGCCCAAAGCACCCACGGTTAGCCGTGTTGTAGCTGATGCCCCTGGTGCCCCTGTGCCGAGATTGGACTGGGCGACCATCGGATGATGGATTCGGCACGCTCACGAATGACGGGATCACCACCGTCATCCAGCCACCGCCGCAGGTGCGCCACTGCGCCGCGATCAGTGGCTCGTTTTCGCAAGGAACAGGGTTTGGACCTGATTAATGCGCAGATCGAGCCTCACGGAGTTTATTTCTCGCGCGATTCTACAAGCACGAGCGAGCGCGCCATGTGCAGCGTCGAGAACGCCCGCTCGTGCGTACGCCTCGACAAGCCACGAAAGATACAGCGCCACTTCCCTAGCGTGATTGACGTCGTACGAGTCGATAGCCCCAGCCAGCAACGGTACCGCTGCACTCGGACTACCAAGCTCGATCAGACATCGACCAGCCATCACGTCGATCTCTCTTCTGTCAAGCCAGTAAACCCATTCCGGCTCGGCAACCCCCGGTGACCGGTCCTCGTATGCGTCGTCCACAGCAGCCAGAGCGCGCCTCGTGCCCGAGTGATCCCGACTCCTGGCACTCGCCCAAGCCACCCGTTCCAACAACAACGCTCGGACGAGCGGTGAAGCATCCCCGACGCCTTTGACGGCGGACCGCGCCAGCAAAGCCGCATCATGCGGTTTTCCCACGTTGGCCATCTGATAGCTCAACGAAGACAGCAGTTGAGCCGCGAGCGGGCGGTCAGCCGCAACCTGTGCGGCGGACACCCCATCGAGATAGATCCTCTGCGCCTGCGCGTACCGTCCCGCGTCACTGGCTACCCATCCAGCAAGCTGGGCAAGCTCTCCCACCACCGTCAACAGCCGCTGCCCGATGTTGTCGGTATAGCCGGCAGACTGCACAACCGTACGAACCTCTGATAGTTCTTTGCTCACTACAGGGAACAGGTCACCTCCGCCGATGAGATCATCTAGGCGGCGCAGCTCGATCACACGGTTTTCTAGCTCCTCTGCAAGTATTTTTCCGACTCGCCGACCAGCACGCACCTGCACCACAGAGGGCGAGTCGCTGACTAACCACTCGTGAGCGACTCGCAAGGGATCATCTGGTGGCCCCCGTAAGATCTCGGTAGGGATGTTGAGCGCTAGACCGTACGCCTCGACGTGTTCCGGTTTGATGGTTCTCTTTCCCGTCTCCAGCAGACCGAGCAATGGCTTGCTGTAGTGCGTTCGGGCAGCCATCGCAGCCAAGCTGACCCCTGCAGCTTCGCGGGCTGCTCGCAGTGCCGCACCGAGATCCGTCATCCCGCTCCATCTGTAGACGCTTGTAGACGCCGAGGTGCTTCCCTTAGTAACCCTGCTACCGAAGACTACTACCTGCGGCACCGACAACTACAACCCTGCCGCGGTGGGCGCGTTGCCCCGACCAGCGGCGCCTGCACCTGTTGGTGCTCTCCTTCAGGGATGACAGCAGAGGAGGACCGTGACAACCGAACGCAATTCGTCTGTGCCCGACCGGGACGACCATCCGACCGGACGCTGCCGCAAGGCGATCCCGGCAACATGTCAGCTGAACCGAGGCCCGGTGCAGTACGCCGACCTCATGGTGAGCAAACGCGACGGGACGATCGTGCTCGACCCTCGTATCACTGGCTCGTGCGTGATGTCCCTGGATGAGCACGGGGCCGCGAAACTGCGGGATCTGCTGACCGAGTGGCTGGGATGAACCGAGGATAGTGGCCAACGACCTCAAGACCGGCATCGGGGCGGGTCCTGCTGCCCAAAAGCGCCCACCTCGATGCCTTCTATGATCTCTGTCCAAAAAATCCATGAAATGGAGTATGACCTGATGCAGGTGGGAGCCAGAGTAACCGACAACGCACGAGCGGAGATGACCAAAGAAGACGATGGGCACCCGGCGTGGTGCTCAGCGGGGCACTGTTTCATCACCGATGAGGGGGTGCGAGTCCATGAGCAAGCCCCCGTCAGCTGGGAGGACGACGACGCGGAGATACGAGTCGAAAGCCGGCTGGTTGATCCGACGGACGACCCGGACGTCTACCTCAGGCTGTACTTGATGAGTATGAGATTGCCGGCCAACGGGTTCCACGGATTGATGCCGGTGACCACCGCGCGGCGACTGCGCGACCAGCTGACCGCGCACCTGGACGCCGTGAAGTGAACTCGGATCCCCTGCCACCGGCACTCATCCCTACCCGGAGCCGCGACGGAGCGAGATCATGAGATATCGAGGAGGTGCGGTGTGTCTGACATCCTGATTCATGATGTTCCTGCGTGGGTCGCCGCGGCGATCGACCCCCGGGCGGCACAACTCGGGTTGTCCCGCAACGAATACCTGTGTCGGCGGCTGAGCCAGGACGAACACCGGTCCACCTCGCCGATCGAGGTCGCCGATCTCCAACGATTCGAGACGATGTTCGGCGACCTGGCGGATCCGGCCGTTACGGCTCATGCCTGGTCATGACCAGCGCGACCAACCGTTAGATCACCATGAGCCCGTAGCTGATCGACAAGTCGCGGCACACCATCGCGCGTCGGCGTCGCGGTCGCTGACCGCTTCACGGGCGAACATCTGGGCCACCAGAACGGGCTGTGGAAAGCCCACAGGATTGTCAGCGAGCTGTCGAGGTCGGTGCCGTGCGTGGTCTGGACTGTGGCGAGTGGGCCGGGGTCGTTACCTGCGATGCCAGCCACTAGCTCAGTGCCGTTCTCTTGGTGGTCCGTGTCGATCAGACTAGCGGCAGGCGGCAGAGCCTGACTGCGGCACCTTTGACCTGCCGGTGAGCAAGGCAACCCGCAGCCACCACTTCGCCGTGCTGCGCGAGGCTGGGCTGGTCGAGCAGCGCGATGAAGGTCCCAGGCGCCTCAATCGGCTGCGCCGCCCCGAGTTCGACGAAGCATTCCCCGGACTACTGGATCTCGTCCTTCGAGAGACCACCCACCGCCCCACGCCTCACGGGTCGAACTCGAGACAGAACGGGTGCCCAGCAGGGTCTGCATAAACACGGAAGTCGGGCTCGCCGCCGGGCAGGCGGGTGGCACCGAGTCCAAGAACCCGCTGTTCAGCGACGTCAATATCATCGACCCGCACGTCTCAGTGGATCTGCTGTGGCCGCTGGGGATCGGGCCAGGCAGGCGGCTGGAGATCAGGTACGAGTTGGAAGGCGATCCGGGGCCAGCCGTCGCTCTCGATCGTCACCCAGTCGCTGTCTCGCCGGATGATGGGCAAGCCGAGCAGCTCGGAGTAGAACTCGGCGAGCGCGGCCGGGTCGGGACAGTCGATGACGATGTTGTGCAGGCGTCCGATCATGACCAACACTATGCTGGCACGGTCAGGGATCGCGGTCGGGGCTGGAGGCTCGGGCCCAGAACCGTTGCGGGATCCGGCCGGCCAGCCGGGCGTGGCGGCCCGCCCGCACGGCCAACCGCATCGCCTCTGCCATTCGCGGTGGATCATCGGCCCGGGTCACGGCGCTGGCCAGCAGCACCGCGTCGCAGCCCAGCTCCATCGCCAGGGCAGCATCGGAGGCGGTGCCGATCCCGGCGTCGAGGATGACCGGCACCGGGGCCTGCGCCACGATCATCTCGATGTTGTGCGGATTGCGGATGCCCAGCCCGGTGCCGATCGGTGAGCCCAGCGGCATCACCACCGCGCAGCCGGCGTCGGCCAGCCGGCGGGCCAGCACCGGGTCGTCGTTGGTGTAGGGCAGCACGGTGAAGCCGTCGGCGATGAGCTGCTCGGCGGCGTCGAGCAGCTCGATCGGATCGGGCAGCAGGGTGCGGTCGTCGGCCATGACCTCGAGCTTGACCCAGGACGTCCGCAGCGCCTCACGACCCAGCCGCGCGGTGAGCACCGCCTCCGCGGCGCTGCGGCAGCCCGCGGTGTTGGGCAGCGGCTCGATCCCGTGGCGCCGCAGCACGTCGAGCACACCGGTTCGGGCGCCGGTGTCCATCCGGCGGATCGCGACCGTGGTGAGCTCGGTCTGCGCGGCGAGCAACGCCTGCTCCAGAACGGCGAGGTTGCCCGCGCCCCCGGTTCCCAAAATCAGTCGCGAGCCGAACTCCCGCCCCGCGATGACCAGTGGATCATCCGCCATTCGCGTCACCCTCCCTGCACCGCGGTGAGCACCTCGACCGCTGCGCCTTCTCGCAACGCCGTACCAGGCCAGGACGCCCGCGGCACCACGGCGCCGTCCAGGGCGACCGCGACGCCGTGGGAGGGCACGCCGAGTCGCTCCAGCAGGTCGGCCAGCGTGGCGCCGTCGGGGAGTTCTCGGGGGTGGCCGTTGAGCAGCACTGTCATGTCGCGCTCCGCGCGACCCGTGAGTGGCGATGTGAGTCATCACTCTTATCGCCACTCACGGGTTGTCCACAGGTGAGGCGGGCCGGCGTGGCCGGTGCGACGTCAACCGGAACGGGCTGGCCGCGCAGCAACGCGAGCACCGCATCGGCGGTCAGCGGTGCCAGGAGGATCCCGTGGCGATGATGGCCGGTCGCGGCGAGCACGCCGGGCTCCAGCTCGCCGATCACCGGCAGGTTGTCCGGGCTGGCCGGCCGCAGCCCCGCCCCGGTCTCCTCCAGCGTGTACTCCGCGATCGCGGGCAGCACGCACTCGGCGTCGGTGAGCAGCTCGCGCACCCCGCCGGCTGTGACGTCGGTATCAAAACCGACCTCACGCTGGGTGGCTCCGAGCACCAGCCGCCCGCCGTCGCGGGGCACCAGGTAGCTGTGGCGCCCGCCGACGATCGCACGGACGGTCCGCGACGGCGACGGCAACGCGCCCGGCCGGCAGCGCAGCCGCAGGATCTCGCCCTTCACCGGGCGGATCGCGCGGCGCAGCGCGGGGTGCAGCGCGGCACTGTGCACACCGGCGGCTACCACGACGACGTCAGCGCTCGGCAGCCGCAGGCAGCGCTGGGCGTAAAACCGCACCCCGGCGCCGCGACACGCCACCAGCAGCGCGTTCAGCAGCGCCCGGTTGTCCACCGACCCCTCCCCCGGGATCGATAACGCCCAGCACACCCGCGGGCCCAGCGCCGGCTCGACCCGGCGCGCCTGCCGGCCGGAGAGCACCTCCACGGCACGGCCCATTCGGGACAGCTGCTCGGCGATCCGGTCCAGCTCAGCGCGGTCGCCGGGATCCAGCGCGACCGCGAGGGTACCTCCGGTCCGCAACCCGGGGTCGCCACCAGCGCTCGTGAGCTCAGCAGCGAAGTCCGGCCAGCGGCGCAGCGCGGCCACCCCCAGCGCGAACACCGCGGGCTCACTCGGCACCGCCTCGGTGACCGGGGCGAGCATCCCGCCGGCGACGTGCGAAGCACCCGATCCCGGCACCGGGTCGTACACGGTCACCGCGAACCCCGCCGCCGCGGCGCGCCAGGCGCAGCTCAGACCGATGACGCCACCACCGACCACCGCGACGGTGCTGGACGATCCCCCCAAAGGGCCCCCCCACGAGCCCTCCAACGACACCCCCGGCGACAACACAGCTCATCACGTGCGGACCATTCCAACCCTAGCTCGATACGGTCTGCACATGGATGGCGAGCAGATCAGGGCCCGGCTGGCCGACGCGCGGCTGTACCTGTGCACCGACGCCCGGACCGACCGCGGCGACCTCGCCGAGTTCGCCGACGCGGCGCTGGCCGGCGGCGTGGACATCATCCAACTGAGAGACAAGGGCCTCGAGGCTCGCCCCGAGCTCGCCGCCCTGGAGGTGCTCGCCGAGGCCTGTCAGCGTCACGGGGCGTTGCTGGCGGTGAACGACCGGGCCGACGTCGCGCTGGCCGCCGGCGCGCAGGTGCTGCACCTGGGCCAGGGCGACCTGCCGGTCAGCTGGGCGCGCCGGGTTCTCGGCGACGAGGTGGTGATCGGCCTGTCCACGCACGATCCCGCGCAAGCCGCTGCGGCCGCCGCGAGGCCCGGGGTGGACTACTTCTGCACTGGCCCGTGCTGGCCCACCCCGACCAAACCGGGACGCCCGGCCGCCGGACTAGACCTGGTCCGCACGACCAGAATGAACATAGGGGCACGCCCTTGGTTCGCCATCGGCGGTATCGAGTCCACCGAACGGCTCGAGCAGGTGTGCTCCGCCGGTGCGGACCGCGTGGTGGTCGTGCGCGCGATCACCGAGGCGGCGGACCCGAGGACCGCCGCCGCCGCCTTCGCGCGGCGCCTGCGCCCATCGCGCTAGCGCTCGTCCCGGGCGGCCTCGCCGGTGAGAAGGGTGAGCCCGTAGGTGGACAACACCTCCTGGATCGGCTGGAAGTAGGTCTGCCCGCCGAGCAGGCAACCGCCGGTCCCGCCGGACAACATGCCCTGAGCCTGATTGCCGCTTTCGCTCATGAAGGGTCCACCGGAGTCGCCAGCCTCGGCGCAGACCGTGGTCCCGGTGAGTCCTTGGACGACCTCCCCGTCTCCGTAGTTCACGGTCTGGTCGATGGACTTCACCTGGCCGCAGTGGTAGCCGGTGGTAGACCCGGACAGGCATACCTTCTCGCCCACCGCGGCGGGTGTGTCGCCGGTGACGGGGAGGTAGCCGTGGGCGGTGTCGACGTCGTGAGTCTGCTCCCAGGACCGCGACGTCACCTCGACCAGGCCGAAGTCGTGGCCGGGGAACTTGGATTTGGCGACCGGGCCGATGACGCTGCCGTCCGGCCCGGACCAGGTGCCACCCAGGTTGGTGCAGTGCCCGGCGGTGATGACGTAGCGGATGCGGCCCTGGACAGCGTTGAAGCCGACCGAGCAGCGGCCACCCACACTGGTGGTGATCGTGTCACCCCCGCGCAGGTCGGCCAGCGGTACCGGGCGGGTAGCAACGTGTTCGATGCGTACCTTGTCCTGACCCGCCGCGAAGGCCCTCGCGGCCGCGTCGTCGGTGGCCGATATCACGACAGCGTCACTGGCCGGGTCGACGTACCAGCCGGTCACCGAGTTCGGGACCCGGCCCGACCGGGAGTCCAGCACCGCCATCACCCCCCGCAGCGCCAGCAGGTCCCGGGCGGCCGACCGCGGCGCGGCGCTGACCGGCTCGGGAGATGCCGACGCCGCCGACGCGGATAATGCGGGTAGCGCGACACCGGCGCTGAGCAGCAAACCCACGGCGACGGCCAGCGAGTACGGGCGGCTTCGGACGAGCACTGATCGGGTCCTCTCGTTCAGTAGGTGACCCCAAGGTAGCTCCCCGACGGTTGCTCCACGCTACGGACCGGTCACGCAGTGGTGAATACGCCATTCGGGCGGACCCAACAGCCCATACGGTGGGATATCCGTTCACTACTCGTAGTGAACGGATATCCGCGCTAGCGGAGCGCGGGCTTCACGGCCCGGTGCAGCGCGACGATGCCGCCAGTGAGGTCGCGCCACGAGACGTCGGTCCAGCCCGCGGCGGCCACCCGCTGCGCCAGCACCCGCTGGTCGGGCCAGACCCGGATGGACTCGGCGAGGTAGACGTAGGCCTCCGGGTTACTGCTCACCGCTCGGGCGACCGCAGGCAGCGCGCGCATCAGGTATTCCAGGTACACGGTGCGAAACGGCGCACAGGTGGGAGTGGAGAACTCGCAGACCACCAGCCGACCACCGGGCCGGGTGACCCGGGCCAGCTCGGCCAGCGCGGCGTCGGGGTCGGCCACGTTGCGCAGCCCGAAGGAGATCGTGACCGCGTCGAACACCCCGTCGGCGAAAGGCAGCGCCAGCGCGTCGGCTCCGACCAGCGGGACCGCGCGGTGCCGGCCCGCGCGCAACATCCCCAGCGAGAAATCCGCCGCCACGCACCACGCGCCGGCGCGAGCCAGCTCGACGGTGGAGACCGCGGTACCCGCCGCGAGGTCGAGCACCCGCTCCCCCGCCCCGGCCGCCACGGCGACCCGGGTGCACCGCCGCCACCACCGGTCCTGGCCGAACGACAAGACCGTGTTAGTCAGGTCATAACGCCGGGCCACCCCGTCGAACATCGCCGCGACATCACGAGGATCCTTATCCAGCCCAGCTCTAGGCACAGCCGTCACCCTACGGCGGGTAGCCCTTCAAGTACCGCCAACGCCCTGTACTGGTGCTGTTAACCGCCACCAACCCGCAAGCCCGGACCTTGGGTCCCGGTCACCGGCCGCACCTGCGCGCCGCGCTGGGTTGGCTGTCGTTGAGAGCGCCCCGTGGCCGGGTTGGTAGTCCTTGAAGGGCTACACTACTGGCGCGTGTCGGGCGTGGTGTCCTGAGAGGCGACGTCACCATGTCGCACCGAGGAACTCCTGGCGAACTCTCTACTGGGCGTGCCCTCTACCCAGCGTGGTCCTGGCGCCAGCGTAACCACCAGGTAGCCGGAGCCACCAGAACCCACAGCGCCAGCACCGTGATGGACGCCGGGGCCACGCCCCACACCCAGGTACGCCCGGCGATCCGCACCCGATCGGGATCGGCGCGGTCGTACTCCACCCGCACCAGCTGCCCCACCTGCGCCCCCGAGGGATAGGCCAGCCCCGCCTCCGGGCGGTACACCGTGCCGTCGGGCCGGGCGAATTGCACCACTGTCCGCATCGACGTCACCACGAGCACCTGGGCGGTGGCGTGACCGGTGTGGGCATCGATCTCGACGTCGTCGAGCGCCGCCCCAGCCAACGCCAGCGCGATGAGCCCGCTCAGCAGACCCGCCGCCACGGGCAACACCCACCACACCGGCCGACGCCACCGGCCGATGATCCGTCGGGGGGCCCGGGCGACGAACCCGGTATTCAGAGCACTCATCGCCAGGCAGCGTAGCGGCCACCCGCGACAATGGATCGACGCGTGCGGCCGGCGGCCCCGATACAGCCCTAACTACCCTATCGCCGTGACTACCGCCCCGCTGACTGACCGGCTGGTCGTACGCTCGCATCTGGTGCAGGGCGGTACCGGCCTGCTCGACATGTTGCCCTCCCCGCACGGAGCGCTCTCCTGGGTCCGGGCCGGAGAGGGGCTGGTCGCCTGGGGTGAGGTGGCCCGGGTGTGCACCGAGGGGCCGCACCGCTTCGCCCAGGCACAGGACTGGTGGCAGTCCTTCTGCAGGCAGCTGGACACCCGTGATGAGGTCAGGCTGCCGGGTAGCGGCCCGGTCGCCTTCGTCAGCCTCGCGTTCGACGACTCCCCGGGCAGCTCGGTCCTGGTGGTGCCGAGGGTGGTGGTGGGCCGACGAGACGATCAGACCTGGGTCACCGAGTTCGACACCGGTCTCGCGCCCAGGGCGGTAACCCCGGTGAGTCGTCCTCGCGGCCTGCGTTACCTCGACGGTGAGCTGCCGGTGGCGGCGTGGCGCGACGCGGTGGCCCGCGCGGTGTCGCGGATGCGCAACGGGGCGGTACCGGCGAAGGTGGTCCTCGCGCACGACCTGCTCGCGGTCGCCGACGAGCCGCTGGATCCCCGGTTCCTGCTGCACGGGCTGGCCGCCCGGTACCCGTCCTGCTGGACGTTCGCGGTGGACCAGCTGGTGGGCGCGACCCCGGAGTTGCTGCTGCGCCGGCGCGGCACCCAGGTGCTCTCGCGGGTACTGGCCGGAACAACCTGGCCGCACGACGGCACCGACTCCGGGACGCTGGCCGCCGAGCTACTCGACTCGGTGAAGGACCGCGACGAGCACCGCTACGCGGTGGACTCGCTGGCCCAGGCGCTGCGGCCGTTCTGCACCGACCTGGTGGTCCCCACCGCTCCCCGTGTGCTGCAGTTGCGCAACGTGGCGCACCTGGCCACCGAGGTACGTGGGGTGCTGCACCCTGCGGGCCCCCCGCTGCTCACGCTGGCTGACGCCGTGCACCCCACCGCCGCGGTAGGCGGCACCCCCACCCCGGACGCGGTCAGCACGATCGGTGAGCTGGAGGCGATGGACCGCGGCCGCTACGCCGGCCCGGTCGGCTGGATCGACGCCGCAGGGGACGGCGAGCTGGGCATCGCGCTGCGCTGCGCCCAGGTCACCGGCCGGTTCGCCCGGTTGTTCGCCGGCTGCGGAATCGTCGCCGGCTCCGACCCCGACTCCGAGGTCGCCGAGGCCGCCGCCAAACTGGTCCCGATCCGCGACGCCCTGGAGGGCTCGTGAGCCTGCTCAGCCGGGGGACGCCGCCGGGCGAGTGGGGCTGAACAGCCAGCTCTGGGCTACGGCGTCGATGTTCTTACCGGAGACGTGCTTGACGACGGCCAGGAAGTCGCGCACCGAACCGTTGCCGCCGGCCCGCTCGGTGGCCCAGGCGCGCAGGGAGGCGAAGAAGTTCTGGTCCCCCACCGCCGCCCGAAGCGCCTGCAGCGCCATGGCGCCGCGCTGGTACACCGCCTCGTTGAGCACCTGCGCCGCGCCGCCGGGAGCCCCCGGCGGGATCCGCCAGAAGTCGTCGTCGGCGGGATGGCGGTCGTAACCGCGCGCCGCGGTCTGCGCTGCGCTGAGGCCGCCGGTGTGTTCGGTGTACAGCCACTGGGCGTAGGTGGCGAAGCCTTCGTTGAGCCAGATGTCACTCCAATTGCGCACCGAGACGCTGTCCCCGAACCACTGGTGGGCCAGCTCGTGCACCACCACCGAGGCGTCCTGCCCGTAGGCGAAGAACGTCGGCGAGTACACCGGGCGGGTCTGGTCCTCCAGCGCGAAGCCCAGGTTGGGAATGTTCGGCACCACGCCGCCGAGCTGGTGGAACGGGTAGGGACCGAAGATCCCGGAGAGGAACTCGAGGATCTCCGGCGTCTGCTCCACCGAGGCCCGTGCCGCGTCCGCGATCTGCGGGTCGAGTCCCCGATCGTAGGCCGCCAGGTACAGGCCGAAGCGGGTGTCCCGGCGCACGATGTCGTAGTCGCCGATCGCGACGAACGCCAGATAGGTGGCCATCGGCTCGGTCTCCTGCCAGCGCCACCGCTGCCGACCAGGCTCGGCCGGCTCCGGACCACCGAGCAGCGCGCCGTTGGAGATCACCTGCAGGCCGTCGGGCACGATCACGGTGATCGTGAATGTCGCCTTGTCCGAGGGGTGGTCGTTGCAGGGGAACCACCAGGCAGCGATATCGGGCTCGCCCGCCGCGAGCGCGCCGCCGGGCGTACGCACCCACGGCGAGGGCGCACCGGGTCCGACCGGGATCGTGGAAGGCACCCCGGCGTAGTCCACCCGCACCGTCATCGGCGCTCCGGCCCGCACCGGCGAGGCCGGGGTGACCTCCAGCTTGCCTGCGTCCTGACGGATCCCGGCCGGCTGGTCGTCCACCGTGACAGCCGAGGCGGGCAACCTCAGGTCGAGGTCAAACCGGGACAGGCTCTGGGTGGCCTGGGCGGTGATGGTGGTGTGCCCCTCGAGCCGGTCGGCGGGCGGGTCGTAGCGAACCTGGATGTCGTATCCGGTGACGTCGTAACCGCCGTCACCAGCACGCGGATAGTAGGGATCCCCGATGCTGTCGGCGCCGGGCATCGGCGCCGACAGCGGGGAAGGCGCCCGCGAGGGTGGTGGTACCTGAGCCGATCGCGAGGTCCGCCACGGGATGACCAGCGCCACCAACACCAGCAGCACCGCCAGCGCCGACCCGGCCAGTACCCACTTTCGCATGGTCACCTCCCCGGCACCGACATTAGGCCCTATCCCCGACAAAAGTACCGACAGACTTCGCCACCGTGGCCTGGATCTGATGGTGCAGCACGCGCAGCCCGGTCCGCTCGGTGCACACCTCCACGACGCGCACCCCCCGGCCCGGGACCAGGACCGGGGCCAGCTCGTGGGCCGGCACCCGAACGTGCGGCACGTGATGCGCCGTGCACAAGGCGCCCAGATCGGTGCCGTGCGGGGTGCCGAAGACCCGTTCGAAGGCCTCGGTGTACTCCGGGGCGCCCTGCTCCAGCAGCCCGAAGATGCCGCCGCCGTCGTCGTTGGCGACCACCACGGTCAGGTCCGGGCGAGCCTCCTGCGGGCCTGCTAGCAGCCCGTTCGCGTCGTGCAGGAACGTCAGGTCGCCGACCAGGGCATAACCCGGCCCACCGTGCGCCAACGCCGCCCCGGTCGCGGTGGCGATCGTGCCGTCGATGCCCGCGACTCCCCGGTTGGCGAGCACGGTCAGGCCAGGCCGAGGCCGGGCGGCCAGCGACACGTCCCGGATCGGATTGGACGCACCGACCAGCAGCAGCGCGCCGGCCGGCAGCGCGGCGACCAGCCGGCGCGCCACCTCGAGACCGGTGTCGTGGGGGTGGCCCCGCACGGTGGCGCACACCGCGGCGGCGGCCCGCGCGTCGGCCTGACGCCACCGGTACAGCCACTCCGGGTCAGGGGAGCCGACGCAACGCAGCGCGGTGCCCACCGCGACGGCGGTGCCCGCCACGTCGGTCCACTCCGGACGGTCGGTGCAGACGGTGACCGCCACCGCCGGGTCGGCGAGCAGCCGCTGCACCGACCGGTGCAGGGTGGGGCGACCGAGCACCAGCACCTGTTCGGGTCGCAACCACTCGAGCGCGGGCAAACCGCCGGCCGAGCCGGCAGTCAGAGCGCCGCCGGCCGAGCCGGCAATCAAGCCGAGCAACCACGGACCGGCCGCCAGGGCGCCCGGCCAGTCAGGCGCGGTGGGCTCGGCCACCAGTGGCAACCCCGGGGGGGCCGGTGGCGCGCCGTGACCGGCGACCACCAAGGTGCGCCGGCTCAGGTCCAGCTCCACCTCAGCCCGCACCGGCGGCGCGGCGGGCACCACCGTCCAGGGCAGGCCACCCGGACGCCCACGCAGGGCGGGCGCGCAATCCGGGCGGGCGGGATCGAGCGGAGGCATCAGCGGCTCGCGAAACGGCACGTTGAGATGCACCGGCCCCGGCCCACCGCCCAGCGCACCGCGCGCAGCGGCGACCGCGCGGTCCACGATGGAGCGCCAGTGCGCCCGCTCCCCGCAGTCCAGGGACGGCGCCGCGCGCACCGCGGCACCGAACAACCCGGTCTGCGCCACCGTCTGGCTGGCCCCGGTGCCGACCAGCTCGAGCGGACGGTCGGCGGTGACCGCCAACAGCGGGATCCCGGCGTGGTGAGCCTCCAACACCGCCGGGTGCAGATTCGCCGCCGCGGTGCCTGACGTGCACACCACCGGCACCGGCAGACCCGAACGCAGCGCCAGGCCCAACGCCAGAAACGCCGCGGAGCGCTCGTCGATCCGCACATGCAGAGTCAGCCGACCAACCCGCTCAGCCGCGTGCAACGCGAAGGACAGCGGCGCGTTGCGCGACCCGGGACAGAGCACGGCATGCCGCACGCCGCAGCGCACCAGCTCGTCGACCAGCACCATGGCCAATGCGGTGGAGGCGTTCACGCGCGTTAGCGTGCCCCATGGTCTCCGAACTGTTCGATCCCGCCGCCTGGCGCCGTGTCGAGTGCTTCGACTTCGCCGACATCACCTACCATCGCGCACTCGCGCACGGCACGGTCCGGATCGCCTTCGACCGGCCTGAGGTCCGCAACGCGTTCCGCCCCTCCACTGTGGACGAGCTGTACCAGGCACTTGATCACGCTCGGATGACCCCGGACGTGGGATGCGTGCTGCTGACCGGCAACGGGCCCTCACCGCGCGACGGCGGCTGGGCGTTCTGCTCAGGCGGGGACCAGCGGATCCGAGGCCGCTCGGGCTACCAATACGCCAGTGGCGAGACGGCGGAGACCGTCGACCCGACGCGCACCGGGCGGTTGCACATCCTGGAGTGCCAGCGCCTGATCAGGTTCATGCCGAAGGTGGTGATCGCGGTGGTGCCGGGTTGGGCGGCCGGCGGCGGGCACTCCCTGCACGTGGTCTGCGACCTGACACTGGCGTCGGCCGAGCACGCGCGATTCAAGCAGACCGACGCCGACGTAGGCTCCTTCGACGGCGGGTTCGGGTCGGCATACCTCGCCCGGCAGGTCGGGCAGAAGTTCGCCCGGGAGATCTTCTTCCTGGGGCGGGAGTACAACGCGGCCGACGCGCACCGGATGGGTATGGTCAACGCGGTGGTACCGCACACGTCGCTGGAGAGCACCGCGCTGGAGTGGGCCGGCGCGGTCAACGCCAAGTCGCCCACCGCGCAGCGGATGCTCAAGTACGCGTTCAACATGATCGACGACGGGCTGGTCGGCCAGCAGCTCTTCGCCGGTGAGTCGACCCGGCTGGCATACCTGACCGACGAGGCCGTCGAGGGCCGCGACGCCTTCCTGGAAAAGCGACCCCCCGACTGGTCGCCGTTCCCCTGGCACTACTGAATGCTCGGCGCAACGAAAGCGGGCCCGCGGTGCGGGTGATCCGCTGTGACGGGTCTCGGGAGGCGGTGTGGGAGCTGGACGCTGCGCTGCGCGCCACGCTGGCCGGAGGCGAGGCGGTGGTTCCGCTGGGGCCACGGCAGCCACTCCCGCCCGCGGACCCGGGTGCCGGCCATGTCGTGCTGCGCACGTCGGGCTCCACTGGGCGGCCCAAATGGGTGTGCCTGAGTGCCGCCGCGCTGAGCGCCGCCGCCATGGCCACCTATGCTCGGCTCGGGGGTCCCGGCAGGTGGCTGCTGGCGCTGCCCGCCCAGCACATCGCCGGGCTGCAGGTGCTGGTTCGCGCGGTGTGCACGGGCAGCCGACCCGTCGTGCTCGACCTGCGCGGCGGTTTCACTCCGGCCGGATTCGGCGCCGCCGCGCGGCGACTGATCACCAACGGCGTGGCCGGGCGGTGTTACACGGCGCTGGTACCCACCCAGCTGACCCGGCTACTGGACACCGACCCCGAGATACCAGCCCGCTTCGACGCGGTGTTGCTGGGCGGCGCCACCGTATCGGAGGAGCTGCTGACCCGGGCCCGGAACTCGGGAGTGCGGGTGATCACGACCTACGGCATGACCGAGACCGCGGGCGGCTGCGTCTACGACGGGCGGCCACTGGAGGGGATACAGGTCCGGCTGGACGGCGAGGGGATCGTCGAGCTGGCGGGTCCGATGCTGGCCACCGGGTATCTCGACGCTCCCGAGGACACCGCGGAGGCGTTCCACGACGGCTGGTTCCGGACCTCCGATCTCGGCCGGCTCGACGGCCGAGGCCGGCTGCGGGTGCTCGGGCGAGCTGACGACGTGATCGTCACCGGTGGGCTCAACGTGGCCCCAGCCGAGGTGGAGGCCGTCCTCACCGGCCTGCCCGGGGTCGCCGCGGCCTGCGTGGTGGGCCTGCCCGACCCGGAGTGGGGGCAGCGGGTCACCGCCGTGGTGATACCCACTGATCCTGGGCGGCCCCCGGACCCCGGCGCGCTGCGGATGGCCGCCCGCCGGCTGCTGACCGGGGCGCAGATCCCCAAGGAGATCATCCTGTTCGACGCGTTACCGCTACGCGGCGTCGGCAAGCCCGACCGAGGCGCCATCCGGACCATGCTCGCCGCACGGGATCACTGACCGGCTGCTGACACGTTCGGTACACGTTCACCCACTCCGGGTATGGACGTCGGCGCAGATCACGGGTTCTGTGGATACCAACCAACCCACCAAGCACATCAGTCACAGCGGAAACACCTGCCCCCGACAGTCAGGAGCATCCCGTGGCGCCGCCGGCCCGTCGCTACCGCCGTGTCCGCGGCATGGCCCGCGTCGCCACCCTGACCCTCGTCGCGCTGCTTGCTGGGGCGGGCCTGCCGGCCCCCGCGCAGGCACACGACGACAGGGTCACCACCTGGTTCGCCGGCCTGGCCCCCACCCGGGGCGACACGAACGTGCGACTCGAGGCCGGTGGGCTGCGCCTGGGTTCCAGCCCCGCCGGGCCGGCGAGCCTCAGGTCCGGCCGGCCGGAAGGCATGCTGCTCACCGCGACGCACCCACTAGCCGCGTTCAGCAGCCGGGTAGCGGCGGAGCTCGCGGCCGATCAACCAGCCGGCTCGGCCGTCACCGTCGACGTCCGCGGCACTCGTGGCGACGGGTCGTGGACCGAGTGGGTGGCGACCAGCCCGACAGCACCCGCGACACTGGGCGCCGCGGTGACGAGCGTGCAGGCCCGGATCGTGCTGCGCGGTGGCGGGGGTGGCGTCAGCCCACTGGTGCGATCAGTGCGGCTGACCGCGCGACCCGGCGTAGCGCTGCTCGCGCTGCGCCCCCGGAGGCCTGCCGGCTACCAGGTGTTCGCGACCCGCGAAGGCCTGGTCGGCGGCAGAACGGCCAACGGTCATGTGATCCACGCGCGGGACCACTTCGTCGCGCTGCCCTCACGCCGGGGGCTGTCCCCCCTCGGCTCGGGCGACTACACGGTGAAGGTCTGCGCGGGCAACGGCCGATGCGAATGGGCGCCGGTGTGGGACGTCGGCCCGTGGAACACCACCGACGACTACTGGAACCCCTCCGACGTCCGCCAGTCCTGGCCCGATCTGCCGAGGGGCCGACCCCAGGCACAGGCCGCCTACGACGACGGGTACCACGATGGCCGGGACCAGTTCAGCCGGGAGGTGCGCAACCCGGCCGGGATCGACCTGGCGGACGGCACGTTCTGGGACGGCCTGGGGCTGCGCGACAACAGCTGGGTCACCGTCACCTACCTGTGGACTGACGGCACGCCACCCGCCATCGTGCGGATCCCGATCCTGCCCGTGCGCAGCGGCCCCGGCGAGCAGTACCCGGCGGTGGGTCTGGCCGCGCAGCGCGCCGCGCTGGTCGTGGAGTGCACGGTCGCGGGCCGGCTCGTCACCGGCGGCCAGGGCCGCACCGACCAGTGGCTGCGGATCGGCCCGAAGCAGTTCATCTCCGCCGCGTACGTCAGCGTCCCAGGGGCCACGGGAGGGGTCCTGACAGAGCCGGGTAAACGTTGCACGACCCCGTAGGGTTGGCCCCTGTGGCGAGTGTGGCGCAGTGGGTGGAAGGGGCACGGCCTCGCACCTTGCCCAACGCGATCGCCCCGGTGCTCGCAGGCTGGGGTGCCGCAGCCGCGACAGGCGCATCGGACTGGGCGCCGTCGCACTGGGCACGGGCGTTGCTAGCGCTGGTCGTGGCGCTGGCGCTGGTGATCGGAGTCAACTACGCCAACGACTACTCCGACGGTATCCGCGGCACCGACGCCGGCCGGGTGGGTCCGATGCGGCTGGTCGGATCCGGCGCGGCGGCACCCGCCGCGGTGCGCGCCGCCGCGCTGGCCGGCTTCGCGGTCGCCGCGGTGGCCGGGCTCATGCTGATCGCGCTAGCCGGACGATGGTGGTTGCTGGCGCTGGGCGCGGCGTGCATCGCCGGGGCGTGGTGCTACACGGGCGGGCCACGCCCGTACGGCTACGCCGGGCTCGGTGAGCCGGCCGTGTTCGTGTTCTTCGGGCTGGTCGCGGTGCTCGGCACCGAGTACGTCGTCGGTGGACGGGTCACCCTCATCGGTTGCGTCACGGCCGTCGCGGTAGGAGCGATGTCGACCGCGGTGCTGGTGGCCAACAACCTGCGCGACATCCCCAGCGACGGCGCGGCGGCCAAGCGCACCGTCGCCGTGCGCCTCGGCGAGCACCGGACCCGCACACTGTACACCGCGCTGGTGGCCGTGCCGTTCGCGGTGACCCTCGGCCTGGCGACCACCCGGTGGGCAACCCTGGCCGGCCTACTCGCCCTGGTTCTCGCGGTGCCCGCACTGCGCCGGGTCTGGGACGGGGCAACCGGACCGGAGCTGATCCCGGTACTGCGGGACACCGCACTGGCGCTGCTGGTGTGGGCAGCCGCGACGGCCGCCGCACTGGCACTCGTGAGTGGGTAACACCCGGAGCCCCTAGCATCAAGCGTGTCCATGGCACCGCAACTGTGGCGCCGCCGGGCCCACTGGCGCCTGCGCTGAACGGTACGGGCCGAGCTGGTGGATCAACGGCTGACGCAGGTGTCCTGGTAGCTGACACCAGGGGCGTACTGGTCCCATGTCGCTCTGTCGAGCGGTCCACCGGCTCGGAGGCAGGCTTCTTGCACCTCACCGCCGGGGAACCTGTTGGGGAGGGGCAGCGCCCATAAGATGACGGTCTGGTCGTCGCTGGCGGTGGCCAGGGTGCGCCCGTCCGGGGCGAATGCCACCCAATCCACGGCATCGGTATGGCCAGTCAGCGGCTGGCCCAGCTGCCGGGGCCGGTCCCTGTTACTGACTTCCCACAGCCTGACGGTCTGGTCGGCGCTGGTGGTGGCCAGAGTGCGCCCGTCGGGGGCGAACGCCACCCCCCACACCGCGCCGGTGTGGCCGGTCAGCGGGTGGCCCAGCGGGTGGGGCCGGTCACGGTCGCTGAGGTCCCACAACCGCACGGTCCGGTCGTCGCTGGTGGTGGCCAGGGTGCGCCCGTCAGGAGCGAACGCCACCCCCCACACCGCGCCGGTGTGGCCGGTCAGGGGTGGGCCCAGCGGGTGGGGCCGGTTCCGGTCGCTGAGGTCCCACAACCGCACAGTCCGGTCGTGGCTGGCGGTAGCCAGGGTATGGCCGTCGGGGGCGAACGCCACCCCTTCCACCCCGCCGGTGTGGCCCGTCAGGGGTGAGCCGAGTGGGTGGGCCCGGTTCCGGTCGCTGATGTCCCACAAGATGCTGGTCTGGTCGACACTGGCGGTGGCCAGGGTGCGCCCGTCCGGGGCGAACGCCACCCCGGCCACCGCGCCGGTGTGGCCGGTCAGGGGTGGGCCGAGTGGGTGGGGCCGGTCACGGTCACTGAGGTCCCACAACCGCACGGTCCGATCGTCGCTGGTGGTGGCCAGCGTACGCCCGTCAGGGGCGAACGCCACCCCCCACACCGCGCCGGTGTGGCCGGTCAGGGGTGGGCCGAGTGGGTGGGGCCGGTCACGGTCGCTGAGGTCCCACAACCGCACGGTCCGGTCGTAGCTGGTGGTGGCCAGGGTGCGCCCGTCGGGGGCGAACGCCACCCCTATCACCGTGCCGGTGTGGCCGGTCAGGGGTGTGCCGAGTGGGTGGGCCCGGTTCCGGTCGCTGAGGTCCCACAACCGCACGGTCCGATCGTCGCTGGCGGTGGCCAGAGTGCGCCCGTCAGGGGCGAACGCCACCCCTTTCACCGCCTTGGTGTGGCCGGTCAGGGGTGGGCCGAGTGGGTGGGGCCGGTCACGGTCGCTGAGGTCCCACAACCGCACGGTCCGATCGTCGCTGGTGGTGGCCAGAGTGCGCCCGTCAGGGGCGAACGCCACCCCCCACACCGCGCCGGTGTGGCCGGTCAGGGGTGGGCCGAGTGGGTGGGGCCGGTCACGGTCACTGAGGTCCCACAACCGCACGGTCCGATCGTCGCTGGCGGTGGCCAGAGTGCGCCCGTCAGGGGCGAACGCCACCCCCCACACCGTGTTGGTGTGGCCGCGAAGAGTCCTGAGGTGGGGGGTTGATTCGAGAGTCTGCTGGAGGCTCGCGTGGGTTTGCGGGCTGGCGTCGAACTGTCTGGCGGCGACGCCGAGTTGAAGGGCAAGCCTGGGGTCGTGGTCGCGGATCCGGTCGGCCTGGGCCACCATGCTGCGGGCGATGGTAATGCGCTGGGCGTCGCTGGCCCGTTGCTGTTGCCAGACCGCGACGCCTGCGGCGATCAGCGCGAGTACCAGCAGGGTCGAGAGCAGGGTGATGGTGCGGGTGCGGCGCCGCCGTTCGCGCTCCTGAGTGGCGTGGACGTGCCGAGCGGTGGCGTCGAGGAACGCCAGCGCCTCGTCGTCGAGTTCGACGAGGGGCTGCGCAGTGGGGTGGTGGCTGCCGCCGTCGCCGGCCATCCGCAAGGTGGACAGGGTGGCGGTGAGCCGTTTGTCGTCCCAGAGGTAGTGCTCGGGCCGACCCGCGGTGTTCCACTCCGCGGCTGCTTGTTCCACTGCCCGGGCGGTGCGCAGGGCAACGGTGATATCGGCGGTGGCGGTATCGAGGGGATGCCATCCGGTGAGCAGGGCTTCGTGGGCCACGGCGAGCCATACCTGGCCGTCGTCGTCGGTGTCGCTGAGCAGCAGGCGGCGGTCCACGAAGACCCGCAGCGCGACGCGTAACGACTCAGCGAGGCCGGTGAGCTTGATCCGCCGCCGGGCGCGTCGGCCGGTCTCATCGACGGTGACCAGGCGAATAAGCCCGGCCAGGATCTCGTGTTCGGTCAGACCGCTGGCCTGGACAGCCTCGGTGAGCGCGGTGTCGGCATGCTGGGTCAGCGCGCCGCGGACGCCACCGAGGTCGCGGTAACGGGCCAGGGTCAACGTGCCTCCGGCGGGCAGGCCCTCGGCCAGCTGGCGCAGGGTGAACGCGAGCAGCGGCAGGGCCTCCCCGCTGCCGGTGTCGGCGACCAGCTGGGCTGCCAGGCCGTTGTCGAGGCGCAGCCTGGCCACCTTCGCGGGCCCTTCGATGATGTCGCGCAGCATGTCCCGGTCCAGCGGGGTCAGCACATGGGCCTCGATCCGCCGGCCGGTCAACGCGGGGAGATCACGCAGGTCATCGAGGAACTCCGAGCGCATCGTCGTGACCACGTACACCGGGCCGGTCATGGCCTCGCGCAGCAGCTGGGCGAATCGCGCTCGTGCGTCGGGGGTAGTACGGGTGAACAACTCCTCGGCTTGGTCGATGGACACCAGTAGCCGCCGCGGGTGTGTGCCCGGGCCGGCGGCCAGCAGGTCGTCGGCCACGCGGCGCAGGCCGTCGGTGCCGGCTTCGAGCTTGCCGCGGACGTCGCTGGCCGACCAGCCCAGCTCTAGACGGGTCGCGGTGATCGCTAGTGCCCGGGCCAGCTCGGGCAGCGGATCGGTTCCCGGCACCAGCGAGGGCACTGTTACCCATGCCGGGTCGTTGTCGAGCAGCGGCACCACCGCGGCGTTGAGCAGCGAGGATTTCCCACAGCCGGACGGCCCGACGATGGCCAGCAGCCCGCCGGTGCCGCCGAGGGCGCGCAACCGGTTGCCCACCTCGCGGGCCTCGTCCGCGCGACCGAAAAACACCCGGCTCAGCGCCGCGGTGAACGGCTCCAACCCGGGGAAAGGATTCTCCCCCTCCCGCCATGTAGCTCCCCCGTCATCCAGTAGCCGCACAGCCCGGAGCACCCGGTCGCGGGCTTGCCGGGGACCGGCCAGGTAGTCGACGGATTGCAGGCGCTGCATCAGCGGGTGCACCACCCCGGCCTTGGCGGACAACGGCATCAGCCGACACCCCAGAGCGCGCGCCGTCGCCAACTCAGCCGTGCACCAGGTCGATGCCAGAAAGGACGACGTGACCACGCCGATCACCGCGTCGACCCGCCGCAGCTCCTCGTACAGGCGCTGTTCCCAGTCCTCACCGGCACTGATGCCGTCGCGAAGGTCGTGGGCAAGGAACGGCTCATGACCCGCTGCCCGCAGCCACCTCGCCACCTCGTCGGCGATGACCCGGTCCGGGGTGGCGTAGCTGATGAAGACGTGGGCCACGATCACCCCCAGTCACTGTGTCGGCACGTGGACGATACGGGCAACCTCCCAGATGACCCAGGTCGGGCAACCCGCGTGGCTCCACCTCAGGCGTCAACGCTCCTACTGGTAGGCGGAGAGGAACTGTAAGATCAACAATGTAACTCCTGAGACGGAGGGGACGCCTGTGACCGTCGTGGCGATGGATGTGTCGGCCGAGCCGGGAGACGGCGTGGACGAGCAGCTGACCCGGCCGCGTTTGCGCAGCCCAGACCCAGTGACGGCCCCCGGCGCTCGTGGAGCACCTGGCCGTCAACCTCGACGGGGCCGAGTCCGTGCACGCGGTCGCCCGCTACCGCCTCAACGACCTACCCGAGGCGCCGTCAGTGGCAGCCGCGCGGCCGGCTCGGCCACCGTGGTGCGGCCACCGCAGCACTCGCCAACCATGACCATCTCGTCTTGCGAGATCAGCCCGGAGGGAGGGCCGCCGCTCGGCCGGTTCATCCTCCAGCGCACCGACCACAGCAAGTGGTACACCTCTGGACACGAAACGCCAGACATGCTCAGTGCGCACAACAGCGCTCAGCAGACCAACGTCACTTGACGGGAGGCGGGACCTTGGCCACGGAAAATGAGGAAAATGATCAGTTCAGGGATGCACGGGAGAACACCGAATCACCCACCTACCCGGGCTACGGCCTGACCCGGCAGGAGCTCGCCGAGCTGGTCAACGCCTACGTCTATGACCACCACGACAAGAAGATGACAGAGGCCAGCGCGAACTATATCGGACAGGTCGAAAGCGGTAAAATCCGCTGGCCGAGTAAACTCTATCGAGAAGCCTTCCGGGAGATCTTCAGTGTCCCGACCGATGCCGATCTAGGGTTCGTCAACGCCCGCTCCCGCCGCTCGGCAGTGAGACTGGACCCCGTGAAACGACGAAAGCTCATCAACCACGCCACCACCCTAGGCGTGGGCGCCCTGGTCCTGGAAGAGCCGCTGGCGACGCTGCTGGAGGGTAACGAACCGACCCCGGCCCCCGCGCGGGTCGGCGCTACCGAGATTGAGCAGACCCGCATCGCCAAGCAGGTGTTCCAGTCCTGGGACTACACCTACGGTGGTGGGCTGGCCCGGGGTGCCGTCATAGGCCAGCTGCGTTGGTCGGCTGGCTTGCTGAGAGCCACCTGCCCGGACCGGCTACGCCCGGAGCTGTACTCCTCAGTCGGTGATCTCGCCAACACCGCCGCATTCATGGCCCTGGATGCCGGTGCCTATGGACAGGCCCACCGGGTGTTCCGCTTCGCGCTGGACTGCGCCGAGAAGGCCGAGGACTGGCCCCTACGCGGCAAAATCCTGCAGGGCATGTCGACGCACGCGATGCAGACCGGGAAGCCTGAAGACGGTCTCACCCTGGCCGATCAGGGCTTGGTGCGGGCCGATCTGCTCACCCCGACCGGGCGGGCGATGCTGCACGGCAACCGGGGAGGCGCGCTGGTCAAGATGCGCCGGGTCAACGAGGCACTGACCGCCATCGGCACCGCCGATGAGCACTTCGCCCACGCCACCCCGGACAACGACTCACCCTTCATGGCCTTCTACACCCCCGCGCGCCACGCCCAGCTCACCGGGCAGCGCCTAGCCGACCTGGCAATACTCGGTCACGACCCCCGTGAAGCCACCAACCGACTCACGGCGGCAGCCGCCGGGCACACCGATGGCTTCCGCCGCGACCGGGCGATCTGCCTGACCAAGCTGGCCAGCCTCACGATGGCCATCGGCGACCCGCTCCAGGCCGCCGCCCTCGGGCACGAGGCCCTGGACCTCACCAGCACGATCCGCTCCCACCTCACCGCCAACCGACTGCGCATGCTGTTCCACTACGCCGCCGCGCACCAGCACCTCGATGAGGTCGCGCACCTGCGGCACCGGATCGCCACCCTGGTGGGCACCGGTAGCCCCTAGGGAGGGCGCGGAAGCCACCCCAGAAGCCACCCCTTGACATACAGGTGATCATCTGTGTGGACATACACGTGATCACCTGTATGCAGGGCATGCCCTGAGCCGGAAGAGTCACCTCCACGCCGTCACTCTTCGCCTCGAAATCTGGGTGGCGGTCAGTGGTGGCGGCCCCGCTTCTTGGGCGTGACCCTCGCGGGGCCGCCACCTTCCACACGACAGATCGTTCGGGGGGGGTACCGCTGTGGACCGGGACCACACCCCGCAGCCAGTGTGTCTACGGGTGCCTGACCCTCTGTTCGCCACCACGACTCCGGCCGGCCGCCAAGAGAGCTGCCCCGTATCGCTTCCTCCCGGCGGCCGGCCGGATCCCCGCTGTTCGGGCGGATGGCCAGGGGTCGGACAGCTGCTGAGGTGGGCGCACTGCCCCGAGGACGGCCGCCTGCACCTGCTGCGACTCATCGAGGTTCTGCGCGCCGCCTCCAGGGACCACGCTCGGGCGCTGTGCGGCCAGCGGGTGCCCGCTGGCGGGCTCATCATCGCGAGCGGTCTGTCGTGGGCGCTGTGCACGACCTGCACCACCGGTATCCGCGACCCGAGTGGGGGCATCGCCCCCTGAATCGCCGGGCCGACCACCGGGTGAGCGTCCCCCGCTCGGCTCCCGGTGGCCGGCTGGCCACCACAACCCGAGGTGACACCCATGCCACTACCGGGAGGCCGAGCTCGACTACAGAGCCGGTACCCTGCTGGCATGGCCACTCACGTCACCTCGCGAGGTGACGGCGTGGGAGATTCGTGGTCGTCGGCTCGACAGTGCGACGATCCGCTGGTGCCGATGGCCCAGCGGTTCCCGATGCTTCGGCTGCCGGGTCCGCTCAGTGACGCCCGCCCGAGCGAGGAGCGGCCGTTCGCGTTGCGGTTCGCGGTCGTGGCCGAGCCGGCCACGGTCAGGCACCGGACGACGGCTCACCAGACCAACGTCCCGTCGCGGACCACGCTGGATGGTCGGCAGGTCTCGGACGACTACACGGTGCCCGACGACTGAGCCGGGGGCCAGGGTCATGGGTGAGGCGGTGGTGCTGGTAGTCGGCGCGGTCGGTGACTGGTCGCTGGACACGGTGGCCAGCGCGTTGGATCGTCGCGGCGTGCGGACCTTCCGGTTGACCACATCGGACTTCCCGCAACGGATGACGCTGCGCGCGCAGCTGGGCGACCGGTGGCGGGGGCCGATCACCCTGGCGGGCCAGACGGTGAACGTCGAGGACGTGACCGCGGTGTATTACCGCCATCCACGAGACTTCGACCTGCCCACCGGGTTATCGGAGCCGGAACGCCGATTCGCGCACGCCCAGGCGCGGGTGGGGCTGGGCGGGGTGCTGGCGAGCCTGCCAGCCCGGTGGGTGAACCACCCGTGCGCGATCAGCGACAACGAGTACAAGCCTCGCCAACTGGCGACCGCGGTCGCGGTCGGATTCCGCACTCCCCAGACTTTGATCACCAACGACCAGGACGCGGTGCGGGAGTTCGCCGCGGCGACCGGCGAGATCATCCTCAAACCCCTGGCGATGGGCTCACTGGACGAGGCCGGCGCGATCTCCTCGCTGTACACGGTCAAGCCGGCCCCGGCCGACCTCGCCGACCTGGGCTCGGTCCGGGTCACCGCGCACCTGTTCCAGCAGTGGATCGAGCCTCAGTACGCGGTCCGGGTCACCACGATCGGTGACGTGCTGTTCCCGGTCGCGATCCACGCCCACAGCGAGGCCGCGCGGGTGGATTGGCGGTCGGACTACGACGCCGTCTCCTATCGGGTCACCCGGTGCCCGGAATCGGTCACTGAGGCGATCGCGAGATATCTGTCGGTGATGGGGCTGCGGTTCGGCGCTTTCGACTTCATCGTTGATCACCACGATCAGTGGTGGTACCTGGAGACGAACGCCAGCGGGCAGTGGGGATGGCTGGCGGAAGCCTGTGATCTGCCCATGACCGACGCGATCGTCGCCGAACTGTCGGCACAGACATGACCACCCTCGCGGGGCAGTGGCACTCCCACGCGAGGAGGCTCACCGACGAGCTGACCGCAGCCGGGCACCTGAGCGACCCGGCCTGGGTGGCGGCCTTCGAACACACCCCGCGCCACGTGTTCGTCCCCGCCTTCTACACCCCCGGGCAGCGGCGCGCGGCCGGGACCTTGACCCGCGCGCGGGACGCCGAAGACGCCGGCGGGTGGCTGGACACGGTGTATCGCAACGAGGCCCTGCTGACCCAGCACCGCGCCGTGAACCCCGACGTCGAAGGGGTGCCGACCTCGTCGTCGACCTGGCCCTCGGCGATGGCGGTGATGCTCGAGCGGCTGCGGATGCGTGCGGGAGACAACGCCCTGGAGATCGGGACAGGCACCGGCTACAACGCCGCCCTGCTGTGCCACCGACTCGGCGACGGCCACGTGACCTCGATCGAGATCGACCCCGAACTCACCGGCCAGGCCCGAGACCGGCTCGCCGACCTCGGCCACCACCCGAACTTGATCAGCGGTGACGGCACGGCCGGCGCACCCGACCGGGCACCGTTCGACGCGATCATCGCCACCTGCGCCGTCTCCCACATCCCCCCCGCGTGGATCACCCAACTCACACCAGGCGGCCGGCTCGTCGCCCCGTTCGGGTCCGCCTCCGGCGCCCTGGCGGTGCTGACCAAGACCGAGGACGACGCGGTCGTCGGGACCTTCGACGAGCTCACCGTGTACTTCATGCCCCTGCGCGACCGCGTCGAGGACCCGAGCGGGCCACTGGAGGTCTACGGCCTCCCCCCGGTCGACCCGCCCGCGCCCTACGAAGCCGTGACCGACCTCAACCCCCACGACCTCCTCGAGCCCGAGTTCCAGCTCTGGCTCGAGCTGCACCTGGCGCCGGTCACCCTCGCCGTGACCGAACCCACCGAGCACCACCCCGCCACCCTCCTGGCACGCACCAGCGACAGCTACGCCACCGTCACCACCCAGCCACGGGCCGACGGCACCTACCTCGTCCGCCAGTTCGGCCGACGCCGACCATACGACACCATCGACACCGCATGGCGCAGCTGGCAACACCACGGCCGCCCCGACCGGACCCGACTGGGCATCTGGGCATCAACCGACACCAACCAACAGTACCTCTGGCTCGACTCCCCCACCGGCGACCTGTCCTGGCCCATGCCCACACCACACGCAACAGGCTGACCGATGCAGCGGCGTGGCCTGGCCAGTTGAGCTTGACGTTACAAAACCGGCGACGCCGCCACCGCCCTCTGCGTCTTCCCACCGCATCAACCCAGGAGCTGATCTCGTTACTCGACCACACCACGTGGTACATCTCTGGACACGAAACGCCAGACATGCTCAGTGCCCACAACAACGCTCAGCAGAGCAACGTCACTCGACGGGAGGCGGGACCTTGGCAGATCCGAATGAGGAGTTCCGGGCGGCGCGGGAACGCGCTGCCTCGCTCACCGACCCGGACGACTGTCTGTCTCGACAGGAACTCGCAGAACTGGTCAACACCTGGATCTGGAAGCATCACAACAAGAAGAAGGTGGGACTCACCGCGAGTTATATCGGCAAACTCGAGCAAGGCTCGATCCGCTGGCCTGGTATCTTGTACAGGGAGGCCTTCCGGGCGATCTTCGGTGTCTCGACCGATTCCGCGTTGGGGTTCGTCAACTCCCGCCGCAAAGTAGTGAAGCTGGACAACGTGAAGCGTAGAGAAGCCGTCCAGACCGCCACCTTACTAGGAGTGGGCGCCCTCACCCTGGAGGAACCGGTGACGGCGCTGCTGACGCTGCTGGAGGGTGGCGAACCCATCCCGATCCCGGCGCGGGTCAGCGCGACCGACATCGAGCAGACCCGTATCGCCGCTGAGGTGTTCCAGTCCTGGAGCTTCACCTACGGCGGCGGACTTGCCCGGGAGACCGTGCGGGCCCAGCTGCGCTGGTCGGCCGGCCTGCTGCACGCCACCTGCCCGGACCGGCTGCAACCGGAGTTGTTCTCCGCGGTCGGCAACCTCGCCGATGTGGCCGCGTATATAGCCCTGGACGCCGGCGCCGACGAGGAGGCCCGTCGAGTGTTCCGCTTCGCGTTGACCTGCGCCGAGCGGGCAGAGGACTGGACCCTGCGAGCCACGGTCCTGACGGATATGGCGGTGCAGGCGATCTGGGCCGGTCAGCCCGATGAGGGACTCACGCTGACCGAGTTCGCCTTGGTCCGCGCTGATGATCGGCTCGCCTCGACCGAACAGGCGATGCCGCACACTGACCGGGCCCGGGCGCTGGCCAAGATGCGTCGGGTCGACGAGGCGCTGACCGCCATCGGCACCGCCGATGAGTGCTTCGGGCGCTCCGATCCGGGCGATGAGTCACCGCTCATGGCCTACTACGACGTCGCCTACCACACCGCGATCACCGGGCACGCCCTGTTCGACCTGGCGATACTGGGCCGCGACCACGGCGAGGCCACCAAGCGGCTCACGGCGGCAGTAACCGGGCTCACCACCGGCTGCGCCCGCCCCCGGGCGAGATGCCTGACCAAGCTGGCGACCCTGACGATGGCGACCGGCGACCCGCTCCACGCTGCCACCATCGGCGCCGAGGCCCTGGACACCGCCGGCACCATCCGATCCCGCTACACCGCCGACGAACTACGCGAACTGTCCCGCTACGCCGCCGCCCACCAGCATCTCGATGAGGTCGCGCACCTGCGGCACCGGATCGCCACCCTGGTGTGTACCGATAACCCGTAGGAATCCGCTCCCTCCAATCATCTCTTCACACGGGCGTGATCCGGGCATGGTCACGGGCTTCCCGCGCGTGTCCTGAGCCGGAAGAGTCACCTCCACGCCGCCGCTCCACACCTCGATCACGGAGTGGCGGTGAGTGGTGGCGGCCCCGCTTCTCGGGCGACGACCCTCGCGGGGCCGCCACCTTCCACACGACAGATCAGTCAGGGGAGTACCGCTGTGGACTGGGACCACGCCCCTCAGCCAGTGTGTCTGCGGGTGCCTGAACCTCTGTTCGCCACCACGATTTCGGCCGGCCACCGGGAGAGCTGCCCCGTACCGCTTCCTCCCGACGGCCGGCCGGATACCCGCTGTTCGGGCGGATGGCCGGGAGTCGGGCAGCTGCTGAGGTGGGCGCACTGCACTGACGACGACCGCCTGCACCTGCTGCGACTCCTCGAGGTGCTGCGCGCCGCCTCCCGGGATCACGCTCGGGCGCTGTGCGGCCGGCGGGTGCCCGCTGACGGGCTCATCATCACGAGCGGTCTGTCATGGGCACTGTGCACGACCTGCACCACCGATATCCCCGACCCCAGTGGGGGCATCGCCCCCTGAATCGCCGGGCCGGCCACCGGTTGAGCGTCCCCCCGCTCGGCTCCCGGTGGCCGGCCGGCCACCACAACCCGAGGTGACACCCATGCCACTAAGGAGTTCGGCGATGCTGACCCGAACTAGCCCCCCGCAGGCGCGGCGGCATCGCCGAGCGCAGCCGAGCTGGTGGACATCGCTGTTCCCACGCACCGCGACCGAGACGACCACGGTGTGGCAGCTGGCACACCGTGTGGAGCGTGAGGCCGCTTGGGTTGAGACGGAGAGGTGCCGGCGCGCACTGGCGCTACACCAGCGGCTCCAGCTACCGCCCATCGGGCGCGTCGCGGTTCCCATCACCCGACCCCCCAGGGGTCCGCGCGGGAACAGTCACGCTTCGGCGTGGTGACCGCGTCGACGGCCGTGCTCGACGCTACCGTGCTGAAAAACACCGTCTTCGCTGCCGAGATGGCGCGTTAGGGTCCACGTGACCGGTTGCTGGGGCTGATGTGCGTTGTCGGCGGAGGGCACATGAGGTTGCGGCGTACCGCTGGCGCGGGCTTGCCTGATCCGGGCGGGCCGACGCTGATCGGGGTCGATGATGTCAAGACCCCGCGCTGGGCGCTGGTGATCGAGGAGATGGCCGGCTCGAGCACCAGCCGGATGCTCCGCACGGCACCGGTGGCGTTGGGTTCGCTGGCGCGCCTGGCGTGGCGGACCTCGCCGCGGTTGACGCTGCTGGCCGCGGCGGTGGAACTGGGCTCGGGGTGCGCGACCGCGTTCGGGTTGCTGGCCACCGCGAACGTGTTCACCCAGCTGCTGGCGCAGGGCCCGACCCCGCAGCGAGTGATGGCGGCACTCCCGGCGCTGGCGCTGGTGATGGCCACGTACGCGGCCCGTGGGCTGCTGGACGCGGCGGTCGGTGCGGTGCAGGCGGTGCTGGCCCCGCAGGTGGAACTGCGCGCCCAGGACGAGCTGTACGCGGCGGTGATCGGGGTGGAGCTGGTCGCCTTCGAAGACGCGGATTTCGTGGAGCTGGTGAACCGGGCGTCGGTACAAGGAGTCGAGCGCGTCGGCCGGGCGGTGACCGACGCCGGGGATCTGCTCAGCTCGGTGCTCTCGCTCGTGGCCGCGATCGTCACCGCCGGCCTGCTCAACCCGGTGTTGGCGCCGGTGGTGCTGCTGGCCGCGGTGCCGCGCGGGTGGGCCAGCCTGTTGGGCGCGAAGCTGTCCTACGAGTCGTTCGTGCGGACGATCTCGCGCCACCGCCGGCTGCGGATCGCCGGCGAGCTGATCACCGGCCGGGCCGAGGCGGCCGAGGTCCGGGCCTTCACCACCCAGGACACCCTGCTCGGCGAGTACCGGCGGATCGGGTCCCAGCTCACCGCGGAGGCCGTCGCGGTGGAGCATCGCAAGATCAGGATCCGGTTGGTGGGGCGGGGCCTGGCGGGGGTCGGCACGGCGCTGGCCTACGGCGTGCTCGGGCTGCTGTTGCACAGCGCGGCGATGCCGCTGGCGTTGGCCGGGGCGGCGGCGGTCGCGATGCGCAGCGCAAGCGCCTCGACCACCACCACCGTGTACACCGCCAATCGGCTCTATGAGCACAGCTTCTACCTCGACATGCTGGCCCGCTGCCGCACCGAGACCCGCGCCTACCACCGGGCCGCCGGCGCGGCGCAGCTGCCGCACGATCCGGCGCTCATCGAGGTCCAGGACGTGTCGTTCACCTACCCCGGCAAGGACGATCCCGCCCTGGACAAGGTCAGCCTGACGATCCGCCGCGGCCAGGTCATCGCCTTGGTGGGAGAGAACGGCTCGGGCAAGTCCACCCTCGCCAAGGTGATCAGTGGTCTTTACCTGCCCGGCCGAGGACGGGTGACGTGGGACGGAGTGGACATCGCCCAGGTCGACCAGCGTGAGCTGCACTCTCAGCTCGCCGTCGTCCTACAGAACCCCGTCGGGTGGCCGATGACCGCCGAGAACAACATCCGCATCGGCCGGTTGGAGCGTCCCGATCCCGACAGCAGCATGCTCACCGCCGTCGCGGCCCACTCCGGCGTCGATGCCGTCGTCGCCGAGCTTCCCCAGGGGTGGGACAGCGTGCTGTCCCGGGAGTTCCAGAACGGATGCGATCTCTCCGGTGGTCAGTGGCAGCGAATCAGCGTCGGCCGCGGCCTCTACCGGGACGCGCCCCTGCTCATCGCGGATGAACCCACCGCCGCCATGGACGCGAAAGCCGAGCACGCCGTCTTCCGCTCCCTGCACGCACTCAGCGGCGCGGATACCTCACCACACAACGGGCAGCGCCCGGGACCGGCCCGCACCACGGTGCTGATCACCCACCGGCTGGCCAACATCCGCCACGCCGACCAGATCATCGTCCTGGACCACGGCCGCATCACCGAACAGGGCACTCACGAGGAGCTGATGGCCCAGGGCGGCGGCTACGCCGAGCTGTACACCCTGCAAGCCCGCGCCTACCTCGACGGCACCGGAGAGTAGGGGATCAGACAGCGTAGGGCGTCAGACCGGGACTATTCGGCATCCACCGGGTCGCGCTGCCGGAGCGCCCGCGCCGGTTGCGGCACGCGCAGGAAGACCGTCGTGACCCCTCCGGCGACCGCCGCGCCGATCATCAGCGGGGTGGGCACCGTCAGCAGCGCCAGCCCCGAGGCGAGCAGGACCGCTACGATCAACGGCCGGATCACGGCGGCGGGGCCCCGAGTGGACAGCCGGGCACCGAGGTAGACACCAGGCAGGGCGCCGAGCAGGAGCGAGGTGACGACGGCCAGGTGGACGTCGCCGTAGAGCAGGTGACCAATCGTGGCGGCGGTCAGCAGGGGGATCGCCTGAACGATGCCGGTACCGGCTAGTGTCACCGCGCGCAGCTTCCTCGGATAGGCGATGAGGAGCAGCGCGATGATCAGTGATCCCCCGCCGACCGAGGTCATGCCGACGGCGAAACCGCCGACCACACCGATCGCGACGGTGCGCAGAGGGTGCACGACGAGCGGCCCGTCGTTGTCGTGCTCCCCCTGGTGGCTGCGCCGGCGGTCGAGCACCTGGCGGAACAACGTCATCCCCACCGAGGCGCACAGCGCGACACCGATGGCCATCCTCAGGTCCTCCTGCACGCCCGGGGCGTGGCCGATCGAGCCGATGAGCACCGCACCTGCGACGGCGGCGGGCACCGAGCCCACCGCCAGCCAGCGGACGAGCCGCCAGTTCACGCTGCCGTGGCGCAGGTGCACGACCGCACCCACGGGCATCATGACCAGGGAGGTGACCAGATCGCTGGAGATCGCGGCCAACGGCGAAACCCGGAATAACAGCACCAGCAGCGGGGTGAGCACCGCACCGCCGCCCATACCGATGAGACCGACCAGGAAACCGACCACCAGCCCTGCCACGGCGAGATCAAGGTGCATCTGGAGGAGACCCTAGCCTTTCGTCAACGGTCGGGCCTTTCGTCAACGGCCGGCCGAGACGAGCGGTTACGCGCCGCAGGGGTGAGGCGGGCCGAGAGCAGGGTCAGCGCCGCGGCGGCGGCCAGGATGAGGACGGCGGCGCGCGGCCTGGCGCCGCCGAACCGAGGAGAGGTGCCCGACAAGCTCCACTCCGCACGTAATCATCGGTGACGGTGTGGCCGCGCCCGATGGACGAGACCGGCTACGGCCTGGTCAAGGCCGAGCCGGCGGTCGAGGCTCAGCCGGCCCGGTCCCGCGATAACCAGAGCCAGGGCGATGGCGATGAGCACGAGATTGTACTCGTAACCGACGCCACCCCGGGCGATGAAGCCGTCGTGTCCGCTCACCAGCGCGATCGCCACAACCATGTTGCCGGTGATAATCAACCCGGCCAGTGGCGTGAGCAGACCGACGAGCAACAACAGCCCCCCGCCGAACTCCGCGAGCCCGCCGAGGACAGCGAAGAACATACCGGGTCTCAGACCGAGCCCAGCCATGAAATGGGCCATCGCCTCGAGCCCGCTGCCGCCGAACACGCCGAACAGCTTTTGGGCACCGTGGGCGATGAACACCACGCCGATCATGGCGCGAAGCAGGAGCAACGCGACGTCGGATCCCCGGACGAGCGAGAAGATCCGCTGGTTCTCCCCTTGGGCTACGGGCCCCATACCCAATTCTCCTTAATTCGGATCAGTTAGGCGCATCAGCCAGACGCGCCCCGAACAGTCCGCCAGCAGGCTGTGAACCAGCTGTCGTTGCGCGAGTACCGTATGCAGCACCGCCGCAGGCACCGTCCTACTCAGGAACGCAAGAAATACCAGCGGCCCCGCTAATTCCTCGACCAATTCTACCGCGGCGGACGTGACCAGGCCCGCCACGACCTCCCGCACGATCGGCACAGCCAGCCGGTCCGCCTCGTCGGCGAGCCGCGAGCCTTGGATCCGTCATTGCTCCCAGACTCTTACAATGCGCTCCTGCAGATCAGCAGACGACGGCACGTCGATGGCAACGGCCCTGCGTTCGATGTCTGCCCGCCTCCACTCCATCCCCATGATGAGGCGTGCGCCCGGCGGGTAGGGCGCCGTCCACCAGGTGATCGAAAATCTCTTATCCCCGCCTCCCGCGCGATGCAGGAGCCAGATGGTTGTCGAATCGAGGTTCTGCGCCGACGCCGGAGTCAGCGTGGGTTCATCCGCAAAGACGAAGCCCACCTGCAACCCGTCCGCACCCGACGTGGTCATGGCATCTTGCCACTTGTTACTCGCGGCCGGTTCTCGCGCTAGGAGATCAACCTCCACCGCAAGTCCGTCAGTGAAAGCAACAACCGAACGAAGAGTAACTGCGAGTCCGGTTTCACCTGAAGTCACAATCAAGGTGGTTACGGTCGGCACGACTATCCCGCACTCGTTATCGTGCGGGCCCATAGGAGGATAGTCACTCATGCGACTCCTTAACCTGCCCTTTGGTTGCTATCGACAGACGGACGGAAAGTGGGAGCTCCCTTGGCGTGAGGCCCGTCTTGGCTGACGATGACCTTATCAGAGGATGCGGTCCTCTGCCACCAGCCAGCGTCCAATGTAGGTGTACGGCGCACTGACGACCGGGCGGCAATATGGACTCGGATCCGCGTGGGCGATCCCAGCGGGCAATGCAAAAATCGAGAGTGCAAGCACGAGAGAGATCGCCGCTGACCTGCATGCGTGACGCATCAATTCTCCTTCTCCGAGAGTACACCGCTTCCCTTTCCGGTCTCCGCCCTGACCGCACTCAAGCACAGTCGATCGAAGTTGGAACAGAGCCAAACCATGTCCTTGGCGAGATCGTCGTCGCGGCTCATGCTATTACCCTGCGGTTGCGCTCGTTGATCAGCTCGCGCACGCAGTGGGACTGGTGAGATGCTGTTGAGGCTGCTCAGCTCGCTGAATGCGGAAGTCCGCGAGCCCGCTGCTCCTTCGCCATCGCTGTCAGCACGGGGATAGCTGCGATCTTGTCGCGGTCAAGGGCGGTCCACACCACGCCGGTAGGTCTGTGCGGCGGGCCGCAGTGAATGATCTCCTGGGGTGTGACGATGTAGTCGACCGTGAAGTCGTGCTCATCACGGGGCAGTGGCTCATCGATCACTTGCAGGTAGTGCACGGTGGTCACGATTGTCGTCTGTGGGCTGATGAGCCCCGCCTGGGTCAGGAGCGCTACCTCGATATCGGAGTATCCGGCCCCTTTACCGATGCGCACCCCTGCGAGGTTGACGGCCACGCTGCCGCAGACGATCAAGTCGATCGGCTGCATGTCAGAGAGGGCCACCTTGGGCGCCACCGTAACCGCCGTGCGGTGCGCCGCCAGCGCCTCGGGCTCGCCGTCGAGCTCGGCCGGATCGAGCCGGAAGAACGGCAGCGGGTCGGCCAGCTTGGGCACAGCCATGTAAACCAGCTTGCCCTCGCGCAACGCGCGAGCCCGCACCGGCAGCTGCGCCTGGTCAGGGTTGGACTTGATCACCTGTACTTGGTGCCAGGCGGGCAGCGCCGCTAGCCGCTGGGCGGTGGCAGCCGCCCCGGCGAAGTCCGGAATGCGGCCGTGGGGATCACTGCTGACGCCGTCGCGCTGCAGCCGGTCCCACACCCGCTCGCGGATGGCCTGCTTCGCGCCGGGCTCGGCCGCCCCGGGCACGCGCCTCATGTCCGCGCCACCAGCGCGAGCAACCGGTCCTGGACATCGTGCACGGCCTGCTCATTCCGCCAGGGGTAGAGCTCACGTCCAGCACCGAAGACGACGGTGAGACCACCGCCCCCACAGGTGCCTTCCAAGAGGTCGATGGCCTCGTGCAACGTGGCGGTGGCCGCCTCCAGCTGCCGTTGCCGCAGATAGGCCAACGCCAGATTGCCCAGCACCAGCGAGCGTGTCTTGGGGCGAGCATCTAGCGCTGCGGCGGTCGCGTCGAGCAGCGGCTCAGCCCGCTCAGGATGACCGAGAAAGAGGTAGCACGAGCCGGCTAAACGGCCAAGTTGCGTCGGGGAATAGAAATGTGCACCTGGATCGTCGCCATCGATCTGCCCAAACGACGCCTCTGCGGCACCTAATGCCCGTTCGCACTGTCTGTGCTCGCCGAGCATGGCGTAGGTCTCGCCGACGTGCAGCAAACTGAGGCCGCGCACAGCGTCGCTCTTGCCGCGGCTGTGCTCAGCAGCTGCCTGGGCGAAGTCGAGACCCCGCGCGGGGTCCCGTATGGTGGCACGGCTATACAGCGCGGCGAAACCCTTCCGCAGCTCCGCGTGAGCGACGGCTATCGCGTCACCGCACTCTCGGCCATGCGTGATGGCCTCATCACAGTAAACCACCGTACGATGTCAGATTCCGCACCCCACGTGTCCCTGAGCTTCGTGCAGCATCAATCACCTGTGTCACGGCGGCTTGGGCTCGCGCGCGGCGGGCGGAAGTTTGATCAGCCTTGTGGGATTCTTTCGCTTGAATGAGTGAATCGTAAGTTGTGAGCAGTGCGCCGTTGGCTCCGACTACCCTATCCGCTGTTTCCCAGAAGTGAGAATCCGGGAGTTGAGAACCCGCTTCAGCGTGGGTGACGGTTGTGCGGTGGCAGGGCACACTCCGCGCTAGATCGACCTGAAACAGCCCAGCTGCCTCTCGAAAGGTGACCAGGCAACGCCCCAGCGCTCGCTGCTGCTCCACAAGATGTGCCGGCTGGCGAGCCATCCCGTCGTATCCATCCCTCCTGGGCTTCCGTGCCGCTTGAGACGACAAGCGTAGCGCTGCCGGGTGTGGGTTGGCTCACCCGCTACCCCTCCAGACCGTCCACCCGATTCACTCCCTCCATAGAACCGCGACGTGGTCGGCCATGTCTCTCATCTGTGGATTGGGCCGCTGACGGCCGTGATGATCCGTGGCTACACGGAACTACGAGTGCGCGTTGACGAGGACATGGCGTGCGTGGTGGTCACGATGGACGGCACACCGTGCCCAGTACTGCTCGGCGTGACCACGGTCGGTGCCGAGAATCTGTGCGCAGCGATCGCCACCGGCCTGGCCGACCTGGCGTCCCGGAGACAGTCACACACTGGAGAGAAGACCGCGGTAGGGACCGATGACTGACAACGACCTTCATAGATTCGAGTATTATCGTGAGACCGTGTATGCGCGGCTGCGGCGATATACCTCCGCGCTCGAGAACCCGGATGACCAGGTGATCGCGGTCGTCGCTCGTACCGAGCTGCCCCGCTATGTTCGGTACTGGGTCGCCCTGCTCGCTCAGCACGAGCCAACGCCCAGCGGAAAGTGCCCCACCTGCTCCCGCTGGTGGCACGCGGTCCCCGCGCCGTGCGCCACCCGGAAGTGGGCCGATGGGTTCCTGACCGTCACACCGGCACGAGCCACCGTACCACCGAGCCGGACCGGCAAAAAGACACCCAGCGGCGGCGAACAGACCCGGTCGGCTGCAACGTGACCACGACACCGTAGCAGCCGACCGCACGGTCGGCAGGGTGAGTACAGCGCGCCCCGACGCTATAGCGCTGGATTCACCCTGCCGACCATCCAACCATTCAGTTACCGAACACCGCTACCTCGACGCGAGAGAAGCCTGGCGCCCGTCGGTGGTGTCGAGTTCACGGCTGTGGGGTGGGCGACGTCTGTACCCGCCGCCCACCCCGCCCCGCCGGTTCTCAGACGACGACGCCGATGACACTCACGACGGTGCCGACCGTCGAGATGGCGCTGGTGACCTGGTTGACCAGCGCCTTGGCGTCCCAGTTCACGGCCGCGTTCCACTTGTAGTTCCAGTGGGCGTTGAGATCGGACCAGCCCGCTGCCAGCTGGTTGTTATGCCCGGAGACGTCCCAGTCGTAGTCCCGGGATCCCGGCTCGAACGTTCCGGCGAGGTGCCCGCTCCTGCTGAACGTGTACAGGCGGCCCCTCGCGTCGCGGACCCCCCACGCCAGCTCGACGTTGTAGCTGGGCGCCCCGGATACGTGGAAGTGGCCACGGAAACGGTAGTTCCCGTTCGAGAACAGGGTGAGCTCCGCCCACCCCCCGACCGGCACGCCGTTTTTGAAGGTGATGGAGCCGGTGCTCCACGGGCCGAGCTGGGCGGCTTTCGCAGCAGCGAGATTGGAGGGATTAACGCGTGACGGTGGCGAGGCTGGCACCTGCAATGGGATGACGATCGAATCCGCTCGCGCCGCAGGCTGGGCGAAGGCCGGGGAGGCGGCTGCGGTCCCGCCCACCATGATGGCGATGATCATCCCGGCCAGAAGTGCCATCCAAGATCGTCGCAAGGGATTGCGAATCTCTCTTGGCGGAGGCTCGCGCCGAATTTCCCGTCTTTCGTTCGAATGCATGGCCGTCCCTTTCAGTGAAGGATTTGGGGCAGGTTTACACACTGGATCGACATGAGCCAGATCGCGGCGCGACAAGGAGGAATTACTCTGTGGACAAAGCGTCGGGGCGGGTCGAACGGGGAAGGATCGTACGTAAGGAAATGCTGACTGACCACGATTTGAGCGATAGATCATGGATGGACGCAGCCGGTATGGATGTTGAGTCGCGATGACCAGCGTCCGGATGTCTGATCGTAGGAGCGTATGTAGGCCGTCGCGGCGCCCTTACCGCAGTCGAGCATGTCCGTCCTGAGCGCGAAGCTGCCACCCGGGAAGCCGGGGTGCGGTGTCGCGTTGACCCAATAGCCTCGGATCAGTTGGTCGCTATTCAGTCGATAGTAGCCGAGCCACACGCGACCCCCGACATTGAAGTGGTCGCCGTTGATCGTTATGTGCGGAACGCCGGCGTCAGAGGTAACGCAGCTTTCACCGCAGTTCCCCGTCGAGTACCAGCGAGTAGTCCAGATGTTGAGCGAAGCCCGCCGGTTGGCGGCCTGCGCGTTGTCGCTCCCCGCCTGCGAACGAGTGGCAGGAATAACACAGACGTGATCGCCAGCCACTGCCTCCCGCCATACATAGCCCTGCAGGCAGGTATCCGGCCCGTAGGGACCACCGGTAGGGCTACGCCTCGCGGTCGCCTGCGCGTTGTCACTCCATGCCTGCGAGCGGGTGGCTGGGGTAACACAGACGTGATCACCGGTCACTGCTTCTCGCCACACGTAGCCCTGCAAGCAGGTGTCCGGTCCGTAGTCCTGGGCCGAGGCGCTCGACGCCCCAGTCACCATTGTTGCGGCCACCCCGGCCACGGCGAGTGCCGCCATGGTCAGAGCCTTGATTGAACGCATGGTGGTTCCTTTCTTTGAATACTTAGGGCAGGTTTATGCGCCGGATCGATGCGGGTCGATCGCGGTTTCGCGGTGACGGCGGAGGCGAGGCGTGAATAGTGAGGGCGGTTACCTTCTCATCGTGGATTCCCGACCCGCGACAAGGTTCTCCGACGACTGCGCCTGCGCGCATCGGTGCTGGCACCAGACTCCGTGAGGGATTTCCTTCGTGTCTGCCCGGATGTCGTGGCCGGGGCCGCTCAGGTCCTGTCGCAACGCAGGTAGGCCAGTACCGCGAGCACCCGGCGGTGGTGCGCGGCCTCGGGGGGCAGCTCGAGGCGCTGGAAGATGCCGCGCACGTGGGCCTCGACGGTTCGGCCCGTCAGGTGCAGCTGCCGACCGATCGCGGCGTTGGAGCGGCCCTGCGCCATCAGCGCCAGCACCTCGCGCTCACGCTGGGTCAGGCCGCTGAGGTCCTCGCGGCGGCGCGGGCCGCTGATCATCGTGCTGACGACCTCCGGGTCGAAGGCGCAGCCTCCCCCGGCGACCCGGTGGACCGCGTCGAGGAAGTCCGCGCCGCTGACCCGTTCCTTAAGCAGGTAACCGACTCCAGTGGCCGCCTCGCCGACCAGGGACGTCAGGTGCGCCGACTCCAGGTACTGCGACAGCAGCAGGACACCGACGCCCGGATGGCGCCGCCGGATCTCCGCGGCGGCGCGCAGCCCCTCCAGCCGGAATGTCGGCGGCATCCGGATATCGATCACGGCCAGGTCGGGTTCCGTGGAGGTGACAGCGCTGCGGAGGGCGTCCGGGTCACCGACCTGGGCAAGGATCTCGCAGCCGTCGCCCCGGAGCAGCTCGGCGAGCGCGTCACGGAACAGCACCGAGTCATCGGCGAGCACCACCCGAAGCGCCACCGGGTCACCGGGCCGGCAGGATCGCGTGCACCGAGGTGCCTTCCCCCGGTGGGCTGAGAACAGTCAGGTCCCCGTCCACGGCACGGACCCGGTCGAGCAGCCCGAGTAGCCCGCTGCCGCCTGCGATGTCCGCACCGCCGACGCCGTCGTCCTCGACCGTGACGTGCAGCGCGGTCCCGGCGTGGGACACCGAGACCCGGATGCGGGCGGCGTGGGCGTGCTTGAGTGCGTTGGTCAGTGCCTCGGCTACGACGAAGTACGCCGTGGCCTCGACCGGTGCGGGCAGCCGGGGGACCGGGTTTTCGGCCAGCTCGACGGGGCCGGGTGCGCGTTGCACCAACGCGCGTAGCGCCGGCAGCAGACCGGCGTCGGTCAAGATCGCCGGGTGAATGCCGCAGGCGAGCTCACGCAGCTCGGCGAGTGCGTCCGCCAGCCCCTTGGCGGCGCGGTTCAGCAGCGCGGCGAGCTCAGGATCCGGATGCCGGTCGAGTCGCTGCTGGGTCAGCCGCAGCGTCAGCGCGGCGGTGACGAGCTGCTGCTGGGCCCCGTCGTGCAGGTCGCGCTCGACGCGGCGGCGCTGCTCGTCGGCGGCGGCGACGATCCGGGCGCGGGAGGCACGGACCTCGGCCAGCTGGGCGCGGACCTCGGCGGTGAGCCGTTGGTTGTCCAGCTCGAGGGCGGCGGCCGCGGTGACGGCATCGAGCACGTGCGGGTCCTCACGCAGCGCCGGGTCGTGCACCAGCACCGCGACACGGTGGCCGTCGCGCTCGACGGCGGTCAGCGCCCGGCCCGCCGCGACGACCAGCGGGCGGCCGTCCCGGTCGAGGTAGGCCTGCCGGTCGGGCCGCCAGTAGGCCACCTCCACCGACGGGTCGCCCAGCGCCCGGGCGAGCAGGTCCCGCAGCTCATCCGGGCCGGGGTGGTCCAAGCGCATCAGCAGCTCGGCGAGCGCGGTCCGGCGCAGCCGCACCCGCCACACTCCAGCGAGGAACGCCAGCGGCAGCAGAACCAGGGCGGTGTGGTAGATCCCGTACAACAGCAGGCCAGGAAGTGCAGTCAACGGACCCAGCGCCGAGGCCGCGCCCCCCACGAGGCCGGTCAAGTACACCGGCGCCAGCACCCGCCGCATCGGCGGACCGGCGCTCACCCAGCGGCGCACCAGGACCGCGAGCAGTCCCACCGCTATGCCCACCCCAACGTAGTCGGGCACGGGGTCGACCCACGGGAGGCTGCCGAGAAACAACAGATTCCGGTGATAGGAGTCGTCCATGACAAGGCAGCGCAGGGGGACGACGCCGAAGACCGTGCCGTAGGCGGCCGCAACCAGCAGCCGGCCCACGCGCGACCCCAGCCGCCCGGTGGGGAAGGCCAGCACCAAGTGCACCAGGAAACCTGACGACGCCGACGTCAGCAGCAACCCCGCCGTGTGCACCACCGGGTCCCGCACGAGCTGCACGTCCTCAGCGAACCAGCCGACCCCGACCAGCACCATGAGCAGCCCGACCCGGTTCACCGGGCTGCGCAACTGCGCGACGAGCCCAGCCAGCAGAAACAACCCACCGACAGCGCCGGAGAACGCCCTCGTCGTCGAGGTTGGGTTCCGGTCGGCGGCGACGAGCACCGCCGCGCCGAAGGCTACCCCCAGCACCACGAGGCTCAGCACCGCACGGCTCGACGGCGGGCGCGACCCAGCGGACAGGCTGCCGCGGAGCGGGACGGCGACACCGGCCGGGGCGCTCACGGTGTCATCTCGCACACACCGATGTCACCGAGGGGACGCTGCCTCCCGAAGGTGACCACGAGGAGTCGAGCAACCGACGAGGAGACTACGACAAACCCCACTGGGGACAGCCGGATCGTCTGGCAGGCTTGACAGGTGCCAGACCAGCGGGACACCTACACTCACGGCCACCACGACAGTGTGTTGCGGTCACACCGCTGGCGGACGGTGGACAACTCCGCCGCTTACCTCATCCCGTACCTACGACCGGGCCAGCGACTGCTGGACGTCGGCTGTGGCCCGGGCACCATCACCATCGACCTCGCCCGGAGGGTGGCGCCCGGCACCGTGGTGGGTATCGACAACGATTCCGCGCCGCTCGCGGAGGCTCGCGCCGAGGCGCAGCATCACGGCGTGCGCAACGTCTCCTTCGCCGTAGCCGACGTGTACCACCTCGACTTCTCGAACGACGCGTTCGACGTCGTCCATGCCCATCAGGTCCTGCAGCACCTTTCGGAGCCGGTCGCGGCGCTGCGGGAGATGCGCCGGGTATGCAGCCCGGGTGGGGTAGTCGCCGTCAGGGACGTCGACTTCGCGGCTACGACGTGGTACCCGCCGCAAGCCAGCCTGGACCGCTGGCTGGAGCTGTATCGGCGGATCGCCCGCAGCAACCGCGCCGAGCCCGACGCGGGACGGCACCTGCTGTCCTGGGCCCGAGCAGCCGGGTTCAGCGAGATCACCTGCTCCGCGACGACTTGGTGCTTCGCCACGCCGGAGGAACGCGCCTGGTGGGGCGGCCTGTGGGCGGACCGCGTCACCAGCTCCGCACTCGCCACGCAAGCCGTGGACCGCAACCTTGCCACCCGCGAAGACCTAAAGGACATCGCGGCCGCCTGGCGCCACTGGACCGAACACGACGACGCCTGGTTCGTCGTCTTACACGGTGAGGTGCTGTGCTGCCCGTAACACCGCAGTGATCAGCCATTGGGTGATGGCATGGGCGCCGGCTGGGCGTCGCGCATACGCTCCGGCGTCCAGTACTCGGCGGTCGGGGAAGGTTGAATCTGGCTCCCCGTCGAGCCGGTGCCCGGGTCGGAAGGAGCGGCGGTCGAAGCGGTCACAGAGCGGGCCGCCGCAATCCCCACGACGGCCCCGACGACGATGGCGAACGCCGTGAGTTTGCGTGTGCTGGAACGTGTCACCGTCGTGCACCCACCCCTATCTCGGTCTATGGCCCCGCGGGACCAGACTACGCCTCTGGTCCCGCGGGGCCATCCACGTCAGGCGTCAGGTCACGCTGCCCTGCGCGTCGAACATGGCCTTGACCGCAGTGTCGAAGTAAGAGGACCGGTTGACACCCGCGCCGTCGATTGTGCTCATCACTCCGTTGACCTGCCCAAGCCCCGTACTGTTGTTGAAGCTCATCAGCCAGCCGCCACCGCTGGAACCAGGGCCGAAGTTGCAGCCGATCTTGATGGTGCCCCCGCCACCGTCACTGGTCGTGCCCTGGCAGACAGTTTGGATCTGACCACCGTTGAAGTTGGAGGGGTAGGCGAGGATCGTGACGCTGACGGCTCTGGGAAAGTTCCAGTTCAGACCGTGCCCGCCGACGACGTTCACAAGCTTGTTGCCGTTGAGCGGAAAGGTGGTGACCATGCCGACGTCGCGGCTGAGGTCACTGTTGGTGATCCAAGCGTTGAACGTACGGAATTGCTTGGCAGAGAAGGTGCCGAACGGGCGCGCTCCGTTTCGGTAGCGGGGAATGAAGATCCAGTTCTGCACGAAGTTACCCCCCCTGCCCTCGTGGACGCAGTGCCCGGCGGTGATGACGAGCTGCTTGGAGGGGCTGTTGAGCGCGCTGCCCGAGCAACTGAAGTCGCCGCCACTCGGCTTGTGGAAAAAGACCTTGCCTGCTACCGCCGACTCGGTGATCGAGGCCGCGATCTTCTGGTTCCCATCCGCGAGAGAGTTAGCGGCCGAAGCGATGGCCGAGGCCGACGGGGTGGACCCGCTCGGGCCGGTCACCGCCACGGACGGTGACACGGCGGCAGGACCCACCGGAGCCGGCTCAGAAACAGGAATTGCCCGCCGTATCCGCTCCGGAGTCCAGTAGTCCGCACCAGCTTGGGCGGTTGCCGCCGAATTCACCCCTTGCCCGTTACTGAGGCGAGCGGTCGCGCTCGTTGTCCCCCCAGGATCCGCCGGTGCGGCCATGGCCACTCCCGCCGTGGTCGCGGCCACCGCTAATAAAGCGCAGCAGGCAACGCTTACGCGTAGAAATGCCAATCGAATGGCAGGCTTTACCATTGAACATCCTCTCGGTCGGAGGCTCCCAGTCAGCGTGGAGCTACGGGAGCCCTTTCACGCGGATTTGACAGAGGCAGACACTGCGTTCCGAAGATGAACAGGAGAAGCCCAACGGTCGAGCAGGGGATTAAGACAAGAAGGACACGAGACGACTAAAAGTATTTATCGGACAAGATGGCTTACCGTAACGGATGCCAGGCACCACGCCGAGGAGGGCGGTGGACCGGTCATCGGTCGGTGATCAACTCAATGCCCACGACACGGCCGTCGGCGGCCTCAAGGACGGCATCCATTTCGACTTCATCACGGACACTTGGCCGCTAGGTTCGTGGACATCTGGCCGCATGTTCCGTGGTCATCTAGACGGGCGCGGGGCTCACTCGGGAGCGAGGGGGAGGAGGATTTCGAAGCGGCAGCCGGGGCCGTGGTTGCGGGCTTCGATGTGGCCGGCGTGGGCCTCGACCAGGCCGCGGGCGATGGCTAGGCCTAGGCCGGCGCCGGTTTCGTCGGCGGGTGCGGGGGTGCGGGCGGTGTTGGCGCGGTAGGCGACGTCGAAGACCCGGTCCAGATCCTGCTCGGGGATGCCGCCGCAGGCGTCGTCGACTCGTAACCAGGCCTGCCCGTCGCGGGCTCCCGCAGCGACCACCACGGTGCCATCCGGCGGCGTGTGCCGGATCGCGTTGGACAGCAGGTTGCGGATCACCCGGGCCAGCTCCGGGTCGCTGCCGTGCACGACCGGCCATTCGCTGTCGGCCTCGGCGAGCAGCCGCACACCCTTGCGGGCGGCGGTGAGCGCCTCGGCGGCCAGGGCTTCGGAGACGACCTCACCCAGCGGGATCGCGGACAGCGTCAACCGCAACGCCCCGGAGCTGATCCGGGACAGCTGGAAGAGGTCCTCGACCATGCCGCTCAGGCGCTGGGTCTGCCGCCCGATGCGCTGCGCGTACTCGGCGACCTCGGCCGGATCGGCCACCACGCGGTCGGCCAGTGCCTCGGCCATCACGCGGATCCCGGCCAGCGGGGTGCGCAGGTCGTGGCTGATCCAGGCGACCAGCTCGCGTCGCGCCGACTCGGCCGCCCGGTCCCGGGCGCGGGCCTCCCGCTGCCAGGTCAGCTCCTGCGCGATGCCCCGGCCGAGCACCAGCCCGGCAGGCACGCTCACCGCCGCCACCGCGGCGGCCACCGCGAGCTCGGTGCTCAGCGCGGGGGTGAACATCCACCCGTTGACCCCCAGCACCCCGGACAACGTCGCGGCCACCGGCACCAACACCAACACCGTGACCGCCGCAGTGATCGAATACCGTCGCATCCGCTGCAGCAGAAGCGCCCCGAGAAGCGCCACCGGCAACGTACACAACAACGCAACCACCCCGACGTGCCGCAACTCCTCAAGCACCGCGCCTCACCCCCGGTCGTAGCGGTAGCCGACGCCCCATACTGTGGCGATTCGGGTGGGGGTGGTGGGGGTGGGTTCTATCTTCTCTCTCAGACGTCTTATGTGGACGGTTACTGTCGAGTGGTCGCCGAAGGTCCAGCCCCATACCTGCTCTAACAGCTCGGTGCGGGTGAAGGCGCGGCCGGGGTGCTGGATGAGGAAGGCCAGCAGGTCGAACTCGCGCACGGTGAGCGCCAGCTCTCGGCCGTCCAGCACCGCTCGGCGGGCGGAGACGTCCACCATCAACCCGGCGTCGGTGATCACCGGCAGCGGGGTCGCCGGGCGAGAGGACCGGGCCCGGCGCAGCACCGAGGAGACCCGCAGCACGAGCTCGCGAGGGCTGAACGGCTTGGTGATGTAGTCGTCCGCGCCCATCTCAAGACCGAGGATGCGGTCCTCCTCCTCGCCCAGCGCGGTGAGCATGACGATCGGCACGGGGCCCTGCGCCCGCAACAGCCGGCACACCTCCAGACCGGAGAGACCAGGCAGCATGAGATCGAGTACCACGAGGTCGGGCGGGGTGGCCTCGGCTGCGAGCAGCGCGTCCGCACCGTCTCCGGCGACCGTGACCTGGTAGCCGGCTCGGCCGAGATAGCGGCCGACCACGTCACGCACCAGCACATCGTCATCGACGACGAGCACCGCTGCGCTAGACATTGTGGGAGGCCATGGCCACGCGTACCGCCAGGGTGACCGCGGAGATCGCGAAGAGCACCGCGGTCACGGCGAGCCAGCGGGACAGGAACGGCTGGGCCGACAGGGTCGACGCCGCGTGGTAGGCGGTCTCGGACACCCGCAGGATCAGCGGGGACCACACCAGCAGCAGCAACCCGGAGACCACCGCGGGTACCCGCCAGTAGTTCAGCCACCGCACACCGGCCACGCCGGCCCACGCGGGGTGGCGGCGCAGCAGCAGCACCAGCGCGGCGTCCAGTCCCGCGTAGAGCGGGAAGAGCACCGCGTCGTGCGCGACGGCGCTGCCGACGAACCACGCGCCGACACCGATCGGGTTGCCGGCCAGCAACCGGATCCCGGCGTAGCCGGCGACGACGAAGCTCGCCAGCAGCGCCAGCAGCTGAACCCCTTCTCGGCGAGTCACGGCACAGCCGGCTGGAACGTCATGCGGGACACCCACTTGGTGTTGTGCACCCCGGGCAGCGCCGGCACCACCACCCGGGCCGGAAAGCCGTGGTCAGCGGTGAGGTCCGCGCCGTTGACCCGCAGCGCGAGTAGGGCATCGGGTGCGCGTACCTGCCCGGCGGACAGCGTCGCCGAGCCGAACCCGCCGCCGCGCTGCAGCGACTCGACGAACGCAGTGGCCTCGGGTGCCGCGCCCACCAAGGCGGCGAGATCGGCCAGCCGTACCCCGGTCCAGGTATGCACGCCGGTCGACCAGCCCTCCACGCAGGCGATCGGCAGCCGGGCGGTGTGCTGCGGCAGGGCGAGCAGCTGGGCACGCGACAGCGATCTGGACACCGCGCCGGTCAGATCGAGCCGCCAGCCCTCACCCACCGGACCGATCCCCGCCTCGGTGGCGGTCTTGTTCACCTGGAAGTCCGTCGGCCCGTTGCCCAGGTTCTGCCCGTGCGGCGCCAGCAGCGCGGTCGACCGGGCCGCCCCGCCGATGACCTGGCCCACGCTGAGCCCGAGCAGCGCCAGCGCGCCGGCCGCGACCATGCCCAGCGCGCCCCGCCGCGAGATGGTCGCCGGGGCGGGGTCGGAAGACACCAGGTGATCGGGGTCGGGTGGCTCAGCGGTGGTCGCCGACACCGGAGTACGCAGCTCGCGGCGCAGGCTGCGGGACCGCAGCGCGGTGACCATCCGGGGCAGCCGAAACGCCACGTGCACCACGAACGCGGCCATGAACACCCACGCCCCGTAGTAGTGCGCCTGGTAGAAACCGAACGGCCAGGCGTAGTAGTACTGGATGTTCATTACCCCGGTGACCAGCTCGAACACCGCGCCACCGACGAGCAGCAGCAGCGAGGCGCGCTCCACGAGCTGGGTGAGCGAGCGGGCCGGCGGCCATTCGAACAGCTTGGGCAGCACCGACCACAGCTTGGCCAGCACGACCGGGATGAGCACCAGACCGAGCGTCACGTGCACACCCTGGTTCACCCAGTACAGCCAGGACGGCCCCGCCGGCCAGCCCGGCAGCCAGGAACCGAGCAGCCCCTTGTCCGGCGTGGTGTCGTTACCCGGCGCCAGGTTGGGGTTGTAGGCGGCGTAGGAGGCCAGGCCGGTGAGGAACATCAGCGTGATGCCGGGCAACAGAGCCACGCTGAGCACCGCGGTGAACCACGGGCCGCGCAGCGGACTACGCCAGAAGCCGGCCCGGAACGGGCCGGGCGGAGGATGCTCGGCTGCCCGGCGGGCCCTCTGGCGCAACAGGGTCATACTCAGCACGCTAGCTCTCCAGCGGGTAGCGAGGGCTTACCGTCCGCTGACGTGGCGCAGCTCGATGAAGCAGCGGCCGGCGTGGTGGCGGTCCCCGGCCCGCAACCCGGCCAGAGTAGCGAGCGCGGTCAGCGCCGGCAGCTCGGCGACCGCCCACGGAAACCAGGGACCTGCGGCTGCGCCGGCGACCTGGAGCCGGGCGGCCCCCCGCCACAGCCCGGCTCCGGGATGCTCGGCCTCGACCAGCATGGTGCCGCCGCAGCGCAGCAGGGCCGCGCAGCGGCGCAGCAGCCGCACGGGATCCCCACCGATGCCGATATTGCCGTCCGCCAGCAGCACGTGGTGCCACCGCCCCTCGCCGGGCAGCGTGGCGAAGACGTCGCGGTGCAGCACAGCGGCGCCGCGGGAGTGACACTGCCGGACCGCCCGCGGCGAGCAGTCCACGCCCAGCGCGGGGACACCACGCCCGGCCAGCTCGGCTACCAGCCGGCCTGGGCCGCAGCCCAGATCCACCGTCGGCCCGGTGCAACGGTCCAGCAGCCAACCGTCCTCGCCGTCGGCGGGGGCCAGCCAGCGCCGCGGGGCCACCGGCAGTATCCGTCCATCGTCGCCGACGAGCTGGGCGGGCCGGCCGGCCAGGACCGGGTCGAAGACCGCGGTGTGGTCGGCGATCACCGGCGGCTCTCCAGCGCGACCCCAGCGGCGGCGACCGCGGCGACTGTGGCGGCGAACCGGCCGTCGGGCACGTCGGCGGCCACCGCGGCGGCGTCGCGCCAGGTGTCCACATCGGATAACTCGGGCAGCTCGACCACCCGGGCGCCGGAGGCCCGCAGCGCGGCCATCGTCCGCGCCCCGGTGTCCGGCCGCGACGTCGGAACATCAGCGATCAGCTCAGCCGGCTCGGGCCGTCGCAGGCCCAGCACCCACCAACCACCGTCGGTCGCCGGCCCGAGCGCGGCGTCCACGCCGTCTGCGTCGAGCAGGTCGAGACACTTGCTGAGCAGGGTGGCGTCGACCTGCGGAGTGTCCATCCCGATCTGCAGCACCGGCCGGGGACCGACCATCGCGGCGGTGTCGGCGTACGCGGCGGCGATCCGCCGGCCCAGCGTCGTTCCGCGCTGCGCCAGCACCGTGGCGACCCGCAACCGCTCGGTCAGCGCGGCGGCGTCGACCGCGTGGGCGAGATCACCGGTCAGCGCCACCACGGGTATGACGTCGGGTACCGCCAGCACCGCGTCCAGGGTGTCCAGAAATGCCGCCGCGGCGATCCGGGCGGCCTGGGCGGGGGTGGCCGGCGGGCACAGCCGGGTCTTCACCTGCCCCGGCACCGGTGCCTTGGCCAGCACCAATAGCGCCGCGCGCGGCCCGCTCAGCACCGCGCCCCGGCTTCTTCGCCCACGACATGCACAAACCACACGACGACCTCCCCCAACGCCACCCCGATCCACCACATCTTCCCCCACAACCCACCCCCCAAACCCTTACCTATCGGTGACACTGCCCGGTGTTCACCCTGGGAATCCTCCGGGGGAGGGAGGTGGGGGTGGGGTGAGGGTTTTAGCGTGTGGGGATGACAACTACCACTCGGCCGCAGCCGGATCGGAATCTGGCGCTGGATCTGCTTCGGGTCACCGAGGCGGCCGCGATGGCGGCCGGTCGGTGGGTCGGCCGGCGGGACAAGGACGGTGCCGACGCCGCCGCCGTGGCGGCGATGCGGGCGATGATGGGGACCGTCACGATGGACGGCGTCGTCGTCATCGGTGAGGGCGAGAAGGACGACGCCCCGATGCTCTACAACGGCGAGCGGGTCGGCTCCGGAACCGGGACGCCGTGCGACGTCGCCGTCGACCCGGTCGATGGCACCACGCTGACCTCCAAGGGCATGGGCAACGCGGTGTCGGTGCTCGCGGTCGCGCCCCGCGGGGCCATGTACGACCCGTCCGCCGTGTTCTACATGAACAAACTCGTCGCCGGCCCCGACGCCGTCGACGTGGTCGACATCCGGCAGTCCCCGGAGGACAACATCGCCGCCCTGGCCCGCGCCAAGGGGTGCGCGCCGGAGGACATCACGGTCTGCATGCTCGAGCGGCCGCGGCATGACGAGCTGGCTCGGCAGGTGATCCGCGCCGGCGCGCGGATCAAGTTCATCACCGACGGCGACGTCGCCGCGGCGGTGATGGCCGCGACCCCCGACTCGGGCGTGGACCTGCTGCTCGGGATCGGCGGCACCCCGGAGGGCGTGATCACCGCCTGCGCGATCCAGTGCCTCGGCGGCGTGCTGCAGGGCAGGCTGCACCCCCGCAGCGACGAGGAGAAACGGCGAGCCGACGAAGCCGAGCTCGACCTCGACGCGGTGCTCACGGTCGACGACCTGGTCAGCGGCGACGACGCGTTCTTCGTCATGACCGGGATCACCGACGGCGAGCTGCTGCACGGAGTGCGTTACGGGCGAGACCGCGCCATCACCGAGTCACTGGTGATGCGCTCACGCAGCGGCACCGTCCGGGAGGTCCGCAGCACCCACCGCCTCGACCGCCTGGAGCGCTACAGCAGCGTGGACTACCGCCATGCGACCGACAGCCACGCAGGGGGCAGGGCCTAACGCCATCCGCGCCGATGCGCCTTGCCGCCACCTTCAATGCCCGGATACCGCACGTGCCAGCCGCGTTCATCCGGGCACCGGAAAGACTCCAGCAGATTCCTGGACGCGGACACCAGGAGCTTGGCGGCAGCCGCCGTCAGGATAGCCCGGTGATCACAACGGGAGCACCGGGCCGCCGTGCTGTAACGATGATCGACCATGCCGGCACCCACGCTGGGCATCGTAGCGCACCGCTAGCGTGAACCTGTGATGCACGCGCAGCCGTTCGGATCCTGGCCGACCCCGATCACCTCCGAGCTCGTCGTGGCCGCCGCGGTGCGGTTGTCCGACGTCCGGTTCGACTCTGACGACGTCTACTGGTCGGAGGGCCGCCCGGCCGAGGGCGGGCGTACCCAGCTCGTCCGGCGCGCTCCGGATGGCACCACCGTCGACCTGCTGCCCGAGGGGATGAACGCCCGCACCGCCGTGCACGAGTACGGCGGTGCGGCGTGGTGGGTGCGTGAAGGTGTCGTGTGGTTCACCCACTGGGCCGACCAGCGACTCCACCGGCTCGGGCTCGACGGCGTCCCGGTCCCGGTCACCCCCGAGCCGGCACTGCCGCGGGGGGACCGCTACGCCGACGGCGACGTCGGCCCCGATGGGGTGCTCGTGGCCGTGCGCGAGCGGCACCGCGAGGGTGGGAGCGCGGCCGACGTGCGCAACGAGATCGTCCGCATCACGGGCGATGCTACCCCGGAGCTGCTGGTCAGCGGCCCGGACTTCGTGACATCACCCCGGCTGGACCCAGCCGGAACCCGGCTGGCCTTCCTCAGCTGGGACCACCCGTCGATGCCCTGGGACGACACGGTACTCACGGTGCGCGATCTCGCGACCGGCGCGGACACCGTCGTCGCGGGCGGGCCGGGCGAGTCGGTGGCCGAGCCGCGCTGGGGACCCGACGGCACGTTGCTGTTCCTGTCCGACCGCACCGGCTGGTGGAACCTCTACCGCTGGGCGCCCCGCGAGGGCGTCGAGCCCGTCATCGAGATCGACGCCGAGATCGGGATGCCCGGCTGGGGGCTCGGCTCGGCCCGCTACGCCCTGCTGGCCGATGGCCGGATCGTGTTCGCCCGCTGGCGCGAGGGCTACGACGGGCTGGCCGTGCGCGGCACCGACGGCGCCGTCACCGACCTCGACCTGCCCTTCTCCGCCGTCTCGGCGCTGCGGGCGGCCGGCCCGGAGCACGTGGTCGTCGTCGCGGGCACCCCGAGCACCGAAGCGGCGGTGTACCGGATCCGACCCGAGGGCCTGGAGGTCGAGATTCTTCGCCCGCCGCGCGAGCTCGGCATCGACACCGGGTACGTGTCGGTGCCCGAGACGGTGTCGTTCCCCTCGGTCGACGGCGACGGGAACCCGCGAACGGCGCACGCGTTGTTCTACCCACCCGCCAACCCCAGCCATACCGGCCCGGACGGCGAACTGCCGCCGCTTCTCGTGGTGATCCACGGCGGCCCGACGGGGATGGCGGTGCCGTCGCTGTCGATCGGGTTGCAGTACTGGACGAGCCGCGGCTTCGCCGTCGTGGACGTCAACTACGGCGGGTCCGCCGGTTTCGGGCGGGCCTACCGGGAGCTGCTCAAGGGCGCCTGGGGTGTGGTCGACGTCGCCGACTGCATCGCCGCCGCCCGCTGGCTTGCCGAGCAGGGTCGGGTCGACCCGGCCCGGCTCGCGATCCGCGGCGGGTCCGCGGGCGGTTACACCACGCTGGCCGCGCTGGCCCGCGAGGACACCCCGTTCGCCGCGGGCGCCGATCTTTACGGCGTCGCCGACCTGGAGGCGCTGGCCGCCGAGACGCACAAGTTCGAGAGCCGCTACCTCGACGGGCTCATCGGGCCGTACCCGGCCCGGCGCGACGTGTACCTCGAGCGCTCCCCCATCCACCACGTCGACAAACTCACCCGGCCGCTCATCGTGCTGCAGGGTGATCAGGACGAGGTCGTCCCGCCCAGCCAGTCGCAGATGATCGTCGACGCTCTCCGGGCTCGGCAGGTGCCCGTCGCCTACCTGCTCTTCGAGGGCGAGCAGCACGGCTTCCGGCGTTCGGAGAACATCCGCCGCGCGCTCGACGCCGAGCTGAGCTTCTACGCCCAGGTGTTCGGGTTCGAGCTGCCCGCCGACGAGGGCATCGAGCCGGTCACCGTGGAGAACTCCGAGCACCTCCCCGGGTTGCGGCATCGAAACGAAATCTCGTCACAGGATGTCGCGATCGAGTGAACCTGGGCGACTAACACGTGGCGACATCCAGACCCCGGCCTACTCCGAGGCCGTCACTGCGTAGCGCGCGCGAACAGCGAGCTAGCCGCCGGATCGCCGGAATCCTCTTGTCTGACCTCTGGCGTGAACCCCCGAAATTGTCAGGGGTGGGGGCGATGATGGTGACGTGATCGAGACGCGGCTGGACCCGAGGCAGGCGATGGTCGCCAGCCTCGCCCAGTGGCGTGAGGCGATCGCCGGGTGTGATGACGCGGGGTTGCAGGATCAGGTCCGGGACATCGAAGCGGTCTCCCGGATGCTGCACTCGGTGATGCTGGAGACAGTCGCCGAGCTGGACTCCCGCACCATCGCGGCCAGCACCGGGTTCGGCACCACGAAACGGCTGCTCACCGGGATGCTGCACCTCTCCGCCACCGAAGCCCGCACCCGCGTCGAGCACGCCACACAACTCGCCCCACACCGCACGCTGAACGGCGAAGTGCTGCCACCGAAGCTCCCGAACACCGCCGCCGCGCTGGCCACCGGGGACATCGGCCCGGCACAGGTCCGAGTGATCACCGAGACGATGAACGCCATCCCCAGTTCGGTCAGCGTCGCGGACCGCGACGCCGCCGAAGCCGACCTGGCCCGCTACGCCCACTCCTTCGACCCCACCTAATGGGTGCTAGTGGGTCGGCCGTCCGGCAGACTCACGTCCGGTAGCCGCCGGCAGGTGAGCACTCGTCCCACCTAATGGGTGCTAGTGGGTCGGCCGTCCGGCAGACTCACGTCCGGTAGCCGCCGGCAGGTGAGCACTCGTCCCACCTGGACGTTGAGTCCTGAAGTGAGATCGTGCCCCTGCTGGTGGGCCGGGAGAGTTGATCGCTGATGGGATGTCGTGCCCGCTGTGGTGTGGCGTGAGCACTGATTCATTAGGTCGCTGATGGTTCTCCCGCGGGCTGCGTAACATGATCGACTACGAGGATGGGGAGACGAGTTGCTGTTCGTGGGGGATGACTGGGCCGAGGCCCATCACGACGTCGAGCTGATGGACGCCACCGGCCGGCGGTTGGCCAAGGCCCGGTTGCCCGAGGGGGTGGCGGGGATGGCCCGGTTGCACGCGATGATCGGTGAGCAGCTCGGCGAGGCCGCCGAGGAAGCCGAGGTGGTGGTCGGGATCGAGACCGACCGGGGGCCGTGGGTGGCGGCGTTGGTCGCCGCGGGGTACACGGTGTTCGCGGTCAACCCGGTGCAGGCGGCCCGCTACCGGGAACGCCACAGCGTGTCGGGCGCGAAGAGCGATGCCGCTGACGCGCACATGTCGGCTGACATGGTGCGCACCGATTCTCACCAGCTGTGGGCGGTGGCCGGGGACACCGCTGGGGCTGAGGCGGTGAAGGTGGTGACGCGGGCGCACAAGACGTTGATCTGGGAACGGACCCGCCACACCCAGCGGTTGCGCCACGCCCTGCGCGAGTACTTCCCCGCCGCACTTGCGGCCTTCGAGGACCTCGATGCGCCCGACACTCTGGAGTTGCCGGCCAAGGCACCGGACCCGGCCTCGGCGGCGAGGCTGACGATCACCCAGATCACCGCCGCGCTCAAACATGCCCGCCGTCGCGACATCGGCGAGAAGGCCACCCGGATCCAGGCCGTGCTGCGCGCCGAGCACTTGGGCCGGCCCGCGGTCATCACCGCGGCCTACGCGGCCACGACCCGCGCCGCCGTCGCGGTGCTGACCACCCTGCAAGAGCAGGTCACGACCCTGCAAGAGCAGGTCGATGCGCATTTTGGGCAGCACCCGGACGCTGAGATCATCCTGTCCCAGCCAGGGCTGGGACCGATCCTCGGGGCCCGGGTGCTCGCCGAGTTCGGCGACGACCCACACCGCTACGCCGACGCGAAATCCCGCAAGAACTACGCCGGCACCAGTCCGATCACCCGCGCCTCGGGCAAGAAGAAAGTCGTCCTCGCCCGGTTTATCCACAACGACCGGCTCATCGACGCCCTCATGACCCAAGCCTTCACCGCGATGAACGCCTCGCCCGGCGCCCGCGCCTACTACGACCAGCTCAAAGAGCGCGGCACCGAACACCACGCCGCACTGCGCCAACTCGCCAACAAGCTCGTCGGCATCCTCCACGGCTGCCTGAAGACCCGTACCCGCTACGACGAAGCGACCGCCTGGCCGCAACGCGTCGAGAAGGCTGCCGCTTGACATTCTAGCTCCTGGGATGTCTCACTCCACAAGATCGGGCGCCACATCCTCACCCACCTCGACCCCGACGGACGGCAACCCCGCGAGGAGGAACCCGCCCCCGCCGCGGGAGAACTCCGGTTACGGGAACGCCGCGACGGACGCCTCGGACTCGACGGATTCCTCGAACCGGAACACAGCGCCGCATTCCGTGCCCTGATCGAGCAACTCGCGTCACCCCGGCCCGCCGCTGAGGGCATCCCCGATGAGCGCACCACCGACCAGCGCAACGCCGACGCCCTCCTGGAGGTCTGCGGGCTCGCCCGCGCCGCCCACGACTGCCCCACCACCGCCGGGGAACCCCCACACCTGACCGTCACCATTAATTGGGACACCCTGCGCACCGGCCTGGGTGCCGCGACCCTGGACTACGGCACCCACCTCAGCGCCTCCGAAACCCGCCGGTGGGCCTGCGACGCAAAGATCATCCCCGTCGTCCTGGGCGGGACATCCGAACCCCTCGACGTCGGCCGGACCATGCGCACCGTGCCCCTGTCGCTGCGCCGAGCACTCGTCGCCCGCGACCGCGGCTGCGCCTTCCCCGGCTGCGACCGACCACCAGGACTATGCCAAGCACACCACTGCCGACACTGGGCCGACGGCGGCGAGACCACGGTAGAAAACAAGACCCCTTGCTAGATGTACCCATGTGGACGAGCTAACTGGACGCGCTCGCTACGGCTAGGGATCTGGCTGCTGGCGTCGGCGTGCGAGGACGTCAGTGTGGCGGCACGCGGGCATTCACATGCGCACGCGGGAGCCTACAATGATGGTCTGAAGGCATGCCAGCTCGGTCTTGGGATCGGGTAAGAATGGAACGGGGAGCCAGGGGTTGGTATCACCTCTGTTGACACCCGCCGCCGGTCGGGAACAAGTGCACCCTCAACGACAGGGGCAAACTAACGAGGGGACGGGACGAACTCTACGCAGCGGGCCACCGTTACCGTCTCCAGCCGCGCGGGCGGGAAGGACAACCCCCCGCACCACATGAAAGGACACCCCTGGGCAACCGACGACCGAGCTGGAACACCGCGAGGTGGCGACCGGCCCACGAATCAGTCGAGTTCGTTCACACCGACCTGCGGGACCTGCCCGCGACCCTCACGGCCACCTGCGGCAGTGGCTGATGCCACCTCGCCGCCAACGCTCCTTCCGAGGTCCGCGAGCACAACATCACCGCCATCGACCACGTCCTGGAGGCCGCGCGCCGCATCCACATTCCCGGCGTCGTGCTCGCCAGCAGCCACCCACACCATCGGCTTCACCCCACTCGGCGAGACAGTCACCCACACAACCTCGAACCCCCGACAGCTTCTACACGGTCAGCAAGATCATTAGCGAAGCTCTCGGCTACCTCTACGCCCACGACGATCACGGGATGCCGGCAAGAACCGTGCCACTCGCCCCAACAGGCGGCACGGTCCAGAATTTTCACCGTGCCGACGGGCCTAGGCAAGTCCACGAGGACGTCATAGTGGGGTATACCCCAACATGACATCAGGCGTGCCCACGACCACCGTCAGGTTAGACCCCGAAAACCCATTCATTGACACCACGCTCACCAGGTCTTAGACCCCAACCCGACACTATGGGGGCACGCGATCACTGGGCGGCGGGTGGCCTGCATCCTGCCATCGCCCGGCTCTTCGGGACTGTAAGATCAACGGTGTAACTCCTGAGACGGAAGAGGCACCTGTGACTGTGGTGGCGATGGATGTGTCGGCTGAGCCGGGAGACGGCTTGGACGAGCAGCTGGTACGGCAGCTGACCGCGCGGGCGCGGGCCGAGGGCCTGAAGTTGACTGGGGAGGGTGGCTTGCTGGCCCGGTTGACGAAGGTGGTGGTCGAGTCCGCCCTGGAGGGCGAGATGGATGATCATGTTGGTTACGGTAAGCATGACCCGGTTGGCCGGAATGGTGGGAATTCGCGGAATGGGACGCGGTCGAAAACGCTGGTGACCGAGGCCGGGCCGGTGGAGATCGAGGTGCCGCGGGATCGGGAGTCCACGTTCGAGCCGGTGCTCGTGGCGAAGCGCCAGTGCCGGTTGTCCGGGATCGATGATCTGGTGGTCTCGTTGTCGGCGAAGGGGTTGACCCACGGGGAGATCTCCGCGCACTTGGCCGAGATCTACGGCGCGGAGGTGCGAAACAGACCATTTCGGCGATCACCGACCGGGTGGTGGAGGGGATGGCGACGTGGCAGAGCCGCCCGCTGGACCCGGTCTATCCGGTGATCTTCATCGACGCGGTGAACGTCAAGATCCGCGATGGCAGCGTCGCGAACCGGCCGATCTACGTCGCGCTCGCGGTCACGGTGGACGGGACCCGGGACATCCTGGGGTTATGGGCTGGGGAGCACGGTGACGGGGAGGGCGCGAAGTACTGGATGCGCGTCCTGTCGGAGATCAAGAACCGGGGCACTCAGGACTGCCTGATCGTCGTGTGCGATGGATTGAAGGGCCTGCCCGAGGCCATCACCACCGTGTGGCCCAAGACCATCGTGCAGACATGCGTCGTGCATCTGCTGCGCAATTCATTCAAATACGCCTCGAAGAAGGACTGGGCGGTGATCGCGAAGGATCTCAAGCCAGTATACACCGCGCCGTCGGAGCAGGCCGCGCTGGATGCTTTCGCCGAGTTCAGCGGGAAATGGGAGAAAAGATATCCCGCGATCATCCGGCTGTGGACCAACGCCTGGGCGGAATTCGTACCCTTCTTGAGATTTGACCAGGAGATCCGCAAGATCATTTGTACGACGAACGCGATCGAGTCGATCAACGCCCGAATCCGGCGGGCCGTCAACGCCCGAGGGCACTTCCCCACCGAGCAAGCCGCGCTGAAGTGCGTCTTCCTCGCGGTCATGAGCCTGGACCCCACCGGCAAGGGACAGCAACGCTGGTCCAACCGCTGGAAAGCAGCGCTCAACGCCTTCGAGATCACCTTCGACGGGCGCCTGTCCGCCGGACGGAACTAAGATCCAAAACAAGATCCAGTTACACCGTTCACTTGACAGACCCGCGATAAGCGACCGGAGGTGGTCGTGGCGAGGTTGCACCGGCGGCCTACTCGCGTCGGGCTGGTGAGCGAGAGCGGGAAAAACCGTGGGAGGCACGGTTGGTCAGGAACAGCGGGGGCCTTCGGGGCGCTCTTCGCCGGTGGGGTCAGGATGGCGTGATGTCTGATGCCGCTCCGTTCCCGAGTCCCGCCGTGTGTCAGCTGCGTGTCGTGCTGGCCGGGGCGCTGTGAAGGTCACCGTGCGGGTCGTTGTCCAGGCTGGCGACGACGTGGACGCCCCGAGCGTGGTCCGCGAGGTGCTGTCCCTGGATCGGGACACCCTGGCCCTCGACATGCTGGGTCTTCAGCGGGGTGAGGCTTTGGAGCTGCTGTCCGCTGTTCAGGGTGTGCTGGTCGAGGAGCAGACCAAGGCCGCCCTGGCTACCCAGGTGGTCTGCCCGGAGTGTGGGAGGCCCCGGCGGCACAAGGACTCCCGCACCATCGTGGTGCGCAGCCTGTTCGGGACCCTGCGGCTGTCCAGTCCGCGGTGGTGGCACTGTGGCTGCCAACCCCAGGCCAGCCGGACGTTCACCCCCGCTGGCCGCGGTGCTCCCCACTCGGGTCACGCCGGAGCTTCAGTACCTGGAAGCCAAGTTCGCCGGACTGGTCTCCTATGGGCTGTCCGCCCAGCTGCTGGGCGAGGTCTTTCCCCTGGGCCGTCCCTTGCACGCCACCGCTGTGCGCCACCACGTTCAGGCCGTAGCTCAACGCCTGGAGGACGAGCTGGGTCCCGAGCAGTTCTCCTTCATCGACACCTGCCAACGAGACCGGGAGGAACTGCCTCGCCCGGATCTGCCGCTGGTCGTCGGCCTGGACGGCGGCTACGTGCATTCCAGTGCGCAGACCTCCCGGCGGGACGGCTGGTTCGAGGTGATCGCCGGGAAGGTCATCCCCGACCAGGGGCCGGCCAAGTGCTTCGGATACGTGCAGACCTACGACACCAAACCGAAACGCCGGTTGTCCGAGGTCCTCACCTCCCAGGGCATGCAAGCCAATCAGCAGGTCACGTTTCTCACCGATGGTGGCGAGGACATCCGTGACCTACCGCTGTACCTCAACCCGCATATTGGTAACCACCGGAATCAGGACTTGCTGAATGACCCCCTGCGGGCGATCTCAGCGGCGTAGGCGGCACCTGTCTGGGCCTGCTCGGTCCAGGAGGTGGCTGTGTTGATGTGGATACCCAGAAGGTTGCTCAAGACGATGGCTGGGAGCTGAGCGGCCAGGTCCATGAGGGTGGTGTTGCGGCCGGCGCGGGCCTGGACGCCGAACGACTGGAGCCTGGCCATCAGCCTGTTTGGGCTGATCGGCCGGCCCGGTGCTCCGCCGGGGAACAACCACGGGTGGTCCTCGGTGTGTCCGAGGGCTGCGTGGCCGCGGCGGTTGGCGGCCAGTCGCAGCACGAGACCGCCGAGGGGATCAGGCAAATTCAGCGGCTTGGTGCCCAGCGTGATCCGGACTTCACCTCCGCTGCTGAGGATCTGATCTCGCGTGATGTGCGCCACTTTTGTGAGTGGCTGGCCGTAGAGCAGCAGAAGAAGGCCGGCGACGCGGTCCGCGGTGGGTATGGCGTCGTCGTGGAGGAATCGGCGGACCAGCGTCCAGCGGTCGTCCTCGTCGATGCGGGCGGCCGGCCCTTCGGTGGTGCGTTGGGGGATCTCGGCGTCTGGGGTGTGTCCGTTGCGGCGGGTCCAGAGCAGGAACGCGCGGGCATTGCGGTTGGTGCTGCGCCCGTCGGTGAGCCAGCGGTCGATGAGGCGCTGGTCGCAGGAGGCCAGGGTGGCGCCGTTGTCGCGAAGCCATGTGATCAGGGCGATGGCTGCCCGGACCTGCGCGCGGGCATAACCGGCCTGGGTGGCGGTGATGTTGTGCCGCTCGGAGCGATCCCGTAACCGCCGCAGCGCGTGCCAACTGGCGAAGCCGCGGACGATGCGCCGCTCGTTGGCATCGGCGACCTGGGCGAGGGCCTTGGCCGTCCAGCGGTCGAACATGGCCAGGTACTGGTCTCGCGGGGGCAAGACCTTCCCCGCGACCAGCACGTTCCGTAGATGGTCGATGGCCCTGTTGGGTGGGTAGCGATCGAGCGTCTCGTGCGTCACAGGCTGGTTGACCTGGCTGAGTTGGCCTGTGACGAGGATGCGTACCGGATCCTGAGCGCTCCTGGTCAAGCTGCCTCGAGCGTTGACGATCATGATCTCCGGGTACTGGGAAGAGCCGGGCGATGGCAACGACGAGAACGTGTCACTGCCATGTCCGCCGCGGATAGCGTTTGCCCAGCTCAGATACCCTGCTGTCGCACAGAATAGGCCACCGGTCGTCACAGATTCCGGCATCCGACATGGCTGCCGCGACTACTGTCTACGCGCCCGATCAGCCGCGACTCAGGATCGTGTTCCGATCCTCGTCACAGGCCAGCTCCAGCCCGCGCGTCGACGGCGTTCGGGATGGAAGCCGTTCCTCTACCACCTGAGCGGCGGCGAACCGGAACGGCGGCGGGCGATCAAGCTGAAGGCTGCGTGCAAGCAGCCGACGATCCTGACCGCCGGGCAGGTCCAGGCAATCCTGGACGCGTGCACACACCTGCGGGACCGCTTGCTGTGGGCTTTCCTGTGGGATACAGGCATTCGGATCGGTGAAGCCTTGGGCCTGCGCCATGAGGACCTGGCCGCCGCTGAGGGCGAGCTGACGATCACGCAGCGGGCCAACGACAACAGGGCACACGCCAAGTCGGCGACACCGCGCACCGTTCCGGTCAGCCCGGAAGTGGTTCGGCTCTACGCCGACTACCTGCACGAGGAATACGGCGACCTCGACTCCGACTACGTGTTCGTCAACCTCTGGGGCCAGCCGTTCGGACGTCCGTGGGGCTACCCGGCGGTTTACGACCTCGTGCAACGGCTACGACGGGACACAGGCGTCGACTTCGACCCGCACTGGTACCGGCACACCTACGCGACGTGGCTGTAAGTGAGCGGAGTTGCATTGAGTGCATCATTCGGCAGGTTGTGTGACTGTCGTCTGCCTGGGGTTCGAGGTCACGGGCCTTCCGGCGAGCGGGCCGTAGAGTTGTCCGACACGCCGTGTGACCTGCGTGTGAACGTCATCCGTTGCGTTTAGTGCCACGAGGACAACCTCGCCGTGCACGTGGCCGACTATGAGGGCCGTCCCGAGCGTCGCCCGTTGACCCGCCAGGAGTTGCAGGCGTTTTTCGATGCCGCCGATGACCGGGTGGAGCGGGCGGCGGCCTCGCGGCGCAAGTGGTGGCTGGCCACCTTCCGTGACGCCAGCTTGTTCAAAGTGGTCTATGGCTGGGGGCTGCGCCGCCGGGAGGCGGCGATGCTGGATGTGGTCGATTTCGCCGGCAACCCGGCGGCTCCGGAGCTGGGCCGGTTCGGGGTGCTGCATGTGCGCTTCGGCAAAGCGATGCGGGGCAGCCCGCCACGGCGGCGGGCGGTGGCCACGGTGATGCCGTGGGCGGCCGAGACGCTCGCCCAGTATCTGGGAGGAGGTACGGCCCCACTACGGTTGTGACCGGCATCCTGCGGTGTGGCTGACCGAACGCGGCGGGCGGATCTCACCCCGCCAGATCGATGAGCGGTTCGCCCAGTTCCGTCGGTTGGCTGACCTCCCGGATGATCTTTCTGTGCATTCGCTGCGGCACTCGTATGTGTCCCATCTCATTGAGGACAGGGTGGATCCACTGTTCGTGCAGCAGCAGGTAGGACACTCCTGGGCGTCCACGACAGCGGTGTACACGACGGTCGGGGCTGATGCCCGGAACCGAATGTTGAGGGCCGCGCTGTCCCGCGCCTTCGAGAAAAACCAAGGACGACCGCTGATGACCAACAAGATCGGGTATGTGTGGCATCTGCGCCGGTTGATGGCTGAGCGGGGCATGTTCGCCACCACCGCGCTGGTGCCGTGTCTGGCTGAGCGCGGCATCGAGTTGTCGCGGGAGCAGGTCTACCGGCTGGTGACCCGCACACCCGAGCGGCTCAACCTGGGGTCCCGGTAGTCCTGGGGAAATTTTGGTCGGATATCCCTGACCAGCTCTAACGCGGGGGCCGGTGTCGGCCTCTTTGATCAACAATCGCTACGGTTCGTACCGTTTGCCCGTTTCTGGCCGTGAGGTGGTGATCACAGAACCGACAAGGTCCCCTACGTTAACGCAGGTCAGGCAAATCCGTTGGAAATTTCCCCAGGACTACCGGGACCCCTACACGAGGTCACCAGTGCTGCACCCCAACTTGATCACATGGCGCCAGGTCGTAGGAACTTTCACGACACCCCGTCTCCGGCCATGCCCGGCTGTCCGGCTGTCCTGCCGTCGGGCCATCGCGCTGTTCACCTGGACCAGCGGCGGCCCCCACGGTTTTTCCCGCTCTCGGCTAAGCAGGCACAGCGTGGCGCCCCGCACGGTGGGCGGGGCGCCACGCTGTGAGGTAAGATTAACCGCTCTGGTCGCCCGAGAGGGCCTCTGGCATTTCCGGCTCTAGATTCGGGGTGCGGCCACCGTCCGCCTGCTGCGCCGCCTCGGACTTGTTGACCATCTACTCGTTGCCCTGCGTGCTCACTGATTCTCCGACACCCAGGGGGCTCGCCGCGTCGGTGTTCGTGTCAAGGGGTACGCCCTCGCGCTCGGCTTGTGAAACCTGCCGAGTCCCGGCGTCTGAAGTACCCGGGTCACCGCGTTCCGCCGCGTGCTCTTCTGTGCTTTTGCCGCTGGTCTGACGGTCCTCGTACGGGGGCTTCTCTATGCCGCTGCCAGGGTCCTGCTCGCCCCCAGAGTGGACATAGGGTTCCCGAGGGTTGGACACCTTGGGCGTGCCCTCACGTTGCTCAGTCATGACTGCTCCTTCCGTCGACATTGAGACTTCGAAGCCACCCGATCGACCTCGCCATCCCGACGTCAGGTCGACTTCTCTAGTCCCGCAACGGGGTACCCGAGCGGCGCGGGCGGCAAACCCGGGCGCACGCACCGCGGCCGCGGGGATCAACTGGCCGCTGAGGACCAACCGGCGCCTGGGTCGTAACAGACCAGGGTGCGGGGTCAACCAATGCCGCGAACCCGCTGTCGGCGCGGTGAGGTGTGTCAAACTGGGGGGCACTGAGGGCGTTTTCGCGTTGTGGGCCTTGCTGCCGCGCCGTTCTTGGCGGACGAGCTATCACGCCGGGCGGATGGTCCGCACCGGCGGGTCAGGCCGCACCGATGCCCGAAGAAATTCCCCCTGTGCTCAGTCCTGCGCTGTCGGAGCTGGCGGGGCTGTTGCTGTCCACCGACTCCTTCACCGAGTTGGTGCAGGGAGTGGCGGAGCTGACGGTGCGCACCGTGGACGCGGTGTGGACCTGCGGAATCACTCTGTCCCAGCAGGGTCGGGTGTTCACCGTGGCTGCGGCTGATGAGCTGGCCAGCCAGCTTGACGAACAGCAATACGATCTTGATACCGGACCATGCCTGCAGGCGTTGGCCAGCGGTGAAGTCACCGACGCACCGGACCTGCGTGTCGAGGACCGCTGGGAGGGCTACCCCATGATCGCGATGGGGTGGGGGATCCTGGGCGTGTACTCGGTGCCGTTGATCGTGGCCGGCAAACCGGTCGGGGTGCTCAACTGCTACGCCCGTACCCCGAACGCTTTCGGTGCCCTGGACCGGCAACTGGCGGGACTGCTGGCCGGTCAGGCGGCGATCGCGGTCATCGCGGCGCTGCGCCATTACGACGAGGTCACCTTGTCTGACCACCTCCGTACCGCGCTGTCCTCCCGATCGGTCATCGACCAGGCCATCGGCATCGTCATGGCTCAACAGCGCGGAACCCCCGAGCAGGCCTTCGCCGCCCTGCGCACCATCTCCCAACGCCACAACATCAAGCTGCGGGTGGTGGCCGCCGAGCTGGTCGAAACCATCGGCCGTTCCGGGCCCGAGTCATCGTCCTTCTGAGCGTTCCCCCGGCCGAAGACCTGCGACCTCCCTCGGTAGCAGGTACGATCCAGGATGGTTGAACCACCAGCCGTCCAGACAGCGATGCCCGGACAGCGGTGGTCAGCGACAGCATTGCCCCCGCAGCCGGGCCTCCCCAGGACCCCGGGAGGCATGCTGATGCGTCATGCGACAGCCAAGACAATGGCCATCTGACGTGCTTCGACGTTATGACTTCCACCGATGCCACCCGCAGTTGCGTGCAGGTGCGGGAGTTGGATCTGGCCACCGCCCCCCGCCTAGATCAGCTGCTGGACCAGCTGCGCCGCGATGGGCACCGCCAGATCACCCTGGACCTGTCCGGTTTGGACTTTCTCAGCGTCGCCGGGCTGACCGTATTCCTCCGTGCCGACCAGGCCCTGCGCGCGGTCGGTGGCCGGCTCGGGTTCACCCAGCCCACCCGCATGGTCCGCCGCGTCCTGGCGATCACCGGGCTGGACACCACATTGACCATCCAGGCAGTCCAGCGAAAGCTGGTTGCGATTGCGGAGCACGTCGATCCCGGTGATGCGGAATGAGCAAGACCGCACCGGACGCCGCCGCCGGGATAACCGGTCAGAAACATTCGGTCGGAGCACCCTCAGCCGGCGTGGTGGGTGACGTGCTCGCCGCGGTGTGGTGCCGCTCGGTGGGGGCCTCGTGGACGCTGGAGCTTTATGAACTCGGCCGTGACGGCGCACCCGGGACCATCATCGACTGGATCCCCTCGGGCGTACCAATCGCCCAACCGGAACCCGACGAGCTGGCCCGCGGGCTGCTCGCCCAACGCGGGCTACAGCTATTCCGTGATTCCTCCGCCGGCCCCTGCTCGCACAACCGGCGCGGCATTGGCTACGTGTGTAGAAACGCTGAGTGATCAGACTCAGAAGCGTACGTTCGACTACGCGCGGATGGGACCACGGATCTGTACGCCGCGATGGATGTCCGGACGGGAAAAGTGATCAGTTCTCTGTCGCCGACTCACGCGACTCCGGATTTTCTCCGGCTGATGAAGAAGGTCGTCGCCGCCTATCCGGGCCAGAAGGTCCACGTGGTCCTCGACAATGAGGGTTATTCAGCCGGCCGTGTAGAAGTGTAGGCCGATTACGGTTGAGATGGTTGTCGCGAATGTTGCAATGGGGCGACGGTAGTCGGTGTGCATGATTCTCCAGGTCTTGAAGTTGGCGA
>JBOHFI010000006.1:0-127683 GCA_050699595.1 Pseudonocardiaceae bacterium | reverse complement strand
TTGGTTCCCCGCCGGTGAGCTGTAGCCATAGGACCCCGGCGTCTCGCATGATGTGCAGCAGTCGTTCCCGGTCCGGCCAGGTCAGGCCATCGAACCGCTTCAACCCGAGGTAGCAGTGCTCGCAGTCATAGTTGCAGCCGAGGTTGAGTTCGTAGGAGGCTCGGCCGTAGCTGAACTGGGATTGCGGCCTGACCAGGACTGTGCCGGACAGGGGTTCATCAAAGATGTCGATGTCCCAGGCGCGATGAGCGGCTCTGGCCAACCAAACCGGAACGATGCCCTCAGGGGCGGCGTGGGTGAGATCTGCGTACTTGGTGTGCGGGATCTTCATCCCGTTGGGGCGACCCGGTCGTACCGCGTCCGAGCCGATACCGCCTCACTCGCAAGAAATACGCAAGGGTGGGGTGCTCTGGGCTTGTCAGGCTGGGTGGGGGTTCAGAGCGTGATGCGGATCCAGCGGGCGAATCCGGCGAGGGAGTCGGTGGCGCGTCGGTCGGTTTCGGCGAGTAGGTGCACGGTCTCGTACACCTGCGGGTGGTAGCGGGTCAGTTGCGGGGCGATGCGGCGGGCGCGGTTGAGCGAGTCGAGGGCTTGGGTCCGGTCGCCGTGCAGGGTCCACGCGCGAGCGACGTCGATCCAGTGCCGTCCGGCGCGTTGCGGCTCGTCGCGCTCGGGTGTCTGTACCTGGCCGGCGCGTGTCACGGCGGTGGTGCCGTCGGTGAGTTCGACGGGCACCGAGACCCAGTGGAGGGTGACGTTGGTCATGGTGGCGATCACGTCGTAGTAGGGGCTGGCGGGGACCCCACGCGCGACCAGTTCGCGGGCTGCGGTGATGTGTTCATCGGCCCGGTCGGCGTTACCGCTGCGGGCGTGGGCGATGGCCTGGCGAAGGTGCAACTGTGCCCGCACCGCGTCGGCGGCGGGGCTGTGCTGGTCGGCGATCTCGGTGTGGGCACGTTCCATGATCCGCTGTATCCCCGGGTAGTCGCCGCGGTTGAGGCGCAGTTGGACGCGCTGAGAGGCGGCGGTCGCCGGGCGTAGGGGGTCGCCTGAGCGTCCCGCTGCGTGTCGCCAGCGCTCATTCGCGTGTGCCGCGAGGTCGAGGTAGCCGAGCCGGAAGGTGACGTTCTGCGCGAGCATGTAGGCGTCGCTGAGCAGCGACCAACCGGTCTCGGCTTCCGCCCCGGGCCGGGCGTCGGCGACGATCAGATAGGCGTGCTGCAGTAGTTCCGGGAGTGTGGTGGCCATCTCCGCGAACCGTGCTCGGGCCCGGTTCCGGTTGCACTCGTCGAGCCGAACGCGCAGTTCGGCGGGTGTCATGGGGGGGCCGGCCGGCTCTGGGTCTTCGAGGTGGTCCAGTGCCGCCCGCAGTGCGGGTATCCCGGTGTGGGGGTCGGCGACGGGGGGCCCGTAGGGCTGTCCGTACAGCGTTTGGACGTCGATTCCGAGGCCGTCGGCTACGGCTGCGGTGAACGCCGGTGAAGCGGGGACCACGCCGCGTTCGACCTGGGAGATCAGGCTGGTGCTCACGTGGCTGCGGGCGGCCAGCTGGTGCTGGGTCAGGCCGGCGAACTTGCGCTGCAGCGCAAGTTGATGACCTACGGCTCCGGCGGGCGCGGTCTGATCGTCCATGTGGGTGGGCCCTTCGTGCACGCTGTGGTGCGGCAGTCCGGTACCCACGATCCCACATCACCTGCGGATCGCAACGGGTTGCACCGATGAGTTGTGGATCTCTTGCGAGCCGGGATGGTGGCGGCTCCGCCACGCTCAGTACCCATGATCGGCAGCTGGTCGCGGGGCAGGGGTGGCTAGCCGGGCCGTGGACTGCTCTGGGCTGGGCCTGGCCGCCGTCTTCGCCCTCTGGGGCGCGATGGCGCTACTGCTCGCAGTCTTCGTCATCGGCGAGACCCTCGATTGGCGGCACCACAGACGCCAGCGCGGCGCGCATCACCCGACAGGCCAGGCGGCGCGAACCGTGGAAGAGATCACCCAGCGCCTGCACCGTGACGGCACCCGGCTGCCCCCACCCCGGGTCATTGTCGTCCGCCGCCGAACCGCTGATGCTTCCACCTACGGCGACCGCGACGCCCAGGGAGAGTCTCCCCGCACCGCAGGATCGCCAGTCGGCGACGGTGGGTAGGCCCGACAGCGTGCCGAAAGACAACTGACAGCCATCCCCGCCGCGGTGAGGGCCTGGTCAGCTCAACCCGGCTGCCGCCAGCACTCGCAGCATCGCCGCGTTGTCGCGGTCGGTCGCCGCAGCGATTGACCCGATCAGCGGAAACAGCGCTTTAGCCAGCAACACCGTGTCCGGAAACATCGATAACCCGTCAAGCTCGTCCACGCTGTACCAGTCGAACGGGTGGACCGGCTCACTGACCGGCACCGGTGAGTCCGCGATCGCCACGTACTGGTGGTCGACGTGGACGTGCGGCTGCGCCAGGTGGTTATCGGCGGGCACCAGCATCTCGGTGATCCACCACGGCTGCGGCACCTGCGTGTGCGGAGACCCCGCCGGCAGCGTCAGCGACGGGCCCGCCAGCAACCGCACCCGCAGCCCGGACTCCTCCGTGGCCTCGCGTACCGCAGCCTCGGCCTGCGTCTCGTCCCCCTCGACGTGCCCACCCACCACCATGCGCCGCCGCAACCGCGGATGCTCGATCAGGCCCAACCGCCAACCCTGCGCGAACTCACAAAACACGAAGGTCGAAGCCGTGGCATGCTTGATCATCGTTGCCCTCCATCGTCGACCGGTACGGTGCGTCAACGAGCCCCACGGACTGAGGGCTACGGCGGCCGGTCGTGCGGTGGAGGCCCAGGCGCGGGGCCGTTAGATGAGTCGGTCGGTGAATCCGGCGTCGATAAGCCGCTGATAGGCTTCCTGTGCCCGGGGTGGCATCTCCTGCTCGATCGTGAAGCCGCGTTTGGCGTATTCGGTGACGCGCTGGGTGTCGCCCACGAGCATGTCGATGACGCGCTTGGTGTCACCGATACATGCGATGTACTCGTCCAGCGGTAACGGTCGAGAGGAGCAGAGAGCTTCAACGTCGGGCCAGAGTTTCTTGCAGGTAGCGAAGGCACGCCGCTGCTGATACGGCCGGGAAACAAGAAGGACCGATCTTACGTTCACGCCTTCGTGGGCGAGTATCCGGCGGGTGAACTCGATGTTCTGGCCGGTGTTGGTGGCTGCGAGTTCGACTCGGATGGCCTCGGGTGGCACGCCGAGCTTGATCGCGTGGTCCCGGTAGTGGACGGCTTCGCCGCGGAGGAATCGGCCGGCCGTCGTGGGTGTATTCGCGCCGGGGGCATCGTTTACGGTCTGTCCGACGGGTCGGTGCGGTGCGCACCCATACGCGCGGCGAGCTCGATCGCCCGAGACGACGGCCGGGGACGGCGCACCAACTCCTGGACGAGGATGCGGGACAGCCGGTGGTAGCGGACCTGTTCGGGGGCTTGCTGCTCAGCATCGAGCAACGTGTCGAGTGCGGAATCGACGCGGTTGCGGCGGGCGAAGGCGCGGGCGGTGTCGATGGCGTGGCGCACCCGTCGCTCGGTCGGCAGGCCACCGGTGTCGATGCGCGGCCCGAGATCGAGAGCGACCTGCACGTCGCCGAGTTCCATTGCCGCGGCAACCCGGTGGATCGCCACGTTGGTGGGACCGAACGCGGTCCACAAATAGTTCGCGTCCCGGCCGAGCCGGTGCGCGGACTGCTCGGCCTCGGCCAGGAAAGTCATGGCGTCAGGCCGGTTGTCGTGGCGGGCGGCCGCCACCACACCGACCAGCTGCAACGTGCCGTACACCGACAGGTACTCGGGCGTAGCGGCACCGAGACCGGACTGCAGACGGTCGGAGGCGGCACGGGTCAGCGCGACGGCTTGGTCGTACTCGCCCAGGGACAGCAGGGCGTGGGCAACCGACCGGTACAGCGAGCCGATCATCAACTCGCTGCCGGAGGTATGTGCCGCGCTCAGGCCCTTGGTGGCGGACAACGAGGCGAGATCCGCCTCCCCGATTTTGGTCAGGAATCCGGTGGCCAGTTGGTACACCGAGGCCAGCAACCGGTGGGCGCGGAGCCCCTCATCGGTGTCCACGCCGTACTGCGCAGACGCGGTCAGCGCGTCGGTGATCAGCAGCGGCAGCCGGCGAGCCAACCAGGAGTATCGGGACCGCTGGTAGACCTCCCACGCGCTCGCGATCTCCCGCTCCAGTCCGTCGAGGCGGATCGGTTCGTCGGCTTGAGCCCCAGGAAACACGAACTGCCGATAGCCCATCAACGCTGTCCGCAACGCCGGTACGGTCCGCTGGCCTGACTCCTGCGTCCACGCCAGCAGGGTCGGCTCACCGATCAGATCCCCCAGGGACACATCAAGGGCGTAGGCGAGGCGGCGGATGACCGACAGCCGGTCCAGTGCGAGACGGTTGTGCTCCACCTTGCGCAGCCAGTCCGCAGTCCGGCCGATGAGGCCGGCCAGGACTTCCTGAGACATCCCCCGCCGAGTGCGATAGAACGCCACGCGTTCCCCGATCGTCATGTCCTCCGTCATCCGGCGCACCTCGGCAGGTGTCCATTCAGGGGTCTTGTTGAGCTGGGACGTCGCCAGTTTTTTGATCTTGGTAGGTGCTTCGGTGGGTGGTGTCGGCGTGTCGGGTTCGTTGTTGGGTGTGTGATCGTCGATCATCTGGGTTGTGTCCGCGCCTGAGCCTTCTGAGCCTTCGTATCAGGAGCTTGCCGGGTTGGTGGCTCGGGTGGGGACGTTGGAGGCGGAGAACGCCGAGTTGAGGCGGCGGTTGGGGATGAACTCGGGGAATTCCTCGACGCCGCCGTCGAAGGACTCGATCGAGGTGAAGGCCAGGCGGCGGGCGGATCGGTCGTCTCGGGAGCGGTCGGCGGAGCGCAAGCCCGGTGGGCAGCCGGGCCGTAAGGGTTCGGGGCTGGCGCCGAGTGTGACGCCGGATCGGACCGAGACACTACCGCCGCCGGGGGACTGTGCTGGGTGTGGTGGGGATCTGGGTGATGCCGCGGATGCGGGGATGAGTTAGGCGCAGGTGTGGGACATTCTGGCGGTCACGCTGGAGAAGGTGCACTACCTGCTGCCGCGGCGGCGGTGCGGCTGCGGGAAGACGACCACCGCGGCGCCACCGTTCGGGGCGGCCGGGACCGTGGTGTACGGGCCGAATGTCAATGCCGCGGCGATCCTGGTGGCCAGTGAGGGCAACGTGCCCATCGAGCGGACCGCGGCGCTGATGGCCATGCTGTTGGGCGTGCCGGTGTCGGCTGGGTTCGTCGCCCGCGCCCTGGAGCGTTTCGCCCAGCGCCTTGCGGCGGGCGGGTTCGACGACGCCATGAAGGCCGCGCTGCGCGCCGAGGACGTGCTCTGCGCTGATGAGACCCCGACCAACGTGATCCGCAAGAACACTGATGAGAATGGCCACCCCGTACCCGGGTCCCCGCCCGCGGTCACCGTGCGCACCCCCGATGCGCGGCTGGTCTGGTACGCGGCGAGGGGCTCACGCTCCAAGACCGACATCGCGGACCTCGGTGTGCTCGCCGGTTACGCCGGTCACCTGGTTCGTGACGACTACGCCGCCTGGCACCACTACTGCCGCGCCCGCTCCTACCTGGTCAGCGCCCGCAACCACGACCTCCGTGTCATCGACGCCACCCACCACGCTCTCAACGGCAACCCCTGGCTCCCCCCACCCTCAACAGCCTGACATCACAACCCGACCCGTGAATGGACACGTAGTCACGGCGCGAGAAAGCATCGCCATGACTGATTGAAAACGCCCGTCAAAGCTTCTCTGTTCCTGGCGCAGTGCGCCACCATGTGGAATTTATCGCTGTTTTTCGATGTGCTCGAAGATGTCGGCGTCGGTTTCTTGTTGCCAGTGGGGGAGGTCATCCCAGTCGGCGACGTAGGCGGGTTTGGGGTCGGGGATGTGTTTGTGGATCTGTCCGATCCAGCACAGTGCTACGAAGCGGCCTTTCTGGGCACGGGTTAGTTTGGCGGTGTTGCCGTCGGTGGCGTCGATGAAGTCGTGTACTTGATTGTAGACGGCTGTTGCGCTGTGGCGTTCCCACTCGAGGGTCTCGTCCCAGGGTGTGATATAGCTGGGTTTGGGTTCGCCGGGATAGTGCTTGGTGACGCCGGCAATCCATGCTTCGCGGAAGATGCGGCCGTGGTCGAGCGACAACGTGAGTCTCCTCGTCTGACTTAGGTGATTGACGCACTGATGTGGTTCGTGATTTCTATGTTGAGTTGACGGATGTGACTGTTGTCGAGAAATGGCGCCAGGTGGGTTTGTAGGTTCCGGAGTCTGCGGCCGATGACACCTGAGTGGGTTTGGCGGGCTGTGTCGAGCGCGGTGGAGGCGTAGGTGAGGATGCGCTCGGGGTCGCCGCGTTGCACACCGGTCATGGCAAGGTTGGTGAGCACGCTACCGCGACGGCGCGGGGACAGGTTTTGCCGCATCGCCTCATCGAGCACGGTTTCGGCGAGATGTGTTCGACCTAGTTCGACGTAGCAGGTTCCGCGTTCCTCCGCAAGACGAGAACCATCGAAACGCAGCCAGCCACTGTTATGCACTCGACCGGATAGTCGGGTGACGTGCTCTGCATCGTCGAGGGATTTTTCGCAGGCGTCTAGATCGCCGAGTCCGGCGAAAGCGTGGGCTTGAACGGTGCTGACCCAATGCCGGGTAGATAGCGTGCTGTCGCCGTTGCGGGCAAGGTCACCCGCCAAGGTGAGCATCGGCAGGGCTTTGTCGAATTGTCGCTCATACACGCCGATGAACGCGTGCCTGGTCATGGCACATGCCCACAGGTCGAACGCTGCTGCTTCTTTGCTGGCGGTGGCCGCCAGCGTGTAACAGTACGCAGCATCGGTGTAGTGGTTGGCGTCGAAGGAGATCTCTCCAGCGAGTTGGAGAAGATCGGCGATGAAACCAGAGAGGCGCTGACGCATCGCGGAACTGTGCGTCTGTTGGAGCGCGTTGGTGAGCACGCCGAGCTGGCTACGGACCAATGGAAAAATGACGCTTTTGGTCTGGGAGACGGCAAAGATGTGCCACAACTGGGCGTTGAGTGCGGCGTACTCGTCTGCGGTGGCCGCGTCGAGGCGGGCCGTGCGCACGGCATGGTCCATGCGGTCCCAATCCGCGCCATCGGCGGGGTGGGATGCGGCCAGCGATGCCCCGGTGATGGCCAGCAGGCGCAGTAGCTCGCGATGGTGGTTCATGTCGTCAGTCCCCGGGTACCCATGCTCGCCAGCGTCGAGGACGGGGCTGGCCGATCGTCGACTGTCCTGGTCGTCTCGGTGCTGTCCGGGCGCTGACGCAGCTTGGTCATTGTGCATGCTCAGCGCTGGCTGGCGGGTTTGGCCGGGTAAGTCAAACCACAGGAGCTCGGCTGGTATTCGCAGTACTCGTGCCCAGTAAACCAGGGTGTCCAGGTCGCGGATTGGTAGGCCGGTTTCGATTCGGCTGATCTGGGGTTGCCGGAGGCCCAGCCAGTGGCCGAGGAGCGTTTGGGAGATGCCGCTGGGCCCGTAGACCGTGTGGTGGTGGGGGTGCGTGCGGTAGGCGCGGGCTACCCGGCCGATGTGCTGGGCGGTGAAAGCGTCGCGGAGCTGCTCTGCCTGCCAGAACTCGCTTGGCACCTGGGGTGGGGCGATGAGCTTGTCCCGTGAGGCTCGCTGGCATCGGGCGCACTGGCGCTCGTTGTTGTCCGCGGCCAGGTGCGTGCCGCAGCGGCAATAACGGTGTCGCGCTGGCCGGGATCCCATGGCGCCCTCTCGCGGTGGTGGTCGATCCGGGCGAGTCTAGCGGGCGTCGATCACCCGTGATCGGGTGCCTGAGCAGGCAGGATTGCCCGCCTTCCGCTTGTGAGTCGATACACCCATCCGCCGCCCCGCATACACCAGGACTGGGCTACCCGGTTCTGTGATCCTCCATGGCCTCAGGGCCGGGATGTCCGACCCGCCGGATGCGGTGGTGCTGCCGGTCTGCCCCCCGACGACGCCGCCTGCGATGGGCGGTGGACCGGACCGGCAGCGCTGTTCAGCCCATTCCGGCTCCGGTGCTCGGTCCCGGCCTTGGGTGCCATCCCAGTGACGATGAGACGAGGACGAGCGGGCTGGGCATGTGGACAACGTAGGTGAGCCGGCAGTCCGGGAGATGGTCGCCGTGGGAAAGGAGAGCTGCATGAAGCACACCAAGAGTAAGGCGCGGAGAGGCCTGGTGACTCGTCGTATTGTGTATGCGAGCCATCGGAGCCCGTATGCTCGGCACCAAGAGTTGAGGGTGGACGTCCGGAGTGGGACGGTGATAGACGTGGAATACGCGGCGGCGTTGGTAGCCGTCCACACGCCCTTACTGCTAGCTGATATAAAGATCGTTAAGGTAGAAGCTGGCTAAGTGTCACTGTCACCTTGTCGGTTCGCCGTCACCCCGGGTGATCAGCGGTCCTGTCATCCCCGGTTCTGCTCGGTACCGAGATTACGCAGATTCTCGCCGGGGAGAGATCGCAGCGTGATGTAAACCGTCCGACCTGTCTCTCTCCGACCGGGTCGGGCGGCGCTGCTGCCAGGGAGTGAGGAGTGAGGTGCTATGTCAGGCAGACATCGTTTCCGTCGTATTGCCACCCTTCGTGAGATCCTGGGACGTCGCGCTCGACCGTCCGTCACCACCACGCGGTGCACTATCGGGTTCGCGGACGGGCCTAGCGGCATCGCGCACCGCGTCACCGAGGAGGCCTTCGCTGCGGGAGGTCGCTACGTGGCCCTCTGCGGTGCGCAGGTGCTCCTCGTGCGACTCACCGCCCCGGCGCGCTTCCACTGCCCGGCGTGCGAGCGGGGCGTTTGATGGCCTGGTACCTGCGCTCGATCGGTGATCGGGATACCCACCGCGGTGAGCTGATGCACCCGGACGGCACGCTCACCGCCGCCTGCGGCATCCGCTTCCGCCCTCGTGAGCTGTTGCGCGGGGCGATGGCCCTGCGGGACGAGCCACCCGACCCCGACCAAATCTGCCCAGCGTGCCACCGCGCCCAGTGACGCCGGAGGGCTCACCGCCGTGAACTCGACGAGACAGACCCAAAACGTGCCCGAAAAGGTCCGTGGTGTCGAGTTCACGGACAGGGCCGACCGCGCTAGCGACGGGGGGTGGGGGGTGGGGAGACTTCCCAGGCGCGGGCGTAGCGGCGGGCGCCGGGGTGGTTGATGTCGCGGCTGCGGTAGACGACGTAGGGGCGGGTCAGGTAGCCCAGTGGCGCGCTGAAGACGTGCACCAGGCGGGTGTAGGGCCAGATGGCCAGCAGGGTGAGCACCACCAGCGCGTGGATCTGGAAACTGATCGGGGCACCGGCGATCAGCTCCGGGTGCGGGTGGATGGTGAACAGGCTGCGGAACCAGGGGGACACGGTGGCCCGGTAGTTGTAGCCGCCGCCGATCAGGTTGCTGCCGATGGTGTTCAGCATTCCGGTCACGATCGCGCCGGTCAGCAGCGTGTACATGATCTTGTCGATGCCGGTGGTGGCCTTGCGCACTGCGGTCACAGTGGCCCGCCGGTACAGCAGGATCCCCAGCCCGGCGACCGTGGCCAGGCCGGACAGCGTGCCCAACGACGCCGACATCAGGTGGTAGTCAGACTCCGTCACCCCGAACGCCGCGGTCCAGCTCGCCGGGATGGCGATGCCCATGACGTGCCCGCCGAGTACGGCCAGCAGCCCGAAGTGGAACAGCGGGCTGCCCAGCCGGAGTAGGCGGCTCTCGTGGAGTTGGGAGGACCGGGTGGTCCAGCCGAACTGGTCGTGCCGGTAACGCCAGATGTGGCCGAGGAAGAACGAGGTGAACGCCACGTAGGGCACCGTCACCCACAGCAGCCCGGTCATCGGCGTCCCTCCAGCTGCTCCTGCATCGCCGGGTCCACCCCGTAGGTCTCCAGGCCCACCTCTTCGGCCGGTGGCCCCTGCGCGGCCAGCTCGGCGACCCGGCGCTGGTCGGCCACGTTGATCTCCGGGAGGGTGGCGCACACCGCGTCGAGCACCGCCCGATAGGGCGAGGCGGCCTCGTGCAGGGACAGTCTGAGCAGCTCCACCACCGGCCGGTACTCCACCAGCAGCCGCCGGCCGGCCACCGGGTCGACGGTTGCGGCGAACTCCAGCACCACCGCCAGGTGGTCCGGCAGCTCGTGCTCGCCCAGGGTGGCACCCGCCGTGCGGTAGGCGTGCTTGAACCGCAACAGCGCCATGCCACGCTTGCGCGTGTCACCGAAGGCGTAGTAGCTCAGGTGCAGGCAGTGGCGACGCCGCAGGTCGAAGGTCTCCACGTAGTGCGCGGCCAGCTCGATCGCAGGCGTGCGGCGGATCTCGTCCAGGAACGACACCAGCGCGGGCGCGGGCAGCGCGACGGCCGCCGCGTGCAGCTCGTCGAGCAGGTCCAGGGTCTGCTGGGTCGGGTAGTCCAGCAGTAGTGCGGCGATCCGCCACACCACGCGCTGGTCGAGCTCGGTGGGCGCCTCGGCCTTGCGGCGGCCCAGCCAGGTCGGGCTCACTGGATCTGCTCCACCACGGGCTTGGCACCGTTGCGGTGTTCCGGCGCAGGGGCGAACAGGCCGTTGGTGCTCTTGCCGTCCCAGTTGAGCAGGTTGATCCGGCGCGCCTTGTCCACCGGTGCGGCCACCCCGTCAGCATCCTCGGCCGGCTGCTGCGTCAGGTGGAACTTGTCGTCCATGACGTCGAACGCGGTCATGCCCGGGCCGCCGTCGGAGTCCAGGCTGCACCCGGTGGCCAGGGCATCGAGCCGGTGGGCGTCCGAGCCGGCCGCGCTGGGGATGACGTAGCGGTGCTCGTATTTGGCGATGGCCAGCAGCCGGTACATCGCCTCGATCTCGGTCGTGCTCAGGCGCACCGACGCGGCGATCTCCGGCCGGGCAGGCTCCCCGAGGTTCACCCGGCGCATGTGTGAGCGCATCGCGGCCAGCCGCTGCAGCGCGGCGCGCACCGGCCCGACGTCGCCCGCGGTGAACAGCTCCGCCAGGTACTCCACCGGAATGCGCAGCGCGTCGATCGCGCCGAAGAGGTTGTCGGCGTTCTCGCCGTCATGCCCGCTGCCGGCCAGCACGTCCACCACCGGGGACAGCGGCGGCACATACCAGACCATCGGCATCGTGCGGTACTCTGGGTGCAGCGGCAGCGCCACCTGGTAGTCCACGATCAGCTTGTACACCGGGGACGCCTGCGCGGCCTCGATCCATTCCTGGGAGATCCCGGCCCGCTCGGCCTCGGCCACCACTCGAGGGTCGTGCGGGTTGAGGAACACGCCGAGCTGCGCGGGGTAGAGGTCTTTGTCGTCGCGCACCGACGCCGCCGCTAATACCGCGTCCGCGTCGTAGAACACCACTCCGATGTAGCGCAGCCGCCCCACGCAGGTCTCCGCGCAGACCGTCGGAATTCCCACCTCCACCCGCGGATAACAGAATGTGCACTTCTCCGCTTTGCCGGTCTTGTGGTTGAAGTAGATCTTCTTGTACGGGCACCCGGTGACGCATTGCCGCCACCCACGACATTTATCCTGGTCGACCAGCACGATGCCGTCCTCGCTGCGCTTGTAGATCGCACCGGACGGGCAGGACGCCGCGCACGACGGGTTGAGGCAGTGCTCGCAGATCCGCGGCAGGTAGAACATGAACGTCTGCTCGAACTCCAGCTTCACCTGCTCGGAGAGCTTGGCCAGCACCGGGTCTCGGCCGACCTGCACCGGACCGCCGCCCAGGTCGTCGTCCCAGTTGGGCCCCCAGGTGACCTTGGTGTCCTCGCCGGTGATCAGGGACTTGGGCCGGGCCGTCGGGGTGGTGTCCATCGCCGGTGCGGACAGCAGGTTGTCGTAGTCGTAGGTCCACGGCTCGTAGTAGTCGGCTACTTTCGGTAGCTCGGGATTGGCGAAGATGTTCAGCAGCCGCTTGAACCGGGAGCCCGAGCGCAACGTGAGTCGGCCCCGTTTGGTCAGCGTCCAGCCGCCCTTCCATTTCTTCTGGTCCTGGTACTGCCGCGGATACCCCTGCCCAGGCCTGGTCTCGACGTTGTTGAACCATGCGTACTCGACGCCGCTGCGGTTGGTCCACGCTTGTTTGCAGGTGACGCTGCAGGTGTGGCAGCCGATGCACTTGTCCAGGTTCATCACCATGGCGAGCTGTGACATCAGTTTCATCAGTAGATCACCTCCTGGTCGCGACGGCGGATGGTGGTGACCTCGTCGCGTTGGTTACCGGTGGGGCCGTGGTAGTTCAGCGCGAATGACTGCTGGGCGTAGCCGCCGATCAGGTGCGTTGGTTTGATCATCAATCGGGTCAGCGCGTTGTGGATGCCACCGCGCTTGCCGGTCTTCTCGGTGCGGGGCACGCCCACGGTGCGTTCCTGGGCGTGATACATGAACACGGTGCCCTCGGGCATCCGGTGGCTGACGATCGCGCGGGCGACGACCACGCCGTTGCGGTTGGTCGCCTCGATCCACTCGTTGTCCGTGACGCCGATCTTGGCGGCGTCCACGTCGGACATCCAGATGCTCTGCCCGCCGCGGGAGAGCGTGAGCATGTGCAGGTTGTCCTGGTAGGTGGAGTGGATGGACCACTTCGAGTGCGGGGTGAGATACCGGACCGTGATCGAGCGGTGACCGTTCAGGCCGGGATTCGCGCCGATCGCAGGCTCTCCGCGGTGTCCGATTTTCGGCTCGCCGAACAATGCGGTCATGTCCAGCGGCGGCCGGAAGATCGGCATTTGTTCGCCGAGCTCGGACATCCAGTCGTGATCGAGGTAGAAATGCTGCCGGCCGGTCAGGGTGTGCCACGGCTTGAGGCGCTCGGTGTTGATGGTGAACGGGGAGTAGCGCCGGCCGCCGGTCTCGCTGCCCGACCACTCCGGGGACGTGATCACCGGCACCGGTCGGGCCTGGGTGTCGGCGAAGGTGATCCGCTTGCCCTCGCTCTCCGCGGCGAGGTCGGCGAGCTTCGTGCCGGTGCGCCGCTCCAGGGCTCGGAAGCCCTCGGTGGCCAGCCGCCCGTTGGTGGTGCCCGACAGCGCCAGGACGGCCTCGCAGGCGTGGGTGTCCTTGGCCAGCGAGGGCCGCCCGGCGGCACTGCCGGAGATGATCGCGCCGTTGACCGCCCGGAGGTAGTCGACCTCGGCGTCCGGGTGGACGGTGACCCCTTTGGTGGTCAGGCCGACGCGCTCGACCATCGGGCCGAGCGCGGCCATCTTGTCCCCGATCGCCGCGTAGTCGCGTTCCACTACGAGGATCCGCGGCATGGTCTTGCCGGGGATCGGCTCGCACTCGCCGGCTCTCCAGTCCAGCACCCGGCCGCCGGGCTGCGCGGTGGCGTCGGCGGTGTCGTGCTGCAGCGGCATGGCCACGACGTCCTGGCGTACGCCGAGGTGTTTCTCGGCCAGCCAGGAGAAACCCCGGGCGAGCCGGTGGAACGCCTCGAAGTCGGTCTTGGACTCCCACTGCGGGGAGATCGCCGGGGAGAAGGCGTGCACGTAGGGGTGCATATCGGTGCTGGACAGGTCGTGCTTCTCGTACCATGTGGCGGCGGGCAGCACGATGTCGGAGAACAGCGTGGTGCTGGTCATCCGGAAGTCCAGCGTCATCAGCAGATCGAGCTTGCCGACCGGGGCCTCCTCGCGCCAAGTGACCTCGACGGGGCGCACTCCGTTGCGGTCCGACGCCGCCAGGTTGCAGTCGGTCCCGAGCAGATGGCGCAGGAAGTACTCGTTGCCCTTGGCCGAGGAGCCGAGCAGGTTGGCCCGCCACACCGTCAGACACCGCGGGAAGTTCTCCGGCGCGTCCGGGTCTTCGCAGGCGAAGCGCAGGTGGCCGGTGCGTAGACCATCGACGACGTGCGCGGCAGCGTCCTTGCCCAGCCGTTTCGCCTCGTCGGCCAGCTCCAGCGGGTTACGGTTGAACGTCGGATAGCTGGGCATCCACCCCAGCCGGGTGGCCAGCGCGATGGTGTCCGCCGCGGTGCGCCCGGCGAAGCGTCCTGTCGCCAGCGGTGAGGCCATCACGTCAGCGGTGAACGGGTCGTAGCGCCACTGGTCGGTGGCCAGGTACCAGTAGATGGTGCCCTGCATCTGCCTCGGCGGACGCTGCCAGTCCAAGCCGAAGGCCAACGTCGACCAGCCGGTGATCGGCCGGCACTTCTCCTGGCCGACGTAGTGCGCCCAGCCACCGCCGTTGACGCCCTGGCAGCCGGTGAGCATCACCAGCGCGAGGAACGACCGGTAGGTCTGGTCGGAGTGGAACCAGTGGTTGGTGCCCGCGCCCATCAGGATCATCGACCGGCCGCCGGAGCGCTCGGCGTTGTCCGCGAACTCCCGGCCGATCCGCTCCGCTGCGGCCGCCGGCACCCCGGTGATCGGCTCCTGCCAGGCCGGGGTGTAAGGCTGCTGGGCGTCGTCGTAGCCGGTGGGCCAGCCGCCCGGCAGACCCGGCCGGTGCACCCCGTACTGGGCCAGCAGCAGGTCGAACACCGTGGTGACCAGCCTGCCGGCGACGGTCCGGGTCGGCACCCCTCGGCGCAGCACGCCGGGCGTGTCGGTGTCGAACCGAGGCAGGTCGACCTCGGCGGTGGCCCTGCGGTCGCTGCCGTACACGGTGAGCAGCGGGTCCACGTTGTGCAGGTCGAGGTTCCAGCGGCCTTCCCCGGAGTGGGTGAACCGGTGACCCAGCGAGCCGTTCGGGACCACCGGTTGCGTGGTGGCCGCGTCCAGCAGCACGGTCTTGGACTCCGCGCCCGCGCCGGTATCACCCAGGTCGGCCGCGGTGAGGAATTTTCCGGGAAGGTACGCGTCGCCTCGTTTATCGAGGGTGATCAGGAATGGCAGATCGGTGAAGCGCTTGAGATAGTCGGTGAACCGCGGCGTCTGCCGGTCGACGAAGAATTCTTTGAGGATGACGTGACCCATGGACATCGCCAGCGCGGCATCGGTACCCGGCCGCGCCGGCAGCCATTCGTCGGCGAACTTCGTGTGGTCGCCGTAGTCCGGTGACACGACCACCACCTTCTGGCCCCGGTACCGGGCCTCGGTCATGTAATGCGCGTCCGGCGTGCGGGTGACCGGGACGTTGGAACCCCACATGATCAGGTAGCTGGCGTCGAACCAGTCGGCGGACTCGGGCACGTCGGTCTGGTCGCCGAACACCTGCGGGGAGGCCACCGGAAGATCGGCGTACCAGTCGTAGAACGACAGCATCGCCCCGCCGATCAGCGAGATGAACCGAGCCCCGACGGCGTGGCTGACCATCGACATCGCCGGAATGGGGGAGAACCCGGCGACCCGATCGGGGCCGTAGCGTTTGATCGTGTGCACATGCGCGGCCGCGGCGATCTCGGTGGCCTCCCACCACTCGGCGCGCACGAACCCGCCCATACCCCGCGCCGCCTTGTACCGGCGGGCCTTCTCCGGGTCCTCGACCACATCCGCCCACGCCAGCACCGGATCCTTGAGCCGCTGCTTCGCCTCCCGGTAGAGCTCCAGCAGCGCGGCGCGCACATACGGGTACCGCACCCTGGCCGGGGAGTAGGTGTACCAGGAGAACGACGCACCCCGCGGACAGCCGCGGGGCTCATACTCGGGCTTGTCCGGACCGATCGACGGGTAGTCGGTCTGCTGCGACTCCCAGGTGATGATCCCGTCCTTGACGTAGATCTTCCACGAGCAGGAACCGGTGCAGTTCACCCCGTGGGTCGAGCGCACCACCTTGTCGTAAGCCCAGCGGTCCCGGTAGAATACGTCGGCCGACCGGCCGCCGATCTGGTGTACGGTGCGCAGGTCTGCTGAGGGCTCCCCGCGCTGGAAATGCCTGCCGAGGCGCAGCAGGGAATCAGTGAAGGCGGTGTCCATTCCGACACTCGCGCTACTAGCGGGGGTACCGAACACGGACGCCACCTCTTCGGGTGATCGTTGATATTCAAGGGGTTAGCCCAGTTAGCCTAGGTGGTGCTTTCATGGCCTTCAACAAGAAGCGTTACTACTCACATCGCCACCGGGATGACGGTGCGATGTAGGTAACGTGCCGTTTACATGGTCAGGAATGTTCGGCGACGCTCGGTCAGTCCTGTGAGCTGCTCCAACACATCCAGCTCCGTGAATCTCTCATGCCTGGGTAGGGTGTGGTTCAAGAATGAGTAACAGCCCGGTCGCGCACAGTTTCCGGCTGGTTCACGTGCCGTAACATTCCAGTTACCTGACGCTGGGTGATCGACGCTCTCGAGTGGTGGCGGAAAGTGCGCGCCCCGACCACCACCGGTAACGATATCCTACCGCTCGTCCGGTCGGTGAAAAGAACAAAAAGAATGGGGTCATCGCCTATGCGTCGCCGAACGCACCCGAACGCTGATCAACCCTGAGCTCGACCGGAGCCGTTCGGTCAGCCGCCGCTCTGATGGGGGGTGACGTAGCTCTGCGCATCCGGCGTGGCGTGGCGGGTGGGGTCGGTGCGGGGTGATCACGGTTTGTGTGCCGGAAACGACACGAGGTGTCGCTGAGGTGATTTGTGATCGACTCTCCGCCGAGTTCGACAGTGATGTCCGCCGCCGACCGAACGGCGCTCCTGAACGATCCGCTGCACCATCATCACTGTCGAACTCGGCGCACTAAGAGCACCGGCAATCGGGCCCGTCCCTCAGTCCGGGTTGATCGCTCGGAGGAGGGTGGCCCACTGGCTGTCGGGCACGCTGAGCGTCGGGCCTTCGCCGCGCTCCTTGCTGTCCCGGATCCGCACCAGACCGTCGGGATGATCGAAGTTGATCTCCACGCACTCTCCCGCAGGGCCGCTCCAGCTGGACTTGAACCACCCACTGGCCGCAGGGGTGCGCGGCTCGCGCGTCGGGGTGGTGGTCATGCGGTCTCCTTGCGGGTGCGCTGGATCAGCGCGAGCGAGTCTTCCCTGCTCAGGGCTTGGTCCATGATCGCGTCGAAGCTCGCGACGCACTCGCGGAGTGTGGTGAGGCGATCGATGATTGCCTGCGAGCTGATGGCCTCCTGCCAAAGCAGGCCGGGCAGTCGCGGCGAGTCGAAGCTGAGAATCGTCATCGGATATCCGATCAGCGGGTGGGCACCGGCGCTGAAGGGCATGACGTGGACCTCGACGTGGTCATGTTTGCCTTCGATGACCTCGGCGAGGTGCTCGAGCTGATGGCGCTGGCAGCTTTCCGTGCATCGGCTGGCACGAGATCCGCAGCGAGCTGCCCAGCTTCCCCCGGCGCCGGCCGCCGCTACGCCTACCCACTCGACGCCGCTGACGGGCGCCCCACCCGTCCCCATTCGCCTCGCCCGGCGGTGCTGCCCCCCCATGACCGCCGCCGGGCGAGGTACCCACCCCGCCTTCCTCCAGTAGCCTTGAGCTGCCATACCGGGCGTGTGCTGGGAGAACGGGGGAGATGCGTGACCGGGTCGCCGTCTGGGGACTGGGGCCAGTGGCGTCGGCAGCTCAACCCCACCGACTACGACGAGCGCTGGCGACGCATGGCGGACGCAGGCGCGAACCCCCACGGCGAAGCGGATCTCGTGTTCTCCTACGGCCCGCACTCCGTGCTGGACGGGGGGTGCGGCACTGGCCGGGTCGCCATCGAGCTGGCTCGCCGCGGCCTCGACGTCGTCGGCACCGATCTTGACTCGGACATGATCGGCCTGGCGCGCGCGAAAGCGCCCGAGCTCACCTGGGTGCAGGCTGATCTCAGCGAGCTCGATCTGCCGACCCGGTTCGACGTCGTCGTGCTCGCCGGCAACGTCATCCCGTACGTGGCCCGCGACCGGCGCGCGGCGGCGGTCATCGCGTGCGCGCGGCACCTGGCGCCGGGCGGTCGGCTCATCACCGGGTTCCAGCTGCAGGAGGGCTGGCCGACCCTGGCGGACTACGACACGTGGTGCGAGACCGCCGGCCTCACCCTCGAAGCCCGGTACGCCACGTGGGACCGCGATCCGTTCACCGGTACCGGCTCCTACGCCGTGGCAGTGCACCGACATCCGTGACCGCATGTGCGCGTGCGTCAGCAGCGGAGGGGGTTGCGGAGTGGTCTGCGGGCCGGGTCCAGAATCACTGGTGGTATGAAGTCGACGTGGTCGGGGTGGATCAGGATTTCCCAACCGGTGCAATGCACGTGGCGGTGGTGTGTTTCACAGAGGAGGACGCAGTTTCTCTACGCTGGTGGCGCCACCGTCGACCCAATGCCGCGCGTGATGCGCCTGACACATTGCCGGTGGCCGGTCGCAGCCGGGGAAAGCGCATCCGCCATCCCGCGCCACGAGCGCGCGGCGAATGGACAGTGGGACGGTCCGCATCGCTCGTCCGACGTCGAGTGGTTCAGATTTCCCACCCAGGACGATGGGGATGTTTTTCGCGGCGCAGGCCCACTTGCGAGCTTCGGATGCGTAGAATGCGCGACAGAATCGCTACGGCGTCACGCGCTACACAGGACCGCGCAGGTCTCGGTGAGCTGGGCCAGCCGATCGATCACTCCCGGATGCGCGCCCAGCGGCGCGGCCACCACATCAGCCCCGACCGAGGCAAGGCTGCGCTGGAACAACCCTGGAGCGAGTAGCCACGAGGCCACCACGACCCTGGACTCCCCGGCGGCCCGCAAGCCGGCGACCAGGGGTGCGACCCGTGGTGCTCCGGTGGCCACGAACCCGACCCGGACCCGGGTGGCGAGCTTGTCGGACAGCTGACGGGCCGCGGCCCGCACGTCGGCCACCGCCCGCGGATCCGATGAGCCCGCCGCGGCCAGCACCACCGCGTCACCTCGGCGCCACCCCGCCGCACGCAGCCGGTCGGCCATCGCGTCCACCAGGAGCGGGTGCGGGCCCAGGGCGGTGCTGACGGTGACGTCCCGGCGGCCGGTGGCGGCTACCTGGCTCGGCACGTCGGTCCGCACGTGGTACCCGGAACTCAGGAATGCCGGCACGACGGTGACCGGGCCGGGCGCGTCGGCGAGCGCCTCGCGCACACCTGGGCCCAACACCACCCCGGGGCCCAATACCACCCCGGGGACCAGTACATCGGCGAAGGCGAGCAGCACCGACCTACCGGGCAGCCGGGCGCCCAGCGCGCCGACCAGCCGGCGCGCCACCGCGACGCCGGCGGGATCCCGAGTCCCGTGCGCGACCACGACCACCGACCCGTGAGTGGCGATGCGAGTCATAGCTCGCATCGCCACTCACGGGTGCGCAGCACCAGCGCCGTCACCGGCAGTCTCCAGGATCCAGGGCCAGCCGGTAACCGCGCTTGACCACGGTCTGCACCAGCTTCGGGGTACCCAGCGCGGCACGTAACCGGGCCACCGCGGTCTCCACCGCGTGCTCGTCGTCACCGGCCGCAGGCATCGCGGACAGCAGCTCGGCGCGCGGCACCACCCGGCCGGGGCGGGCCGCCAGCAGTCGCAACAGGGCCATCGGGGTGGGCGGCACGGCGTGCAGCACCCCGTCGACCACCGCGGCGTGCCCGCGCAGCTCCAGCACATGACCCGCCACCGGCCACCGCGGCGCCCGAGCCGGCAGCGTCTCGGACAGGGTGCGCACCAACGCGCCGATCCGGGAGCGCTCCGGCTGCACAGTGGGCACGTCTCGGGCCACCAGCGGGCCTGCGGTGACCACCCCGACACAGGCGGCGAGCACGTCCCGGCGCAGGCGTTGCAGCAACGGCTCCAGCACCCCGAGCTCGCCCGCTCGGCGCAGCACGCTGGCCGCGGCGGGTGCGCTGGTGAAGCTGATCGCGTCGACACCGCCGTCCAGCACCGCCGTGATCAGCCGGTCCAGTGGCGCGAGATCCTCCGGCAGCACCCATCGGTAGACGGGCACCTGGATGACCCGCGCACCCGCGCAGTCCAGGGCGTCGACGAAGTCCGGCAGCGGCTCGCCGTGCAGCTGCACGGCGACCCGCACCCCCTCGAGGTCACCGGCCAACAGGTGCTCCAGCACCTCGGCGGAGGACTCCGAGGGGGGTGACCAGGCGTCGGTCAGGCCCGCGGCTCGGACCGCTCCGCGTGACTTAGGGCCGCGGGAGAGCACGGTGGCGCGGCGCAGCGCACCGATCAGCGCTTCGCCCAGTCCCCACCCGTCGGCGGCCTCCACCCAGCCGCGGAACCCGATGCCCGTGGTGACCACCACCACGTCAGGCGGATGGTCGATCAGTTGCTCGGTGGCGGCGTGCAGGTCGGTGTCGTCCGCCAGCGGCACGATCCGGATCGCCGGGGCGTGCAGCACCTGAGCGCCCCGACGCTCCAGCAGGCCGCCCAGCTCGTGCGCTCGCCGCGCGGCGGTGACGCCGACGGTGAATCCCGCCAGCGGCAACGGTTCGGATCTCGGCATCAGCGACACCACAGTCATACAGAGCAGACTTCTACGACCCCGTTGACCACCCGCGTCGGATAGGTCGGCACCGAGACGCTGGGATCGTCCAGGCATACCCCGGTGGCCAGCTCGAAGGCCTGCTTGTAGATCGGCGAAGCCACCGTCGCCAGCCCCGCGCGGTCGCCGACGATCCCCCGCGAGAGCACCGAGGCCCCGCTGAAGGGATCCAGGTTCGCCAGCGCATACAAGCCACCGTCATGGGTGCGGAACACCGCCACCGCCACGCCCTCGACCAGCGCCGCTACCCCCCGCTCCGGGATGAGGTCGTCGTAGCGGCACACCGCGGTCCAGCGCACCTTCGTCGCCACCGCGGTCACGGGACCACGGCCAGCGTCGGGCCGGCGATCAACACCGGTTGGCCGGGCCGGCGATGGGCGGGGGTGGGCTGGCCACGCTCCTGGACGAACTCGATGGTCGGGTCGGGCACGCCCGGCGCGTTGACGAACGAGGTGAACCGGGCCAGCTTTGCGGGGTCCTCCAGCACGCCGCGCCACTCGTCGGCGTAGCCCCCCACGTGCGCGGCCATCGCGGCGTCGAGCTCCGCACAGATCCCGAGTGAGTCGTGCACGATCACGTCTCGCAGGTGGTCCAGGCCGCCTTCCAGCTCCTCCAGCCACGGCGCGGTGCGCTGCAGCCGGTCGGCGGTGCGTACGTAGAACATCAGGAACCGGTCGATGGTGCGCACCAGCGTGTCGGTGTCCACGTCGGATACCAGCAGGTCGGCGTGCCGGGGCCGGAAACCGCCGTTGCCGCAGACGTAGAGGTTCCAGCCCTTCTCGGTGGCGATCACCCCGAAGTCCTTGCTGCGGGCCTCGGCGCACTCCCGCGCGCAACCCGAGACCGCGGACTTGAGCTTGTGCGGGGCGCGCAGCCCGCGGTATCGCAGCTCCAAAGCGATGGCCAGACCCACCGAGTCCTGCACCCCGTAACGGCACCAGTCGGTGCCCACGCAGGACTTCACGGTGCGCAGCGCCTTACCGTAGGCGTGCCCGGACTCGAACCCGGCGTCCACCAGCCGGCGCCAGATCGCCGGCAACTGCTCCACCCGGGCGCCGAACAGGTCGATCCGCTGCCCACCGGTGATCTTGGTGTAGAGCCCGAAGTCCCGGGCCACCTCGCCGATGACGATCAGCTTCTCCGGGGTGATCTCCCCGCCGGGGATCCTGGGGATCACCGAGTAGGTGCCGTTGCGCTGCAGGTTGGCCAGGAAGTGGTCGTTGGTGTCCTGCAGGGTGGCCTGCTCGCCGTCCAGGATGTGGCCGCCGGGGGACAGCACCCCACTCAGCGAGGCCAGGATCGAGGCCACCGCGGGTTTGCAGAGGTCGCAACCACGGCCCGTGCCGTGCTTGGTGACCAGCTCGGAGAAGGTCTGGATCCGGGTGGCGGCGACGATCTCGAACAGCTGCGCGCGGCTGTGCGTGAAGTGCTCACACAGTGCCGTGGACTGCTCGACGCCGTGCGCGGCGAGCAGTTTCTTCAGCATCGGCACGCAGGAGCCGCACCCGGTGCCCGCCTTGGTGCACTCCTTGAGGGCGGGCACGGTGACCGCTCCGTCACGCACCGCCACCCCGATCGTCTCGACGGTGACCGCGTGGCAGGAGCACACCTGGGCGCCGGCCGGCAACGCGCTCGCGTCGAGCTCCCCGCCCGACGGGGAGATCAGCGCACCAGGATCGGCCGGCAGCACCGCGCCGACCAGCGCGCGCAGAGTGCCGTAGAGCTCGGCGTCGCCCACCAGCACCCCACCGAGCAGGATCCGCGCGTCGTCGGACACCACCAGTTTGGCGTAGCGCCCGGAGACGGGGTCGTTGTGGATGACCTCCAGCGCGCCCTCGGCCTTGCCGTGGGCGTCACCGAAGCTGGCCACGTCCACCCCGAGCAGCTTGAGCTTGGTGGACATGTCCGCGCCCGGGAAGGTGGCATTGCCACCGAGCAACTGGTCAGCCACCACCTCGGCCATCGCGTAGCCGGGCGCGACCAGCCCGTAGCAGCGGCCCTCGACCGCGGCACACTCCCCGATCGCCCAGATGTCCTCATCCGAGGTGTGGCAGCGGGCGTCGACCAGCACCCCACCGCGCTCGCCGATCGATAGGCCGGCGTCGCGAGCCAGCTGGTCACGGGGGCGCACCCCGGCGGAGAACACCACGACGTCGGTATCGAGCTCGGTGCCGTCGGCAAGCCGGACCAGCATCCGTCCCCGGTCGGGTTCGATGGCCGCGGTGGCGTGGCCGCAGTACACCCGCACCCCGAGGCCCTCGATGAACCGGCGCAGCAGCGCCCCGCCACCCTCGTCGACCTGCATCGGCATCAGCCGGGGCGCGAGCTCGACCACATGCGGGGACAACCCCAGCTGGCGCAGCGCGTACGCGGCCTCCAAGCCGAGCAGCCCGCCGCCGACCACCACGCCGGAACGTCGACCGGCCGCCGTGGTGTGCATCGCGCGCTGTGCGGCCGCGCGGATGGAGTCGAGGTCGTCGGGGGTGCGGTAGACGTAGCAACCGGGCAGGTCATGGCCGGGTACCGGGGGCACGAACGGTGCCGACCCGGTGGCCAGCACCAGCGCGTCGTAGGCCACTCGGCGCCCCGAGGCGGTGCGGACGATGCGCTTGCGCCGGTCGATCGCCACGCACGGGTCACCCAGCCGCAGCTCCACCCGGTCGTCCGGGGCGGCGGGCAGGGTCAGCGCCTCGGCGTCCCAGGAGTCCACATAGGAGGAGAGGGCGACCCGGTCGTAGGCCGGCCTGCCCTCCTCGGCGAGTACCACGATCCGCCAGTGCCGCGCGACGTCCCGGCCGATCAGAGCCTCCACCAGCCGGTGCCCCACCATGCCATGGCCCGCGACGACGACAGTGCGCATCATGCTGCTCCCTCCTGCCCAGCGAGCACGACCGGGTCCGCACGTTCCCCGCAACATCCAGGGCCGCGTCTGAAAGTCACCGGTCGATCATGCGCAGCGAGCTGGTGGGCTGCCCGCGGTTACTGGGCAGCCCACCAGCTTACTAACACCTGATGACATCGTGGGCGTTTTTCGTGAACACGGTGTTTCCGTGTTGTTTCATCACACCGTGTTTCATCACACCCTGGCGTGGGCCAGCTGCGCCCGCTCAGACCGCACGGTGGTGGGTGCCTGGCGCAGGTAGACCGCATAGATGACGAGGATGCACACCGCGTAGAAAATCAGGAAGGACCAGAACGCGGGTACCCCGGACTTCGTGGTGGCGAAGGACTGCCGGAATGCCAGGTTGATGAGCAGCCCGCCCATCGAGCCGATCGACCCGGCGATCCCGATCACCGCGCCGGTCAGCCGACGCGCATTCATCATCGCGGACTGCTTCGGCTCACCAGAGGCCATCGCTGCCCGGGCCTTCACATTGAAGATCGACGGAATCATCTTGTAGGTGGAGCCGTTACCGACTCCGGCGAGCACGAACAACATGATGAAGCCGACCATGAACAGCGACAGCGACTTCTGGTTGGACGCTATGATCACCACGCCGGTGGCGGTCGCCATCCCGAAGAAGTTACAGAAAGTGACCCTCGCACCACCGAACCGGTCAGCCAGCTGCCCACCGACCGGGCGGATCAGCGAGCCGATCAGCGGACCGATGAAGACGACCGAGGCCGTCTGCAGCGGAGTGCGGTGGAACTGGGTCTGCAGCACCAGGCCGAAGGCGAAGCTGTAACCGATGAACGAGCCGAACGAGCCGATGTAGAGGAACGCCACCACCCACGTCTGGACCTGCCGAACCGCCAAACGTAACGCGCCGGTGTCGTTGCTCAGCGACGAGAGGTTGTCCATGTACTGCGACGCGAAGTACGCGGTGAGCAGGATCAACGGGACGTAGATGGCGAGCACCAGACGGGGGTAGCCTGCGCCGACCGTCGCGATCACCGCCAAGCCGATTAACTGGATCACGGGCACGCCGATGTTCCCACCGCCGGCGTTGAGCCCGAGCGCCCAGCCCTTGCGACCCTCCGGGAAGTACGCGTTGATGTTGACCATCGACGAGGCGAAGTTGCCACCACCCAGGCCCCCGAGTGCCGCGACGATCACGAACGTCGTGTAGGACGTGCCCGGATGCATGACGATGAGCGCCCCGACGGTCGGAATGAGCAGCAACAACACGCTGACGATGGTCCAGTTGCCCCCGCCGAACCGGGCTGGTGCCATCGTGTACGGGAGCCGCATCAGCCCGCCGATCAGCGAGGGGAGCGACACCAGGAAGAACTTGCCCGCTGAGTCGATGTGGTAGGTCGGGCCCATGAAGAGCACCATGACCGACCAGATTGTCCACATCGAGAACCCGATGTGCTCGGCGAGGACGGAGAACCACAGGTTCCGACTCGCCACCCGCTTGCCTGTATGCCGCCAGAACCCGGGGTCTTCCGGCTCCCAGTGGTCGATCCATCGCCCCCGGCGAGCCGGCTGTGCCGGCGCTGTCATCTCGGTCGTGCTCATCGCGCCTCCTGAGCTGGTGGTTATGCCGAGGGACGCTATGTGCCGGTTATGTTCAGAATGTTGCTGTTTGTTGCGGTGCCGAGAACTCCCGTTCACACGGTAGGGTTACTGGGGCGTGAGGCACTCCGGTGAGTGAGCGCTCGGCGACCCGCCGCGCAACGTGGATGCGCGCCGGAGGGACATCCGCGCTAGCCTGGTCGGCATGATCTACTGAGGTTGCGAACCTGTGAGGTTGCGAACCTGGCAGTGGCGAGTGAGCCCGGCCGAATCGAGGAGACCTGATGGCAGAACACCCCGAACCCCAGGACCAGCCCGACGATGCCGCTTCACCGGTACCCAACCGGCGGGAGCGCCGTGGCCGCAAGTCCGGTACTCCGGCAGCCCACGGCGACAAGTCCGCGGTGCCGCGCCGGTCCACCACGGCAGGCCCCTCACGCCAATACTCCACCCGCCGCCGCAGCGGCTGAACCAGGCGCAGGTCGGGGGCCGTCAGTAACTGGGGAGTGAGGGGTCGACCTGGTCGACCCAGGCCAGCACCCCACCGCCGACGTGCACGGCGTCTCGGAAGCCCGCCTGGTGCAGCGCGGCCAGCGCCTCGGCGGAGCGCTGCCCGGACTTGCAGTGCAGCACCAACGGCCTGTCCTGCGGCAGCTCCGCCAACGCCGCACCGGACAGGATCCGGTCCTTGGGGATCAGCGTGGAGCCCGGGATCCGGACGATCTCGTACTCGTGCGGCTCCCGAACGTCGATCAGGGCGAAGTCCTTGCCCGAGTCGATCATCTCCTTGAGCTCGACGGCGGTGATCGTCGAACCTGCGGCCGCTGTGGCCGCGGCGTCGCTGACCGTGCCGCAGAACTCCGCGTAGTCGATCAGTTCGGTGATCGGCTCGCCCGCCGGGTCCCGGCGGATCCTGATGGTGCGGTAGTTCATCTCCAGCGCGTCGTACACCATCAGCCGGCCCAGCAGCGGCTCGCCGATCCCGGTGATCAGCTTGATCGCCTCGGTCACCATGACCGAACCGATCGACGCGCAGAGCACACCCAGCACGCCACCCTCGGCACAGGAGGGCACCATCCCGGGAGGTGGGGGCTCGGGGTACAGGTCGCGGTACTGCAGTCCCTGCCCACCGGGGGCGTCCGCCCAGAACACCGATACCTGGCCCTCGAAGCGGAAGATCGAGCCCCATACGTAGGGCTTGCCGAGCAACACCGCGGCGTCGTTGACCAGGTAGCGGGTCGCGAAGTTGTCGGTGCCGTCCAGGATGAGGTCGTAGTCGCGCAAGATCTCCAGCGCGTTGGATGAGTCCAGCCGCAGCTGGTGCAGGTTCACCTGGATCAACGGGTTGATCTCCCGGATGGAGTCCCGGGCGGACTCCCCCTTGGGCCGGCCGATGTCGGACTGGCCGTGGATCACCTGACGCTGCAGGTTGGACAGGTCGACCTCGTCGAACTCGACGATGCCCAGCGTGCCCACACCGGCGGCGGCCAGGTACAGCAGGGCCGGGCTGCCCAGCCCGCCGGCGCCGATCACCAGCACTCTCGCGTTCTTCAGCCGCTTCTGACCGTCCATCCCCACCTCCGGGATGATCAAGTGGCGGCTGTAGCGGGCCACCTCCTCCTTGGTCAGCTCCGCAGCGGGCTCCACCAACGGTGGCAGGCTCATCGGCGTACTCCTCACGGTGTTCCGTGCTCTCCCAGCAGCTGTCTCGCAGCTGCCTCGCACAGTGGAACGTCCCCGGGGCGGCTGCTCTTCCCGGACCAGTCGACCGTCGGGAATGTCAGTTGACCGTCGGGAACGGCCAGGCGTTGGGCTGGCACACCAGCCCGTCCGCGGTGACGTGGTCGGTGGCCAGCGCCGCGAGGTAGTCGTCAGCCACCCCCCAGGTCTGCTGCATCATCACCGGCGCCAAGCGCCCGGGTCCGTCACAGGCGATGTGGCCGAAGCCCAGCCCGTGCCCGACCTCGTGATTGACCGCGTACTGCTGGTACTGCACCACGTTGCCCTGAAAGGCCACCGCCCCCCGAGCCCAGCGCGCGGTGTTGATCACTACCCGGTGGTCCTGCGGCTTCCAGCAGGACGCGTCGAAGGGGATCTGGAAGCCGCAGAGCCGGCGGGTGGTCTCCTGCGAGGTCAGGCTGATCCGTAGGGTGGCCACCCTGCTGTCGTCGATCCGCTGGAACTGGTAGCGACCACTACCGATCCAGCTCTTCGGGTTACCCAGCGTGCTGTCCACTGTGGCGGCGAAACCCTCCGGACCGCCTTCCAGCTCGACCCCATCCTCGATCTCGACGGTGTAGGTGACCAACCGGCCGGTCCCGATGGGCGCGCCGGCACCGGGAACCACCCGCCAGGTGCCGGCGCCGCGCACCGTGAACGGCCCGCCACCGGGCAGCTCAGCCGAGGCCTTGGCCGCCGCGAAACCCGGGCCGCCCACCGGGTTGGGGATCAGCATCTCGCCCGGTGCGCCGGAGGTAGCGGCCTGGTTCGACGGCGCCACGTGCGGCGACCTGGCCGCATCGAGCACCGCCAACACGGTGAGCACCACGAGGATGGGCAGCGCGTAGATCCGCCAGCCGTAGGTGGACGCTACCTGGGGCAGGCGCGTCGACACCGTCCGGGCCAGGCGCCGGGATCGATCACCGACGGGCGCACGGCCCGCGGGGCCGGCTCGCGTCGGGCGGATCACCGCGCAAGGATGGCACAGCCACGCTGGGTGCGGTGCCACGCCGCGGCGGTGGTGTGGCACACCCGTTCCTCCACCACGTGGCGGTGGGATACCGGCGAGTATGGTTTACCCGCATCAGGTGCGGAGGTGAGGGAGGCCGATGACCGAGACGGCATCGACCCGGGTGGATGCAGCGCCTCGCGGGGTACGAATGCCCCGGGATGAGCGGCGCGCTCAACTGCTCGCCGCAGCCACCGACGTCTTCGTCAACAACGGGTACCACGCCACCGTCATGGACGATATCGCCGAGCGCGCCGGGGTCAGCAAACCGGTACTTTACCAGCACTTTCCCGGCAAGCTCGAGCTGTATCTGGCGCTACTGGAGCACCACACCGACGAACTGGTACACCGGCTCCGGGAAGCGATCGAGGCGACCCACGACAACCGGCAGCGGGTCCGCAACGCGGTCGGGGCGTACTTCGACTTCGTCGATAGTGACGATGAGGCGTTCCGGCTGGTCTTCGAGTCCGACCTGCGTAACCAACCCCCCGCACAAGCCGTCGTGGAGCGGACGTACAAGGCGTGCGTGCAGGCCATCGCGCAGGCCGTGGCGGCTGATGCCGGGTTGGACGCCGACCGCGCGTGGCTGGTCGCGGTCGGCGTCGTCGGAATCAGCGAACACAGCGCCCGCTACTGGCTGACCCGCCGCCAAAACCTCCCCAAAAACGAAGCGATAACCCAAACCGCATCCCTAGCCTGGAAGGGCCTAGCCGGCTTCCCTCTGAACTCTCCCGCCCTGTGATCCCCTGCGATCAGGACTGGGCGGGGATGAGGAGGGTGAAGGTGGGTGGGGCGGGGCGGGTCAACCGGAGCCTGCCGCCTTCCGCTTCGGCCAGGCTGCGGGCTAGGGCTAGGCCGATGCCGTGGCCGTCGGCTAGGCGCGATCGGCGAGTGAACAGTTCCGGTTCGGGGGCGGTGATGCCGGTGCCCTCGTCGGACACGTCGATGGCCAGCGCGTCGGCGGCATCGCGCACCGCCACCGACACGGTGCCAGAGCCGTGCGTGGCGGCGTTGTCCAACAGCACCGTGAGCACCTGGCGCACAGCGGCGGTCGAGGCGAGGGACACCGGGGCCTGCGGGTCCACCGCCACCTGGAGCGCGCGGTCCTGGGCGGCCAGCCGGTCATGCCAGCCCGCTTCGATCTCCTCGAGTAGGCCCGGGACGTCCAGGGGGGTGACGTTGGAGCTGCGGGTGTCCCGAGCCAGGGCGAGCAGCTCCTCGATGGTCTGCTCCAGCCGGTCCGCGGCGGCGATTCCGTCGGTGATGGCTTGGCGGAGGTCCTGCCCCGGGTCGTCCAGCGCCGCTTCGAGTCGCAGGCGCAGCCCGGTCAGCGGAGTGCGCAGCTGGTGGGAGGCGTCAGCGGAGAAGGAACGCTCGCGGGCGAGCATGTCGTCCAGGCGCCCGGCGGTACTGTTCAGCGCCACACCGACGGAGTCGATCTCGGGAATGTCCACCAGCGTGGTCCGGACGCTGAAGTCACCTTGGCCGAGACGGCGCGCCGCATCCGAGAGCTCCTCCAGCGGGCGGGCCAACCGCCGGGACTGGCGGCGGGCGACCAACCAGACCGCGCCGATCGCCAGACCGGCGAGGCCGAGCATGCCCAGCCACACCAGCGCGACCTGCCGGTAGATGGCGGCGCGCGGGCTGGAGGCGCGCACCGCGCCGATCACATCGCTGTCATGGGTCACCGGCACGGCCACGACGAGATCACCATTCAAGTTCCCGGTGGTGGTCTCACCGTCGTGCAGGGCGTGATAAACCTGGTCGTCCCCGCCCTCCGGCCCGATGCCCAGGATGCGATGGCCGCGGTCGACATAGACCGCGAGGTGGGTCCCGTCCTTGGGTTCGTGCAGCTCGGTCGGCGTGTTGCCGCGGAGCACGTCCGCCGTGACCGCCGCCGCCGAGCCCTCGGCTACCCGAAGCAGTTTCACCCGCTCGTCGTTCAGCATGTACTTCAACACGCCAGTGGCCAGCGGCACCCCGAACAGGCCGATGGCAAGCACGGCGGCGAGCACGGCGAGGCCGACGATCCGGGTACGCACGACCTCCTCCTACCCGCCCTCGTGAGTGGCATTCGGTGCCAGGACACTGTTAGGCGCTCACGACCCTCCCGGTGGCACCTCCAGCCGGTACCCATGGCCGCGCAGGGTGGTGATCCGCGGCACCGAGCCCAGCGGAGCCATCCCCGCCAACTTGCGGCGCAGCGCGGCCACGTGCACATCGAGCGTCTTGGTGGGACCGAACCAGTTCTCGTCCCACACCTGCGCCATCAGGGTCTCCCGGCTGATCGCCACTTCCGGCGCCGCCGCGAGGCGGGCGAGCAGGTCGAACTCCTTGGCCCGCAGCGGCATCTCGGTACCGGAGACACTCGCCCGCCGGCTGCCGGTGTCCACCAACAGGTCGCCCACCACCAGCATCGGTTGGGCGCCCGCGGTAGTCGGCGCCACCCGTCGCAGGTGTGCGCGAACCCGGGCCAGCAGCTCGGCCAACCGCACCGGCTTGGTCAGGTAGTCGTCCGCGCCGGCCTCGAGACCTACCACGACGTCCATCTCATCGCTCCGGGCGGTGAGGATCACCAGCACCGTCGTCGGGTTGGCGGCCCGTAGCTGCCGGCAGACCTCGACGCCGTCCAGGTCGGGTAGCCCGAGGTCCAGCAGTACCAGGTCGAAGTCCGCCTCGGCGGCCACCCGCAGCGCCCCCCGACCAGTGCGCTGCCACCCCACCTGGTGCCCGTGGGCACGTAGGCTGGACTCCAAGACACTGCCGATGGTCTCGTCGTCCTCTATCACGAGCAGCCGGGACACAGCACCAGTCTAAGGGATCACTCCGCGTGCGACGCTCTGGCGTTACCGAATGTGACTCTTACCCACCGGAGGTCAGCTACCCACCGCGAACCCGACTCGGCGGGTGTCCGCGGGACCGATCTCGATGTAGGCGACCCTTGACGTCGGCACCATGTACCGCCGGCCCTTGTCGTCGACGAGTTCCAGCATGCCCTGGGTGTTCCGCATCGCCGCGGCGACCAGCGCCATCACCTGGTCGGGCGAATCCGAGGTAAGCACTGTCAGTTCGCGAGGACTGTCCGCGACGCCAATCTTGACCTCCACGCCAGAACCTCCACGGTGTGATCGACTGTGACGTCGAGGGACGTCAGACGTCGAGGAACGTCAGGGGGCATCAGGCTAGTCGAGTGGTCACCCCAGCCCGAGAGCGGCCATCCGACGGCCGTGCAGGATCTCCATCCGACGGATCAGCGTGGCGAGGCCTGCCAGGTCCCCGGAGCCGAGGACGATCAGCTCAGCCAGCGCATCCCGCTCCGCCACGACGTGCTGGGCGTTCGTCACCGCCTCGCCGAGCAGCCGCCGCCCCCACAGGGCCAACCGGTCGCGGGTGCTCCGGTTCCGCCGGCAGGCAGCGCACACCTCCCGCTCGGCGAACGCCGAATGCCCCGTGTCGGCCAACACCTCCTTGACCAGCGTGGTGGTGGCGTCGTCCAGCCAACCGCCCACCTCGCCGTAGAAGTCCGCCGCCAGCCCGTCCCCGACGTAGGCCTTCACCAGCGACTCCAGCCAGGACCGGGGTGCCGTCGAGGCATGGAACGCATCGAAGCGCGCCACGAACGGGGCCATCGCGTCGTCCACCGGGACGCCCAAGCCCCGCAAGTGGCTCTCGAGCTGCCGGAAGTGCCCGATCTCAGCGGCCGCCATGCCGGCCATCGCGGCCCGGCCGGCCAACGTGGGAGCATGGCGGGCGTCCTCAGCGAGCCGGTCGAAGGCCGACAGCTCCCCGTAGGCGAGGACCCCCAGCAGGTCGATGATGCCCTCACGTGCCACATCCACGGCGGCGAGCGTAGTGCCGTATCGCCGGGGTGTGCGGTGTCACGCCCACACTTGACGCTCGGACGGGTAGTATGCGTGTACGGGGCGTGACGCAATCCCCTTTGCCACACGCCCAGCTTGGTGGCGGATGCTACCGAGCGTATGACATTGAGCGCGGACCTGCTGTCTTCGTTCCCGGTTCCGTTGCGCCACCGGCAGCGCGGAGCCGGTCGAGCGAGACGGCGGTGGACGCGCCGGTACGAGAGAGGCGATCACGCTGACTGTCAGCCACACCACACTGCCCGATGACTACCCCTTGGCCGATGACTACCCCCTGGAGCATCCCGACGACGAACCCGGCCCGGCGGTCCCGCTGCAGGCCGGCGCACCGGTTCGGGATGACTCGCCCACCTTCGCCGAGCTCGGCGTCCGCGACGAGATCGTCCGGACGCTGCGCGCCGTGGGCATCGAGCGCACCTTCGCCATCCAGGAGCTCACCCTGCCGCTGGCCCTGGCCGGCGACGATCTCATCGGCCAGGCCCGTACCGGTACCGGCAAGACGCTCGGCTTCGGTGTCCCGCTGATCCAGCGGATCACCTCCGGGGAGATTCCCCTCGACGGCACCCCGCGTGCCCTGATCGTCGTGCCCACCCGCGAGCTGTGCCTGCAGGTCAGCGCCGACCTCACCGCCGCAGGCCGGGATCTCGGTGTGCGGGTTCTCGCGGTCTACGGCGGCCGGCCCTACGAGCCGCAGGTCAAGGCGTTGAGCAGCGGGGTGGACCTGGTGGTCGGCACCCCGGGCCGGCTGTTGGACCTCGCCGAACAGCGCCACCTGGTGCTGGGCAAGGTGGCGGTGCTGGTCCTCGACGAGGCCGATGAGATGCTCGATCTGGGGTTCCTGCCCGACATCGAGCGGATCCTGCGGATGGTGCCGGAACAGCGCCAGACCATGCTGTTCTCGGCCACCATGCCGGGCCCGATCATCACACTGGCCCGGACCTTCCTGACCCGGCCGACGCATATCCGCGCCGAGGAACCCGATGCCACCGCCATCCACGAGCTGACCCGGCAGTTCGTCTACCGGGCGCATGCGATGGACAAGATGGAGCTGCTCGCCCGCCTGCTGCAGTCCCGCGGCCGCGGCCTGACGATGATCTTCTCGAGGACCAAGCGCACTGCGCAGAAGGTGGCCGACGAGCTCACCGAGCGCGGTTTCGCGACTGCGGCGGTGCACGGAGATCTCGGCCAGGGAGCACGTGAGCAGGCGCTGCGGGCGTTCCGTGCGGAGAAGGTGGACGTGCTGGTCGCGACCGATGTCGCCGCCCGAGGCATCGACGTGCCGGAGGTCACGCACGTCATCAACTACCAGTGCCCGGAAGACGAGAAGACCTACGTGCACCGAATCGGGCGGACCGGGCGCGCCGGGCGGGCCGGCGTCGCGGTCACCCTCGTCGACTGGGACGAGGAGCCGCGCTGGAAGTCGATCAGCGATGCTCTCGATCTTCACATGCCGGCGCCCTCGGAGACGTACTCCACCTCCGAGCACCTGTTCAGCGACCTGGACATCCCGACCGGCTCCACCGGGCGCCTGCCACCGGCCCGGCGCACCCGAGCCGGGCTGGACGCCGAGCCCAGCGACGAGGACGGCCGGACCCGCACGCGGCGCCCCACCGGAACCCGGCATGGCCTGCGCGGTGGATCCGCCGACAGCCAGCTCCCTCCGGTCCGTCGTCTCCGGCGCCGCACCCGCAGCGGAGAGACCGTCGAGACCGCTCCCCCGGCGGAGCACCCGGGGGAGCAGAGTGACGCCCGGCCGCGTCGTCGGCGGCGGAGCCGGGGCCGCGCCGGTGGCACCGGTCAGGAGCACGGCAGCCAGCCTCGCGCCGCAGGGTGACCGACACCTAGGATGCCCGGGCCCGAACGCCGCACCCGGTGGGACCTGACCGCCGCGGCGGCGTTGGCGGTGGCCGTGTTCGCCGTGTCCACCGCGCTGTGGTGGACCAGCGACGCGCGACGCACCACGGCCACCGGGCCCGCCGGGTCTGGGACGAGCGGAGCCGGGCCGGCGCACATTCCGGCGACACTGACCGAGGCGTGGCGAGTGCCGAGCCCGGCGACCCCGGACCCCGTGGTGCAGGGCGCCACGGTGGTCACCGGTGCCGCCGGGGTGGTCACCGGCCGTGACCTACGCTCCGGTGCGGTCCGCTGGAGCTACCGGCGAGACCGGTCACTGTGCACGGTGACCGCCGCGTTCCACCAGGTAGTGGCGGTGTACCAGCGGGGCGAGACCTGCGGCGAGGTGACCACCCTGGCCTGGACCGACGGCCGGCGTGGGCCGCAACGCACCGGTCCGGTGCCGGCGCCGACCCGGCTGGTCGCCGCCGGCAATCAGGTGGCCACCAGCGGACGGCGCTATCTCGAGGTATGGCGCTCCGACCTGGTGCGCACGCTGGTCTACGGGGCCCTGCCCACCCCGGCGCAGCCCGCGACCCAGCCGCGGCCGGACTGCGTGCACGGATCGATAGCACTGAGTAACGGGAAACTGACCGTGGTGGAGCAGTGTCCCGGGGAGCGCGTGCGGCTCACCGTGCAGCGGTCCGATCCCAAGGACCCAGACCAGCCCGAAGTGACCTTCAGCACCCTGCTCCCGGGTCAGCAGGCCCGGGTCGTCGCGGTGAGCGGGGAGCAGGTGGCCGTCGCGCTGCCCGACCCAGCCCGCCTGGTCGTGCTCGACGGGCAGGGAACCGAGGTAGCCGAGTACCCGCTGGCCGTCCCGGACGCCGACCTGCGGGGCGACCCGCCCGGTGGCGTGGTCGAGACCACCGTGACCACCACCGAGGTGTACTGGTTCACCGGCTCGGCCACCGTCGCGTTGGACACCGGTGACCTGCGGCCGCGGTGGACCCGGCCGGGATCCCTGGGCGCCGGCTCGGAGGTCGCCGGAGCGCTGCTGCTGCCGGTGCCGGGGGCGCTGGCCGTGCTCGACACCACCACAGGCCGGCAGGTCGGCGCGCTGCCGGTGGACCGAGGTAACTACCGCGGCCCGGTCAGTACCGCCTGCTCCGGCGGTGTCGTGTTGGAGCAGCGTGGTGACGCTCTGGTTGCGCTGGGTGAGCCACTCGTAAGCTCCACCCGGTGACCGCATCGCAGCTCACCCCGCACAGCGCCGGCCGAGTGCACGTGATGGCGGCTGGTGCCCAGCTAGCGGCACTGCGGGCCGACCCCATCGACCCGCTCGGTGCCGTGGCCGTGCTGCTGCCCGGGTACACCGGCTCCAAGGAGGACTTCTCCGCGCTGCTCGATTCGCTGTGCGCCATCGGCCTGTCCGTGCTGGCGCTGGACCTGCCCGGTCAGTACGAGTCCCCCGGTCCGGATCGCGAGGAGGACTACTACCCCGACCCGCTGGGCCGGACCGTCGCCACCCTGGTGACCGAGCTGGCCGCTACCGGGGACCGGGTGCTGCTGCTGGGGCACTCCTACGGGGGGCTGGTAGCCCGAGCGGCGGTGCTCGCCGGCGCACCGGTGACCGGGCTGACCCTGCTGGGCTCGGGCCCGGGTGGGCTGCCCCAGGGGTGGCGTCGGGCGCTGCTCGACGCCACCGAACCGATAATGCGTGCCGAGGGCGCCGAGGTCGTCCAACGGCTGCTGGAGGCGCGCAACGGTACTGTCGAGCCACCCGAGCTCGCCGCGCTGCTGCGGGACCGCTTCCTGCGGTCGTCGAGCGCCGGCCTGCTCGGCATGGCGACCGGCCTGCGCACCGAGCCCGACCGGGTCGCCGAGCTGGCGGTCGCCCTGCGCACCGGCGACATCGGTTGCCTGGTCGTGTACGGCGAGTCCGAGGACGCGTGGCCGGAGCCCCTGCAGCGCGATATGGCGGACCGGCTAGGCGCCGCGGTCGCGATAGTCCCCGGTGCCGCGCACTCGCCGAATATCGAGAACCCACCGGCGCTGCTCGACGCGTTAATGCCGACCTGGATGAGCTGGTTGGCGACTACCCTGACGCCGTGAATACAGCTGTGCGGGCGGGGATCGTGGTCACCGGGACGGAGCTGCTCAGCGGTCTGATCACCGACAGCAACGGCCCGTGGCTGGCGCAGCGGCTGGGCGAGCTGGGCGTCGAGGTGGCGCACCTGGCCCGCGTCGGGGACCGGGCGGCGGACCTGGCCGCGACACTGCGATTCCTCGCCGATCAGGGTGCCGACCTGATCGTCACCACCGGTGGGCTGGGCCCGACCGCGGACGACCTGACCGCCGAGGTGGTCGCCGAGTTCGCCGGGGTGGAGTTGGAGCTCGACGAGGCGATGGAGCGGCAGATCACCGCCATCCTCGCCCGGTTTCGTTACCTGGCGCACTTCAGCCCGCAGGCGCTGCGGGTGGCGAACCGCAAGCAGGCGATGGTGCCCCGCGGCGCGCAGGCGCTCGACCCGGTGGGGACGGCACCCGGGCTGGTGGTCCAGGTCGACGGCGGGCCGACGGTGATCGTGCTACCCGGGCCGCCCCGAGAACTGACGGCGATGTGGCCCGCGGCCCTGGCCACCAAGGCCGCCGCGGCCGTGCTGGCGCGCACCCTGCCTTTCGAGTCCGCTCGGCTGCGGCTGTTCGGCCTGCCCGAGTCACAGCTCGCGGCGACTCTGCGCGAGGTGGGCGAGACGCTGGACCTGACGCTGCTGGAGATCACCACCTGCTTGCGCCAGGCAGAGATAGTGATCGACATCCGGCATCGGCCCGGTGCCGAGGTGATCCGCGACGGGCTCATCGAGGAGATCCGGGCCCGGCACGCCCGGCAGCTGTTCTCCACCGACGGCACGTCGCTGGACGACCAGCTCGCCGGGCTGCTGCGGGGGCGGCGGATCGGGCTCGCGGAATCGTGCACCGGCGGGCTGCTGGCCGCCCGGCTCACCGAACGGCCGGGGTCGTCGGACTACGTCGCCGGCGGTGTGGTGGCGTACTCCAACACCGCCAAGACCGAGCTGCTGGGCGTGCCGGCGGAGCTGATCGAGCGGCATGGCGCGGTGTCGCCGGAGGTGGCCCGGGCCATGGCCGACGGAGCACGGCACCGCTTCAGCGCCAGTGCCGGCGTGGGGGTCACCGGAGTGGCCGGCCCGGGTGGGAGTACCGAGGCCAAGCCGGTCGGCTACGTGTGCATCTGCGTGACCACCAGCGACGGCGCAGTCCTGGCCCGCGAGCCGGTGCTGCCCGGCGACCGTGCCGAGATCCGCGACCGGTCGGTAACCGTCGCAATGCACCTCCTCCGGCGAGTCGTGACCGGCGCCGGACGGTGAGAGATCACTACCGGTTGAGGGCCTGGCGGTCCGACTTGCTCTTCACGGCGGCATAGGCAGCCGAGCCGACGAACAGCACCCCGCCGATCACCACCGCCCAGAACAGCAGCGTGAACGCCGCACCCAGCACCCAGCCGAGCACCGTGAACCCGATCCAGATCAACGCAATGACGCCGAGCACCTTGATCGCGGTCTGCATGGTGGTCTCCTAGCGCGTGTCGCGGGACCCAGTGGGGGAGGGCACTGGGAGCTGACCAGCTAGTCTCCAGTAGACACCCACCCAGGGCCTGGGCGCATCGGGGTAAAACCTGGACCGATACTAGCGCGGAGCGTCCGGGCGAGACCCGACGGCGACGTCGGGAGGGACCTCCGAGGGTGGTGACGGTGGGACTTCGTGGGGGACCTGCCGGCGGTCCTCCGCTACCTTCGCGGGGGCCGCCGCCGCCCACGCCGTGAGGAACAGCAGGAACCGGGAGACGAAGTAGGCGAACACCATCAGCCCGATCACCGGGCCGAACAGCCGGCCGGTGGGACTGTTGGTGACGCTGCCCAGATAGAGGGCGAAGCCCTGCTTCAGGATCTCGAAACCGATCGCCCCGGCCCACGCGGCGCGCGTCGCACTGCGCAGCGCCACCGGCTGTCTCGGCAGCCGTGCGAGCACCCAGAGGAACACCAGCCACATACCGGTCACCGACGCCACCACGGCGAGAACGCGCAGCACCAGCCGGGCCCCGACGACCTGCCCCAGGCCCAGCGCGTTCAGCGCGACGCCGGCGAACGCGGTGCCGACGCCGGTCAGCGCGAAGGACGCCACCAGCGCCAGCCCCAGGCCGAGCAACGTCAGCAGGTCGACGACCTTCTTCCGCAGAAAGCCCTCCGGCTCGGGCGGTTGCTCCCCCTGGGTTGATCGGCCCTGGGTTGGTGACCACTGGGTTGATGACCACTGGGCGGTGAGCGCCTCGCGGAGGTTCGCCATCCAGCCCAACCCGGAGTACAGCGCGCCGAGCAGGCCCACGATCCCCACACCATCGCGGGACTTGATCGCCTCGCTGATGACCTGGTCGAGAGTCGGGCCCAACCCTGCGGGCGCCGCCGACTGAATCTGATCCTGCAAGCGGCGCAGCAGCTCGGGGTTGCGGGCGAGCACGAAACCCGCAGCCGCGAAGGCGATCATCAACATCGGCACCAGGGAGAGCACGCTGAAGAACGTGATCGCCGCAGCGTAGTGGTCACCGTGGTGAGCGGTGTAGGACTGGCCGGCGCGCGCCAGACGGTCCAACCACGGGTAGCGCAACCGGTAACGCTGGAGCAGGCCCGGCTGCCCCTCGGCCCGCTGTGGGCTAGTCCCCCGCATAATCCTCCAGGCTAGCGCCCCGGGCCGGTCAGCCGCAGTCGCTGCCCGGCGTCGGATCGAGGAATTCCTGCTTGGCCCAGTGGTCCGACCCGAGTTGCCGGAACCCGTTGCGGATCGTGCGGTCGGCCGTCATGACCTCCCCCTTACTGTAGGTCTGCACGACGGAGGCGAAGCTGTCGGGACTGGACCGCACGTTGAGCGAGTCCACGGTGACCCGCACCGTGCACGGCCGCGAGGTGCTGGCTACCGTGCCGCTGCTCCCGAGAGGGGTCTGGCTGTTCTGCGCTGCGAACAACAGGAAAATACCCACCGCCACACCTGCCCCGATGATCCACCGCTTCTTGTTAGCCACCTGCTACTCACCGCCCTCAACGCTGTGTGACTCTCATTGTCACCATTCCATCGCTTTGCGCAACCCCGCCTCGAGCTCGTCGAGGAAGGCCTCGGTGGTCAGGAACGGGGTAGCCGGGCCGATCAGCGCCGCTAAGTCTTTGGTCATCTTGCCGCTCTCGACGGTGTCGATGCAGACCCGCTCCAGGGTCTGCGTGAATCGGGTGACCTCGGGGGTCGAGTCCAGCACGCCCCGGTGGCGCAGGCCTCCGGTCCACGCGAAGATCGACGCGATCGGGTTGGTCGAGGTGGGCTTGCCCTGCTGATGCTGCCGGAAGTGCCGGGTGACGGTGCCGTGCGCGGCCTCCGCCTCGACGGTCCGGCCGTCCGGGGTCATCAGCACGCTGGTCATCAGGCCCAGTGAGCCGAAGCCCTGCGCGATGGTGTCGGACTGCACGTCGCCGTCGTAGTTCTTGCAGGCCCAGACGTAACCGCCGGGCCACTTCAGCGCGGCGGCCACCATGTCGTCGATCAACCGGTGCTCGTAGGTGAGGCCGTGCTCCTCGAAGTCGGCTTTGAACTCCGACTCGTAGACCTCGGCGAACACGTCTTTGAACATGCCGTCGTAGGCCTTGAGGATCGTGTTCTTGGTCGACAGGTAGACCGGGTACTCACGGGCCAGGCCGTAGCGCAGTGAAGCCCGGGCGAAGTCCTCGATGGATTCGCGGTAGTTGTACATCCCGAGTGCGACACCGCCGTCCGCACCGAAGCGTGCCACCTCTATCTCCAGCGGCTCGCGGCCGTCGTCGGGAGTGTAGGTGATCGTCACGGTGCCCGGTCCGGGGACGGTGAAATCGCTGGCCTTGTACTGGTCGCCGTGCGCGTGACGGCCGATGATGATCGGCTTGGTCCAGTTCGGCACGAGGCGGGGGACGTTGGAGCAGACGATCGGCTCCCGGAAGATCACACCACCGAGAATGTTGCGGATCGTCCCGTTGGGTGAGCGCCACATCTTCTTCAGGCCGAATTCCTCGACTCGTGCCTCGTCGGGGGTGATGGTGGCGCATTTGACGCCCACCCCGTGCCTGGCGATCGCGTGCGCGGCCTCGACGGTGACCTGGTCATCGGTGGCGTCCCGGTGCAGGATGCCGAGGTCGTAGTAGTCGAGGGTGATGTCGAGATAGGGCAGGATCAGCTTGTCCTTGATGCCCCGCCAGATGACCCGCGTCATCTCGTCGCCGTCGAGCTCGACGACGGTCCCCATTACCTTGATCAAGTTATGCCCTCCTTCGGTGGGCCCGTGAGTGGCGATACGACCTATGACTCGTATCGCCACTCACGGGCCCAGCACGTCGGCCTGTTTGGCCGCGACGGCCTGCGCGGCCTGTCGCAGCTGCGCGAGCTCGCCGGCGGTCAGCGGGATCTCCACCACCCGGTTTACCCCGCCCCGGCCTAGTTCGGCGGTGACGCCCAGGTAAACATTGGAGATCCCGTACTCGCCGTCCACCCAGGCGCAGACCGGAAGCACGGCACCGGAGTCCTCGCGCACCGCGCGCACCATGCGGGCCGCCGCGGCGGACGGGGCGTAGTACGCCGAACCGGTCTTGAGCAGGGAGACGACCTCGGCGCCACCGTTGCGGGTCCGGGTGACCAGCTCTTCGAGCTTCTCAGCGGGTAGCAGGTCGGCCAGTGGCTTGCCGTTCACCGTGCACGCGCTGGGCACCGGAACCATCGTGTCGCCGTGCGAGCCCAGCGTCAGGGTGCGCACCGAGGACACCGGGACGTCGAGCTCCTCGGCGACGAAGTGGGTGAACCGGGCGGTGTCGAGCATCCCGGCCTGGCCCATTACCCGGTGCCGGGGGAACCCGGTGGCGAGCTGCGCCAGCGCGGTCATCTCATCGAGCGGGTTGGACACCACGATGACGACCGCGTCCGGGGCGTGCCGGGCGACATTCTCCGCGACCTGCCCGACGATGCGGGCGTTGACCCCGATCAGGTCCATCCGGCTCATCCCGGGCTTGCGAGGTACCCCGGCGGTGATCACGACGATGTCGCTGCCGGCGATCGCCGGATAGCCCGAGCCGTCCGCTCCGGTGGTCTGGCCGACGATCCTGGTCTCGAAGCCCTCCACCGGCCGGGACTGGTTCATGTCCAGCGCCAAGCCCTCCGGCTTGCCCTCGATGATGTCGGTGAGCACGACGGTGTCGAACAGGTCGTACTCAGCCAGCCGCTGCGCGGTGGTCGCGCCGTAGAAACCAGCCCCGATGACCGCTACCTGCCCGAAACGTGCCATTCCTGGAGGTTATCAAGCCCGGTGACAGCGCCCGACTCAGCTGCCCAGTGGTCCGCCGGTGATGGTCAGCGCCACGGCCAGCATCAGCAGCCCGAAGACGCTGTAGGTGAGCACGTCCAGGGCACGGCGGCGGATCCCGAGCAACCCGGTCCACTCGGGCGCCAGCACCGCCCGCAACCCCGCGGCGAGCAGCAGCGCACCGCCGATGATCACCGTGCCTTCCCGCCAGTGGTACTGCGCGATGCGCACCATGCCCACCGCGACCACCGCCAGGACCAGGCCGAACATCAGCTGTGGCCGCAGGCTCGTCCGCCTGGCATGGCGGGCCCCCGTGCCCCGCTGTTTCCCCGTGCCCTGCTGTTCCACCGCGCTCACGGGGGCATCCTCGCACCGGGGCTCACGCGTGACCGCTCCCGGCCCGACGGCGCCCCGGCAGCGCGATCACGGCGACCGCGACCAGGGTCAGCGCGGTGCCGATCAGGGTACTGGCGGTGAGACGCTCAGCACCGGTGGGCAGGAACAGATCCAGCAGCACCCCGCCGAGGAGCTGCCCAGCCACGGAGCCCAGCCCCAGCAGGAGCACCCCGGTGACCGGGACGATCACCGCGGCGGCGCCGATGAACAGCACGCCCAGTGGACCGCCCAGGTAGAGCCACGGCTGCGCGGGCAGCGGGCGGGGCGGCCCGCGCAGCGCGACCTCCACCGCCCAGGCCGGCACCAGCGTCCCCATGCCCACCACGAAGTTGACCAGTGCGGCCGGCAGCATCCCGGCCAGGGCCGGCCCGTCGTCCCGGGCGACCGCGCCGACCCGCCCGTTCACCGCCTGCTGCCAGGCGGTACCCACTCCCGCCAGCGCGGGCAGCACGGCCGGCCACAGGGCCTGGGCGGCGCCGATCCGGTCCGAGACGGCCAGCACCACAGCCACCAGCGCCAGCGCCGCACCACCGACCCGGCGGGCGCTGAGCCGCCGCGGCCCGCCCGGCCCGACACCGGCCCGGTCCACCAGCAGGGCGCTGGCGCTCTGGCCGGCCACCACGGCCACGGTGAACACCGCCACCCCGACGGCTCCCACGGTCAGGCCTTGGCAGAGCACCAGGAACGCGCCACAGATACCGCCCAGCAGCTGGTAGGGACGCAACCGGCGGTCTCGCACGGCGGCGCGGACCCGGCCGAGCCCGCGGCGCATCCGGCGCCGGGTCACGGCCACCGACCCTAGCAGCAGCAGGCCGCCCAGGAAGGACAGCAGAGCGGCGAGCAGGCCGTCGCCGATCCGCTGGCCGAGTTCACCGTTGATCCGGGCCTGGACGGCCACCGCCACCCCGATCCCCACCGCCACCGCGATCCCGGCTCCGCGCGCGGCCCGAGTCGGCGCGAGCGTGGGCTGCTCGCCGCCTGGGGTCGGCGCGGGCTGCTCGGCGCGTGCGGTCACACCCCATCCTCACCCCGCGCCCGGCCTGTCGCCTCGTTCACATCCCCAGGTCCACCCGCAGCCCGTTCGCGGCAGCGAAGCGGATCGCGGTGTCCGTGTCGATCCGAGCGCCGGCCAGCCGCGCCTGCACCAGAGCGTCGGCGTCCAGCCGCGCCCCGCGCAGGTCGGCGCCCTCCAGCCGGGCCCCCAGCAGCCGGGCCCCGGTCAGGTCCGCCCCGGAGAGGTCGGCTCCCCGCAGGTCGGTCGCCACCAGGTTCGCCTCGGTCAGCCGCAACCCGGCGAGCACGGTCTCTCGGAGATCGGCGTGGCCCAGCCCGGTGAGGCGCAGGTCGACCTCGCGCAGCGTCCACGGCCGCAGCCGGCAGTCACTGAGCGTGCTGCCCAGCAGCGAGCAGCCCTCCAGCACCGAGTCGGCCAACATGGTGCGCTGGAAGGTGCAGCCGTGGAACGCCGTCACGCGGTGCTCGGAGGCGCCCAGGTCGGCGAGCGTGAAGTCGCAGTCGGTGAACCGGCAGCCCCGGGTGCGCAACCCGCGCAGGTCAGCGTCGGTGAACCGGCAGCCGACGAAGCAGCGCCCCTCCCACTCCTGACCAGCGAACACCGCATCGCTGAAGTCCTCGCCGGTGACATCCTCGCTGGTGCAATCCTCTTCGACGGTCTCGCCCATCCCCCCACCCTGCCAGCCTGCCTCACCCGGGTTCGCCAGCCCACCATGATCGTGGTTTGTGTGCCGAGAACGACAGGATCTGTCGTTCTCGGCACACAAACCACGATCAACCCCCGGCGGTGCCCTAGCGGGCTCGCTCGACGGCCGCGGTGATCCGGCCGCCGGTCCGGAGGGCGGTCGAGGCGCTGGCGGCCACGACCACGGTGACCGTGACGGCGGTGAGGGCGAGCAGTGAGCCGGTCGAGCCGATGGCCGTCAGCAGGAATCCGCCGATCAGCGAGCCGAACGGCGCTGAGCTGCTCGCGATCAGGTTCATGGACGCGTAGGCCTGGCCTTGGAGCCGGTCGGGGGTGACACCCATCTGGTAGCTGACGACGATGGTGTTGACCAAGGGGATGACGAACCCGAGGGTGGCCAGGATGACGCCGAGCGGGATCGGGTGCGTGGTCGTGGTGAGCAGCGGGATCGCGGTGGCCCAGATCGAGCCGATGGTGAGCAGCACGGCACCGGGCGGCCAGCGCCGTTGGATGCGCGGGGCGGCCAGCGCCCCGGCCACCCCGCGCATCCAACGGCGCTCAACGCGAACATCACGCCGACCGCGGTCGAGGTCGCCCCCTGCGCGCCGGCCCGGACGATCACGGTGAGGACCAGCGCGGGCTGGACGAAGTTGAACGCGGCGACATACAGGGCGGCTGCCCGCAGAAACGGCTCATCGAAGATCCACCGCAGGCCGTCCAGCAGGCGGCGGCGGATCGGCTCTCGAGGTTCGTGGGAGTCTCGGGATTCCTGGAGTGGGATGCGGATCGTGGTGATCGTCAGGTAGGAGACGAGGTAGCTGACCGCGTTGGTGAGGAACGGCAACGGCCACGCCACCGCGTAGAGCAACCCACCCAGCGGTGGGCCGCCGACCACCGCCGCCTGCCGGTAGGCCTGGTTGCGGGCGACCGCGGTCGGCAGGTCGGTGCGGGCGACGACCTGGCGTACCGCGCCGCTCTGGGCGGCGAGGAACAACGCGCTGAGCGACCCGTTGACCAGCGCCAGACCGAGCAGCTCGACCAGCGGTGGGCGGCCCAGGACCAGGGTGAGCGCGAGAGCGGCCATCGCCGCCGCCCGCCCCGCATCACACCAGCGCATCTGAGCGCGCCGGTCCACCCGGTCGGCGACCACCCCGGCCGGCAGCTGCAAGACCACCGCTGACCCGGCCCCGACGAAACCGACCAGACCGGCCTGGGCCGGGGAGCCGGTGAGGGTGAGCGCCAGCAGCGGCATCGCGATCGCCGCGGACTGCGACCCGAACGTGGAACTGGCTTGTCCGACCCAGAGCAACCAGAACTCGCGGTTGGCGCGCAGCGGCGGACGCTCGGCGGTGACCGCGCTCAGCCGGCTGTTTCGACAGGTACGGCCGGCCCGGGGTCGGGCCGGCCGTATCGGGTCAGGCACGTTCAGCGGTTGCAGTCCACCGGGACGATGTCACTCGTGAGCGTCCGGTCGCCGGCGATGGAAGTCAGGGAAATTGAAGATGCCGCTGGCGACGTCCTCGCAGGGCTGTGCGCCCTCAGCCAACGGGGTGAGCTGGTCGCGGGCGGCCTGGATGCGCTCGGCAAGGTCGTGTGCGGGGGTCTGGTCCGTGGTGGGTGACATGCTGCATCAGTCCTTCCATCAGACGGATCCTGCTATTGCGGCAGTAAGCGGTCTCGGTGACGTCGAAGCGGCCGGTCTCGAAGTACTTGTTGGCGCCCTGCCCGCCCCGGCAGTAGGCGAAGTACCCGCATTCCCGCCGGCAGGCACCGACCCCGTCCAGCGTCTCGGCCACCCACCCCACCGCGGGGGCACTCGCCAGCAACTCGCTCAGTGAGTGCTCGCGCAGGTTGCCGACGGTGAACGCGCCGTGCCGGGGGGAGGAGAAGCCGGCAAGGTCGGGGTTGATGGGCATCACCTCGCCGTCCCAGGTGATCATCGGCACGAGTGGGACCGGTCGAGTGGCGCGGTCGGGCGCCCGACCGGCCAGCTCGGCGCGGATGTAGGTGAGGGCATGGTCGAACTCCCGGATGCGCAGCCGCCGATCGGCCGCCCAGCACTGGGCGAGCGCGGCCCAGAACTCCACCACCGCCGCGCCCGGATCGGTGGCGTCCTGGTGCACGCCCTTGCGTTCTTCCAGGTTGATCCCCAGCGAGTGGGCACCCAACTCGGCGAAGAACTCGTACAATTCGACCGCGACCGCCGGGGTGGGCTCGGCGACTACCGCGATCGCGCCGAACCCGATACCGTGCTGGCGCAGCGCCGCGATGCCCCGCAGAGTCCGCTCGGTGCTCTGCCGCCCGCCTCGGTCCAGCCGCGACCGGTTGTAGGCACCGGGACCGTCCAGGCTGACCGCGACCTGCACCGGGTGGGCGGCGAACAGCTCACACCACGCGTCGTCGATCAGCGTGCCGTTGGTCTGGATCGCCTGGACCACCGGGTGCCCGTCGCCCGGGCCGAACCGGCCCAGCAGCGCCCGAAAATGCGCTAATCCGGTGGCCATCGGCTCACCACCGTGCCAGAGTACCCGTACCGGATGGATCCGCTACCATTCCCGGACCGTGGCCGCCACCGCGTCCGCGATCGCCAGCGCCATCCGACGGTTGACCGTCCGATCCGGCAGGTAACAATACGCGCAATCCAGGTTGCACAGAGTCGTCGGTTGCATCAGAATGGTGGTCGCCGTCTCAGCGAGTCGTACCGCGGTCCCAGCGGTCATCGGAATTTCTCCCCGCTCTCCGCATACATCTTCTCAGTTCCCCGTCATGACAGACAACAGCGCAACCCGAAAAAGCGAAAAAATGTCCGACCCTGAACTAATTTTATTGAAACCTGTACATGTCGCCTTTGGTGCACTATTCCCTCCCCATCCTCTTGTGTTTCAGGCATACGTCTTCACACGGGTGGCACGCTGCCGGAGTACTTGACGATGGCATTGCGCCTGTTCGCCGAAGACGATCAGCGGAGGTCGCGACGGGGGCGTTGACCGCGTGGGGGTGCGCGGGCAGCGGACTGGCGCCTTCGAACGGCCAGTCAGGTTCACCAGACCGGCCGGAGCTCCTGAGCCAGCTACCGGCGCGGGCGCGACCTCGGCCGCGCCGGCAGTCACTGAGCGTGCTGCCCAGCAACGAGCAGCTCTCCAGCACCGAGTCAGTCAGCACGGTGCGCACCGCCCCTCCCACTTCGACGGTCTCGGGCATCCCCCACCCTGCCAGCCTCCGCAGCCGTCACCCGACGCGACGTCAGCGGTTCCACCGTCTGTCTGATGGACTGCCGTCCCCACCGTGACCACCTCATCGACGCGAGGAGCAAGTACTCAAGTCTTTATCATTCCAATTTCTGGCCAACGTAGCCGATGATCACTTCGTGTTTAGTTGCGTCCCATCGAAAGTGCAGCCTTCCAGCACCTGGCGTTAACCGGGCATGCAGATCAAACAGCGCGCGCCCACCAACCGGGTCATCAAACCAGCATAGCCTTTTGCGCTGTTCGTGCTCAGGCGTGACCTTGGTCAGCCATGTCGGCGTGGGCTCCTGTACCGGGTCCCACCTTGCCACGGCCTCCTGGAGTTTTGCGAAGAGTTCCTTTGCCGGGTCGATCCACTCCTTTCGCAGCCCTTCTAGATCGTCGCGAACCTTAGGTAGGAAACGAAGACGCGAGAAGACATCTTCCCGTACCCGCCACAGCTCGGAGCCGGTGTGCACATCTCGGAGCCCAGTCTCGCACATCCAGGAGCGGTGCTCCGCTACATGGCATATTCGGGATGCGTGCCGAACTTGTTCGTCGGTGTGCTCGAGAAATACGTCACCGGCGTCGTTCTCCGCGAGGGAGCAACAACGCAACAGAAGACGGGACGCATCCCATGCCGGGGATAAAAGCAGGCTAACGGCGAGTCCCTCGCTCACGTGAGCGGCACCGAGGCAGAGCGCCGTTCTCCCGTCGTGGCTGTACTCCACGGTGCCACGAACCTCGCTGGCCAGCACGCTGCTGGAAGGCACCCGGTTCCGCAAAGCCCGGATGAGACGTGCGGCATCCCGGTTACGTGGGTCGGCCTGCCACTGTCGCATCGAGAACCCGATACCGATATCAAGGTCGCCGAAGGCGGTCTCGGTGACCAGAGCGGTGGTGTCGGGCCGGTGTCGCCGGATGCCCCGTAGTAGCGCGACAAAGTCGTTGAGTGCGGTTGTGATCTCCTCGCGACGGGCCTCGGTGTCCTGATACGACAGCTCGTTGAGGAAGACCAACAATGACATGCAACCTCCGTCAATCGAGCAAGCGGTCCAGTGCTGTGTCCCATTCATCGAAGAAGCCCGAAGGCCAATGCGACAGCATGCCATCAGGTCCTAGTTGGGGTGAGCTGACCTCGATCGGAGGTACCGGCGAGGCGGCGGTACCACGCGCACCGCGGTGAAAATAGTGCAACGACACCGCCGAATTCGCCAGTATCTGATCCTTGACAGCCAACCGGATCCCATTCAAAATGTGGTCACTGTGGGTCTCCACGATGACCTGGGCACCTGACGCGGCGGCCAAGCACGCCAAGTGCGCCATGGCACTCTGGCCGCGCGGGTGCAGATGCGCCTCTGGATTCTCCAACATGATCAGCGAATCCGGGGCTGCGGATAGGCAGGCCACCACGATCGGCAAGGCGTAAGTGAGGCCGAAGCCGACATTGGTCGGCCGGTATCTGATGTTGGAGGACGCGACGCCAGAGCGGCCGAAGAAACCGTAGCTGAGCCGCACTAGATCTGTCCCGCGCAGGTCTTCAGCCTCGATATTGACGCCAGGGCACAGCTCCTGGAGCCATGCCTCGACATTGTCGAGCAAACTGGTCGACAATGCTCCCCGGTGGCGCAGCGAGGGTATCACCGCATCATCACGCCGCACGCGAAGGAAGTTGACGGTGTGCTCGCCTCGGGTACCAAGAAACCTTCTGCGGACAGCAACGTCATACGACTTGGGATAATAGACGGCTGGGACAATCCGGTCAGCTTTTAGATACTGAAACCCGGCCCCGAATAGGCTATCCGGGATCTCCGAGGATGGAACTGTCCTCAATGGCAGCATATCAGCCTCTCGGTCGCGGGTCAGATCGTATGCGACTCGCCATCTGAGCTTGCCGAGATCGGTATCCAGGGTTATCCCGATATGCGTAGCCTTCTGCTCGTCGGTAGCAAAATCTTCATATAAGACGTCCTGCCCCACGCCGAGTTCCACAAGATCACCGTTGAGCAGCAGTCCACCCTGACGATCCAGCAGCTTGGCGTCCCAGGACTGTCGCAGGAGCGCGAGGGCCTGCATGGTCGTGCTCTTGCCGGCGGCGTTGACCCCCGTGAGCAGGGTGAGCGGAGCGAGCGGGAGTTCGAGCGACCCGAACGCTTTGAAGTTCTCCAAAGCCAGCTCACGGATCATGCTATCACCTCGGCGAAGAGCTCTTGAATCCGCCGGAACCGTCGCTTGACCTTGGCGACGTCCCCGGTACCCTGAGAGATCGCAATCTGGAAATCGACATCCCCCATGAGACCCAAGAATTTTTCATCGATCTCACCCCTGCGTTCCACAAGACATTGGCGCTGTCGTTCGGACAGTGCGACAAGGTTAACCGACACCGCCTCGAAGAGGGCCTTGTTGACCGGGAATCGGCCTCCTTCTCCACCGGGATTACGCTTACGAAATGCGTGCATTCCGAAGGTATCGCGAGCTGCCTCCATCGCGATTGTGAAGTCACATTCGAGTCGATCGACGTCAGGAGAAGAGAACTGGTTCAGCGCCTTCATCGCATCGCGTAGGAACTTGTCGAAGTCCTGACTCACGTAACCCTCGGGCTCGGTGAGCCGAAACGCAATGAACCTTAAGACCATCTCACGGTCAGCCATACGGTCACTGCGAATGCTGTGTGCGGTCGCGTCCAGAAAAACCGAGGACTCCGCCCATTCCTTGAGATACCGCCGCGCTTCCCCTGGGATCAGGGCGTGCCGCAGTTCCTGTGCGGACAGCGGCAGACCCCCGGTGTTGATCCGGGCGAAGATATTGAATTTAACCGCTTCGGGAGTGCCGAGTCGAATCAGATGAACTACGAGCTCAGCCTCCCGTAGTCGCGTCTGCAACCGCCCAGGAAGATCGTCAAAAAGCATTCCATTGCACTTGTCCAGGTATTCCAAGTCGGTAAGTCGCAACGGCTGGGCACCGATAATCGTTGGCTCCACAAACTCTGTGATCGTGGTAAGGCGCTGAACTCCGTCCACGATCGCCCATGATTCATCTTCCGTCTCGGCGGCATAGAGCGTCGGAAGCGGGATCCGCAGCAGCAAAGATTCGATCAGACGACTCTTCGCCTTGTTAGTCCATATACCAGCACGCCGCTGGAAGTCCGGTTGCAGATCCATGCGTTGGGTGCGGAGCCGCGAAAGGAGAAGATCGACAGTAGGTGTGCGTGTGACAACGTCGATCTTCTCCGGGTCAAAGGGATCATTGATGTCCTCGGCGAGGGCGCCATCATCCGTCTCGGCCTCGACGTCGGTCGCCTGCCCAAGGGAGTCCAGCTCCTGCGCCACCGGCTCGGAGAACAGGACACCGTCAGCCATCAACCGATTCCACCCCTCCCACGGTCAGCGTCACGATGCGTTGCCGGTGATAGTACTGCTCATGCCCCGCGCCACCCCGCGCGACAGATCGCCACAGGACCGGCGGGCGATCCCGGGCGCGGCCGGGTCAGGCACATGGCCACGAACTCCATCCGGCGCTGGTCGTTGGCGGTTCGCCGTGGCCCGGAGGCTCAATCAGCTACCGGTGCGGGGTCAGGGGGTGAGGGTGGTGAGGAAGGTGTGCCAGGCGGGGGTGGGGAAGGCGAGGGCGGGGCCGGTGGGGTTCTTGGAGTCGCGCACCAGGACGCCCTCCGGCGCGGGCGCGACCTCGACGCAGGCACCGTTGGTCGAGCTGTAGCTGCTGGTGCGCCGGCCGACTTCGACGCAGGAGGCACTGCCGTTGGTGTAGCTGCTCGTGCGCCAGACGATGCTGTCCGGCTCAGGCGCGATCATCATGATCCTTTCGATTCGCGGCGAGCCCGGTTGCCAGGGCGGCAATCAGCTGCAGGGATTGTCTCTCACCCAGCGCGGTCTGCGCCAGTGTCCCCAGGATGCGCTGGTAGGCGGCGATCTCCTCGGGCCGCTCCAAGAACAGGCAGGCGGTCTCGCTCTCCAGATAGGCCACCGGCTTGAACCCGGCGAACTCCATCAGCATGAACGGCCCGGCGACTCCGGCGTGCCCGCCCCGCGCGGCGGGCACCACCCGCAGCGTCAGGTAGGAGCGCCGGGACATCCGCAGCAGGTGCTCCAGCTGCTCGGCCATCACCGTGCGCCCGCCGACCGGCAGCCGCAGCGCGAACTCGTGCAGGTAGAAGCTGAACCGCGCCGGGCGCTCCCGGCCGAACAGGCTCTGGCGGCCCAACCGGGCGGCCACCCGACCGTCGACCTCGCCCGCGGGAGCGTTCCCGGTCTCCCGGATCAGCGCGTAGGCGTAATCGGAGGTCTGCAGCAGTCCGGGCACCATGATCGGCTGAAAGTCGCTGATCGCGACCGCCTTGTTCTCGTGGTCGATCAGCGTCATGAGCTGCTGGGGCAGCCGGGAGCCGTGCTGCTGGAACCAGCCCGGCGTGTCCTGCTCCCGGCACAGCGCCAGCAGCCGCTCCCGCTCCGCACCCGTGACCTGGCAGGCCCCGAGGAACGCGGCGATGTCCACCTCCTTGGCGCCGCGCTTGCCGGACAGCAGCATCGACACCATGCTCGGTGACACGTCGAGCCGCCGGGCGGCCTGATTCCCGGTCAGCCCGGCCTTCTTCATCGCCTGGCGCAGCCCGTCACCCAGCTCCCGGCTGCGAATCGTCGGCTCACGATGTGCCATGATCACCCCTCCCGGCGGGAAGCATAAATCGCACCATCGCGAAATTCAACTCAGCTCGTCGATTTTACCGATGGTGAATATTTTGTGTGACCTTAGGTGAACGGGTTGCCTGATTGTCGGTGGGGTGACGGGCCTCGCCGACGATCAGGGGAGGCATCCGTTGAGCCCACTCTCACCCGTAGTCGCCGCCGCGTTCCGAATGCTGCGCGATGGTCTCCGCGTCCACCTGGACGAGGCGCATGCCCTGGCGGATCAGGACGACGAGTGGTCCGAGGCCGACGTGGCGGCCGCGCGCGAGCTGATCAACGGCCTGGTGGTGGTCATCCGGGGGTTGCTGACCGAGCACACCCTGCAGAGCAGTGGTGACTGCCAGACCTGCATCCTGCCGTGGCCCTGCCCGGTGTTCACGACCATCCACGTGCTCGTGAAAGACCCACAACGCCGGTTCCTCGCGCTCCTCTTCCGGGCCAACAACACCGAGTGACAGCAGAGCATTCCCGTGCGTCGCCCTGGGGCTGGTGTGTCGTGAGCTCGACGATACGGACCTCCCGAGTGAAACGTCCGTGCTGTCGAGTTCACGGCGCCGGTACCCGCAGGTGGTTCCGATGGGGGATTGACGTGGCGGGGGTGTGCCGTAGCGTCCCTTTTGCGTGATGGCGTGCGGAAGCTGGTGTGAGTCCAGCACGGTCGCGCCACTGTGAGCCGGCCACCGAGGTGGCCGGTGAGTCAGACACTTCGCCATCACGACGCCCCACGGACCAAGGGACGCAGAATCCCTGAAGGAGGCACATCGTGACCAGTATCTCCGCATCCACCGCCAGGGCCACCCCGGTTGTGCTGCCGGTGTCCCGAGCGGTGCTGTGGCTGGTGGGCACCGCGATCATCGCGTTGGTCCTGTACTACTTCATCGGCGTCGACCAAGGCGCGACCTCGGTGTTCGGCAACGACATGCACATCCACGAGTTCGTGCACGACGCCCGCCATTTCCTCGGCTTCCCCTGTCACTGACCCGACTGTGTCACTGACCCGACTGTAGGGACAACCGACACATGGAAAAGAGACTCGTGCTGCGGGGCGTGCTCGTCGGCGCGTTGGCCGGTCTGCTGGCCTTCGTGTTCGCGTGGATCTTCGCCGAGCCCCAGATCCAAGCGGCCATCGACTACGAGACCGGTCGGGACGCCGCCCAGGAGGTGCTGGACAAAGCCGCCGGCCTGCCCACCGGACCGGCTGCCCCAGACATTTTCAGCCGCACCATCCAGGCCAACCTCGGTATCGGGGTCGGCATGATCTTCTTCGGCATCGCGATGGGCGCGCTGTTCGCCGTCGCCTACGCCGTCTGCCTCGGGCGGGTCGGTGACCTCCGTCCGCGCACGCTGGTGCTGCTGGTGGCGGTGGGTGGCTTCCTCGGTGTGTATCTGGTGCCGTTTATCAAGTATCCGGCCAACCCACCCTCGATCGGGCACCCTGACACGATCACCGACCGCGGCGGGCTGTATCTGCTGATGGTGTTGTGTTCAGTGGTAGCCCTCGTCGCGGCGGTGTGGCTGGGTCAGGGGTTGCGGGCGCGGTGGGGGAACTGGAACGCCGGCCTGCTCGCGGGTGCGGCCTTCGTGGTCGCGATCGGCATCGTGATGGCGATCCTGCCCTCGCTAGGACACCTGGACCGCAATGTGCAGCAGTTCGGTATCCAGGCCACCGAAACGCCGCTGCCGCTGACCAACGCCGGCGGCGCGATCGTCTACCCGGGCTTCCCGGCTGATGTGCTGTTCGATTTCCGGCTGTACTCCGTGGCCGCGCAACTGATCCTGTGGGCGACGATCGGGCTGGCATTCGCACCGCTGGCCGACCGGCTGCTGCACCCGCACCAGGGCGCGGTGCCGGTCCCGGCCCGCGGGTGAGCGCATCCCAGCGTCCAGGAGCCGGAGAGATCCTGTGGTCGCGGTGCTGACGGATGCCGTGGTGCGCGATCTCGCTGCGTTCGGACCGTTCTTCGCTGTGCACACGCACACCCCGAACTCCGGCCCGCGCGAGCCGTGGCATGCGATGAACGAGCTGGTCGAGGACCCCGACGTCCTGCGGGACCGAGTGGCCGCGGTCCGTGCCAGGCTGGCCGCAGCCGGCGGGCAGGCACCCGATGCCGTGGAGGTACGGGTGGCCGCGTCCGTGACACACCTGGGTCTCATCGCCCGGCTGGTCTCGCCGGCCCTGGCCGTCGCGGTGATCGCCGGTGACCTGCTGGAGGTCGATCTGGCCCGCGTGCGGTGGCAGCGCGTGCTGGGCGGCGCGTTCCCCCTCTCGGTGCCGCTGGACGCTGGCACCACTGTCGAAGGCCACGAACCGGAGCGCCTTGCCTGCCTGCTGGCGAGTCGCGTTCTGGACAGCCCGGTTCGGGACCTCGTCGAGGCCACTATGCCGTTGTCGGTGTCCCGGCACGTCCTGTGGGGCAACGTCGCCTCCGCGGTCAATGGTGCGGCATCGATGATCGCGACCTGTCAACCGGCCTGGGCGGACCGGTCACGGGTGATCGCGTCGCTGTTGCTGGACCAGCCTCCCCTGCGTCACACCAGCGTCGCGTCGGCGGGCCGGGGCTTTCGTCGCCGGAGTTGCTGCCTGATCTACCGGGCCGCGCCGAACGCGGCAGCCGCTGTATGCGGCGACTGCGTACTGTCCTTCCTGCGGCCCAAGGACACTGGGTGATCGCGACGATAGCCGCCTCGGTGAAGGTCGCTGTGACGTGCGTCCAGCGCCAGGAGACAGAACGGCCGTCGCGCTGGGCGGTTCCGGTGGCCAGCCCCTGGGCGCAGAGCCAGCCGAGCAGGCTGTTGAGGCCTGTCTCGCTCAACGCCACCGCCGCGTTCGCTGGTGAGTCCACGAGCAGATTCACCGACCACACCGGCGCGGAAGCCTTCGCCGCGCAGCGCATGGCGAGCGTGAGTGAACCGGATTCTGGATCGAGTGAGACAGCCGAGTCTGCGAGCACCAGGCCATCGGTGGGCACATCATCGTAGGGGGCCATGAGACGCAGCGGCAGTGAGTCCGGTAAGTAGCTGAGGGGCATGCCGGCCAACGGTGCCATCAACAACACGGAGAGACTGGGGCGCAGAATTTCCTCTTCGATCGTGGTGTCGAACCAGGAGAGCTGTCCATCATCCGCCTCGTAGCTGAGCTTCAGATCGGCCAGATCGATGTCCCGCAGGGACGGCGCCGTCAACGTCACCGCAGGTCGGTCATCCCCGGTCACGGCTACTGTGGGTCGGCAGTCGGCGTGGACGGCGCCTTCCATCGTCAGGTTGATGTGTTTTATCATGTGCCGCACGCCGCCCTGGACATCTGCGGACAGCGTCAGCAGGCCATCGGCCAGGTCGAGCTTCGGTTTGTCCCAGTGTGCCTTCATCTCAAACGAGGGGATCGCCTGCTCGATGACTCCGCGAAACCGGAGTTGCGAAAGTGAGGTTCGTCAAGAACGACGCGTTGACGGCGCGGGCATGTATGTCGCGCACGACGCTATGGCGAAACTGAACCACGAAGTCGTAGTCGTGGTGCATCGGTACTCCTCGTGGTTGCTGATCGAACGTCGGTGTCCGTCCGATGTGCCTTACTATCGTCCGCGTGCGGTGAAATGTTAGCCGCGCCGCGAGGCAGACGAGTTAATCTACGAGGTCTATGATCATTGTTTCGCGTGCGTACCGGGGCGCTGTCGTTGCCGTTTGACGGTCTGGACGACCACCATGGTCAGTCCCAGTGCCCCGAGAGCGGCGGCGGAGCCGACCAGCGCGACGGTGCGCGGCAGCGTGTCCTCCGGTGCTGGTGAGCTGAGAGCGCCCAGCCTGGCGGGGCCCGACGGCTGGGCACCGTGCTCCTCGGGCGGCGCGGTGAGCGCGGCGACTGGGTCGATCATGCCGTAGCCGAGTTCCTCGCTGCGCCGAGGGCGGCCGGCGGGGTGCCGCGCGGTCTGCTCGATGCGATGCATCACCTGGCGCGCGGTCAGATTCGGGAATCGCTCCCGGACCAGCGCCGCCAGCCCGGCGACGTACGGCGTGGCGAAGCTGGTGCCATTGAGCGCATGAGCCACGCCGCGGGCGTCGACGAGTTCGTCGGCCAGCCCGGGCCGCCCGGCCGCCAGGGATACCGCCTCGGTGCCTGGTGCGGCCACATCGACCCACGGCCCGTGCAGCGAGAAATTCGCCGGCTCGCCGTGGTCGTCGGTCGCGGCGACGGTGAGCACGTCCTCGTCGAACCAGCCTGGGGAGGAGATCGTGGTGACCGCCCCGGGGGTGTTCTGCCGGCAGGTGGGGCTGGTGTTGGCGGCGGCCACCACCACGACGACGTCGTGTTCCACCGCGTAGTGCACGGCCGCTTGCAGGTCCGGCGCTTTGTCCTGGTCAGGCGTGGCCGGGAAGCACGCGGCCTCCGAGATATTGATCACCGTCGCGCCTAGCCGCACGGCGCGCAGCACCGCCTGCGCCATGCTCACCGTGTCGCCTGCACTCGGGTTGTCGGCCTCTTGGCCGGTGTCGCGCCGACGCAACGGCACCGAGTAGAAGGTGCTGGCCTGGCGGATGGACAGAATATGCGCGGCGGGGGCTACTCCGACGAATCCAGTGGTTTCGTCGGGAGCCGCGGCGATGAGGCCGGCGACCACGGTGCCGTGGCCGTCGCAGTCGACCAGGCCACCGCGATTCTCGATGTAGTCCCCGCCGTCGATCAGCCTGCTGCCGAGCAGCCTGGGGTGCGGCTGCACCCCACTGTCGATCACGGCGACCAGCTGGCCTCGGCCGGTCGCGTACTTCTGAGCTTGCCGGATCTGTAGCCGCTGTTGGGCCGCCGGCTCGGCCTGGAGGTCCTGCTCGTTGTCCGTTACCTGCTGCTGGCAGGGCGCCAGCTGCTGGACCGGGCCGGTCTGCCAGGTCACCGGGTTGTTCACGACGTAGGGCATGGTGTTCACTCTGGCCAGGGTCGGCAGGGCCGCCGGGTCCACCCGAGGTGGCACGCCTGGTGGCCGATTACCAGATTGAGCATCCTCTTGTTGAGCAACCCCTGGTTGGGCGACAACCGGCCACGCCGGTCCGGCAAGGCACAGCAACGCGACCGCGACGGCCACGATCGGGGTGCGGCGAGGATTGTTCACCGGGTCCAGAAGGTGTCGTAGAGGTGCAGCACGCCCAGGGCCAGCGGTAGTACCGAAGCGATGAGAGCCGCTTCGACCACGTCCACCGAGCGGCGCAGCACCGGGGAGAACCGGCGACGGGGCAGGGCCACTCCGGTCATCAGCGCGAGCGTCGCGAGCACCAGCAGGCCACCGAAGCCGGCTAGCGACAAGCCGGGCCGGTCGGGTCTCGCCAGCAACTGGGCCATCAGCCCGGCTACCGCGACCATGCCGCTGACCAGCAACGCGATCGCCTGGTTGCCGTTGGCGTAGGACCGGGCTCGCATCAGCAGCACGGCGGCGACCACCGCGCCCAGCACAATCCCCAATGAACGGTCGGTCGCGGCCAGCACCGCGCCGATCGCGGCCACCGCACCGGACCCCATGATCATGCCGGTCAGGTATTCGTGCGCCAAGCCCGCGCGGCGCTCGATCGCGGTGTAGTCCGGGAAGTCGGGGTTTTCCTTCAGGTCCTTGGCGCTGCTGGGAACCTGGGGTATGGGCAGCCGCGAGAGGTGGATGGTCAGCCGGGGCAGTGCCGAGATGCTGCCGAGTGCCACCGCGGCGGCCCCAGCCGCGACGCCGGCCCCGAGACGGGGGACCTCCATCGCGAGGAGAAAAGCCGGCGCGCCGAGTGCGGCGGCGGTGGCGCTGGCGATGAACGGCGTGATGCCGGCGCCGAGCACCATGATGGAGGTGGCGGCGAGCACGAAAGTCAGCGTGCACGCCAGCATCAGGTTCGCCGCCTGCACGTCGCGGGGCACGAGGTAGAGCCCACTGACGAAACCCAGCGGCAGGCTGCCCGCCGCTACCACCACGCCGACGCCGGTCTCGCCGTACACCCGGGCGATCACCGCGCCGACGATCAGCGCGATCACCGCGGCGGCGCCCGCGATCGCGGCGATTCCGGTGCGATAGCCGGGCTCGCCGGCCCCGGCTTGGAGCAGCGCCACGGCGCTGGCCGGCAACGCTGATCCGGCCGCGACCATCCCGAGCGTGCGGGCGGTGCGCTCGGTCCACGGCCGGTAGCTGCCCGGGGCGGCCACCGCGATGGCGTCCACCACGTCATCGAACAAGGGCGGCGGCGGGCTGTCGCTGCGGTGGCGAAGTTGCAGCAGCTCGCCGTCGACCACGCCCAACGAGCTCAGCGGGCGATCCGGATCGATCACCTCGCCGCCCAGCTTGGCCAGGCACCAGCCGCCGTGGCCACTGCCACCGTCCGGGCTGGACTCACCGGCCATCGTGAGCAGCATCGGCAGCAAGTGGGCCACCGCGACGTCCGAGGGCAGCGCCAGGTCGATGCGGGTGCGCGGGGCCACCACCGTCACTCTGCTGAACGCCGAGGACGGTGGAACCGTCGATCCGATTCTCGACGGTTGGGTCGTCGATCCGGTGCCGCACGGTGGAACCGTCGATCCGGTACCGGAGAGTCGAACCGTCGATGCGGTATCGGACGGTGGGACCGTCGGTCCGGCGCCGGAGAGTCGAACCGTCGGAGCTCCGTTGGGATTGGTCGGCACCCGCTGCACCCCTCGTTCGGCCCGCCGGCCATCGGGTCCGCGTCGATGCGCGGTGGCCGCGGAGCTGTCGTTGCGGGGGAGTATCTCCTGCGCGCAGTGCCCGGCTGTTCGACGGGTCTGGACGTCGTCCTCAGCATCAGCCGGCCTGGCGCATCGCCGGTCCGCACTTCTGACCTGCGACGATGGACCAGAGCTACCCACCATCACGCCGCCGCGCCCCACAACGACCGGCCCAGCGCGTGGCGGACCCATCGCCAAGAGGCCGCCAGCTGACGGCCAACGGTTCACTCCGAGCTGACCCCAGCCGCAGCTCCAGGGGTTGATCGCGGTCTGTGTGCCATAAGTGACAGGATCTGTCGTCTTCGGCACACAAACCGTGATCTTCAGGTGGGGCGGCGGCTGGGGTCAGGTGTCGAGGGTGCCGTCCGCTGTGCCAAGGTAGCGGCATCGAACACCGGCCGTGGTCACCCGTATTTCGACTTTCGACGCAAGCGTAGCCCTCGGCGCCGCGTCATGGCGACGGATCGACGGTGTTCGGGTGTGCGCACCGACCACCCGGGCACCAGGGTGTCGACCGGGCACAACCGGTAAGGAGTGCAGCGCGGGTGTCGAACGACAACGACGACTGGCGTCGCCGATTCACCGAGTGGGACCTCGACGAGGAAGAGGATTACCGCCCGCGCCGGGCCGCTCCGGCTGACCAGGCCCTGTCTCAGGACAGCGCCGAGAACCCGGCGGTGATCACGGTGCTGGTCGATGAGCGGGGCGCGGTGTCCGATGTCGTCATCCCGGCGCGGTGGCGTGAGGTGGTGCAGCCGCGCGGTCTTGGCGGGGCGCTGCTCGAGGCGGTGCACACGGCGATCGCCAACCGGGTCGCCGGCCAAGTGGAGCAGCTCGATCTGGACGCGCTTGCCGAGCGCCCGGTGTTCGCCCATCGGGACGCGCCTTCCGCGGGCGGCGACCCCACCAGCCCGGTGGCGCAGGCCCTGGTGAACGAGGTGCGCGACCTGTTCTCCCGGTTCGACACCGAGCTGGCGGCATACGCCGCCCAGGTGCGGCAGGCAGCGACCGCGACGAACTATGGCGAGGGGGCCAACGGGCGCATCATCGTCACGGCCGCCGCCGGGCAGATCTCCGGCGTGGACGTGGACGTCAGGTGGGCTTCGGCCGCCCGGCACACCGAGATCCGCGCGGAGGCGATGAGCGCGTTCCAGGCCGCCTGGCGGCAGGCGGCGGCCCTCGGTTGCGGTGGGATCCCCTTGCCCCAGTCGATCGCCCGTCTACAGGAACTGGCCGGCGATCCCGCGGCGCTGAGCAGGCAGTTGGGGTTGTCTCGCTAGCCATTTCCGCCCGAGCGCAGGAATTGAAGGTATCCCCGATGACGACAAAGAAAGTGGAGGTCGCGTGCGAAGCGCTGCGCTCGGACGCGAAGAAGTGGGCCACGGCATCCGACGAGATGAGGGTTGCGGCCGCGTCGGCAAAGAACCTGGTGCTCGGCGGTGGCCAGTTCGGTCACGTTGCGGAAGTTCGCGGGCTGGTCGCCGCGTACACGACGTTGCAGCAACGCATCGCTCGCCTGTTGACCGGGGCGAACAGTGAGTTCGCTAAAGTCTCCCAAGCGCTCAAAGCGAGCGCGGACACCTACGAGGACGAGGATGCCAAGGGCGCCCATATGATGGGCGGGATAAAACAGGGGGCTGGCTCATGACCGGGACATCGCCTTCGAAGAGACCTTGACCAGGGTCCATAAACTGGTCAAGCGGCTCAAGGATGCGTGGGACGACATTGTCGACGGCGTCAACAGCGTGCTGGACATGTTACCGGGCGTCCTGGAGGGGTCGATCAAGTCCGCGTTCGAGAAGTGCTCGTCGAAGGTCGCCAAGGTATTCAAGGAGATCGCCAAGCTGTACAGCGAGCGGGGTTCGGCGTCTGCGCTGCGCGCTGCGGGTGGGAGCTGGAACGAGCAGGTCGGACACCGCGCGAGTACGCAGGCCGGCCTGCTGACGAAAGAGGCGCTGGAAGCCGATGACGAGTGGACCGGTGACGCGGCGGACCGTTACGGCGAGGCGATCACCACGCAGGGGAAGGCGCTCACCGAGATCAAGGCGATCACCGATATCCTGCAGACCACACTGAACGAGGTCGCCAGCGCGTTGCATGTATTCTGGATTGGTATCAAAATCGCCTTCGGCACCTATGTATCCTTGATGATCGGCTGCATTGTCGGTGTCGCCAGCGGGGTCGGCACTATTCCGTCGCTCAGCGTGGCGCTCACTTTATCCGTCGCCTTTCTCGGCACGGTCACCAAACTGTCGAGCGACTTCGCCGACACGCTCGACGAGAAGAAGGCGAAGTTCGAGCAGCAGTCCGCCATGGACGGGCAGTTCGCCAACGGTGACTCGCCGTCCTCGGTGGCGGAGAAAATGGCCGACGCCAGCGTGAGAGATGGTGACAAGAGTGCCTGGACGCCCAAATAACGGCGGGGGCGAGGGAACAACGTACGTCCCGTCGAGCCAGTTCGAGCCGGCTCGGCTGCGGAGGTTCTGCTCGCTCAATGCGATTCTGTACCTCTGCAGCGCGGCGATGGTCGCGTTTTTTCGTTCCCTCGGCGCGAAGCTGGTCGACGACGGAACGATGCCGGTCGCCGCGCCATTGCTCGCGCAGGAACAGCTCTGCGCGGCGTCGCTGGTCGTACTCGCCGGGTTGCTGCTGTGGGCTCGCGGGGCGATAAGTTTGGATCCGGCCGCGCGAGAGCGGATGGCTCGGATGGGGCGTCTCGCCCGCGTGCTCGCCCTGGTCATCGCCGCGATCTGCGCCGCAGGGGTGGCCGTCGTTCTGCTGCTGCCGATCACGGACGCCAAGCTGCCTACCATGTCGGTGACCGTCCTCGTGATCGTGTCCGCGCTCTACACCTACGCGGGAATGGCCAAGCTGCCGCGCTGAGCTCGCCTGGATCACCGGTGCTTCAGTAGTGGTACTCGGGCGGATCTTCACCGATGACGGGGGGTGCGACGCGGCGGCCGTCGCCCCAGATGTCTTCGGTCTCGATCAGGTAGCTGGGGCGACGGTGCTCGGTGTCCTGCTCACCCCGGCCCTGCCCGCCACCGACCATCGGGGGGAATCCGCCGCCTCCGCCGAGGCCGCTCCCCGGACCGCGACTGGTCATACCCGCGACGCCTTTCCCGGCTCCGGTGACGCCCTCAGCGTCACCTGCCGAGCCGAACCCGGCGCGTCCTAGTGCGTTCACCGCACCCGAGCCGCGCGGGCCGAATCCGCCGCCAATACGGCCGCCACTGGATCCGCGCCGTCCCGTGCCGACCTCACCGATCCCCGCGGGGATGGGCGGGAGGCTCGGTATACCGGTTCCCCCTCCGGCTGGAGGGTTGTGTCCGGGGATGTGACCGGGCGACGCCAGCTGCCCCGGTGTAGGCGCCGGCGCCATGCTGTCAGGCTGATGGCCGCCACCGTCAGGGCTACCCCCGCCGTCAGGGCTACCCCCGCCGGGAACTGGGCTATGGCCACCGAGAACTGGGCTACCGCCGCCGGGGCCACTACCGCCAGGGCCTGGTGCGATGTGCGGGCTGTTCCGGCTGCCGAGGCTACCGCTTGCTGCGCCGCCGCCTCCCATGCCGCCGCCGTCGCTGCCTGGTGCGACGCCGCTGCCCCCCGGTGTCGGCACGCGGGAACCCGGCCCGGTACCGTTGGTGCCGAGTTCTGGCGGCGGCGTGAAGGCGGGCATCATTCCGATGGTGCTGAGCAGGGACGCGCTGTACGTCTCGATGACCCGGACGGCCTCAGCGCGCGCCGCATCGTGCCGTGCCGCCTGCTCGTGGGCGTCCCCCTGGATCTGTGCCCATTCGCTGGGGTTGCTCGTCGAGTTCATCCGGTTCTGGTATGCCGCCGGGTCGTAGGGCACCGGAGCCGGCATCGACCGCTGCGCGGTCTCGACAGCCTCGGCTTGGGTACGCATGACGGTGCCGCCCATGTGCTGCGTTTTGTCGCTGGTCGCCTGACACCAGGTCACCAGTTCGTTCAGCCTTAGGCGGGCCGCTGTCCCGGCTTGCCCGATCCAGATCGACCGGCTGCTGGTCTCTGTGTCCTGCAGGATGTTACCGAAGCCAAGGATCTCGCCGCTCAGCTTGGTCCACAGCTGGCCCAGTTCGTACACCTGGGCGCCATCAGCTCTGTCGATCAATTTTATGAGCTCGGGGTGCTCAAAACTGTCTGCGTTCGTCCGCGGGATAGTGACCGTGGGCCGCGTCGGCGGGCTCGATCCGAAAGACTGAGTCGGCGCCATCTCTACCCCCTATGGCAGCTTTGACTCGACGAGCACAGCGGCGCGGTCAGCGACCGCGCAGGCTCGGGCGGTGTCGTTCAGATACAGGGCCAGCACGCTCACGTTCGCGGTGTCGCCGACCGCGAAGTCGACATCGCAGTACCCGTGCCCGATGCCGTCCAGAGCGCGCTTTGCCCGGTGACGGCCGATGGTGACGTCGGTGACGCTGGACGCGTCGGCGAAGTTGAGTTCATTGATACTGCGGTGCTCGTTGATGCCGGTGGAGACACCGCCACCGCCCGGGGTGGTCCAGTCACAGCGACGCAGGCCGAGGATTTTCTCGGCCTCTCCCTGCGGGCGCATGCCGAGTGAGCTGGCTTCCGGGGCGGTGAGCAGGTCACACGCCTTGATCGCGGCCAAGCCTGTCGGCGATACGACGGCCAGCGGCGGGGACGCCGAGGACAACGGTAGCCCGGAAGGTCTCGGCTCGGGTGCCGGGTTGCCCGCCTGGGGTGCCGAGCAGCCCATCACTAACATCACCAGGGCCGGCGCGGCGAAGCCTGTTCGGATTCTCATCCTTCACCGATCCGCCGGAAGCTTTGCGCGGCTTGCGCGTCGTCCTGTTCGTAGGTCCGCATGCAGATCTGGACTGCCTGGTTGAGGTTGTGCAACTCTTCACTGAAGCGTTGCAGCACGAAGTCCAGCGACTGCGGGGCCCCTGTGGCCACCAGAGTGTCGAGCGTCGCGATGGCCTGCGCCTCGTGCAGGTCACCCAGCATGGCGTCCTGCCTCTTGAGATCCTGGATCCGCCTGAGCTGTTTGGTCAGGGTCTCCTGGATCTGTGCGATGGATGCCGTGATCTGGTCGGCCGCTTCCGTGTCGATGGCGAACATGCCTTGTTGCGCCGCCTCCAGGAAACTGACGCCGTCGCCCGCCGGTTGCATCGCTCACCCCACGCGTTGCTCGTGTCTGACCGTGCTCGCAGCGTCACGGTCGGCGTCATCATGCCAGACGCGCACAGCCGCGTGATCCGGTTCCGCCGAACTCCGCCGCGCTCAGTGCGCCGAGTTCGACAGGAGAGTTGCTCGGGGGGCTCCCGAGAGCTCTCCTGTCGAACTCGGCGACAGGAGGGTCGATGCGTCAGGTGTCGAGGGTGTCGTCTTGGACGGCGGTGATGATGTGGGTCCACTGGGGTGTTGGGATCGCCAGGACGGGGCTGGTGGTGCCGAGCTTGGAGTCACGTACCCCTACGTGACCGGCAAGCGTGTAGTTGACCTCGACGCAGTCGTTCTGCCCGCCGTTGCTGTAGCTGGAGGTGTACCAGGCCTTCTCCTGGAACGATGGGGTTGACATGGGGCTAGCCCTTCTTACTCAGTCTGGTTTCGCAGCGAACTGGCCGGCCAGTTCCACCATGAAGTTACGCGACTCCACCGGTCCCAGGGCGATGGCTTGCAGCCGGCGCTGTAACTCCGCGTAGCGCCGCACTGTCTCGGGCTTATCCAGGCAGACCCCGTCGTCGTACATCTCGATGTAGACGATGTCGGTGGCCGAGTCGTGGTCGAACCGCAGCACGGTGAAGTCGTAACTGAGCGGCTCGTAGGACAGCGTGTCGAACGGGATGACCTGGATGTCCACCGTGGGCAGCTGCGACAGCTCGGCCAGGTGGCGCAGCTGCTCGGCCATCACCTTCGGGCCGCCGAGCACCCGGCGCAGTGCCGACTCGCTGAGTACGAAGGAGAACTGCGCGGCATTCTCCCTGGTCAGCAACGCCTGCCGGTCACGGCGCACCCGCACGGTGTCCTCGACGGTCTTGTGGTCCGGGAAGCTGCCCCGGCCGCTGACCATGGCTCGGGTGTAGCTCTCGGTCTGCAGGTTGCCGGGCACGATCTCCGAGCCGACCTGCATGATCTGCGACGCGCCCTGTTCGAAGTCGCGGAACGCGCGGAACCACTTCGGCCCCAGGTACAGGGTGGTCTCCGCGGCGGCTCGGGTGCGCCGCCGCCGCGCGCTCGCCGCCAGCTCCCGGCACCACAGCGCGTCCTTCGCCGAGGCCTTGTACAGCCGCAGCAGCTCGTCGAGGTCGGTCTTGGAGATGCCGCCCTGGCCGTTCTCCACTCGGCTGAGCTTGTTCGGCGCCTTGCCGAGGCTCTCGGCGGCCTGCGCCTGGATGAGCCCCGCGGCCTCGCGGAGCTTACGTAGCTCGTTGCCGAGCTGGCGTCGCTGGATGCCGCTCGACGGGGCTGGGGTGGTCATCCGCATGATCCTTTCGGTGGGGTCACGGAGCGTACGCGACAGCGTTCACTCTAATGATGAATTTACAACTTGTACTTCCACATAATAACCTGGGTTCTGTTGGCGCCCGGCTCTGAAGGAGTACAAGATGGACGTCCATGCTAGCTCCCCCTCGCCGGGATGGACGCGGACACGCGCCAACGCACAGTCGCCCGGTGGGCGGGCTCCGGTCCTTCCCGGCCCCGCTCACTGGGTTTCCACACCCCCGGCCTTCGGGCCCTCTCTAGCGGGTCACCTCGCGGCGCACCGGGCGGTCACCCTCCGCCAGCGGTGCTCGTGACCGCCAGGTGATCCAGTCAGGTACGCGGCGCTCGCCGTACACCTGATGGCCGGCCCGCGCGCCCCGGTCCCTCGCAGCGGCCGGATCGCGCGGGCCGGCGCCTCGTCATAGCGGCCGACGCGGCCACAGCGCAACCAAGGAGCCAGCGTGATACACCGCATGACCTGCATCGCGGGCCACGCCGCCGGCTCCGGCGCGTACTACTGCGGGTGGGCGATCACCGGCCGCGGCGCGGTCGCGCATCTGGTCGCCGCCGCCGACTTCCCGCTCGTGGGCTCCCGACACCGCTCCTGGTGCGGCAAGATGATCACCGTCATCGGCCTCACCCTCGACTCCCGCAGCCTGCCGCGGAGCTGCGCCCGGTGCAACCGGCGCCTGCGCGCGATGGCGCTCACCCAGCGACTGGGCTGAGAACTGTCGGTGCTCCCCGGCATCATGCGACCATGGAGTTGTCCCTAGAACGCACGGAGGTGAGCTGCGGATGCCATCAGCTGCCCAGCCCAGTGCTGCCCAGTCCGGTCTGCTCGACCATGTCGGGCAGTGGACCGAGCGGGACTATCTCGCGCTGCCCGAGGACCGTCGCCGCATCGAGCTGCTCGACGGCGGGCTGCTGGTGAGCCCCGCGGCCGGGAACCGGCACCAGCGCCTGTCGTTTCACCTCTGCTACGCGCTGGGGCGGGCGGCACCGAGCTGGTTGGAAGTGCTGGAAGCTATCAACGTCCGGGTGGCGCCTGGGCGGATCCTGATCCCCGATCTCGCCGTGGTGGCCAACCCCGGCCTGGACCTGAAGGTCACGGAGTCAGCCGATGTGGTGATGGTCGTCGAGATCGTCAGTCCGGGCAGTGTCGCGGCTGATCGTGCGATCAAGCCACCGCTGTACTCGGCCGCGGGCATCGAGCACTACCTGCGGATCGAGCTCGGCAACTCCGGGCCGAGCTCGGTGACGTACCGGTTGCGCCGGGGGCGCTACGCCGAGGTCGCCTCATCGAGCCCGGGCAAGTGCCTGTGCCTGGTTGACCCCTTCCCGGTAGATCTTGATCTAGCCGAGCTCGCCGCCGCAACCCGCCCATCAGAGAGATCACCGGAGTAGCTCGACGGCGACGTCGATCGCGCGGTAGATGTCCAGCGCCCGCCGGTCGCGAGTCACCAGCGTGAGCTCATGCTCGGCGGCAGCCGCGCCGACCAGCGCGTCATAGATCGCTCCACCGGCGAGCCCGTTGCCGGCGAGCGAAGCGAGCAGGGCCGCCGCTCGGTCTGCGCTGAGGAATCGGGTGTGCGGAAAGTTGGCGGCCAGGAGCCGGGACACCGCAGCCGGGGTCCGCCGGGCCGGGGGCGGTAGCCGGGTGAGAACCGAGAAGGTCTCGAACGCGGCGTGACCGGCAAGGCCCAGCTGATGGTGCGCCAGCGCCTCGAACGTCGCGTCGTGGTGCTTGTGGTCGGCGACGAGGAAGGCCACTGCGGCGCTGGTGTCCAGAAGCTTGGGGTCAGCGCTGGTCGCCATCGCGCAGCGCCCGCACCTCATCGTCGTCGAAGGGTGTGCCGGTGGCCGGGACGATCAGGCGCCCGGACCGCTCACCCACGTCATCCTCGGCGATCACCTCCACGCGAAGGCCCGCTCCGTCGGCGATCACCTCCACCTCACCGGGACGCAGCCCGAGACGATCCCGGATCTGCTTCGGAATCACCAAGCGCCCTGCCTTATCAATGGTCGCCCGCACACCAACACAATACCACGACCCCACCCACAGCAGCCCGAACATCCAGGAACTGCCCGTCCCCGGCGTCGTCTTACCGCTCTCAGCGCGCCGAGTTCGACCACAGCGCGGTTCGGTCGCCGCCGGGCAACTCTGTGGTCGAACTCGACGCGCTGAGAGCGGTAAGGGCTGGGTGGTCAGGCGGCGCGGTGGCGGAGTACGGCGCGGACTTGGGCGGCGAATCGGTCGGGGTTGCGCAGCACGTCGGTGGCGCTGGCGCGCAGTACGGTCCAGCCCAGCGCGGCGAGCCGGTTGTGCTTGGCCAGGTCGACCCGGAACGTCGGCGTGTTCTGGTGGTGTTCCCCGTCGAACTCCACACCGGCTCGCGCGCTCGGGTAGGCCATGTCCAGCCAGGCCACGTGATCTCCGAGCTCGTCGCGCACCCGGTACTGCAGCTCCGGGCGCGGCAGCCCGCGCAGCACGAGGGATAACCGGCACCGGGTTTCCATCGCGGACTCCGCACGCGGATCCATCAGCTCGGCGACCAGCGGAACTCTCCCGCGCCAGCGTGCTCCGGGGTAGCGAGCGGCCAGCCCGATCAGCGTGGATGGCCCGAACCGCCCGATCCGGCCCAGCGCGTCGGCAGCGACGACACCCTCTACGAGGGTCGACCAGCGGGCCAGGTCGTATGCGGTGCGAAGGGCGGAGGTGACCACCAGTCCGGCCACCGTCTCGACCTCGTCGTCGGCGAGCTGCTCCCGGTGCACCCGCAGCCCGCGACACTCACGCAGGTCACGACCCGCCACCACCTCGGCGTCGGAGTCGCGCGGCGCGATCCGGGCGCCGAGCAGCTCCGCCGCGGAATAGCCGGCCAGCGCACCATGCCCGGCGACCAGCAGGTGCGCGCCACGCGATCGCATGGCCAGCGTCGGGGCGAGGTGCGCCGGCAGGTAGATGTCCGGAAACAGTCTGCGGAATTTGGGACCGCGCAGCTGACTCCGGGTCACCAGCCCAGCGCTCACGGCAACCGATCCTCGCAATGGTGCGTCCAATTCCCCCATGCCTCGCAGCCTGCCCTCAGCCCCGCCTCTTGACCACTCGCCAACCCCCCCAGACCCCCGAGTTATCCACAACGGGAACTCCATCCACAACCACCCCCCCGCCCCGATGCAGCCTGCCCACGAGGTGCGCTACACGCGCCGAGTTCGGCTACAGCGCTGCCCGGTCGGCTTCGGGCAGCGCTGTAGTCGAACTCGGCGACAGGAGGGCGGTGCGGTTCCCGGGGGCGGGGAGTGGGGTGTGCTTAGGCGCTAGGGTGGCCGGGCTCTGCGTGCGCGGGTGGAGTGATCGTGCGTGGGTGGATCGGGGGAGGTGATCTGGCGTGGGTACCGTGCGGTTCCGGCGGTTACCTCGGCTGGCGGCGCCGAGGATGCCCGGTGGTGAGGTTCATCTGGAGCCGCCGCCGGAGGTGCCCAGGGTCATCCCGGGCAACGTCCTGCAGAAGGCCCTGCCGTTCGTGATGCTCGTGGCCGTGCTGGGCATGGTGGCGGTTGCCGTCAACAGCAAGGACGCCCTGAAGAACCCGCTGTCCCTGATGTTCCCGGTCATGATGGTGGTGTCGACGGTCGGCATGTTCGCCGGTGGTGCGCGCGGTGGCCAGGCGAAGGCCGAGATGAACGAGGACCGCAAGGACTACCTGCGCTACCTGGGCCAGATGCGGGAGCGGGCCCGGGAGACCGCGGTGGAGCAGCGTGCGGCGGTGCAGTGGAGCCACCCCGATCCCGCCGCGCTGTGGTCGATCGCGAGCAGCCGCCGGATGTGGGAGCGCCGCGGCGGCGACCCCGACTTCTGCCATGTGCGGATCTGCCGGGGACCGCAGCGGCTGGCCACCCGGCTGGTGCCCCCGCAGACCGGCCCGGTGGACGAGCTGGAGCCGATCACCACACTGGCGTTGCGCCAGTTCGTCCGAGCCCATTCCGTCGTGCCGGAGCTGCCGATCGCCATCTCGGTGCGCGGGTTCGCCGCCGTCGGGATCTCCGGCGACGCCGCGGCAGCGCGCGGGCTGGCGCGGGCGATGGTGGCCCAGCTGGCCACCTTCCACACCCCCGAGGACCTGCTCGTCGCCGTGGTCACCGCCGGGCGGGCGAAGGTGGACTGGGAGTGGGCCAAGTGGCTGCCGCATGTGCAGCACCCGAGCCGCTTCGACGGCGCCGGGCCGATGCGGATGATGGCCTCCTCGCTGGCCCGGATCGAGGAGTTGCTCGGCGAGCAGCTCCGGGACCGCCCACGGTTCGCCCGCAACGCTCCGCCACCGGCCGACGGGCCGCACATCCTGATCGTCGTGGACGGCGGCGAGGTCAGCGGAGCGGAGCAGATCATTCTCGAGGAGGGCGTGGCCGGCGTCACCGTGCTCGACCTCTCGGAGTCGTTGGGTACCTTGACCTCGCGCCGCGGGTTGCGGCTGGTGATCGAGGACGGCGTGATCGGCGCCCGAGGGGCGGCCGGGGTCGAGTCCTTCGGGTCTCCCGACTCGCTCACCGTCGTCGAGGCCGAGGCGGTGGCGCGGGCCCTGTGCCCCTTCCGCCTCGGAGCCGCCGAGGCGGAAGGCGAGGATGAGCCGCTGCTGGGTAACACCGGGCTGCTCGGGCTGCTGGGCCTGCCCGAGGACCCCCACGCCTTCGACGTCGCCCACGCCTGGCGACCGCGCCCGATCGGGGACCGGTTGCGGGTGCCCATCGGGCTCGGCGAGTTCGGCCAGCCCGTGGAGCTGGACATCAAGGAGGCCGCCCAGGGCGGCATGGGCCCGCACGGCCTGTGCGTGGGGGCCACCGGGTCGGGCAAATCGGAGTTCCTGCGCACTCTCGTGCTGGGCCTGATCGCCACTCACTCCTCAGCGGTGTTGAACCTGGTGCTGGTTGACTTCAAGGGTGGCGCGACGTTCCTGGGCATGGAGCACGCGCCGCACGTCGCCGCGGTGATCACCAACCTGGCTGACGACCTGGCCCAGGTCGCCCGCATGCAGGACGCGTTGGCCGGCGAGCTGAACCGCCGCCAGGAGCTGCTGCGCACCGCAGGCAACTTCGCCAACGTCAAGGACTACGAGCGGGCCCGGGAGGGCGGCGCCGACCTCGAACCGCTGCCGGCGCTGTTCATCGTGATCGACGAGTTCTCCGAGCTGCTCGCCCAGCAGCCGGAGTTCATCGACCTGTTCGTGGCGATCGGTCGGTTGGGCCGCTCGTTGCAGATGCACCTGCTGCTGGCCTCGCAACGCCTCGAGGAGGGCCGGCTGCGGGGTTTGGAGTCCCACCTGTCCTACCGGATCGGGCTGAAGACCTTCTCCGCCGGGGAGTCCCGGGCGGTGCTGGGTGTACCCGACGCCTACGAGCTGCCGCCGGTGCCGGGCTCGGGATACCTGAAATTCGACACCGCGTCCATGGAGCGCTTCAAGGGGGCCTACGTCTCGGGCCCTTACCGGGTCGGCAGAGTCGTCGCGGCGCCTAGCTCGGCACCGGTGACCTCGGATCGCAGACCCCGGCTGTTCGTGCCCGACTACGTGGACCTCCCCGAGGCGGCCGCGCCCGCCGCGCAGCCGGAGAGCATCCCGGAAGACGTCACCGAGCCCAGCGTGCTGGATGTCGTGGTGGCCAAGCTGCGGGGGCAGGGGCCGGCGGCCCACGAGGTATGGCTGCCACCGCTGGAGGCACCGCCTTCGCTGGACCAGCTGCTGCCGCCGTTGTCGGTCACCGAGGATCGCGGGTTGTCCCCGGTCGGGTTCGTCGGCAACGGCCGGCTCACGATCCCGGTCGGGATCGTGGACAAGCCCTACGAGCAGCGCCGCGACCCGCTCTGGGCGGATCTCTCCGGCGCGCAGGGCCACGCCGTGGTCACCGGCGGCCCGCAGTCGGGCAAGTCCACCCTGCTGCGCTCGATGGTGATGTCACTGGCGCTCACCCACACGCCTGCGGAGGTGCAGTTCTTCGGTATCGACTTCGGCGGCGGCACGCTGGCATCCCTGGATGGCCTGCCGCACTGCGGTGGGGTAGCCGGGCGGCTGGAGCCGGACACGGTCCGGCGCATCCTCGCCGAGGTCAGTGGCGTACTCGCCGCTCGGGAGCGGCGCTTCCGCGACCTGGGCATCGACTCGATGGCCGATTTCCGGGCCCGCAGGCAGCGCGGCCGATCTCCTGGTCGGACGGAGCAGCTCCGGGACGATCCGTTCGGCGACGTGTTCCTCGTCATCGACGGGTGGCACAGCTTCCGCCAGGAGTTCGACGTCTCCGATCTGGAGATGCGGGTGGTGAACCTGGCTACCCAGGGCCTGTCCTACGGGGTGCACGTGATGCTCAGCGCCACCCGGTGGGCCGAGATCCGGCCCGCGCTCAAAGACCTGCTGGGTACCCGCTTCGAGCTGCGCCTCGGGGATCCGGGTGAGTCCGATATCGAGCGGCGGGCCGCACTCAACGTGCCGCCGAGTCGCCCGGGGCGGGGGCTGTCCCGGGACAAGCTGCACTTCCTCGCCGCACTGCCCCGCATCGACGCGGTCACGAGCGTGCGGGACGTCGGCACCGGGGTGGCGCAGGCGGTCGCGCGCATTCGCGACGCCTGGACCGGCCCCGCCGCGCCGCAGGTCCGGCTGCTGCCCGAGCGGATCCCTTACCAGCAGTTGCCGCCCATAGCCGATCAGTGGCACCCGCGGTTGATCCCGATCGGGATCAACGAGGCCGAGCTCGCCACAGTGTGCCTCGACTTCGCCGCCGAGCCGCACTTCCTGTGCTTCGCCGACGGTGAGTCCGGCAAGACCAACCTGTTGCGGATGATCGCGAGGGGCATCGTCGAGCGTGCCACTCCGGAGCAGGCCTGCATCGTGATCGTCGACTATCGCCGGACCATGCTCGGTTTCGTGGAATCCGATCATCTCATCGGGTACGGGATGTCGGCCGGCGTGCTGACTCCGATCATCAGCGAGGTGCAGGGCTCCCTGCGCAAGCGCCTGCCCGGCCCTGGCGTCACTCAGCGGCAGCTCCGGGACCGCTCCTGGTGGTCGGGCCCGGAGCTCTACGTCCTGGTCGACGACTACGACCTGGTGGCCCCCCCAGGCGGGGCGAACCCGCTCGCGCCGCTGGTGGAGTTCCTGGCCCAGGCCAAGGACGTGGGCCTGCACCTCATCATCGCCCGGCGCTGCGGTGGTGCGGCGCGCGCCCTGTTCGAGCCGGTGACCGCCAGGCTGCGGGAGCTGTCCACCCCCGGCATCGTGATGAGCGGCAGCCCCGAGGAGGGCCCGCTGCTCGGCAACGTCAAGCCCTCCCCCCTGCCGCCTGGGCGGGGAACTTTGGTGGGGCGCAAGACCGGCCGCCAGCTCGTGCAGCTCGCGTGGTTTCCACCGGAGTGACGCCCGCAACCGCGGTTGCGGAGGCGTCCGATAGGCGGTGACGCTGGTGATCGCCGAAACTGAGTCGTGACCGTGCAATTCTGCACAGCCAGGGCTCAGTTTCGGCGATCATGAGCCGTCTCGCCAAGGAAATCACCAGACTCGGGGTGAATGCGACGCTGCCGACCCGGTTCCACTCCTACTGATCACGAGTGCCTCCACCTACGCCCAGTAGGCTGGCGCCATGACGTCCGGGGACGAGGAGTTCCTCACTGAGCTGTATCGCAACCTCACCAAGCAGGCGGTGCCCCCGGACTCGCCGCTGTACGTGCCGCTGGAGCAGCTGCCAGGCCAGGTGATGGGGCCCGACGCGGTGAAGCTGCTGTGCCGCACCATCACGATGACCACCCCGGGGGAGGCGTTCTTCCTCACCGGACTGCGCGGTTCGGGCAAAACGGTGCAGCTGCTGCGACTGCGGCAGGATTTGGCGCGGCGTGGGTTCGCGGTGGTCATGTTCAGCGCCGAGGATTACCTGAACATGCACGAGCCGCTCAACGTGGTTGACGTGCTGTTCTTCCTGGTGGGTGCGATATCGGACCAGGCCGTCGAATACGACCTCGTCGACAAGGGTGACTCCGCGACGTCCAAGGGATGGTCGAGGTTGTGGCAGTGGTTATCGGACCTGCCCAGCCGGACCGACGTGACCGGTGCCGAGGTCAGCGCCACGCTGCTGGGGGCAAAGGCGTCGCTCAAGGCGGAACTGCGCCGGGACACCGCCTTCGTCGCCCAGTTGCGGGAGTTTCTCCGGGGCCGGCTCAGCGAACTGGTCGAGCAAGCCAATCAGATCGTCGGTGAGCTGGTGGCCGAGATGCGTCGTCGCTGGACGAATGGTGAATGGAAAGGTCTCGTCGTCATCGTCGACTCGCTGGATCACAACCGCGCGGTGGACAGCGAGAAGTTCCAGCAGGTGCGCCGGGCACTGGTGAACCTGTTCGACAAGGACTACGACAATCTCCGGCTCGCCGAGTGTCGCACCGTTTTCACATTGCCGATGTATGTGCCGATCTCCGCCGCCAAGGCGGTGCGCCGGGTCACCAACCTGCGGGTCGCCGACCGCGAGCGCAAGCCCAACACCGACGGCCTCGCCGCCGCTCGGAAGGTGCTCCTGCACCGTGCTCCCGGGGGCACGCTCGACCGGCTGCTCGACGACGACACCGTCGACCGGCTGGTGCTGGCCTCCGGTGGGCACCTGCGCATCCTGCTCGGGCTGGTGCTGGAGGTGGTGACTCAGGCCGAGTCGCTCCCGGTGGACGACGCTACGGTCACCGCTGCGATCCAGCAGGTGCGCAACGGCATGCTGCCCCTGGCCGACGACCAGCGCGCCATGCTGCGCCGGGTCGCGGCGTCCCACGAGCTCCCGCTGGCTTCCCAAGACGACTGGGACGTTGTGGCCACCCTGCTCGACCAACACTTCGTGCTCGGCTACCAGAACGGGCAACCCTGGTACGACGTGCACCCGCTGCTGCATGACGAGATCGACCGTGCCCCAGCGTCTCGCTGACCCGGAGTTCCTCAGCCCCGAGGGGGAGCGGGCCTGGACCTGGTTGCGCCGCCACCTGGACCGGGCGAACGCCTTCTGGCTCGCCTTCATCCTCACCGACGACCTGACCGCCCAGCGCGTGCTGCGCGAGCGGGTGCGGGCGAACCGCCGGCTGCATGCGCAACCACTCACCGTCCTGCAACCCGCTACCCCTGCCGAACTGGCGGAGTTGCTCGACGAGCTGGAAGCGCGCGGTGCCGCGCCGTCTGGGTGCACCTGGGTGTCGGCACCCCAGCTGGCCGACGATGAGTGGCTCGCGGCGTGGCGGGTGTTCCTGCTCGCGTGCAACCACCGGCGCGACGTCCTGCGCGCCCGGCTGGGTGGGCTGGTGATCGCCGCCCCGCCTGCGGTGAAAGTGGTGGCCCAGCGCGAGAGCCCGGATCTGTGGTCGGTCCGGGACCTGCTCATCGAGCTGGCACCCCGGCTCGTGATCTCGGACCGTGTCGATGAGCCGATCCGTGCTGTCGAGCCGCGTCCGGTGTCCGGGGCTGCGGGTCTGTCCTACGAGTCGGCCGATGCGGAGCTGACGCAGGAAGCTCAGGTGCTGCTGGCGATGCCGGTCGCAGAGCTGGCCGGCCCGGCCCGCGAGCGCATCTCCCGCGCGGTGCACCGCGCCGTCGAACGCGGCGACGAGCAGCTGGCCGCCGTGTTGCTGCTGGCCCAGGCCGACGGGTACCTTGCTGCGGGGGATCGAGCCGGCGCCCTGCACCTCGTGCAGCAGGGCCTTACTGTGGAGGACGTCGAGCCTCCAACCCGAGAGCGCTTGCTGAACTCCAGTGTGGAGCTGGCCATCGCCACCTCCACACTGGAACTGGCCCGGCGCTATGCGACCGAGTGGGTGGATCTGACCAAGCAGCGGGCATCACCGGATGACCCCGACGCTCTGCGCGATCTTTCCTACAGCCTCGACCAGCTGGGGAACGTCACCCGCGACCTCGGTGACCCGGCTACGGCCGCGACCCACTTCCAGCGGGCACTCGACATCCGCCGCCGCCTAGCCGACCAACTTGACACCCCCCAAGCCCACCGTGACCTCGCCTGGAGCCTCATCCGGCTCGGGAACGTCGCCCGCGACCTCGGCGACCCCCTTACCGCCGCGACCCACTACCAACAGGCCCTCGACATCTTCCAGCGTCTGGTCGAGCAACTCGACACTCCCCAAGCCCACCGCGAGTTCGCCTGGAGCCTCGACAAGCTCGGGAACGTCACCCGCGACTTCGGTGACCTGGCCACCGCCGCCACCTACTACCAGCGGGCCCTCGACATCGACCTGCGCTTGGCTGATCAACTCGACACCCCCCAAGCCCACCGCTACCTCGCTTTGAGCTTGAGACGGCTCGGTGACATCACCCGCGACCTCGGCGACCCCACCACTGCCCGCATCCACCACCAGCAGGCCCTCGACATCTTCCGGCGTTTGGCCGACCACTGTGACACTCCCCAAGCCCACCGCGACCTCGCCTTGAGCTTGACTCGGCTCGGTGACCTCACCCGCGAACTCGGCTATCCGACCGCCACCACTACCGCCGCCTACCAGCAGGCCCTTGACATCTTCCGGCGCCTGGCCGACCAACTGGACACCCCCCAAGCCCAGAGCGACTTCTCGAACATCCTCCACCGGCTCGGGAGCGTCACCCGCATACTCGGCGATCCGGCGACCGCCGCCACCTATTACCAGCAGGCTCTCGACATCTTCCAGCGCCTGGCCGACCAAACTGATACCCCCCCAACCCGCCGCGGTGTCGCCCGGAATCTCGGACTCCTCGGTGACGTCACCCGCGACCTCGGCGATCCGGCCACCGCCGCCACCCACTACCAGCAAGCCCTCGACATCGACCGGCGCTTGGTCGACGAACTTGCCACCCCCCAAGCCCAGCGCGATCTCGCCCAAGACCTCGCGGGGCTTGGTGACGTCGCCCGCGACCTCGGCGAGGCCACCACCGCCCGCACCCACTACCAGCAGGCCCTCGACATCGACCGGCGCCTCGCCGAGCAGTTCGACACCCCCCAAGCCCAGCGCGATCTCTCGATCAGCCTCGGGCGGCTCGGGGATGTCACTCGCGATCTCGGCGACCTCACCACTGCCCGCACCCACCATCGGCAAGCCCTCGACATCGCCCGGCGCCTGGCTGAGCAGGTCGGTACCACGCGGGCAATGCATGACCTGAGGGTGGGAATCGATGATCTTGCCCAGACCGAGGAGGAACTCGGCGACGCCGATGCCGCTGCGGCACTTCGGGCCGAGCTGGCCACCGTGTCGGACCAGCTCGCCGCACTGAGCGACGACCCGCCCCCGGACCGACCATGACCCGGCCACCGTTTCGGGGTGACTGCTCGTCGCGGGTCCTGGGAGTGGTTGCCGAGCTGGCGCGGGAGAACGCCGGTGCGGTCACCGGGTTCGGCACCACGGCCCGGCTGCTGGCTGGAGTGCTCAACCTGTCCACGGGTGAGGCCAAGGCTCGGGTCGAGCAGGCTGAACTGCTCACACCCCGGCGGAGCCTGACCGGCGAGGAGCTGCCCGCGGCCCTGCCCAGCACCGCCGCCGAGTTTGCCGCCGGCACCATCGGACCCGCCCAGTCCGGGTGATCACCGCAACAATGCGCCGGATCCCCCCGACGACGCACCCCGGCACCACCGCCCAGGCTGAGGAGACTCTCGCGCACGCCGCTCGCCGGTTCGATCCCAGCGCGTTACCGTCACCCTGAACGGGAAACTGGACCCCGAGGGCGGTGCCCAGGTGCTGGAGGCCCTGAACTCCCTCAACGGCCGCCGCCCACCCATAGACGGGGTCCCCGACCAGCGCAGCCGCGCGCAGGTACCACCGCACCGCTGGCACGATGATCTCACGGGGAAGCGGAACCCGGCAAAGCCCGACCTCAGCGGAGGTATTCGACGGTGGCGACGACGCATCAGCACAGCCTGCCCCAACCGGTCATCCACCAACGCAACAGTTCCAGCGACCGCGCATCGGAGGATTGATCATGAGTGACGAAGCGCCAACGCGGGGGTCGCACCACCGCACCCGCGCTCCAACCACGATCATGCGCTGATTGTTTCATGGGTGGTGTATATCTCCACCTATCTTGCAGTTGATATAGTTGGATGTAAAGACGAATGCGCGACGCAAGAACTGTTCGCGTCTCTTAGTGGCGCGACTAAGGAGCAATCAGAGAAATTACACTATGGGGATGATTCGGTCGCCAGGTCACCATCCGGGGAAGCGATCTTGGAAAATATCCCACTTTGGCATGAATTCTCTCACGCGTACGGTTACTTTATGTTACCGAGAGGCTCTGAAAGGGCACCCCTGTGGGGAATTTTAATTTCGTGGAGTGACCTGTTAGGCTCGACTCGTCAGAGTTTCGGTCCGCGCAACTCCCCGGCATCTTCGATCAAAGGGCAGCTGCCCCCATCACGACACGATCAGCATACGAGCCGAGTCAATCCTGAACCGCCCCCCGGAATGATATGGAGGTGGTCATGCGATCCGAGCGCAGTCATGCGCCGGTGTCCCGACTCATCGACTCGCTGTTGCGGTTCACAGTGATGCCGTCGCAGTGGGCTAAATACGACACGAGCGCCGAAACCGCTGCTAGAATGCTTCGGTGTACTCCTGAGGACATTGCGCAGCTGGCCCGCCAGGGGCTGCCCCATGTTGTCTCCGCGCGGGGTCCACTGTTCGAGTACTTCGACATCATGAACGTCGGGCGCTTCTCGCGGACTGGGGTGACTACGCCGGAGTTGACTGCGCTGACGCTCATGCGGTTCTCCAGCAAGCCGGCCGGCGCCTGGCTCGGGGATAAGGAATGGGTGGTGCGGGTTCGGCTTCCTGACGAGGGATCAGGGAGGTATTGGATCCGTGTTCCGGACTTCGACAGTCCTGGCATCACGCGACTCGATCAGCAATTCGACCAGCCGGTCGTGGCAAGAACGCAACAGAACCAGAGCTACACCGTCGCGATTCGTGTCAACGGTGCGTACGATGCGATCTACAGCTCAATGGTGCGCGACGTTTATCGAGACCTACTGGAGACATTGCGCTCCGGTGAAATCATTTACCAGAGCGTGTGCGAACCGCTGCGCGCCGAACACTCACTTGCATGGGAACTAGGTATGGCCGACTGTATGGTCGCAAGTAGAGTGATGGCGGATCGATTGCGCAGGATCGGTATTTGTGCCCGTGCCCGCCGAGGATTCATCCTGGGACTCGTGGGCAGCGAACACGCCTGGTGCGAAGTGCACGAGGACGGCCGGTGGAAGAACCTGGACGTGACTTTTGCAGCCATGCCTTCCGGTCTGTCATTGCGAAAACACGCACCCGAGCAAGACGAGTTCGTGTCACACTGCTTCGGCACAAGGTTCAACCGTTGCGTGCCCTGTGTTTCGGACAACGCGGAACCACTCATGTACGACGGCACTACACGGCAGCCTCTGTCGATGATCGGAGTGGTGAGCGCCACGAAAAGGAAGCGGTGACCATGAACACCGAAGACGAGTACCTCATGCAGGCGCGACAGTTACTCAGAGACTCGCTGGATCTGCCGGATCTGGCGGCGCAGATCGGGGATGACGACACCTTGCTCGATGCCGGCGTGAATTCGGGCGAGATCATACAGCTGGTGTACCACTGTGAAAAACTCCTCGGTGTCGAGCTCGACGACGAAGAGATCGGGATGGCGACCTCGGTCCGTGACGTGGCGACCGTGCTGCGCAATCACGCCGAGGGGAGCTCGAATGTGGCTTGAGCAACTGCTCCAGCGAGGCTGCCAGCGGGCGGCGGAACAGGTCTGCCTGCGTGATGCCAGGCACGACGTGCACTGGCGCCAACTCGATCGTGACGCGCGGGCGCTCGCTGCGGTCATCCAGCGCTCCACCGACCGTGGCGATCGAGTACTCATTCTCAGCGCGAACCGAGTCGAGATGATCGAGGCGTACTTCGCCTGTGCGCTGGCCGGCACGCTCGCGGTGCCGATCAACCCCTCACTGACGAACCCGGAAGTGAGCTACCTGGCCAACGCGGTCTCGCCCACGCTCATCGTCGCGGATTCCCTCGGCCTCGAACGGCTCGCCCACATCAGCCCGCAGACCCCGACGGTACCCATCGAGTCGGTAGCCGACCTGGACTCCTCGGACTCCGCGTTCCCACCGGCCTCGATGACCGATCCGGTGATCATGCTGCACACCTCGGCCACCACCGGGTACCCGAAAGGTGTTGTCGCCGATCACCGGTACCTGCAGTTCCAGGCGTTGTCCTGGATTGCGGAAATGTTGCCGCCACCGGGAACCGTCTACTTGAACACCACACCATTGTTCCACGGTAGCGTGATCATCGCGCTGAACTACCTGGCGGCCGGTGGGGTCGTCGGCATACTGGAAAAGTTCACGCCGCGAAACTTCTTCAGATCGATCGAGAAATGGACTGTGGAGCACGTGCTCCTCGTCCCCTCGATGATCGCGTTGTTGCTGCAGGACAAACGTGCCGCGTCGCTCGCACACAGTTCCCTGACAGCCGTCATCCACGGCGGGGCCCCAGCGCCCGACGAGCTCGTCAGTCAAGCCCGCGCAACGTTCGACACCCCGCTGCACACGGTCTTCGGGATCACCGAAGGCGGTCTAGCACTGCACAAGGGCCCCGACGATGAGCCGTCGTCTTCCGTCATCCCCGGTGGAAGTTGCGCCGGTCGCCCGATGCCGGGTTTCTCGGTACGGATATCCACCGACGACGGTGACCCGGTGAATGTGGGGGAACCCGGCCTGATCCACCTGGCCTGTGACGGGCTGATGCAGGGCTACTGGGCGAATCCCGACGCCACGAGCAAGGCTATTGTTGACGGTTGGCTCAACACCGGCGACGTGGGCTACCAAGACGAGAAGGGCTTCGTCTGGGTGCTCGACCGGCGCACGGACATGATCTTGCGCGGCGCCCAAAACGTGTATCCCGCAGAGATCGAGCAGGTCCTCCGTACCTCGACCCAAGTCGGCGAGGTCGCCGTCGTCGCGGCACCGTCTCACTTGTGGGGGCAAACGCCCGTCGCGTTCATCGAGCCCGCCGAAAACAACCACGTCGACCGAGATGAACTCATCGCACTGTGTGTCCGCGAACTGGCCGGCTACAAGCGCCCCAGCCAATTCATCGTCATCGACCGCCTACCCAGAAACAGCCTCGGCAAGATCATGCGGCAAGACCTTCGACAGCGTGCCGCAGAACTGGTCGGAAGCGGGGATCAACGGTATGACCTAGCTTATGGCTGCGGGGCGGCACTCACGGAGACGCGGGCGGATTCAGCGGACCTCATTGGTAGACAGACTAAAGGTGGATCGAATGTCTGGTAACCAGAATCGTCGTTTGCCGCTGACCGCCGTGCAAGTCGGGATGTGGTTCGCGCAACAGCGGGACCCGCAGAACCCGACCTACAAGGCCGGGCAGTATATCGACATCCAGGGCCCAGCTGACCTAGCTGTGGTCGAGGTCGCGGTGCGTCAGGCGGTGGCCGACACCGAGGCGTTGTTGGTTCGTGTCGAAGTCGACGATGAGGGAACGTTGTGGCAGGTGGTCGACCGGGAGGTGGAGTGGCCGCTGCCGGTGCTGGATCTCAGGGCTGCGGTCGATCCGTGGGCGCAAGCCCAGCAGTGGATGCGTGCCGAACGGAGTCAGCCGATTGATCTTAGGCATGCTCCGGTGTTCAGCTTCACGATGCTGCAGCTGGCCACCGACCGGTTCCTGCTTCATACCAGTGTACACCACCTGGCGATGGACTACTTCGGCTTGTCGTTGTTCTACCAGCGGATCGCCGAGGTCTACACGGCGCTGGAGGCTGGACTGGAATGCCCACCCAGCAGCCTGGGCTCACTCGATCTGCTGCTCGCCGACGAGGCCGGCTACCGGGGTACCGAGCAGTTCACGCGGGATCGGGAGTACTGGACGCAGCAGTTGGTCGACCGACCTGATGCGGTGAGCCTGGCGGACCGGCTGGCGGTGACTTCGCACACCATCCTGCGCCAGACCGGGCATGTGTCCGCGCCGGTCGCCGATCGGTTGCGGGCGCTGGCGCGGCGGTCTCGGGCGAGCCTGCCGGCGCTGGCGATGGCGGGGCTGGCGATCTATGTCCATCGTATGACCAGCGCTGGCGACCTCATGTTGGGATTGCCTGTGACTGGCCGTATGGGAACGGTCGCACGCAGCGTGCCGGGCATGGTGGCCCGTCCACTGCCACTACGCCTGCGAGTGCACCCGCAGATGAGCCTCGGTGACCTCGTGCGCCACACTGCTGAGCGCGTGTGGGGCCTGTTGCGGCATCAGCGTTACCCGTACGAGTACCTCGCGCGGGATTTGAGGATTGTGGGCGCCCACGAACGCTTGTTCGGTCCGGCGATCAACATCAGAGGTCATGACCTGGCATTGCATTTCGGTCGGCACCCTGTGACGCTGCATAGCCTGCCGAGCGGGCCGGTCGATGATCTCGTAATCAACGTCTACGACGGGTCCAGTGACGGTGCGTTACGGATCGACTTCGACGCCAATCCCGCTCTGTACCGTGCCGAGGACAACGCCGCGCACCACCGCCGCTTCCTGGAGCTGCTGGAAAACTTAGCCGACGTCGATCCGGACCGGCCGATCGGACGGATCGATGTCCTCACCGCTGAGGAACGCCACCAACTCCTCGTGGACTGGAATGACACCACTGCCCCGATCCCGGTGGCCTGCCTGCCTGAGTTGTTCGAACAGCAAGTGGCCCGCACCCCCGACGCGGTGGCGGTGATCTACCAAGACACCACCCTGTTCTATGCCCAACTCAACACCGCCGCTAACCAGTTAGCCCACCTGCTGATCAACCGGGGGATCGGCCCGGAACACCTCATCGCGCTGACCCTGCCCCGCTGCCCCGAGCTGATCATCGCAGTGTTGGGAGTGCTTAAGGCCGGAGCGGCCTACCTACCCCTCGACCCCGACTACCCGGCAGCCCGAATCGAGTTCATGCTCACCGACGCCCAACCAGCACTGCTACTCACCACCACCCAAACCGCGGCGTCTATCCCCGGTGATGGCACCATTCACCAGCTGGTGATGGACGACCCCGACACCCTCACCCTGCTGGCCAGCTATCCGGATACTGACCCCACCGACACGGACCGCGCTAGCCCCCTCCTACTGAATCATCCCGCGTATGTGATCTATACCTCCGGCTCTACCGGCCAACCCAAAGGCGTGGTGATCAGCCATACCGGTGTTGCCAGCCTTGCCGCAGCAGAAATCGAACTGTTGGGGGCCGACGAGCACAGCCGCGTGCTGCAATTCGCCTCACCCAGCTTCGACGCGTCCTTTTGGGAGCTGTGCATGGCGCTGTTGTCAGGGGCAGCGCTGGTGGTTGCTCCGGCGGAGCAGCTGCTGCCGGGAACGCCGCTAGTCAAGCTGGTCCGCGACCAGCAGGTGACGCACATAACCTTGCCACCGTCGGTGCTGGCAGTCCTGCCTACCGAGGACAGCTTGCCCCAAGTAGCCACGCTGGTCGCGGGGAGTGAGACGTGCCCGGCGGATGTGGTCGCTGCCTGGTCACCGGGTCGGCGGATGATCAATGCCTACGGCCCGACCGAAACTACCGTGTGCGCCACCATGACCGACCCGCTGCCCACTGCAACAGACACCCCCCCACCGATAGGGAGGCCGATTGGAAGCAAACTGGCATATGTGCTCGACGCAAGCCTCCAGTTAGTGCCGATCGGGGTGACAGGTGAGTTGTATATCGCCGGGGCGGGCCTGGCGCGAGGGTATTTGCATCAGCCGGGGTTGACCGCGCAGCGGTTCGTGGCGTGCCCGTTCGATCCGGTGGGGACTCGGATGTACCGGAGTGGGGATCTGGTCCGCTGGCGCCCGGATGGCGATCTGGAGTTCCTGGGCCGGGTTGATGATCAGGTGAAGGTCCGGGGGTTCCGGATCGAGCCAGGTGAGATCGAGGCGGTGCTCGCCGGGCATTCTGAGGTCGCGCGGGCCGTGGTGATCGCGCGGGAGGACCGGCCTGGTGATCAGCGGTTGGTCGCTTATGTGGTGGCGGACACCACCAGCTCGGTGCGTGATGAGCGGACCGAACAAGACTCGGTTGGTGAGTGGCGGCAGGTGTATGACTCGCTGTACGCGACATCGGGCTCGAGGGTGTTCGGGGAGGACTTCACCGGGTGGAACAGTAGTTACGATGGGCAGCCGATCCCTCTGGAGCAGATGCGGGACTGGCGTGCGCGGACCGTGGCACGGATCTTGGCCCTGCGACCCCGACGCGTGTTGGAGGTCGGTGTGGGCACCGGGTTGTTGCTGTCCCATCTCGCGCCCCGCTGCGACACCTACTGGGCCACTGATTTTTCCCCCTCTGTGATTGAGGCTCTGACTGGTCATGTCAGTCGGGATCTTGAGCTGGCCGCCCGGGTGGTGCTCCGCGCTCAGCCCGCGCACGACACCGACGGGTTGCCGGTTGGGTTGTTCGACACGGTGATCCTCAATTCCATTGTTCAGTACTTCCCCAGCGCCGGGTACTTGCTCGAGGTCCTCGCCCGCATGCTGGAGTTGGTTGTCCCGGGTGGGAGGGTGTTCCTCGGTGATGTGCGCAACCTGCGGTTGCTGCGCGCGTTGGTCACCGCCGTGCAACTGCATCGGGCCGAAGGCTCAACCGACACCCCGACGCTAGGCCGGAGAGTCGAGCAAGCCCTCCGAGTGGAAAAAGAACTGCTCATCGACCCCGAATTCTTCACCGCTCTGCAAGACCACGTCGCTGACCTGGGTGGGGTGGATATTCAGATTAAACGCGGCCGGTATCACAACGAGCTGACCCGCTACCGCTACGACGTCGTGCTGCACAAACACCCGATCACACCACTACCGCTGGGCCAAGCCCCCCGGCTGGACTGGTGCCAGCAGGTTGGTGGGCTCCACGAATTGAGCGACTACCTGACCACCCAGTGCCCGGATCTGGTGCGCGTTACTGGTGTGCCCAACAAACGCGTCACACGCGAGGCCGCTCTCGCCCGGAAGTTGCGGGCCGGCCACCCGCTAACGGATTTGCTCGAGCATCCCACTGACGTGCCTGGCACCATCGACCCCGAGGAATTGCACGCGCTGGGTGAGCGGTGCGGCTATCGGGTGGGCCTAACCTGGTCAAGCACGATCCCCGACGCCCTGGACGCCGTGTTCACCCACCCAACCCGGTCTGCTGTCCCCGTCGACCTATATGCGCCGGCCACGACCACTGCGGCGGGTGCCCCGCTGTCGTCGTTGACGAACAACCCCACGGCGGCTCGGGGGACCGGCGCGCTGATCAACGCGCTGCGGGAGTATGCGCGCGAACGTCTGCCGGAGTACATGGTGCCCGCCGCGGTGGTGATGCTTGACGGGTTGCCGGTGACACCGAACGGGAAACTGGACCGCAACGCGTTACCCACGCCGGAGTTCGGGTCGGGTGGGGCCGGTCGGGCACCGAGGACACCCCAGGAACAACTGTTGTGTGAGTTGTTCGCTGAGGTGTTGGGCCTGGGCACAGTGGGTGTGGAGGATGATTTCTTCGCTTTGGGTGGGCACTCACTGCTCGCGACCCGCCTGATCGCCCGCATCCGTGCCACGTTGGGTGTGGAGGTGGAGCTGCGGAATTTGTTTGAGTCTCCGACGGTGGCCGGGCTGGCTACCCGCTTCGCTGAGGCTGGGCCGGCGCGGTTGGCGCTGAGGGTGTGTGAGTGCCCCGATCGGGTGCCGTTGTCGTTTGCGCAGCGCCGGTTGTGGTTTTTGCATCAGGTGGAAGGCCCCAGTGCCACCTACAACATGCCCCTGGCGCTACGGCTGTCCGGACGGTTGGATCGGGTGGCGTTGCGGGCGGCGTTGGGGGATGTGATCACCCGGCATGAGAGTTTACGCACGGTTTTCCCCCAGGTCGAGGGCGTGCCTTATCAGCGGGTCCTGGACGTCCAAGAGGCTTGCCCGGCGCTGCGGGTGACCGAGACGACCGCAGTGGAGTTGCCTGAGGTGGTGGCGGGGGCGGCTCGGTGCGGGTTCGATCTGGGTACCGAGGTGCCGCTGCGGGCTGAGTTGTTTGTGGTGGGGCCGGATGAGCATGTGCTGTTGATCGTGGTGCACCATATCGCGTGTGATGGTTCGTCGCTGGGTCCGCTCTCACATGATTTAGCTCTGGCGTATGGGGCGCGGTGTCGGGGTGAGGGGCCGGGGTGGGCGCCGTTGCCACTGCAGTACGCTGAATATACCCTGTGGCAGCACCGGTTGTTGGGTGACCAGGCTGATCCGGACAGTTTGCTCACCGCTCAGGTGGCCTATTGGGTCGATGCCCTGGCCGGGTTGCCCGACCAGGTGGAGTTACCTATCGACCGGCCCCGCCCGTCGGTAGCCTCTTATCGTGGTGGTTATGTTCCTGTCCGGCTGGGACCGGGATCGCACCGGGCGTTGCGGGAGCTGGCCCAGCATGCCGGGGCCAGTCTGTTCATGGTCCTGCATGCTGGGCTTGCTGCGGTGTTGTCCCGGTTAGGCGCTGGTGAGGACATCCCAGTGGGCAGCCCGGTCGCCGGGCGCACTGATCAGGCGTTGGGCGATCTGGTGGGGCTTTTCGTCAATAACCTGGTATTGCGCACCGATGTCTCGGGGAACCCTACCTTCGCGCAACTGCTGTCCCGGGTCCGGGAGACCGCGCTGGCCGCCTATGCCCACCAAGACGTGCCGTTCGAGTACCTCGTCGAGGTCCTCAACCCCTCCCGTTCGCTGGCGCGTAATCCGCTGTTTCAGGTTGTTCTGAATTTGTTGAGCTTCTCCGAGGCCGAGTTCGACCTACCCGGGCTGGACGTCGCTCCCTTCTGGACAACACCACCGCTCGGTGTCGCCAAGTTCGATCTGACAGTCAGGCTGGTCGAGCGGCGCGGTGTGGACGGGGTTCCCGAGGGCATCGAAGGGTTCATCGACTACGCCACCGATCTGTTCGACCGTGCCACTGTGGAATCGCTTGCCGCACGGTTGGTGCGTCTGCTGGACGCGGTGGCCATCGACCCAGACCAGCCTATCGGCCGGGTGGAGCTCCTCACCCCCGACGAACGCGCCCGGTTGTCGGTTGACTGCGATGGTACCGCCGCCGTGGTCTCTCATGCCTGTCTACCGGCGTTGTTCGAAGCTCAGGTGCGGGCCACCCCCGATGCGGTCGCGGTGGTGTTCGAGAACGACACGGCGACCTACGCCGAGCTCAACGCCGCGGCGAACCGGCTCGCTTATGCGTTGATCGCCCGGGGTGTGGGTCCGGAGCGGATCGTGGCACTGGCCATACCCCGCTCGGTGGAGCTGGTCGTTGCGTTGTTGGCGGTGCTGAAGGCTGGTGGCGCCTACTTGCCGGTGGACCCGGGCTATCCGCCTGAGCGGGTCGGGTTCATGCTCGAGCACGCCCGACCGGCGTTGCTGCTGACCGGCGTGCGGGCGGCCGCATGTGTCCCCGACGCCGACGCAACACCGCGGTGGGTGATCGATGGCCCTGACACCGTCACGGTGTTGGGCGAGTACCCGGACACCGATCCCACCGACGCTGACCGCACCGTTGCTCTGCGGTCTGAGCATCCGGCATGTGTGATCTACACCTTCGGCTCCACCGACGTCTCCGAAGGTGTCGTGGTCTGCCATGCCGGCGTTGCCGGCTGTGCCGTGGACCAGATCGAACGGTTAGAGCTCGGCACGCGCAGTCGGGTGCTGCGGTTCGTCCCGCCCGGCTTCGGCGTGTCGTTCTGGGAGCTGTGGATGAGTTTGTTGTCAGGCGCGGCGCTGGTTCTAGCCCCCGCGGAGCACCTGGAGCCCGGGCCGGCGTTGTGCGCGCTTGTCGATCGGCAGCGGGTGACCCATGCGATATTGCCACCCTCGGCGCTGGCGGTAGTCTGGGCCCAGGACGGTCTGCCGCCGACAGTGACGTTGGTCCTCACAGGTGAGGCGTGCCCGGCGAGTCTGGTTGCGGCCTGGTCGGCGGGACGACGGGTGATCAACGCCTACGGTACCGCTGAGACCGCCATGTGCTCGACCATGAGCGACCCGCTATCGGAGGCGGCGCGGACGCCTCCGCCGATCGGTCGGCCGATCACCGGTATCCGGGTGTATGTGCTGGACGCTGGTTTGAGGCTGGTTCCTCCGGGGGTGGTGGGTGAGTTGTATGTGGCCGGGTTGGGGTTCGCCCGAGGGTATTTGCACCGGCCTGGCCTGACCGCTGGACGGTTTGTGGCTGACCCGTACGGCCCGGCGGGTGATCGGATGTACCGCACCGGGGATCTGGCCCGTTGGCGCCCGGAGGGGAATGTGGAGTTTGTTGGTCGGGTGGATGATCAGATCAAGGTTCGTGGGTTCCGGATCGAGCCGGGTCACATCGAAGCGGTGCTGATGGAGCATCCCATGGTTGGACGGGCGGTCGTGGTGGTGCGGTCGGACCGGCCTGATGACCAGCGATTAGTCGCCTATGTCGTGCCCATTGCTGGCAACGTTGTTCCAGCGCATCTGCTACGGCAGTTTGTGCGTGAGCGTGTGCCGGAGTACATGGTGCCCGCGGCGGTGGTGGTGCTCGAGGCGCTGCCGTTGACTCCCGACGGCACGCTGGACCGTGACGCGTTGCCGGTCCCGGAATCGCGGTCGGTCGGCGCGAGTCCGGCGCCTAGGACACCGCAAGAGCAGCTGTTGTGCGAGTTGTTTGCCGAGGTGTTGAGTCTGGCTGGGGTCGGCGTTGACGATGACTTTTTCGACTCGGGCGGACGTTCGATGTCGGCGACTCGTCTGGTGGCCCGAATACGCGCCACCCTCGGCGTCGAGTTGGGACTGCGGGCGTTGTTCGAGGCCCCCACGCCGGCCGGGCTCGCCGCACGACTGCGGATGGATGATCCCGGGGACGCATTCGATGTGATATTGCCGTTGAGAACCCAGGGTCGCCACCCGCCGCTGTTCTGCATACACCCACTCGGAGGAATCAGCTGGTCCTACTGCGCGCTGATAAAATATCTCGGTCCGGACTATCCGATCTATGGAGTGCAAGCGCGCAGTCTCGCTCGGCCAGAGCCGCGCCCGACCTCCATTGAGCAGATGGCGGTGGACTATGCCGACCAGATACGCACGATCCAACCAGCTGGGCCGTACCACCTTCTCGGCTGGTCCTTCGGAGGCCTTGTCGCCCATGCCGTCGCTACCGAATTTCAACAGCGTGGCGAACAGATCTCCCTGCTGGTCATGCTCGACTCCTCTCCGGCTCGCGGGTGGCTCTCGTACGAGGATACTCTCGCACGTGACGACCGGGAGATGCTTATCGCCATGCGCGGTCAGGGCGGCGCGTTGGCAGTCCTCGATGAGCATCACCTTTCGGCCGTCACCAAGATCTCAGCCAACAACTCCCGTATCGCGGTTGATTTTGTTCCTGACCTTTTCCATGGGGATCTGCTGCTCTTCACCTCGACAATCGATCGGCCTGAGGGCGCGCCGACATTCGACGCATGGGAGCCATATATCGACGGCAAAATCGAAAGCCACGACATCGCCTGTAGGCACCACCTCATGACGCGGCCCGAATCGCTGGCCCAGATCGGGCCCATTCTGGCGGCAAAACTCTACGACATCACCAGCAACGCCTCCCCGTAACAAGCGGCAAAAGCCAACGATGCGGCCCAAACGCGAAGAAAACATCACTCATCACTCATCGCCATCTCATCAGGAGCGCCTCTGTGGCCGGCCTTCATCGAAGTACCAGCCGGATGGAGAGTTGTCCACCCCCACGACACCCGTCAGGCATGCCTGGACTACATCAACCACCACTGGACCGACATGCGGCCCCAAAGCCTCATCGACGCCATGAACCAATGACCACTTAGCAAAATTTTCGTGCTACTGTACCCGGCTCTGGCCAGTTCAGGAGGTCTGATGCGATCACCGCGATCGTGCTGGTGAAGGCCGCCGCCGACCGGCTCCTCGAGGCCGCCCAGGCCATTGCCGACCTCGAGGAAGTAGCCGAAGTCTACTCGTGCGCAGGGGACGGTGAAGTAGACCTCGGTGACGTAGACATCATCGCGATCGTCCGCGCCACCGAGCACGAACAGCTTGCCGCAGCAGAAACGTCACAGTTGGCACTTGGTGAAACGTTCCTTCACGACACCCCACATTCGGGAGTCCTGGGCCAAAGACCCGGCGAGATCGCCGTCCGCCATCCCGGTCCACCCATGATCAAGATCCATAAAATCAACCCCCGAGCAGCATGATCAATTTTGGCTAAGTGGTTTTGGCGCCAGTCCTTGGGTTCGTTGTGTCACGTTTGTTCTTGATGGTGAGGTTCGCGGTGGAGGGCGTGCGGTGAGGCCCGCCGGTCTGGTTTACGAACCAGTCGGTTTGTGGGACACTATTATTTGTGGGACCCTATGAAAGGGTAAGTTGGGCGGGCTCCGGGGGAGGTGTGTCTTCTTTGCCGGCGGTGTCAGCCGAGGAGGCTCCTGCGGGCTGGGAGGTGGTTGTTCGGGTTGCCGTTATCCGTGCTGGAAAACCTGCGTTGTGAACGCGGCTGGAGCCGCGTGACGAGCTGGCGCAGCGGGTACCCCGGCTGTTTGCGGGTGAGGAGGATTGCGGGCGGGAACGGTTGCGGATTGCGGTGGCCGTGGAGGCGAGATGTCGAGATCGGCTCGGGGAAGGAAGTGATCAGGGTGATCGAGAACGACTCTGATTTGACGACGTGGCAACACAAGATCGCGACGCTCGCGGCGACGTTGCCCGCGGACGAGGGGGGTCTGCTGTCCAGCATGCTGGACGACAACACGCCGCCGGACGACGGGAAGGGCTGGCGGTTCCCCGTCCCTGACAGGGAGTTGCGTAGCCTTCCGGCCGCCCCCAACGCCCCGCGTGACGGTGACCCGCGGGCCGTGCGCCGGATCGGTGTTATCGGCGGGGGAACCGCCGGCTATCTCACCGCTCTCGCCCTACAGGCGAAAGTTCCGTGGGCGGATGTGACGCTGATCGAGTCGAGCAAGATCCCGGTCATCGGCGTGGGCGAGGCGACCACCCCCACGTTCATCTCATTTCTCCACCGATACCTCGACATCGATCCGGTGGACTTCAACGAGAAGGTCCAGCCTACCTGGAAGCTTGGCATCAATTTCGAGTGGGGTCCGTCGCCGGACGGGATCATGGCCCCGTTCGACTGGGGCACCAACTCCGTAGGCATGCTCGGCTCGCTAGCAACCCGTAACGACGTGAACGCCTTCACCCTGCAGTCGTTGTTCATGCTGGCGAACAGGGTCCCCGTGTTCCACGTCGACGGCGGATACGTCTCGATGATGGACGACATCCCGTTCGCCTATCACCTGGAGAACCGGCGCCTGGTACGTTACCTGACAGACCTGGCCGCCACGCGGGGCATCCGGCATCTCGACGTCGAGATCGATGGCGCGCAGCTCAGCGGCGAGGACTGGATCGAGTCGCTGTACACCACAGACGGGCAGAACCTCGACTTCGACCTGTACATCGACTGCACCGGCTTCCGCTCCTTCCTGCTTGGCAAGACGTTAGGCACGCCGTATATCAGCTACCGTGACAGCCTGTTCACCGACACCGCTCTGACCGGCTTCGTCGATCAGAGCGCACCGATCGAGCCTTATACGACGGCGACGACCATGGATGCCGGATGGTGCTGGAAGATCCCCGTGCCGGACGAGGATCACGTCGGCTACGTGTATTCGTCCGCCCATCTCACGGAAGACTCGGCCGCGGAAGAGCTGCGGCGACTGTACCCGAGCGTCAAGGAGTTCAAGGCGGTCGGGTTTCGTTCCGGGCGGTACCAGGAGATGTGGCGGGGAAACGTGATCGCGCTCGGGAACTCCTACGCCTTCGTGGAGCCGCTGGAATCCACCAGCCTCTTGATGCTTGTGTTCACGATCTTATCGATGATCCCGCTGCTGCCCACGTCGTGGAGTGAGCCGAATGCCGGCAAGGTACTCAACAACCTGACCGCCATCCGGTGGGACGGGCTGCGCTGGTTCCTGACGATCCATTACAAGTACAATGAGCGCAAGGACACGAAGTTCTGGCGCGAGGCCCGCGACACTGCCGATGTCTCCGGCATCCAGCCGCTGCTCGACGTGTTCGCCGGCGGCGCGCCCCTTCACCTGCGTGACCCGTTGACCAGGCGGTTCGTACGCGCGGTCGCCCCGACATTCTTCGAACTCGACGGCGTGGACTGCATACTGCTCGGCCAGGGCTTCCCCGCCAGGGTGGTCGCGAGCGGCGAACCTATCGAGGATTGGGAGAAGCGGAAAGCGGCCGCTGACGTGCTCGTGGCCTTGGGCCTCACCCAGCGGAAGGCGTTGGAGGCATTCCGTGCCCATCCTGAGCTCATCACGAACTTCGTGTTCGGGCACCACTCCTGGGTGACGGGCTACGGCGAGCAGCGATGGCTTCAAAACAGCAAGGTGTGATGACCCGGTGAAAAGAACGAGATCTGCGAGCGTCAGCGGGATGTGCCAGCCTGAAGGTTCTTTCAGCGTGACGCCGGACGACTTCCGCGAGCTGATGAGCGTCTTCCCGACGGGAGTCGCGGTGGTAACCACCCTCGACCAGGACGACAGCCCGCGGGGATTGACCTGCTCAGCGCTCGCGAGCGTCACGCCGTACCCTCCGACGCTGCTTGTCTGCCTGAGACTCCGCAGCAGGACACTGGAGGCCCTGGAGGCGCACGGGCGGTTCGCGGTGAACCTGCTGCACGCCAGGGCGCGGCCGGTCGCCGTGTTGTTCTCCTCGCCGATAGCCGACAGGTTCTCACGAGTCCAGTGGCGATCGTCGGAGGCAGATGGCCTGCCCTGGCTCGTCGAGGACGCGTTCGCCTACGCGGGGTGCTCCGTCGTCGGGACCATAGCCGTCGGCGACCATGCCATCATCCTGGGCGAGGTGAAGCAGATCGCCATGTCCGCAGGGGTGCCGCTGCTGTACGGCATGCGCGAGTTCTCCGCCTGGCGGGCGACCGGGATCAGATGACACACGGCATCGAGAGCAGTGGGCCGGTCAGCACCGTGGTCAGAACCGCGATAAGAGCTGTTCCACTAGGAGTGGGTGTGCCTGTGATAGCCATGAAACGGGAGACGTTCAACGCGGCCGACTACTTGGTCGCCCGACACGTCCGGGCCGGGAACGGCGACCGGATTGCCGTGGTTGCGCCCGGCCGCACGCTGAGCTACGTGGAGCTCGACGCGGAGGTGCGCCGGTGCGCGGGCGGCCTGCGGGCGCTCGGGATCCGGCCGGAAGAGCGGGTCGCGATGTGCATGCCCGACGATATCGGGCTGTTCACCCTGATCCTCGCCACGATGCGCATCGGCGCGGTGGCGGTGCCGTGCTCCACCATGCTGACCGCGCGCGAACTGGGCGAGCTGTTCGCCGACTCCCGCGCCCGAATCGTGTTCGCCGCTCCCGAGCTCTCGGACGTGGTGAGGGGCGCGGTGGCGACCGCGCCCGAGGTCGGATACGTGGCGTCGCCGGCTGACCTTGTGGGCGGCGGGAATTCTGGTGGCGACCGGGTCGGCGCGGACGCGCCCTACCCGACATGGCCGGACTCGCCGGCGCTGTGGCAGTACACCTCCGGGACCACGGGAACGCCGAAAGCCGCGATGCACCGGCACGCCGGCATCCACTTCGTGGCCGGCGCGTACGGGCACGGGGTCTTGCGAATTGCCGCCGGTGACCGGTGCCTATCGGTGGCTAAGCTGTTCTTCGGCTACGGTCTGGGTAACTCCCTGATCTTCCCGCTCGCCGCCGGGGCGACCGCGATCCTTGAGCCGGGCAGGCCCACGTCGGAACTGTTCGCGGCACGCGCGGCCGGCGAAAGGCCGACCCTGCTGTTCGCCACCCCGGCCTTCTGGGCGAGGATGCTGGCCAGCGACGTGCCGGCCGACGCGTTCGCTTCGGTGAGGTTGGGGATCTCGGCGGGAGAGGCGCTGCCGGCCCGGATGTATCACCGGATGCGGGAGCGGTTCGGCTTCGAGATACTCGATGGCCTGGGCTCGACGGAGATGCTGCACATCTACGTGTCCAACCGGCCGGGCCAGGTGAGCCCGGGCTCCGCCGGCTGGCCGGTGGACGGCTACGACGTCGAGCTGCGCGATGAGCGGGGCGCGGTCATCGACCGGGACGAGATGCCGGGGGAGATGTACGTTCGGGGTGACAGCGCTGCCACCGGATACTGGTGCCGCGCCGACGTGAGCCGCCGGGTCTTCGTCGGCGAGTGGGTGCGTACCAGCGACACCTGCCGGCGTTCCGCCGACGGCTCGTATACCGTCCTGGGCCGGTCCGGCGACATGCTGAAGGCGGGCGGGATCTGGGTGTCGCCGACTGAGGTGGAGGACCGGCTGCTCGCCCACCCGGAGGTGGCCGAGGCCGCAGTGGTCGCGGTACCTGACTCGGACGAGCTGGACATGTTGGTTGCCTGCGTGGTTCCGGTCCCGGGGGCGAAGATCGATCAGGACGCGCTCATCCGGTGGTGCCGGGATGGCCTGGCCGCGTTCAAGCGACCGCGCAGGGTTCTGGAGCTGGCCGAGCTGCCCAAGACCGCCACTGGCAAGGTCCGCCGCAACGTCCTGCGCGATCAAGCGCACGACTATATGGCCACCCGACTGGTGAACTCGCATAATCAAATGAACCGCGACGAATTGCATTTGACGGGGGGAACCTCAGCCTCCAGTTCGCTACCCTAGGCGCTGAGCGCGCCGGTGTCGCCGACGCTGCACAGAACACAGGAGGCGAGATGGGCGAGGTGACCCCCGCCGATTTGGTCGTGCGCGCCGAGATGGTGCACACGATGGACTCCAGGCATCCCTCTGCGATGGGCGTGGCGGTGCGCCACGGTCGGATCATCGCGCTCGCTCGGCGGCAGGATGAGCTGGACGGGCTGATCGGACAGCACACCACGGTGTTGACCGAGCCCGGAGTGGTCGTGCTCCCGGCGTTCATTGACACTCACAACCACCTGATGGGGGCCGCTCGTAACACACTCGGGGTCGGCGTATCACAGGCCCGCACAATCGACGAGTTCGTTGACCTGATTCGTCGACAGGCTACCAAGGTATCGGCCGGCCAGTGGATCGTGACCGCCATGGACTGGCACGAACTGCGGTTGGCCGAGCGGCGCATGCCCACCGCGACCGAGCTCGATCGGGCCAGCATGCAGCACCCGATTCTCGCGCTGCGAGGAGGACACAACGGGGTGCTGAACTCCGCCGGGCTGCGCTTGACCGGGATCGACGCCGGCACTCCCGATATCCTGGGGGGGTTCATCGCGCGGGATGCCACCGGCCGACCGACCGGATGGGTGCACGACGCCGCCCTTGAGCGAGTCCAACGGGTGGTTCCACCACCCGCCGCCGACGCCGTGGCGGCGGGGTTGACGCAGGCGTCCGCGCACTACGCCGCGCGGGGCATCGGTACCGTCCGGGACCCGGCAGTCACCCCGCAAGGGTGGCGAACCTACCAGCAGACCTACGCAGCCGGCCGGCTCTTTGTGCGCAGCCACGTGATGATCATGTCTACCCCGGCGGCGATCGAGGTCGCCGGCTCGATGGACGCCTACCTCGACCAGCTGAAGTCTCAAGGCATCCGGCCGGGTGACGGGGACGCGGGATTGCGTTTGTGGGGCTTGAAGTTCGTGCTGGATGGAGGTGTCGAGGCCGCCGCGCTGCGCGAGTCCTACGCCGAGCGTCCCGACTACTACGGTGAGTTGTTGTGGGACCGCGCCGCTCTGATCGATGCCCTCACCGTTGCGACGCGGCGAGGCTGGCCGGTGGGCACGCACGCCTTCGGTGATCGCGCAATAGCGCTCCTACTCGACGCCGTACGCGCGGTACGAGACCGGATAGGGTCCGTGCCGCGCGGGGCGCTCGTCGTGGAGCACGGTGGCTTGATCGGCGCCCACATCGCCGAAGCAGTCGATCTCGGTGTGCACATCACCGTGCAGCAGCCGCTACTGGACGGCCTCGCCGAGGCACTAGTCGCCGAGTGGGGACCTGACCGCGTCGCCGACCTGTTCCCCCTGCGGGAACTCATCAATGCCGGCGCTTGGATCAGCGCCGGCAGCGACCATCCGGTCGGCCCGGTCGATCCCTTGCGCGCAATGCACGGGATGCTCACCCGCAAAACCCCGGCAGGAATACTCGGAGCCGGACACATCATCGACCGCACCGAGGCGTTGCAGCTCTACACCACCGCGGGCGCACCATTGCTCGGCGGACTCACCGGCACACTCGTACCCGGCGCAGTGGCCGATCTGGTCGGCTACCCCGCCGACCCGCTGACATGCCCACCGGAACAGCTCCTATTACTATCGCCAGTCTTCACCGTAGTGAACGGCCGCCTCGTGCACCGCAGCAGGTAAGTCGCGGGAAGTGATCTGCCCGATCGGCGTCCCGGACGAAGGGCCGAGCTGGCCACCGTGTCGGACCAGCTCGCCACACTGCGCGACGACCCAACTCCGGACCGACCATGACCCCGGCCACCGTTTCTGGGGGCATCAGCCCCGGTGGCAGACGCCATGGGGTGCGACGCGATGCCGGCGTGGTCACCTTGTCAGGATGAGAGGGGCCGGTGTGCCGTCCACCCAGCCGGGCGGCAGCGCCGCGATCGCGTTGCTGAGTGCCGCTCCCTGCAGGAAAGCGGCCCGGTGGCCGCCGACTATCCGGGCGGTACCGCCTTCCCAGGCCACCGGGGTCAGGCGGGTGAGTCCGGGGGAGGGGCGTGCGTCTCCGGTCACCGGGGCCAGCGGTAGTTCCGGCAGACGCCGGCCGGACAGCCCGGCCAGCAGCGGGGCGAGCAGGGTGTACGCCGCGACGAGTGCCGCGAAGGGGTTGCCCGGTAGGCCCACGAGCCAGCGTCCGGCGCCCATCCCGGCCAGTAGCTGGGGGTGTCCGGGGCGGCAGGCCACGGTGTCGACGATCCATCGCGCACCGCGGGTGTGGAGCAGCTGCCGCAGTTGGTCGGTGACGCCGACCGACGTCGAACCGGTCACCACGACCACCTCGGCGTCGGCGTCCTTATCGGCGTCCGGCGGATAGACTGCTGCGGCCAGCAGGCCCGTCGGACGGTCCGGCAGGTGCCGGACCGCGCATGCCTTCCCTCCCAGCTCGGCCACCAGCATGGGCAACAATGGACCGAGAGCATCCCGTACCCGCCCCGCCCCACTCGGCCCACTGTGGGTGAGTTCCTCTCCGGTGACCAGGATCCGCACCCGCGGTCGCGGCCGGACCGACAGGGTGTCGTATCCGCAGGTCGCGGCGAGTCCGATCAGCGCGGGCCCGATACGGGTACCGGTCGGCGCCAGCGGCGCCCCCGCCGGCGCATCCTCACCCGCCCGACGGATGTGCGTCCCCGCCGAAGGCACAGCAGCCGAGGGCACAGCACCGGACACGGTTGTGCCGTCGCGGACCGCCAGTTCCACGGGAATGACCGCGCTCGCGCCCACCGGCACCTGTGCGCCGGTGGAGATCTCCACGGCTTCCCCCGCGGCGAGCGTCCCCCTCCAGACCGTCCCCGCCCGGACCTGCCCCCGCAGCTGCCAGGGCCCGGGACCGGCTACCGCGTACCCGTCCATGGCTGCGGTGTCGAAGGCCGGGAGCGGCACACAGCTGCGGATCTCCGCTGCCAGGGTCAGCCCGGCGGCGCGGCTCAGCGGGACACGGTGCCCGGCGAGCGGCTCCGGCGCGGCGTGCGCGAGCACTCGCGCCTGTTCCCACCCCACCGGCGCCGATCGGTGCGGGTCAGCGGGATCGGCGCCGGTCGGCGCCGTCCCGTTCATGGCAGCCGTGAGAACGGTCATGCCACCACACTGCCACTGCGGTATTTCCTCCCCTGGCACGTCAGGTTGCCATCGCGCACCGGCCCACCCACGTTCCGGCCGGTATTTTTTCCGTAACTACGGAACTATCAGGCTTACTGATCAATATCTACGGGTTGAAATGTCTTGACTCACCGCTTCTGCGCAAGCACTATGAGCTTGAGTGATCACCGGGGCCGGAGGGTGGCTGCAGATGCGGTTCGGCACACGGGTTCTGACCATGGTCGGCCTGCTCGCCGCCCTGGGCCGGTCGGCTGCTACGGCCACGGCACGCCGGTGTCTTGATGATCGACAACGGGGTGACCCACCGGGCCACGCTGACCGTGGCCGAGCTTCCGGGATCCTGATGGGAAAGGATGAAAGATGACTCTTATCGTCTTGACGGTCGTCGTCATCGCGTTGATGGTCGCCTTCCTGGCGATCTTCCTCTTCGTGATCGGCGCGCTGCTCAACCGCACCGCAGACAATCTTGACGACTGCGCGCAGAACGTGAAGAAGGTTGCCGGCCAGGCCAAGGTGGTTGGGCCTGGTATCGAGCGCATCAACGAAACCGGAACAACAGTGGTAGGTGCGATTCCGCTGCTGTGCGACGCTGCCGAGCAGATCGGCGTCGCCAAGTCTGCTCCCTATGTCGATCCTTCTGAGACTCCCCCTATGGCTTCCTCTAGAGGTTATTCTTCGGCTCGCTCCGCAGTCACCTCTGAGGTTCCCCGTGCGGCAGTCGACCCTGAAGTTCACCGTGCAGCTGTTTCCACGGCTCCCGCGCCCTCTCCGCAGAGCGTAGGTTACCTGGACGGAAACAGGGGAAGCCTGGGCTACCTGGATGCGTGACGGCGCGGTGTCCGTGAACTCGACGTTACCGACGTTTTCGGGAGCGGTCCAGGTCGTTCTCGTCGAGTTCACGGCTCTGGGACGATTTTTAGGTTGGCGCGGACCTGTGCTGCTTTGGCTGAGTCGTTGAAGTCTTCGAAGATCGGCAGCGCTTGGCGCCAGTACGTGGCTGCTGCCTCCGTCTGGTTTAATTTATGTAGGATATCACCGATGTTGAGCAGAGCTCGGGCTTCGCCCCATCGGTCGCTGATCTCGCGGTAGGCGACGCGAGCTTGCTGGAAGTACTCGAGGGCGTCCTCGAACCGCGCAAGATCCCGGTAGGTGGCTCCAAGGTTGTGCAGAACCGTGGCTTCGCCCCATTGGTAGTGGGCGAGACGGACGACTGTCAGGGCCCGCTGAAAATAGTCGAGGGCATCGTCGAAATTCCGAAGCCTCCGATGGGCGGCGCCGAGGTTGACCAGGGCGAAAGTCTCGCTCCACGGATCGTCGATTTCTTGGCGGATGGGTAGCTCCTGCTGGATGTAGCCGAAGGCTTCCTCGTATCGCCCGAGATAAAAACAGGCCGCGGCGAGGCCGGTGAGGGCAATAGCCTCAGCCCATTGGTCGCTGATTTCCCGGCAGATGGGTAGTGCGTGCTGGAAGTGGTCGAAGGCTTCTTGATGTTGCCGTAGGTGCAGGTAGGCCATCCCGATGCCACCCAAGGTCCAGGCTTCGGCCTTCCGATCATGCAGGTGCTGAGCAGCGGTGAGGCCGATGTTGTGTGTGACGATCAGGTCGGCGAGGTGTTTGCGCAGGTTGAAGAAGCCCCACAGGGCGTAGGGGAGTCTGCAGGCGATGACGTGCTCGTCGGTCTCGGCGGCCTGATGAATGGCTGCCACCAGATTCGCCCGCTCAGCCTCACACCAGTCGAGAGCCTGGCCGTAGTCGGTGAACTCCAGCGGCGAGCAGGCTACCGCCGGCTGGTCGAGGGGGACGCGGCGGCGATGCGGGTTGAGGATGCGGTCGGCGGCATCGCCGGTATGCAGGTACCAGGTGAGCACTCGCCGCACGGCGGCGGCGCAGTCGGCGTCATCTTCCTCTTCAGCGCATTCCGCCGCGTAGACCCGCAGCAGGTCGTGGAAGCGGTACCGGTCTGCCCCGGTCTCCTCGATCAGGTGCGTACCGACCAGTGTCTCCAACAGTCGTCGTGCCTGAGTGGGAGTGGTATCGGTGAGCGCGGCGGCGGCCGGGGCGCTGATATCCGATCCGGCGTGCAGGCCGAGCAATCGGAACGCGCGCGCCGCTTCGGGCGGTAGCGCGCGGTAGGACCACGAGAATACCGCACGCACCGCGGTGGCCTCGTCCTCCTCGTCAGCGGTGGCGAGCAGGTCCAGGCGTTCGTGCGCCACCGCCAGCTCGCCGGCCAGCTCAGCCAGCGTGATGTGCCGGTGAGTGACGGCGCGTTCGGCCGCGATACGCAACGCCAGCGGCAGATAAGCGCACCGGCCGGCCAGCTCGGCAGCCGATTCGGGTTCGGCCGCGACTCGGCCGTCGCCGATGACATCGCGCAGCAGCGCGATCGCCTCGGCCGGAGGTAGCAGGTCCAGCGTGACCCGGCTGGCTCCGTCACGGGCGATGAGACCGGACAGGCGGCTGCGACTGGTCACCACGACCCGACAGGTGGCTGAGCCAGGCAGCAACGGTCGTACCTGCTCAGCGGTATTGGCGTTGTCCAGCACGATCAATACGCGGCGACCGTCAAGCAGAGAACGATACAGCGCGGCCCTCGCCCGTAATCCGGCGGGAATGCGCTCAGCGGGTACGTCCAGCGCACGCAGGAACTCTTCGAGAGCCTGTTCGGGGGCCATCGGTTGGCCAGGATCGTACCCTCGCAGGTTCACGAACAACTGCCCGTCGGGGAAGCGATCACGGACCCGATGTGCCCAGTGCACCACCAGTGCTGTCTTGCCCACCCCGGCGGTGCCGGCGATCGCCTGGATCACCAAGGCCGCGGGCCGGTCCGCATCATCCTGGGCGAGGAAGGCGTCGAGGGTCGCCAGCTCAGCATCCCGACCGGTGAAATGCATCACATCCATCGGAAGCTGCCGCGGCACAGCCCCCGCCACGGGTGCCGGCTCGGCTGGGGACTGATCAGCGGGGGCCGCGGTATCCCCGCTGGCCATGGGTTCGACGGACACCGGTGTCGTAGCGCGGCCCAGCTCCCTGCGTCGCCGCTCACTCTTCTTGCGCTCACGGTCGGCTGTGAGCGCTGCTCTGTGCAGCGAGCGCCAGTCCTCGTCTTGTTCAGCGGCTAATGCCTTGACCAAGACGTCGAACTTCTCCCATGCTGGGACGACAGACCAGGTCTCGAACCAACCCGCGATCGTGCTTCCGGCCAGCTCGAGGCCGGCAGCTGCCGCCATGCGGTCGATGCGACGAGGTGACGGATCCTCGTTCGCCGCCAGCGCCTTCTGCACACACGCCCACAGGTGGGTCACCGCCCCGGGGACGGGTACGACCTCGGAGTCGTCCACGGACCCAAGTATGGGCCACACCCCGGTGGTGCGCCCCCACACCTGATTGGTCGACCCGGTCCGAGTCGCCCCGAGTCGTGCAAGGCCGTCCAACTCCGACCGGAAAATTTCCTAAGGTGCGGCTAGCTGGAGACCCTGTATCTGCGGGCCTGCGACGGGGCGCGGCCTGCGTTGGCAGGGATGACCCCTGCGCTGGCGGTGATGACACAGTGCTGGCGGTGATGACTACAGTGCTGGCCGTGATGACACAGGGCAACCGTGGCACCGAAGCATGATTATACCGAAGCATGATTATAAGGGAGGTTCGTCATGACGACTGATAGTCCGGACCTTGACCTCGCCGAACGATTGCTCGACGAGGTCAAGGCGCAGGGCTTCCAGTTCCGGCGTGTCGATGGCCTCGATGGGGCGCTACTGGGTACCCGACGCATAGGCGAATGGACAGAGCTGGTTTACCTGGACGGGTTCAGCCGGAACTGTTACGCGATGCGTGAGCGGAAGACCTCACTGGTTGCACCGGATCACGCGTGGGCGGAGAGCCGCGTTGACGGCGGCGCGCTGAACGTGCTCAACACCGTATTGACCTGGGGAGAATCCTGACCCGCGCGCCGGCCCGCCACGACCCGAGCTCGACCGGCAGGTGCACGTGCACCTGCCGAGGGCATGCATCGGCCCCCGTGTACGCTCACCGCGTATAGGGACGACTCCGCAGCTCGACGATGACCTCTCGGCAGCTCGCGCGAGAGCGCGGTTGGCGCTGGTTCCGGGTGATCAGTCCGCGGGCGTGGCTCAGTGGCGGGCGTTGGGTCCGGTGGAAGCCGTGGTCGGTGGGCGGTTGGTCGATTTGGGGCCGCCGAGGCAACGCACGCTGTTCGGGTTGTTGCTGAGCCGAGTGGATCGGCTGGTAGCGACCGATGTGCTGATCGAGGAGTTGTGGTCGGGGGATCCCCCCGCCGCGGCGTTGACGTCGCTGCGGACGTATGTGTCGAATCTGCGGCGGGTGTTGGAGCCGGGCCGGGCACGTCGGGCGCCGGGCACCGTGTTGCACACGCGGACGACGGGTTATCTCCTGGACAGTCGTGGCGTGGAGTTCGACGTGCACCGGTTCACCGGGCATGTCACGGCCGGTCAGGAAGCGTTGGGGCGGGGGCGAGCCGACGCGGAGCATGCGGTGGAGGAGTTCGGCGCGGCGTTGGAGCTGTGGCGCGGGTGTGCCTATGCCGACATGCGCGACGCCAGGTGGGCGGCACCGGACGTGGCGCGGCTGGAGGAGCTTCGGCTGTCGACGGTCGAGGGGCGGTGTGACGCGCGGTTGCGGTTGGGTGGGCATCACGGTGTGGTGGTGGAGTTGGACGCGCACGTGCGGGCTCATCCGTTGCGTGAACACGGTTGTGAGTTGCTCGCTCTGGCGTTGTATCGGGCTGGGCGGCAGGCTGAGGCGTTGGCGGTGTTGCGGGATACCCGGGGGCGGTTGACCGAGGAACTGGGTATCGACCCGAGTGCGACGCTGCGGCGGTTGGAGGGTGACATCCTCGCTCAGGCGTCGTCTCTGGACTGGTGTCCGCCGGCGTCGAGTGCACCTGTCGGGGTGCCGGCCCCGCCGGTAGCGCCGGCCGGTGAGGCGGGGGCCCGTCCGCTGAGGTTGTGGAATGTCGGTCCGCGCAATCCGGGGTTCGTCGGCCGGGACGCCACGCTGGTGTCTCTGCGGGAGCGGTTGTGCTCCGGTGGGACGGCGGTGGTGCAGGCGCTGCACGGCATGGGCGGGGTGGGCAAGACCCAGGTGGCGATCGAGTACGCCTACCGCTACGCCGCAGACTACGACGTGGTGTGGTGGGTCAGCGCGCAGGAGACGGGTCTGGTCGGTGAGCAGTACGTCGCACTCGCGGTCGGGTTGGGTCTGGTCCCCCCGTACGCTGACGCGGCCAGCGCCGTCGGGGCGTTGCGTGGCCACCTGCGTGAGCACAGCCGGTGGTTGCTGCTGCTGGACAATGCCGAGTCACCCGCGCAGCTGCGTACCTGGTTGCCCACCGGCCCGGGACACATCCTGATCACCTCCCGCAACCCCGGGTGGGGGGAGCTCGCCGCTCGGGTGGAGATCGATGTGCTGCCCCGCGCGGACTCGGTGGCGTTGATCCACGTCCCCCGGCCGGGTGCGGGTGCGATCGAGGCCGACCGGCTGGCCGAGGCGTTGGGCGACCTGCCGCTGGCGCTGGCCCAGGCGGCCAGGTTCCTGGCCGAGACCGGCATGCCGGTCGAGCACTACCTGCGCCTGCTGGAGACCCGGGCGGCGGAACTACTCGACCAGAGCCCACCGGAGAGCCACCCACACTCGCTGGCCGCGGTGATCCAGCTGGCCACCGACCGGCTCGCCGAGGCCGACCCGGCCGCGCTCGCTCTGGCGCGCATCGGCGCGTTCCTCGCTCCGGAACCCATCCCCGCCGACCTGCTGACCCGCCCCATCCCTGTGGCCGACCGGGATCTGCCGCCGGAGCTGGCGGCGCTCACCGCAGCGGTGGCCAATCCGGTCACCGCGCACCGCAGTCTCGGGCGGATCGGCGGCTACGGCCTGGCCCGCACCGAGGGGGGCTTGCAGCTGCACCGGCTCACCCAAGCCGTCCTGCGCGACCAGCTCACCGACGCCCACACCGCTGCATACCGCCGCTATGCCCAGGCGTTGCTGGTCGCGGCGGACCCTGGGAACGAGCAGGACCCGTCGTGCTGGCCGGGCTGGGCGCGGATCCTGCCTCAGCTGCTGGCCACAGACCCGGCCACCAGTCCCAGCCCCGACCTTCGGGACCTGGCCTGCCGCGCCGTCACGTACCTGTTCTACCGCGGTGACAGCCGTCCAGCCCGTGACCTCGCCGAGCACCTCCACCGGCAGTGGAGCGAACGTCTCGGACCAGACGACCGGCACGCCTTGCAGGCTGCTCATATCCCCGTGCTTCTCCTAGCGGGCGTCGGCCCTTACCACCAAGCCCGTCAGCTCGCGGCGGACAACCTCGCTCGATGCCGGCGGGTTCTCGGCGACGACCATCCCGACACGCTGGAGGCAGCGCAATACCTCGCGATCTGCCTGCACATGATGGGTTCGTTCGAGCAGTCCCGGCAACTCAACGTCGACCTCCTCGCCCGCAGGCGACGAGTGCTCGGCGATGACCACGTCGAGGTCCATCGCGCGGCCCATGGCCTCGCCAACGACCTGCGTGAGCTGGGTGAGGTGCAGGCAGCCCGGCAGCTGCACGAGGACTGCCTCGCTTACGGACGGCGGGCTCTCGGTGACGACCATCCCGACACCATTTTCGCGGCTAACGAACTTGGCCGCGACCTGCATGCGCTCGGTGAGGTCGAGGCAGCACGGCAGCTGCATGCGGACACCCTCGCCCGGGCGCGACGGGTCCTCGGTGAGGATCATTACTGGACCATGCTCAGCGCCAACAACCTCGCTCGCGACCTGTTCACCCTCGGTGAGGTCGAAGCAGCCCGGCACCTCGGTGAAGACACTCTCGCCCGGGTGCGGCGGGTACTCGCCGAGGAGAACCACCTAGCCATGGATGTCCCCAACACTCTGGTCACCGTCCTGCACGCCATGGGTGAGTTCGAGGCAGCCCGACAGCTCAGCGAGGACACTCTCGCCCGGGCGCTGCGAGTGTTCGGCGAGGACCACCCCCGCACCCTGAAGGCGGCTCGCAATCTCGCTGCCTCAGGACCTCGGTGAGGACGCAGACAGGCCGATTCGGCTCCAATCCGATTCCGATCCGGTAGGTATCCCCGGCCAAGCCCGGTGAACGAGGGTGGGCCGATGCCAGCCGCCACGAGCAACTGCCTCTCTGCCGGTCCCCCGGACGACGTCGCCAACCTGCCGCTACGGGCGAGCGACGGCGCCCTGCTGGACTGGGATGAGATCCTGCGCCGGTACGGCAAGCTCGTGTCCGCGACGGTGCGCTCGTTTCAGATGCAGGACGCCGACGCGCTCGACGCGGTGCAGATGACCTGGCTTCGGCTGGCCGAGAACGTCCATCACGTGCAGTTCCCTGAGCGGCTGGGCGGGTGGCTGGTGACCGTCGCCCGTCGGGAATGCCTGCGCATCCTGCGCCGGGCCACCCGCGCGCCGAACCTCTGCCACTCGCAGCCGGACACGATCGCCGACCCCGCGACCGGTCCCGAGCAGCGCGTCATCGATGCCGACACCACGCGGACGTTGTGGAACGTCGTCGCGGAGTTGTCGCTTCGTCGGCAGATTCTGCTGCGGGAGCTGTTCACCGACCACCCTCGCTCCTACACGGAGGTCGCCCGCGCGGCCGGAATCCCCCTCGGCGGGATCGGGCCCACTCGGGCGAGAGCTCTGCGCCAGCTTCGGGGCAGGATCAACGATGACGGGCTGGTCCTGGACACCGGGAGATGAGTTCCTCGACGTCGGGACAGACCGCTGGTGTTTCACGGTCACTCCCGCTGCCCGGCTCCGGTACCCTGGCACCCCATGGAAAGCAGTGAGTACGACTCCAGCACGGTGGAGGCGGGCGTCCGCTCGTTCTGGGAAGAGTGTGACGTCTACCGGTACGACCCAGACGCCGACGGACCGGTCTTCAGCATCGACACGCCGCCGCCGTACGTGTCGGCCTCGCACCTGCACGTAGGCCATGCGATGAGTTATTCTCAGGCCGACTTCGTCGTGCGATACCACCGCATGCGCGGTGAGCGCATCTTCTACCCGATGGGTTTCGACGACAACGGTCTGCCCACCGAGCGTTTCGTCGAACAGAAGTACGGTATCAAAGCGGCGGACACCCCCCGGGCTGAATTCATCAGACTCTGTATGGAGGAGACCAAGACCACTGCAGCGCGTTATGAGGATCTGTGGCGTCAGGTGGGTCTGTCCGTGGACTGGTCGCAGACGTACTCCACCATCGACCCCCGGTGTCAGGCCACCGCGCAGACGAGTTTCATCAAGCTGCGGGAGGCCGGCTATATCCGGCGAAGCCGGGACCCGATTCTGTGGTGTGTCGAATGCCGCACAGCGTTGGCGCAGGCCGACGTCGAGGACCTGGAGCGCAAGGGCCGCATTCACAAGATTCAATTCTCGGCTGTGGAGACGGGTAAGCCGCTGGTCATCGCCACCACCCGTCCGGAACTGCTCGCGGCGTGCGTGGCGATGTACTTCCACCCCGGCGACGAGCGGTACGCCGATCTGGCGGGCACGCTCGCGCGGGTGCCGATCTTCGGTCATCAGGTGCCGATCAAAGCTGACCCGTCGGTCGATCCCGAGTTCGGCACCGGGCTGATGATGGTCTGTACCTTCGGTGATGTCGAGGACGTGAACAAATGGCGCCAGGACTCCCTCGACCTGCGTCTGGTCCTCGGTTCGGACGGGAGGTTCGACCAGTCGACCGGGCCACTGGCGGGTCGAAACATCGATGATGCGCGCCACGTCGTACTCGACCTGCTGAAAGACAGCGGCGAGCTACTGGACTCCACCTCGGTGCGGCAGGTGGTCGGGGTGCATGAGCGCTGCTCCACGCCGGTGGAGTTTCAGATCCGGCCGCAATGGTTCGTCCGGATCATGGAGCACCGCGACCGTTTCCGGGCCCGCGCGGCGGAATTGATCTGGGCGCCGGAGTCGATGAAGCGCCGCCTCGACGACTGGATCGACGGGCTCAAGTGGGACTGGAACATCACCCGGCAGCGACACTACGGCGTGCCGTTTCCGGTGTGGTATCGGCTTGACGGCGACGGTGCGCCGATCCAGGACGATGTGCTGATGCCGGAGCTCTCCGCGTTGCCGGTGGACCCCAGCACCGACCTCCCGCCGGGTTTCACCGAAAGCCAACGCGGCAAGCCGGGCGGTTTCACCGGGGACCCCGACGTGATGGACACCTGGATGACCTCGTCATTGTCACCGCAGATCCATGACGGATGGGCGGTGTCCGAGACCGGCTCAGACCCCGCTTTAGCTCCGATGAGCCTGCGGGTGCAGGCATTCGAGATCATCCGGACCTGGTTGTTCTACACGCTGGTCCAGTCGGAGTTCCACCTCGGCCGGGTGCCGTGGGACACGGTGATGATTTCCGGATGGGGCCTCAACGAGCAGGGCAAGAAGATCTCGAAGCGCGATCTGGAGAAATCGGCCGGCGCCGATGGGTTCAACCGCTACGTGCCCGACCAGGTCATCGCTCGCTATGGTGCGGATGCGCTGCGCCTGTGGGCGACGTCGGCCCGATTGGGTAACGACCTTCGGTACAACGAGAAGGACGTGAAGGTCGGTCGGAAGCTCACCGTCAAACTCTGGAACGTCGGTCGTTTCCTGGACCTCCACCTCGATGGGTTCGACCCCGCCGTGACGCCGATCCCCGTGGCCGACCGGAGTGCTGTGGACCGGTGGGTACTCGCGCATCTGGCCGAGACGGTCGCGGAGGCCACCGAGGCGTTCGATCGCTATGACTTCATGCAGGCGCACAAAGCGGCGTCGAGGTTCTTCTGGTTCATCTTCTGTGATCGCTACCTGGAGATGATCAAAGATCGCTTCCTGGACCCGGACACGCATTCCGACATCGAACGGCTCAGCGCGCGGTGGACCATGCGGGAGGCATACCGGGTAGTGCTCGCGCTGTTCGCGCCGTTCGCGCCGTTCGTCACCGAGGCCTTGTATCAGCGTTTCTACGCTGATCAGGAGGAGGCCGACAGCATCCACGTCTCGTCGTGGCCGACGGTCGACGAGCGCTGGAAGACCGATCCCCGCGACATCGACCAGATGGTCGTCCTGCTCGACGCCGTCCGCGCGTTGCGCTCCGCGCGGCGGCTGCACTCCGGTACCCGGATCGCTCAGCTGATCTTGGACACGGCGCAGGGCGAGCCCGCCGCGCTGGCCCGGGCCGTGGCCGAACCGCTGCGTACCGCCTCCCGGGCCGACACGGTCGTCTTCGCCTCCGCCGAGCATCCCAGCGGGCTTGACGGCATCGCGGTGGGTATCGAACCGTAGGGCGCGGCGTTCGCGGTTGCAACGTTCTGCGACCAGATGGTCACGCTGGGGAGCCGGATCTGGCATTGTGACGTCCCTCAGCAGCAGATCGCCCACCACCAGGACCGAGGAGACTCGCTACAGATGGCACAGCAGTTCGGCGCGCAGTTCGAGCAGATGCAGGCGGCGGCACAGCACGTCGCCGAGGTGAACCAGAGCGTGCAGAGCCAGCTCGCGGCTCTGCGCAACCAGCTGGCACCGCTGGCGGGGGCGTGGAAGGGCCAGGCGGCGACCGCCTTCCACATGCTGATGGAGCGCTGGGATTTCGACGCGCGCACCATCAACGAGGCACTCAACAACATCGGTGATCAGATCCGGGATTCCGGGACCACCTATGCCCAGGCCGACGAGACCGAGAACCAGATCTACTCGCGGATCAGCCAGGCGCTGGGCCGCTGAGCGCGCCCGCCCCGGCCCCGCGCACCCCAGACGATCACATAAGGAGACAGACCCGTGAGTGATGGCACGATCCTGGTCACGTTCGGCGAGCTGGAGAGCGCGCGGAGCTCGATTCAGACGACGTGGACGAACATCAGCCGAGAGATGGAGGACCTCAAGAGGGACCTCCGTCCGATGGTGGAGACCTGGACCGGCGACGCGTCGAGCGCCTACCAGGCCTACCAGACGGAGTGGGATCGATCGGCGAACGACCTGAACCAGGTGCTGAACCAGATCGGGGTGGCGCTGGGTACCTCGAACCAGAACTACCAGGACGGCGAGGCCGCGAACACGCGGCGGTGGTGGTCCTAGCCCGCGCAGGGTGAGGTCGCCGGGTCGCCGCCGGGTGCTAGCCCGCCCGCCGGCGACCCCGCTCCGACCCCGTCCCTACCCCGCTCCGACCGGGTCGCGCGGCGGCCGGTATCGTTCCGACGACCCTGCGAACCGCGATAACGAGGTAGGTCCGTGCGCACTTACAGTCCCAAGCCCGGCGAGGTCGAGCGCGCCTGGTATGTCATCGATGCCACGGACGTGGTGCTGGGTCGCCTCGCGAGTCAGGTCGCCACGCTCCTGCGGGGCAAGCACAAGCCGACCTATGCCCGGCATGTCGACACCGGCGACTTCGTCGTGATCGTCAACGCGGGCAAGGTGGCGCTGTCCGGCAACAAGGGCGATCGCAGCTTCGTGTACCGGCACAGCGGTCACCCGGGCGGGCTCAAGCGGCGCTCGTTCTCCGAGATGCTCGCCACCCGACCGGAGCGACTCGTGGAGCGGTCCATCAAGGGCATGCTCCCGAAGACCACCCTGGGTCGGGCGATGGCGCGCAAGCTCAAGGTCTATGCCACCGCCGAGCACCCCCACGTGGCCCAGAAACCGCAGCCATTCCAGATCACCCAGGTCGCCCAGTGACCATTTCTGATCCAGTCACCACAGAAGCCACGACTAGTGAGGACCCGAGAGACGCCGTGACCACCCCGCAGACGCCGGAACCCGAGGCCGAGCCGGCCGCCGTCGTTGCCTCGGCCCCGCTTGTGCTGGTGATGCCGATGCCCAGCGGCCAGGTCGTGCAGGCCGTCGGTCGCCGCAAGGAGGCGATCGTGCGGGTGCGCCTGGTGCCCGGCACCGGTGTTTTCACCCTCAACGGTCGCAGTCTGGATCGGTACTTCCCGAACAAGGTGCATCAGCAGCTGATCCGGGAACCCCTGGTGATCGTCAACAAGCCCGAGTCCTACGACATACGGGGCAACCTCTCCGGTGGCGGTACCTCCGGACAGGCCGGCGCGTTGCGGCTGGCCATCGCCCGGGCCCTGGTCGAGATCAATATTGATGACCGCCCGGCGCTGAAGAAGGCGGGTTTCCTCACTCGCGACGCCCGGTCCACAGAGCGTAAGAAGTACGGTCTGAAAAAGGCGCGCAAAGCGCCCCAGTACTCGAAGCGTTAGTATTGCCCGCGTTGATGCCGCGCCTGTTCGGTACCGATGGGGTGCGGGGACTGGCAAACTCCGAGCTCACACCGGAACTGGCGCTGGCTGTGTCCGGCGCGGCGGTACGGGTGCTCGCGGAGCAGGGTCTCGGGCACCGTCCGGTGGCTGTCGTGGGTCGGGACCCGCGGGCCAGTGGCGAGATGCTGGAGGCGGCCGTCACCGCTGGTCTGACCTCTACGGGTGCTGATGTGGTGCGGGCCGGGGTGCTGCCCACCCCGGCGGTTGCCTATCTGGTAGGCGCGTTCGGCGCGGACCTGGGTGTGATGATCTCCGCTTCGCACAATCCGATGCCGGACAATGGGATCAAGCTTTTCGCCGCCGGTGGGCGCAAGCTTCCCGACGCGGTGGAGGATGAGATCGCCGCTCGGGTGGACGGCTGTGGGTTCGAGCGTCCCACCGGAGCCCGGATCGGCCGAGTGCGGGACGCGCCGGACGCCGCCGGGCGCTATGTGGATCATCTGCTGCTGGCCACCCCACAGTCGTTGGAGGGGCTCCGTGTGGTGGTCGACTGCGCGCACGGCGCGGCGTCCGCCGTCGCCGCGCGCGCCTACCGCCGGGCAGGCGCCGAGGTGGTGGAGCTGCATGCGCAGCCCGACGGCCTCAATATCAACGATGGCTGCGGGTCCAGCCACCTGGAATGGCTGCGGGAGGCGGTGCCGGCGCGGCGCGCGGCGATCGGTATCGCGCACGACGGCGACGCGGACCGCTGCCTGGCGGTGGACGCCACCGGCGAGGTGGTGGACGGTGACCAGATCATGGCCATTCTCGCGGTGGCGATGCGGGAGAGCGGCGAGCTGGCGCGGGACACTCTGGTGGCCACGGTGATGAGCAACCTGGGGTTGCACCTGGCGATGCGCGAGCACGGCGTGGCGGTCAGGACCACCCCGGTGGGGGACCGGTACGTGCTGGAGGAGCTGGCGGCGGGGGGGTTCTCGCTGGGCGGCGAGCAGTCCGGACATGTGGTGCTCCCGGCGTACGCCACCACGGGCGACGGGCTGCTCACCGCGTTGCGGCTGATGGCCCGGATGGCCGGCTCGGGGCGGAGCCTGGCGGATCTGGCTGCCGTGCTGACCCGGCTGCCGCAGGTGCTGATCAACGTCGTGGTCGCGGACAAGACCGCGGTCGCGACGGCGCCCGAGGTGGCCGAGGCCATCGCCGGCGCCGAGGCCGAACTGGGCGAGACCGGCCGCGTCCTGCTGCGCCCGTCGGGAACCGAGTCGCTCGTGCGTGTGATGGTCGAGGCCCCCACCGAAGCAGCCGCCACCACCATCGCCCAGCGCATCGCCAAGGTCGTCGCCACTCACGCCTCGGCCTGACTCGTGAGTGGGGCCTTATCGCGCGGGAGAACTCGATACCAGGCCATAAGCTGCCAACTGGTCGTCCAGCGTGGTGACAGCAGGGGTTGTCTGCCATGGCTGCATCCGGGCGCGCGTCGCGCGTAGCTCTGTCACCAGCCGCGCCGAGCGGGTCTGGGCGGCAAGGCCGGCGGCACTACCGACGACCCGCGCCGCCTCATCGATCTCGCCGGATTGCAGATGAGCATTACCCAGGTGGAGTGTGCAAACGGCGCGACCGTCCACGATGGACCTATTGTACAGTGCCAGTCCCGCACTGGCGCTCGCCACCGCCTCCTGCGGCTTTCCCAGCCGCAGCAGACACTGGCTCTTCATGCGGGCGTGATACCCTTCATTGAGGAAAAACCCTATCGATCCGACAGGAATTTGCCCAGTTGACGCCGGGGCATCCTGAGCCCTCTCTAACTCGACCATGCACGCCTTGTACTGGCCGTCGACCGCATAGGCCGTGCCAGCTCGTTGTGATGCGAGGATCCGCATCAGCGGATTCTCGCTTTTGCTGACCAGGCTCTGGGCCGCTGCGGCGAGCTCGATGGCGGGGTGGGCCTTACCCTGCCAGGATATGTGATTACTCATTTCACACAGTGCGTGAATGGTGAGCTCGATGTTGCCCGCGTCCTGCGCTGCCGCCCGGGCCTGCTCGCTGTAGTGTCGGGCGCTGTCGTAGTCATTGTGATCGAAGTAGTAATACGCAATGGACGTGGACATCTCACTGTACACCGAGAGAAGCTGGGGACGAAGCTCGTCCGGGCATTCCGCTAGCAGACCATGAACCAGATTTTGTTGCGCGAGCGCGGTATTCAGCACCGCGCGCGAGCCCAGCGCGTCATTCAGCCGTTTGCGATCCTGGAGCATGGTCGCGAGATGGTCGATGACCCGCTCGTCCACTCGGCTCGGCGTGACGATGGCGCGAGCCAGACGCTCCTGCTCCTCGGCATCCAGACTGCTCATAATCGGTGAGGCGGCAACAGCGGTGGCTGCCCATCCCAGTTTCTCGAGTAGTTTTCGACGGTTCATCGTGTTCGCCCATCTGCGGAGGAATCTCGTGAGCTGATCGTGTATCTGGTCCGTCCATTCGGCGGGTATCGTGTTGTCCGCCGCGCGGTCCAGGAACGTGAGGAACGCCAGCGGTGCCGCGAGTCCCTCGGTCAGTTCCGCGCCAGCGAACGTGACCATGCTCGCCAGCGCTTCTTGTGGCGTCGGTGTCACCAACCGGTCGGCATCGCGGGATGCGGCCGATGCTGTTGTGGCCCGCAGCGTCTCGGCTCTGGTCCGGGCTTCGGCGAGTTCGGCTTCGCGGAGTCGCACCTCATGGTCTTGTTTGGCGGCTTCTACGGCGTGAAACGCGGCCAGCAGCGCGCCATCCGCCCGGCACCGCTTGTCGGCGATCTCCCAGAAGCGCTGGTCACCCCGGGAGCGCCCGCGCTCGATATGCGCCACGGTCGTGCGGTCCACCGCCGCGCGTATAGCCAGCTGGCCTTGCGTCAGCTCCGCCGCCTGGCGGTGGGCGGCAAGCTGGGCACCGAGCGCGCGGCGCAGCTCGGCGATCTCGTCCGGTTCCCGTGCCATGTCTGTCTCAGTTCCCCCGTTTCCCCGTCGTGCGTGAAGTGCTCAGCGTAGCCGCCGTGGGTCATCCTGTCGTGACAACTGTGTGCATTTGCTTATGCACGACCTGTCACATCGGGTTCAGTACCACCAAGGCACCAGGGCCGGGTTGAGTCCCAGGCTGGCTTACCCCCCGTCTGGGGCTCCTGCCCCCGCCAGTCCGGAGAGAGGTTCCCCGGCCCTGGGTGCCGCCCGGGAAGACGAGCGCACGAGCGAGGTCGCAGACGGTGGCAAGCGGGACAGTCGTGGACATGGCCGGGTTGTGTCATGGCGAGGTGGGGGACCGTGAACCACGTTCATGAGGTGCGGTGGCGGTTGTTGCGCGAGCAGCTGGAGACGGTATATCGGCAGGCGCAGCGGCAGCAGGAGTCGGTGACGCCGCTCGATGGCCGTCTCCCCCCAGACGTGAGTGTCGAGATTCTCCTGCGCCTGGCCGGGGCGACGTTGACGATACTCGAATGGCATGGCATAGCCGGTTTGGGGCGGTGTCGAATGCGGGCCTGCTCACGGTGGCGATGGATACCGTGGTGGAGCCGGCGCGCCTGTCAGGTGTTCGTGACCGTGCAGTTCTGGGTAGAACAGCCACTCTGGCTCGTGAAGAAAGTGGGGAGAACATTGTCGGACACCACGGGTTGAGCAGCGGAGCGCGCCAGCAGCTTTGGGCCGGCCTCGCCGCGGTCTTGGCCATAGCCCGCGCTCGACCGGCTCTGGCTTCTGGCTGACCGGGCTGCTGACCCTGGGTTGCTCGGCGGGGTCAGCGCCGGGCCCGCGAGCTCGGCGTGCACTCGGCCTGGTCCCGCAGCGCGGCGGCGGTAGCTGGTCGGTCCCGTCCACCGTCCTTGTCAGGATGGCATGTGACATGGACACTGAGGTCAGCTTGGCTGAACTCGAAATGAAGGGAGGCTCGATGAGAGTCACTCGCGAGGCGTGACATCTGTCACAAGAACTCAATCCGCCAGCCGACACCCTTATGCGGACGCTCCGGCTTACAATCCCGGCCGGCGCACTCACTCCACCTCGCTCCTTCAGCGGGAACTCATCGAGAGGTATGGAGATGACGCTTTTTTCCCGTGATCCTTTTCCGTCGACCGCCGTCCTGATCGCGTCGGGAGGGCTTGACAGCACCGCGCTCGCCTACCACCTCCAAGCGGGTGGTGTCCGCCTCGTGCTGCTTTCATTCGACTACGGTCAACGCCACCGCCAAGAACTGGACTTCGCGGCGGCTCTCGCTGCCCGGCTCGGTACGCGGCACCACCTCGTGGACCTGCGGTCGGTGGGAGCGTTGTTGTGTGGCAGCGCCTTGACGGACATGACTGTAGCCGTGCCCGACGGGCACTACACGGACGAGTCGATGAGCATCACTGTCGTACCGAACCGCAATGCCGTCATGCTGAACGTGGCAGTGGCCGTCGCGGTCACCGAACGGGCCGGCGCGGTCGCCTTCGGCGCCCATGCCGGTGACCGTGCTGTCTACCCGGACTGCCGCTCGGAGTTCGTCGAGCTTGTGGAGGCCTGCGCTCGGGTCGGCAACGAGGGGTTCCTGCCCGAGGGGTTCCGTGTCCTCGCGCCGTTCCTGACCTGGAGTAAGGCTGAGATCGTGAAGCGTGGAGCGGAGCTGGATGTGCCGTTCACGCAGACGTGGTCCTGTTATAAGGAGGGTGTCCATCATTGTGGCCGGTGCGGGACCTGCACCGAGCGCAAGGAAGCGTTCGAGTTGGCGGGTGTCATCGATCCGACAGCATATGTGGTGGGGTGAGCGCGGTGTACCGGATAGGAAAGCGCTTCAGCTTCGATGCTGCGCATGTCTTACACGGCCTCCCTGTCGGACATAAATGCGCGCGGCTGCACGGTCACACCTACACGGTGGAAGTCGAACTCAGCAGCCGACGGCTGACCGAACCGGGATTCGTCACAGACTTCGGCGACTTTGCCGTTTTCAAATCGTATCTCGATGAGAACTTCGACCACAGGCTGCTTAACGAGGTCCTCGACGTCGAACCGACGTCGGAGCTTCTGGCGGAGCACTTCTTCGGTTGGTGCATAACCCACCTGGAGCCGGTCATCGGAGGCTGGCTCACGGCGGTGCGGGTGTCGGAGACACCGTCGACCTGGGCCGAGTTTCGGGGTGACTCATGACGGGCGGCCGAGGTCTGCGAATCACCGAGATGTTCGGCCCGACGTTTCAGGGCGAGGGGCCCTCGTGCGGCCAACACGCCGTTTTCGTTCGCCTCTCAGGCTGCCCGCTGGAGTGCATCTGGTGCGATACGCCCTACAGCTGGGACTGGTCGCGGTTCGACCCGGAGGTCGAGAGCCGGGTGGTCACGGTCGACCAGGTCCTCAGCTGGGTCCACGGTCATCCAAGCAAACTGGTCGTCGTCACTGGTGGCGAACCACTGGCGCAACGGCCACTCGTGGAGCTGTGCACCGCGTTGACAGCCGTGGGCCGGCGGGTGGAGATTGAGACGAGTGGCGTCATTCCTCCCGCTGACGCCCTGACCGCCGCTGTCGCACGTTTCGTCGTGTCGCCGAAGCTGGCGCACAGCGGTATGTCCCGATCTCGACGTATCCGATCCGGCGCGTTACGTGCCTTCGCGGAGACCGGCAAAGCGGTCTTCAAGTTCGTCGCACGCACAGGAGACGACCTCGACGAGGTCGGGGAGCTCGAGAGCGCCTACGGCCTCACCCCGATCTGGATCATGCCCGAGGGGACGACCGAGGACCAGGTACTCGCCGGGATGCGCCGTCTCGCTGACCCGGTCCTGGCACGCGGCTGGCATCTGACTAGCCGCCTGCACATCCTGACCTGGGGTGATCACCGTGGCCGCTGACCCGTCACCGTTGGACACTCGCTCCGGTCGTCCTCTCGCGAGGATCTTCGACCACGCACAGCTCTGGGCCGCCTCGGAGTCCGGTGTGTCCGAGGCGACTCGCCTGCTTGCCGCAGCGGCCGGAGCCGGCTACGGACCCATCGAGGAAGTGATCGGCATAGCGGAGGGCGGGCGGACGCCGACGGCGGCGATCGCGGCCCACCTCGACGTGCCCATCCGTATAGTGCGGGCGCGCCACAACCCGACGGGAACTCCTTACACCCAGGCAACTGGACGGGTGATGTGCGACACCGGCAGCATCCCGGCGGGCAGCTTGCGCGGCCGAGTGCTCCTCGTCGACGACATCTGTGGCACCGGTGCCACCCTGGGCGCCGTCGCCAGCGCCCTCGCCGCTCCTGGCCTTCAACTGATCAACTGCGTACTGTGCCTGAACGCCGGCGCACGCATGACTCCTGACCTATGGGTGTGGAAGGTCCGGGACTGGGTCGTCTTTCCGTGGGAGACCATTTTGGATACGACGGTCGCGCTGATCGACTTACCGATTCCGACCGAGGTACACGTCCGGTGAACGTCGATATTCACACTGCCACACCCCCACCATCGCACTCGCTGATGCCCTGGGTGTGGGAACTGCGCCGGCTTCGGACAGCGGCCCGTCACTGCATGCACCGAAGTTCCAGTCCCGGCCCAGACGGCGTCACCTGGGCGCAGTACCGGGTCGGATTCGGCGGCCGGCTGACCGACCTGTCCGTGAGGCTGCGGACGGGCGCCTGGCGGCCAGGGGAAGTCCGGCATGTTCCGATCCAGACGTTCAGCGGCAGGCCATTCGATATCGCCATCTCTCCCGTCGAGGACCGCATCGTGCACCGCGCGATGGCCAACGCCCTCCAGCTGGTCCTTGACGCCAGGGTGCTACGGGATTTCGTCGCTGGCGGTCGCCCGACCCGGAATAGGCTTACCGCGCTCCGCCAGGCCGCCCGGCACCTCGCCGACGGCTTCTCCTGGGTGACCGACATCGACGTCCGATCGGCCGCCTCCGGGCGCACGGTCGACGAGGTGATCGACTGGACGGCGCAGTGGGTGACGGACGGCTCCTACCTCCGTCTGCTGCGACGCGTCCTGGAGCCCCTCCCGTCGGCGATGCATCCAGGCGCGGCGCTGCTCTCGCAGATGCTGCACCTGATGCTCGTGCCCATAGACGACACGGTCGGTCATCTCCGCGTTGTGCGCTTCTATGACAACTACTGCGTGTTCAGCCGCACCCAGACCGATGCCCACACCGCATACGATCTTCTTGGCGCCGCGCTGGCGGCACGTCAGTTAGCTCCTTCGCCAGCGAAGAGCGGTATTCGGGACGCACCGAACCCCGAAGACCTGTTTCTGAGCGGGTGAGCGGGGTGCAGGTCGTATCATGGACATCGGTCGTCGGCGGCATCTGTCCGTATGGGGACCGACCCCGGCCGAGTCTCGTGTCACCCCTCGTCTGGACAACAACGCCAGTGACCTGGTCGCAATGCGGCCGGACCCCGCCACCAGGCATCTCCCCGACCGTGCCCGTCACCGGCCTCACCTATCCGGAAGCCGCAGCCCTGGCGGTCGAGATCGGCGGAAGACTGCCTACGAGCGTGGAATGGGAGTGGATGGCGATCGGTCCCTCTCGTCGTCTTTACCCCTGGGGCGAGGAGGAGTGGACACCGGCGCGGGCGAACCTCCGTGGCTCCTGTCGTGGCCGACCCACTCCAGTCGATCTTCATCCGGCTGGCGCCACACCGGACGGGCTCTACGACGTCGCGGGCAACGTGTGGGAATGGACCTCTACCCAGGTCATCGGCAACGGATCGATCATCCGCGGCGGCTCCTACAACTCTCTGCCGCTCTACGCTCGCGGAAAGTTCCTCAACGCCGCGCCCCACGAACTCGCATCGAGGGGCATAGGAGTCAGGGTGGTCCGCGACCTATGACACCCCGGATCGCAGACCGGAGGCGGATCGGGCTTGTGTTCGCCCCCTACCGGCTTGACGAGCCAGCCGGGATCGAGCGCAGCATCGCCGCTCTTGCCGATGGTCTGGAGGCCCTGGGCCAAGACGTCAGCATCATCGCCGCCGGGCCGACGCGGCGGCCTGACGACGCTCGGGTCGTGCGGCTACACAGCCTGCAACTCCCGCCGCTGCTCCACCCGGCTGCCTTCGACATCGCGCTCGCGGGCGCGTCCGGGCTGGCTGCTGAACTCGACGCCATCGCCCACCAGCGGCGGTTCGACATCGTCTGCTGGATGGACGCGCTATGGGGGCTCGGGCTTCTCGGACGGCCCGACGTTCCTCGGACCGGGCTCATGGTGCACGTGCTGACTGGCTGTGAACCGCGGATCCGCGCTGCCCTACGACAACATCCGGATGTCATCCTCGTACCCAGTGAGACGGTGATCGAGCAGGCCGTTGAACGCGGTTTTGCTGCTGGGCGGTGGCGTGTCGTGCCGAACGCGCTGCTCCTCGCCGGCTCACCGGTCACCGCGCCACCGCGGGACGCCCGAGAGGTTCTACGCCGCGAAGGCCCAGTCCGTGTCCTTGCCCGGTTTGCACCGGACAAAGGGGTTGTGCCGCTTCTCGAACAGATCCCCGTCGGGTGGCAGCGGCCGATTGAGATGGCGCTGGCCGAAGCCGGCTTCGAGTATTACCCCGGTATGTACGCTGATCTGTGGCGCGCGTACCGCGCGACCGCGGGCGCGTCACCCGCAGTACGGATTCTCCCACCTCGACGGTGGGCCCAGGTTCACCCTTTCCTTGCCGAAGCCGCAGTGGTCATCGTTCCGTCGCTCGCCGAGAGCTTCGGACTGGTCGCTCTCGAAGCGCTCAGCGTCGGCACGCCGGTCATCGCCTACGCCGTGGGAAACCTGCCGACCCTCGTGCGGGGCGCCGGTGTTCTCGTGCCTGCGGTGGACGGCCCGATCGGCCTCTGGCTGGCCGCCGCCCGACTCTTAGCTGACACGGACGCTTATCACGCAGCCGCCGTGGAAGGACCGCGGCGCGCGGCGCCGTTCACACCGACCGCGGTCGCACAGAGGTGGTTGGCCAGCTTCGACGACAACGCCAACACCTACCCCGACGACCACCGCGCGAGCGACGGCGCAGCGTGAACGCGATCATCGTCGGCTGTTCTCACCGTAAGGCGGGTCGGGGCGAGTACGCCGCCCTGGACCTGTACGAGGGCGGCTGCGTGCCCCAGCTCCGCAGTCGGGTCCACGCCCACCCTTCGCTGCGAGACCGAATCTTCGTCCTCTCCGCGCGCTACGGACTCGTCGGCGCCAACGACCGCATCGCCTCCTACGACCAGCAGATGACGCTCTCGCGCGCCCGTGAACTCGAACGTTCCGTCGGCAATGCGCTCGCCGGGCGGGTACTTGCAGCGCCGTACCCTCGTGAGCTGGTGGTGCTGGTGGAACCGGTCTATCTCGCAGCGCTCGCGGAGCTCCTCCGATCGGACGTGCGACCGCAGGTGCATTGGTTCCCTGAGCCCGCTAGCGACTGGCCCGCCGCCCGCAAAGTGATCGGCGGATGGGGGTGGCCGGAATGACGCTTCGTGACGAGCTGCGGGCGCGGGACAACGATTACGACTCGATCATCCGCTGCTATGAATCCCGAGTGGGAGGGGCGTGGAAGCACCCCGCTCCGCGCGTCGCCACCGCACACAGCCTCAGTGTCGTGATTCCCGCGCACAACGTCGGCCATGCGATCAAGCGGGTCCTCGACGCATTACATCGATCGGTCGTTGCCGGCCCGGTTGAAGTGATCGTGGTCGATGACGCCTCGACCGATGGCTTCGCCGGACTTGCCCGCGAACATCCGCTGCGACCCACCGTACTGAGCCTGCCCGAGCGGCTCGGATCAGGCGCGGCCCGCAACATCGGCACACTCGTGGCCGGGGGCGATCTCATCCTCTATCTGGACGGCGACATGGTTGTCCCGAAGGATGTGCTTCGGGAGCACGCCGCCCGAGGAGACGACGGATGGGTAACCCTGGGATTCCGGCACAACCTCGGTGTCAGTGACCCGCGCATCCTCACGTTGGACACGGCGACTCCGGTTGCTCCCGACCTGGAGGAGGACCACCGGGTGCGTTGGCGGGCGCGTGCTGGCCGGCACCCCCACACTGGCCTTATCTTGGATGTGCCAATGGAGGGCCGACCGCTTGACCACACTGACGACCTGCGGCAGCTCGGCCATGGCGCCCGCTACTACGACTGGGACCTGCCCCGGATGGTGGTCACGGCAATGATGAGCGTGCCCCGGGCCGCCGTGCTGGACGTCGGTGGCTTCCACTCCGGGTTCGCGACAACGTGGGGCGCGGAGGACACCTATCTCGGCGCGACATTGATCGCGGTCGGGTTGAAGGTGGCTCCGGTCCGTACAGCGGTTGGTTTTCACCTCGATCCACCGGATGCTATCGACCAATGGAGGCGGAAGGCCGCGACGTGGCAGCGCAACATCGATCTTTATTGGCGGCTGCTCGACGAACCAGCTCCGCGCGGCCTGACCCGCCAATTCCAGCGGACGTGGACGCCTTTCGCCCACGCAGCGAGGCGTTCGGCGAGCCGTGCCTAACCCGCGGCGTTCCTACCAGAGAGGTGGTCCCATGACGTACGGGCTAAGGCTGGCTGACTGGTTCGCCCCTGGCTGGATGCGGTTGACCGCACAGCGCCTGAGCACGGCGATCACGACGCGCCCACCCGATCGAATGATCTGGTCTGTTGGCTGCGGCGCTCTCAATGATGCCGCTGCGTTGGAGACCCTCTACCGCAGCGCCGCCGATGTCGCTGACCGCCGCGTCCCCGGCGACGTGGTCGAGTGCGGGGTCTACAACGGCGGGTCAGTGGCCACGGTCGCCCGCGCGCTCCACGACGGACGCCGTACCTTTTGGCTCTACGACTCCTTCCACGGCCTGCCCCCTGCTGGGGACCGCGACGGATCCTTCGCCCGAACTCTTCCTCCTGGGGGATGTCTCGGGACAGAGTCGACAGCCCGGCAGACGCTCGGCCGTGCCGGTGTCCCAGCTGACCGCATCGAGGTCCGGGCCGGTTGGTTCCACGACACCTTCGCTGCTCCGCTGCCTTCGGCGGTCTGCTACCTGCATATCGACGCAGACTGGTATGACAGCGTCTTGCTCAGCCTGCGCACCTTCTACCCACTCGTGTCGCCCGGTGGAGTGATCGTCTTGGACGACTTCGGTTGGTGGGAAGGCGCCCGGCGGGCGTTCTACGACTTCGTCGCCGAATATCAGATCCACCCCCTCGTCGACCGCGCCGGGCCAGGGCAGCTCCTCTGGATCAAGGGTGCCACCCACCACCGTTATCTCGCCCCCGTCTGGCGCGCCCGAGGACAGTGCAGCCCTGAATTCGCCCCAACCGATCAATAGTCGAGTTCGATCACCAATACCTGACCGGGGTGAAGACCAGTGAGCCGTCCTCCCCGTCAGGGAACCGCGCGTCGCGGTAGATCACGGCCAGCGCCTCGCCGAGGGCGGCACACTGCTCCGTGGTGGACGGCGCAAGGTTCGCCAGTAGAGTGCCGCATCCACGGGTTCCCGGTTGCACGATGAACCCCGGACGGCCAAGCGCCACCAAGGCGACCTCGCCACACCACAGCGGCGCGGTCGCACCGTGCATCCCGTGCTCCGCCAGCATCTCGGCGATCCTTGCGTGTAGGTCCGCCCGGTGTAGGAGCGAGTCGAATCCGTACCAGAACATAGCCTTGAACCCGTGGGCGGTTAGCTGACAGAACAGCTCCGCTGGCGTTACGGGCCCGGTGGTATCCTCGAACGGATAGAAAGGATCAACAAGAGCAAAGGTTGCTGCCACCTCGTTCGCATCCAGTTGGTATCCAGCATGACTGATCTCCGTGACTCCATCAACCTGCGGACAGGCCGCATCGAGGAGTTGAAGATCCGCTGCTGTGCTCCGGAGGGACGTCACGCTGTCCGGGTCGATATCGGGCAGCAGGTAGGCGGCGGCTGGGCCAAGGACCTCCATAGCGATCTGGGCCGATCCGGGGTATCGAGATGGTCGGTCGACTCGGAAGGCGGAGTGGGCAAGCGCCTGCCGGTATCGGCAGGAGGCGAGTTCCGGCGAGGCTCGGCTTCGCTCCCAGAAGTAGTAAACGCCATAGTTGCGTTCCATTGACGGAGTGAGTGGATAGGACGCCGACCCCGAGTGGGTTTCCCAGTATCGGCGCGGTCTTTCCAGCATGAGGACCTCGGCAAGTGGAAGATGCTTCCAGACGTCCCCGATCCGACCGAAGTGCCGATTAGCCATCTACCCCTGGCCTAGGTTTCGCCTGCGCGGTATTCATCTGCACGATACCTTGTCGCAAGAGACTGGGCTACAAACAGGTCGCCCCTGGCAGCCGGCCCAGGACGGGGACCGGCTGGAACGCCTCGGCGCGGGGTTTGCCGATGCGCCCACCCCAGGTGGCGCCCATCCGTTCCGCCATCCCCACAAAATGTTCCGACGGTTGGCTTTGATGAGCCTGCAATGCTTGAATCTTGGTTTCGAAGGTCTCGGTGACATCAACAACCACCTGGCCATAGAACGGGCCGTCAAGGGTCAATGATTCATAGGTGTCGCACTCATACACTCGCCTCGGAAAACCGGTCTCAATAATCGCTAGCGGGACTGCGGCCAGAGCGATCTCGGCCACCCTCCGATGGTCGTGATGCATATCATTGCGCGGGTGGACAATCAGGACCTCGGGCTTGAGTCGTCGCAGCAAGTCCACACAGCTCCGCTCCTCGTGCCGGTCAACGAGTTCCAGGTGGGAACCGAGTATTTCCGCGCCCAGCGTAGCCTCGACGGCTCGCCGTTCATCAACCCTCTCAACAGCGATCGTGACCGTCGCGTGGCGGGCATGCCAGGCAAGCGTGCCTCCCATCCACAACTCAGCGTCGTCGGGATGCGCAGTCACAGCGAGGATGCTGCCGGGAGGATCGCTGCTCACAGCCACAGTCCTAGATCATTGACGACAGCGGCAGCCAGCGGCAGGTGTGCAGCGTCGACCAAGGTGCGCGGAGGTAGCGCAGGAAGATCGATATTGGGCTGAAGGCGGATCATATCTCTCCAGGTCAGCACCTTCTCCCATATCTGGTCGGCAGCTGCCCCGCCGGCGCCGACCAGGCGACCTGCTGCCCTCGCTTCCTCCAGTGTCAGACCATCGGCAAGAATACGTGCAGCCCGTACCTGACCGATACCGCGAACACCGGGGATATTGTCCGACGGGTCACCCATCAGCGCGCGGAAGTCACACCACTGCCGTGGCTCCACCCCGAATCTATTCACAACCTCCGCTCGGTTTACAATTGCTCTCGACCGTTTCTTCACGGTATTGAGAACGGTCACATTATCGTCGATGAGCTGATAGAAATCCTTGTCCATCGACAATATGGAGCGGGGTCGAGCGGCTGATCGATTAACGAGGGTGGCTATCACATCGTCGGCCTCGTGAACGCAGGATTCAACCCACTCGACGCCGATCACGTCCAAACCCTTCTTGATGTCGCCGAGCCATTCCAGAGGGCTGACGTCGACATCGATACGGTTCTGTTTGTACTCGGGGTCGGAAGCCCTTCGTGATCGCAGTCCGTCCTCGCCGTCGAAACACACCACACACTCCACCGGTGCTTCGAGTGCCCGGCAGCTGGACCGCAGCAGGGCAAAAAAAGCGAAGACGGCCGTCACGTCGGTCCCGCTCGGGTTGCGAATGACCGCCGGGAAGCCGAAGGCGGCTCGCCACAACAGGTTGAACCCATCGACGAGGAGTAACACCTCCTCTCGGTCCTTATTCCAGTCCGCGTCGCTCATGGCACGATCCCACATCCTCACCTTCGATTCTCTCGGCGGACCTCGCCGGGAGAAGGCAGGGAAGTGTAGCGCTGCGTGGCGCAGCAGTCACGCAGCGCGACGACTGTGAGCGCCCGAGCCGCAGTCACGCCTTGACATGAGGGCCTGAGCAGGGCCGTCGTTCACCTCGGCGGTCCGCGCGTGTAGGGAAGCGAACCCGTAGCCAGCCGGCGATGATCGTTCCTACTGCTCAGGCACGACATAGCCTAGACCAGCCAGATCTCGGACCTGCTGACGTGCGGTCGTAGCAGGGCCGGAGGGACGGCGTGGGTGAGAATGGATGCGTGCTCGACGATGTGATCCGCTATCTGGTGTGTCCGTATTGCAGTGCGTCGGTGTCCGGTGACGGTGGATCGCTTCGCTGTAGCGCCGGGCACGTGTTCGACATCGCGCGTCAGGGCTACGTCAGCTTGCTGCCCGCCGGGGCTCGAGGCGATAACGGCGACACGGCGGCGATGGTCCAGGCACGAGCCGACTTTCTCGCGGCAGGCCATTACGCGGGTATCGTTGCCGAACTCGTGCGTGCTGCTGCCGGGGTAGCGGCCACGCTCGAGGCGCAAGGATGCGTCGTCGACGTCGGCGCGGGCACCGGGTACTACCTCGCGGCGGTGGTTGATCGCCTCCCCGACAGGGTGGGGCTGGCCTTGGACGTGTCGAAGTTCGCCCTTCGCAGGGCTGCGCGCGCCCATGAGCGAATCGGCGCGGTCGCGTGCGACGCCTGGCGTCGGCTGCCGGTCGCCGATTCCACGGCCGTGGTCGTGTTGAACGTCTTCGCTCCGCGCAATGGTGCCGAGTTGCGCCGTGTCATCAACCCTGCCGGCCGCCTCCTGGTCGTTACTCCGACCCGCGACCATCTCGGTGAACTGGTTCGACCGCTCGACCTGCTGACGATCGACGAGCGCAAAGACGAGCGGCTTGCCGAGAAGCTGACACCCTATTTCACCCTTGTCGAGCGCTACGAACACCGCTCGACATTGCAACTTCATCACCAGGATGTCGCGGCTGTCGTCGCGATGGGGCCGAGCGCGTGGCATGCCGATCCCACCACCCTCGCCGACCGCATCAGTCATCTCCCAGACCCGATGCCGACCACCTTGGCGGTGACGCTGTCTCTATTCCGCCCATCGGCGTAGAAGCCTCGGTACTTATTGCTCAGCGGCCTCGCCAGGCCAGTGGGGAGGTGTGTAGGGCGGCGTCGGCGATGCGGCGTGCGGTGTCGGTGCGCAGGTTGTTGCGTGCGGAGTCGATCCAGCCCTGTACTCGGGTGTGGCCGGCGTCTTGGTACTCGATCGCCTGGATGAGGCATTCGAGTTTGTCGGCGTCTTTGGCGCAGTGCGCTTCGGGGGTTTGTTGTGTCTCGTACTCGGCGACGGCTTCTTGTACGGTTTTGCGGGCGGTGTCGGGTAGTGCGGTGGTCTGGTCGGCGGTGATTGTTTCGGGGGAGTGTTGGTCGAGGTAGGGTCGGGCGGTGTGGGGGATGTCGCCGGTGCGGGTTTCCTGGGAGTCGTGCCAGATGGCGAGCAGTGCGGCCCGGTTTGGTTCGGCGCCTTCGATCGCGGCGATGAGGGCGGCGAGTTGCGCGACGCGGAGGCTGTGTTCGGCGACGGATTCGGGGTCGCGGACTCCGAGGTGCCACCAGCCGGCGCGACGTATCCGCTTGAGTACGCCGAGTTCGAAGGCGAAGCTTGCGAGGGCGAGCGCGGGCTCGTCTGTTCCTCCACGGCCATGACCCTACCGACCGGTCCGCACTTACCGGTCCGCGAGGCGGAAGGCGTAGCCGATGTCGGACAGTTCACGTCGTGCCTCGGGGCTCAGCTCGTGATCCGCGGTGAGACTTTCCACCGTGTTGGCCGCTGCGGATCTCAGGTCGGGACAGTTGCTGAGCAGGTCAGGGTGGGCGAGCAGGAGCGCCCACGTCGTGTGCAGGTTGAGTTCGGTATGCCCGGAGCCGGGATGGAGACGTTCCAGGAGGTGCCCTAGTAGCCGGGCTCCGTTCCAGTCTCGTGGGTTGACCCGGCCGCCGGTCGGCCACCCACTCGTCGACCCCGAGGTGACATCAACCATGCGTACTTCGGTACCACTCGCCGCCAACCCCCCGCGTGACGTCGACGGTACTGTCATTCCCCTGCAGAGCCGGGTCGAACAGGTCGCGGTGGATAAGGCCTACGGGGCTCTACCGTCTCGGTTGCACCAGTACGGTCAGGTCGTCGGTCAGGGCGCCGATATGCTCTATGTCCGTTTCGATCGCGAGTATCGCCTGACCAGCCTGCGGCCCCACCTCGTACGCCTGGTCCGAGCGCCGGACGGCTTCTGATGCCCGCCACACGAGCCACCCAGCACGGAACCTTCGCCAATCGGAGACACCGCCCGCCAACCCGGAGAAAAGCTCCCCGGCCCTGGGTACCGCCCAGAAAGACAAGCGCACGATAGCCGCCTTCCCTCCCATGACTTGAGCATCGAGATTCTCCCGCGCCTGGCCGGGGCAACGTTGGCGCTAGTCGAATAGCAGATGTCGCCACTCGAAAACCCAGCGGACGGGCCGCCGCTTACGTCCGCTCCGGAACCGGTCTCGGCACGACCGCTGGCCCGGACCAGTGGGGATACATCAGAGCCCAACGATGAAAAGAAAGAGGGGGAGGTGAAAAAACTCGAAAGAAGTGCAAAATTAGCACTATTTCCCGCTCGGCCCGCACCCAACTTTCTGTCCGGGCTATTCTCGAAGACGCTGATCGACAAGCTGCGCGTCGGTTTCGCGGCCTTTATTAAAGGTCCGTGACCCAAGATGTCGGCAAAGTCGCGGAAACACCTGTGACCTGCCGCGCTGAGAGTGCCCACTATCGCAGCGATCTAGGGGCGGGGACTGACCACCTGGGTGATCCGCCGGGTCGCGGTCTCTGGACTGCTGCCGTGACCAGGTCCGTCCAGTGCCGGCCCGCCGTGAAGCCACGATGGCGGGCCTTGGCGGCGTCTGTCGCTGCACCGGACCGGCCCACGACTTGGCGGCGGCGCGAGCGTTAGCGTCCGGTTGATTTGAACATGAAGACGACCGCCCCGAGCGCGAATCCGATGATCACGACCCACAGTACGATTAACATGATCCAACCGATAATCATGGCGTCTCCCTCGGCAAGCGCGGCGTCGCTTCCTTGGGTTTACTGTAACGCACTCACCGTCTCGGAGACTGGTGTTGTCACACTACTGGGGTTCGTTCGGTCAGCAGCGCGTCGTAGTCGGTGGCCTCGGCGCCGGTGGCCCCGGTGAGGTGGCGCAGCAGGAATGCGGTGATCAGGGCGCGGCTCATCCGGCGGGTTCCGACCTCTGGGCTGCTGCCGAGGAGCACGTCCGTCCAGTGCGAGCCTAGGGTGAAGCCGAGATGGCCGGCCTTGGGCAGTGTGCGCAGCCACACTGGGCCGGCCCACCTCCTGGCCACCGGCTCGGCATGCCCGAGCGCCGGTGCCAGGCGATCCAAGCCAGCGACCACGTGCAGGCCCGGCATGCCACAGCCGCGCGCGGCGTCCACTGCTGAGGGCAGGGTCTCGGCCAAGGCCAGCGTGGCCACCGCCCGGCAACGGTCGTCGGCGGCCGCCGCGAGCACCGCGCAGCCGCCACCCATCCCGTGCCCGACCAGACCCAGCTTGCCAGGATCGACGCTGATCTCGCCCGCACCCAGCCGCACCCCGGCACACACGTCCAGCACGGTGCGCAGATCGGTGGCGAACTGACGGTGCGACGCCAGCGCGCCGCGCTGGGTGGCCGGCGCCGCCGCGACCACACCCCAGGTGGCCAGGTGGCGCAGCAACTCCTCGTAGCGTGTCGTCGGCTGCAGCCAGCCGTGCCCGAACGCGACCGCCGGCAGCCCGTGCCCCGACCTCGGCGTGAACACCACACCGGGTATCCCGGCCGCCGCGAGGTCACCGCGGGCCACCGGATGGGGGCCGGGCCGGGACAGCTCCTCAGCCGTGCGGCGAACGGCGGGATCGATGCGTGCCATGCGCCGGACGGTATCGGATTCGCCCTCACTGGAGGGCTAGCGTGGCGCGCATGTGCGGAATCATGGGATATATCGGACATCGCGACGCCCTCGACGTCGTCCTGCGGGGTATGGGCCGGCTGGAATACCGCGGCTACGACTCCGCCGGTGTCGCGGTGCTCACCAGCGTCGGCACGCTCGCGGTGGCGCGCAAGGCCGGGGTGCTGGCCAACCTGATCGGTGAGCTCGAGGCCACCGGGCGGGCGGCGTTGCGTGGCAGCGCCGGGATGGGGCACACCCGCTGGGCCACCCACGGCGCGCCGACCGATCGCAACGCCCACCCGCACCGCGACGTCGCAGGCAGGCTCGCCGTGGTGCACAACGGGATCATCGAGAACCACGCCCAGCTGCGCGCCGAGTTGGAACTCGGCGGGGTGGAGCCGGCCAGCGACACCGACACCGAGACCGCCGCGCATCTGATCTCCGCGCAGTACGCGCGCGGCGGTGACCTCCCCGCCGCGGTGGCGGCGGTGTGCCGCCGACTGCACGGGGCGTTCACCCTCGTCGTCACCCACGCCGACGAACCCGACCTGATCGTCGCGGCGCGCCGCTCGTCGCCGCTGGTGGTGGGCGTGGGCGACGGGGAGCACTTCGTCGCCTCCGACGTCGCGGCGTTCATCGAACACACCCGCGACGCCGTCGAGCTCGGCCAGGACCAGGTGGTGACGATCACCCGTGACGGTTACCGGATCACCGATTTCCACGGCGCTCCGGCGCACGGTAGGCCCTTTCACATCGACTGGGACCTGTCCGCGGCGGAGAAGGGCGGCCACGACTACTTCATGCTCAAGGAGATCCAGGAACAACCCAGCGCCATCGCCAACACCCTGCGCGGGCACTTCATCGACGGCCGGATCGTGTTGGACGAGCAGCGGATGGACACCCAGGAGCTGCGCGACGTCGACAAGGTCTTCGTGATCGCCTGCGGGAGCGCGTACCACTCCGGCATGGTCGCCAAGTACGCCATCGAGCACTGGTGCCGGCTGCCGGTGGAAGTCGAGCTCGCCAGTGAGTTCCGGTACCGTGACCCGGTGCTGGACCGCTCCACCCTGGTCGTGGCGATCTCGCAGTCCGGGGAGACGATGGACACCCTGGAGGCGGTGCGCCACGCCCGGGAGCAGAAGGCCCGGGTGTTGGCGATCTGCAACACCAATGGGGCGCAGATCCCGAGGGAGTCCGACGCGGTGCTCTACACCCACGCCGGGCCCGAGATCGGGGTGGCCGCCACGAAGACGTTCCTCGCCCAGATCGTGGCCAACTTCCTGGTCGGGCTGGCGTTGGCACAGGCTCGTGGCACCAAGTACCCCGACGAGGTCGCCCGCGAGTTCGCCGAGTTGGAGGCGATGCCCGCGGCGGTGGCGCAGGTGCTGAGTACGGTGAACCAGGTGCGCGAGCTGGGCCGCGAGCTTGCGGAAGCCAAGGTGGTGCTGTTCCTCGGCCGTCATGTCGGCTTCCCGGTGGCCTTGGAAGGTGCGCTCAAGCTCAAGGAACTCGCCTACATGCACGCTGAGGGCTTCGCGGCCGGCGAACTCAAGCACGGCCCGATCGCGCTGCTGGAGGGGGGCCTGCCGGTGGTCGTGGTGATGCCCTCGCCCAAGGGGCGGCCTGTGCTGCACGCCAAGCTGCTGTCCACCATCCAGGAGATCCGGGCCCGCGGCGCGCGGACCATCGTCATCGCCGAGGAGGGCGACGACACGGTGCGGCCCTACGCCTCGCACATCTTCGAAGTGCCCGCGGTGCCCACCCTGCTGCAGCCACTGGTGTCCACCGTGCCGCTGCAGGTGCTCGCCGCGGAGATCGCCCGGCAACGCGGTTACGACGTGGACAAGCCCCGCAACCTCGCCAAGTCCGTGACGGTGGAATAGCCCGTGACTGTGGATAACCTGTGAGTGGCGATACGGGTGATAGCTCGTATCGCCACTCACAGGGCGCCTGGTCGGTGTGCTGTCGGCCCAGCCGTGGCGGTGGATGGATCATCCGGGCGCGGTGGCCGATGCCTCTTACAAGCCCCGGCCGC
>JBOHFI010000005.1:0-133727 GCA_050699595.1 Pseudonocardiaceae bacterium | reverse complement strand
GTGCAGTCCTGCACGGCCACACCTCACTTTCGACGATCAAGCTACGGCTACACGGTCATGGCACCCACGTGGTGGGGTTGATCGTGGTTTGTGTGCCTTCGGCGACATATCCTGTCGCCGAAGGCACACAAACGGTGATCTTCGGTGTCTGGACTGCTGGTGTGCCCGCAAGTGCTGTTGCGGTGCTCACTGTCGGTCGCCTGTCTCATCGTGTGCTTGGGCGAGGAGCTTGCTGGTCTCGTCGCTGGTTAGGGCTGCCGTGGTGAGCCGGGTGAAGATCGTCTGATAGTGCTCGACGTCGGTGGGGCGCTCCAGGTACAGCGCGCCGCGGTCGTTCTCCAGGTAGACGAGGTCCAGCCCGGCCTTGTCGCCGGACATGCGCAGCATGGTGAAGGTCTGGCCCATGGCGGCGTGCGCTCCGGCCGCGAACGGCAGTACCTGCAGGGTGACGTGCGGTAGCTGGGCCATCTCGGCCAGGTGGTCGAGCTGCCGGCGAAACGCCTCGGCACCGCCGACGGTGCGGCGCAGGACCGCTTCGTTGAGCACGAAGTGCAGCTGTGACGGGGTGTCGCCGGCCATCCGCTGCTGCCGTTCGTGGCGGAAGGCGACCAGTTGTGCCAGCTCGGCCTGGGTGGTGGCGGGGTGGCCGGCCAGGATGACGGCCTGGGCGTACTCGGCGGTCTGGAGTAGCTCGGGGACCAGCTCGGAGCAGTAGCTGTCGATCTCACTGGCGTCGGCTTCCAGGTCCACGAAAATGCGGAACCAGGCGGGCACGACGTCGCGGTAGCCGGCCCACCAGCCGCGCTGGTTGGCCTCGTCGGCCAGCTTGATCAGGGCGTCGGCCTGGGGCCCCTCAGTCCCGTAGAGCAGGAGCAGGAGCCGGACGTTGGTCGGCCGGATGGCCTGTCGGCCATTTTCGATCTTGCTGATGGTCGAGGGCTGGATACCGGCCCACTCGGCGGCCTCCTCCATCGTCTTGCCGGCACCCTCGCGCAGGCGTCGCAGCTCCTGGCCGAGCTGGCGGCGCCGAACCGTGGGGCCAGGGCTGATGGTCATGGATACCTCCGGGTCCAGGAATGGGTAGTGAGGCACAGCATGCATGCTGTGCACTCGCGACCGCTACTGGGTTCACCCGCTTGAGGAATTTTTCTTAGGAAACTTCTTGAAATGTTCGGAGTGCAGTGAGGCCAGCTGCGGGCCCGTCTCGTAGGCCACCGCGTCGGCGTGCTCGGCCATCACGGCGGTGGCCCGCAGGGCGGCCTTGGTGGCGATCACCAGGTCGCGGGGAGCGGCGGCGGCCCGGTGCGCGAGTTCCACCGCGGCGGCGACCACAGCCTCGTGCGCGGCGGGGGAGCGGGGGTCGCCGTCCACCTCGACCAGGCGGTGCGCCAGACCGGTGCGTACCGCCTCGTGGGCGTCCAGCGGCTTGCCGAACAGCGTCATCGCCGCGGCGGTCTGGGCACCGGCGACGCGTTGCGCCAGCCACGTCATGCCGCCGCCGGGATGGATGCCCAACTGCAGGAAACGCGCGTCGAAGGACGCGCTGGGGCCGACCAGGCGCAGGTCGCAGGCCAGCGCCAGGTTGAGCCCGGCCCCCACCGCGGGCCCGTTGACGGCGGCGATGGTGGGCAGCGCCGCATTCGCGACCGCGAGGAAGCCGGCGTAGATGCCGTGCAGGTCGGCTGCCGAGCCCGACTCACCGGCGGCGGTGAGCACACCGAGATCGGCCCCGGAGCAGAACGCGGGCGGCGCGCCGGCGATCACGACGGCGTGCACCGACTCGTCGCCGTCGCACGCCGCGACGGCCCGGGCCAGCCGGTCGGACAGCTCACGGCTCTGCGCGTTGCGGCGGGCCGGGTCGGACACCGTCAGCACGGCGACGCGGCCACGGTGCTCCATCAACACGTCCATACTCGTGAGTGTGTAGCACTGCCTACCATCGAGTCATGTCGTCTGCTCTGCGGTCAGTGAGGTCACTGCGGGTCGGCACGGCGCGCCGGTATCTGATGTGCCCGCCGCGGTACTTCACGGTGCGCTACGTGATCAACCCCTGGATGGACCCCACTCAACCGGTGGACACCGCGCGGGCGATGGCGCAGTGGACAGCGCTGGCCGGCACCTATCGCGCGCTCGGGCACACCGTGGAGGTGATCGATCCCGAGCCGGGTCTGCCGGATATGGTGTTCGCGGCCAACGCCGGCACCGTGATCGACGGCATCACGCTGGGCGCCCGGTTCCGGCACGCGGAGCGGGCCGCTGAGGCGGAGCACTACCGGCGCTGGTTCCTCGTGCACGGCGCGTGCGACATGGTGATGCCCAGCGCGGTCAACGAGGGCGCGGGAGACCTGATCTGGACCGGCCGGTTGTTGCTGGCCGGTACCGGGTTTCGCACCGAGCCGGCGGCGCACCCCGAGGCGCAGGAGGTGCTCGGGGTGCCGGTGGTCTCGCTACGGCTGGTCGACCCCTATTACTACCACCTCGACACCTGCCTGCTGGTGCTCGACGACTCGCCCACCGCCTCGCTGATCGCCTACTACCCGGCGGCGTTCTCGCCGGGCTCTCGGCGCGTGCTGGCCCGGTTGTTCCCCGACGCGGTGATCGCCGGCCCGGCCGACGCGGCGTGCCTGGGGCTCAACGGTGTCTCCGACGGCCGTTCGGTGGTGCTCTCGCTGGAGGCGGTGGAGCTGGGCCGCGCGCTGGCCGTCCTCGGCTTCGAGCCCGTGTTCGTCGACGTCTCCGAACTTCGCCGGGCCGGTGGCGGCCCCCGATGCTGCACCCTGGAGCTGAACGCCTGACCGCTGTCGTCCGCCTGCGGCGTGCTACCGCGGAACCCCGCACGTAACGAGCGCGTTGCATTGATCAGAGCCCGAACACAACGGGAGGCTGACGAACTGTGCACAACCACGTCAACGGACTGAAGACCGCGCTGCTGCTCGGTGGGCTGTCGGCGCTGGTGGTGCTGGTCGGGTCGTTCTTCGGCCGAGGCGGGGTGCTCCTCGCGCTGGTGTTCGTGGTCGGGATGAACGCCTACACCTACTTCAACTCCGACAAGCTCGCGTTGCGCGCGATGCAGGCCCGGCCGGTATCCGAACCCGAGCAGCCCATGATGTATCGCATCGTGCGGCAGCTGGCGACCGACGCGCGAGCGCCGATGCCGCGGCTGTACGTCAGCCCGACCCCAGCACCCAACGCCTTCGCCACCGGCCGCAGCCCCCGGCACGCCGCGGTGTGCTGCACCCTCGGGATCCTCGAGCTGTTGGATGAGCGCGAACTGCGCGGGGTGCTCGGCCACGAGCTGTCGCACGTCTACAACCGGGACATCCTCATCTCGTCGGTCGCCGGGGCGCTGGCCGGCATGGTGAGCGCTCTGTCGAACCTGGCGATGTTCGCGGGCCTGTTCGGCGGTGACCGGGACCGCTCGAACCCGATCGCGATGCTGCTCATCGCCCTGCTCGGCCCCATCGCGGCCGGCATCGTGCAGATGGCGGTGAGCCGGTCGCGGGAGTACCAGGCCGACGCCTCCGGCTCGGAGCTCACCGGTGACCCGCTGGCGCTGGCCAGCGCGTTGCGCAAGCTGGAGCGCGGCACCCAGCTGGCGCCGCTTCGCCCCGAGCCCGCGCTGGCTGCGCACTCTCATCTGATGATCGCCAACCCGTTCCGGGTGGGCGACGGTGCCGCGCGGTTGTTCTCCACTCACCCGCCCATCGCCGAGCGGGTGCACCGCCTGGAGGAGATGGCTCGACGCCGGCTGTCCTGATGCCCTGGTACTAGGTCAGCGCGGAGCGGGCGATGTCCATGACGTACTGACCGTAGCTGGACTTCGCCAGCGACTGACCCAGCGCGTAGCAGGCGTCGGCGTCGATGAAGCCCATCCGCAGCGCGATCTCCTCCAGGCAGGCGATCCGCACGCCTTGGCGATGTTCGAGCACCTGGACGAACTGGCCGGCCTCCAGCAGCGACTCGTGGGTTCCGGTGTCCAGCCACGCGAAGCCCCGGCCCAGGTCGATCAGCGTCGCCCGGCCCTGCCGCAGGTAGTGCACGTTCACATCGGTGATCTCCAGCTCGCCGCGCGCGGACGGGGTGAGTGAGCGAGCGATCTGCACCACGTCGTTGTCGTAGAGGTACAGGCCGGTGATCGCCTTGTTCGAGCGGGGTTTGGTGGGCTTCTCCTCGATGGAGATCAACCTTCCGGCGGCGTCGACCTCGCCGACCCCGTAGCGCCGCGGGTCTTTGACCGGGTATCCGAACAACACACAACCGTCCACGCTGGTGACGCACTGCTGGAGCCGGCCGGAGAAGCCGGGGCCGTAGAAGATGTTGTCGCCCAGCACCAGCGCGACCGAGTCGTCTCCGATGAAGTCCGCGCCGATCAGGAAGGCCTCAGCCAGGCCATTCGGCTTGGCCTGCTCGGCGTAGCTCAGCCGCAGACCCAGCGCGGCGCCGTCACCGAGCAGGCGGCGGAACAGCGGCAGGTCCGACGGGGTGGAGATGATCAGGATCTGCCGGATCCCGGCCAGCATGAGCACCGAGAGCGGGTAGTACACCATCGGCTTGTCGTACACCGGCAGCAGCTGCTTGCAGACGGCCTGGGTGACCGGGTACAGCCGAGTGCCACTCCCGCCGGCCAACACGATCCCCTTCACCGATAGTTGATATACGGCACATGGGGCTTCTGTGTCCAGACGTCATGGTTGCAAGGTGGGCTGTGACCGGCGTCGTGTCCGGCTCGGTCTGCCAGCTCTTGCGATCACTGATGAAAAGAGTGCCCGCACGTGTACAACCACCAGGACCAGAGTTCAGTAGGGTTAGTTGATTCGGCAACTATCGAAATGTTCGCGCTATGGTATGACCACGCGATCCGGAATAGTCCGTTTTGGTATCGACAGACGAGGTTTCCTCTCGTAATTTCAAATAATTTCCAGTGGCCCGCGTATTCGTTCCCTGAGGAGCAGTTTCCTTCGGGGTTCGTCACGAAGCTCGACTCTTTCTCCATGCTTTCTTCCAAAGCTGCACCGGAGGCGAATTGGCGGATCAGTGGCGTGCGTTCTGGGCCCGCTCGAGTGGCGGTACAGTTCAAGGCGGCTAATACCTGACTCGACTCCACGTCTCGGTTCGGTGTGCAGTCCTTGATGGTTCCCGGGAAGAGTAAGCCCTGAAGTCTGAATTCGTCGGGTTCATGATCCTGAGCTGGGGCCGGGCTGTCACTCGAGGGAGGGGGGACGGTGAGCGTGCCCTCTGGCGAGGATTGGGCGGGTGAGGGAGAGCTGGTGGGTTGGACGAGTGGGAGAGGGCTGGGCTGGTTGGTGAAAACCAGCGATATAACGATTGTCGCAATGCCTACTAGCGCCCCTACGGCTGACCAGAATGTTCCCCACGGGAAACTGTGCCCACTTTTCGCGTTTTGTGACTCCACGTTGCTCACGGGCTTTCCAATCTCGCTACCCGAGATACCACCGTGTGGTCTATCCGGTCGCGCAGGCCGATATAGGTTCAACGTTTGACGACCCGCCACGACTGGCCACAATCACCTGTAGTTGGTGAACTGCAGCGGGAGGCCGAAGTCACGGTCCTTCAACAGGGCGATGACGGCTTGCAGATCGTCGCGCTTCTTGCCCGTGACGCGCAGCTGGTCGCCCTGGATCTGGGCCTGCACACCCTTGAGCTTCTCGTCCCGGACCGCCTTGGCGATCTCCTTTGCCTTGTCCTGGCTGATGCCCTGCAGGATGCGCCCGGTGCTCCGGTAGACTTTACCTGATACGGCTGGTTCGTCCACCTCGAAGGCCTTCAGTGAGATGCCCCGCTTGATCAGCTTGCCCTTGACCACGTCGATGGCGGCGCGGCAGCGCTCCTCGGTCTGCGCTTCGATCGTGATCGCCTCCTCACCGGTCCAGGTCGCCTTCGCCCCGGTGCCGCGGAAGTCGAACCGGGTCGTCAGCTCCTTGATCGCCTGGTTGAGCGCATTGTCGACTTCCTGCCGGTCGACCTTGCTGACCACATCGAACGATGGATCCGCCACCGCAGCCTCCTCCCGGTTGAGCCGGTGCCGACCTTACCCGCCACGCCAGCATGACCCTGTGTAGTATCGTGTCCCACGGCCGGAGCACCCGGCCACCAGGCGGGTTGCCCGAGCGGCCAATGGGAGCGGACTGTAAATCCGTCGGCTGATGCCTTCCAAGGTTCGAATCCTTGACCCGCCACACCAGCAGGATCGGCCCTCGACCAGCAGGAACACGGTCGGGGGCCGGTCTTCGTTGTGTCCGGTGTCGTCCGGGCGTATCCGGTGGTTTGCGAGTGGCTGCGCCCTATACGCGCCCTAGCTCGGGGGCGCAGCCCGGTGATCATTAGATGTTGACGATCACGTGATCTGTTCGGACAGGGCGGCGGGTGTGCTGATCACTGTGTCCGCGCCGGCTGTGATGAGTTCGGCTGTCTTGCGGGGTTTGTTGGCGTAGCCGATGGACATGGTGCCGGCGGCGCGCGCCGCCTCGATGTCGGTCACGGAGTCGCCGATGAACGTCGCGGCTGCCGGGGGAACGTTGAGTGCGGTCAGGGCTGTGGTCAGTAGGTGTGGGTGTGGTTTGAGGAGGGCGGGGTCTGGGTTGGTGCGGGCGGACACGTGGGTGACGCGGGTCCGGAGGTTGTGCAGGTCGAGGTAGGCGTGGATGGCGATGGTGCTGTTGTTGCTGACGATGGCCAGTGGCCGGCCGGTGGCGGACCACGCGCGGATGAGGTCGTGCGCGCCGGGGGTGGGCTCAGCGGTGGTGATGGCTTCGACTTCGAGGGCGGTGAAGGCGGCGTGGACGTAGTGGGCTTCGTCCTCGCCCAGGCTGGCGGCGTAGGTCAAGACTTGGAAGGGATCGTCACTTTTCTCGATCTCGACGGGTGGGTCGCCATAGCCGCCGTCCGCGAGGACCAGGCACAGTTGGGTGACCACGGTGTGGGCGGCCAGACCGGCGAAAACGCTACAGACCGGGCCGTCGAAGTCGAGTAGCAGGGCGGTGGTGCGAGTGAGGATGTGACGCAGTGTTCCCGGGTCGTCGGCGGTGGCTGGGGTCATCGGGTGAACTCGGTGGCGATGGTGGTCCACACACTGTCGAACCAGGCGCGGGCTTGCTCGACGTATTGGGAGCCGGTGGAGGTGTCGTCGTCGGTGGTGGAGTGGTGGAAGAGGATGGCGTCTTTGCCCATGACGTCGTAGATCGCGCGGGGCTCACCTCCGAGGGAGATGATGTGCTCTCGGACGGGGTAGAAGCCGAAGAACACTTCCTGGTTGTTGATCAGATAGAGCTTGAACAGGGGCGCGGCGCGGTGCACCCGGACCTCGGCGGAGACATCGGTGACCAGGCCCAGTTCGCCGAGCTCGGTGACGTTGTCGACGATGGCGAGGGTGTTGCGGCGCATGATCCCGGTCGCGCGGGCGCGGAACTCGGGGCTGTCGGCCAGGTCCTCGACCTGGCAGGGCAGCGCCATCGGCACGGTGGTGTCCGGGACGAGGATGCGCACGTGGATCGATTCCGGTGTCAGGCGTCCGATCCGGATCTTGTCCAGGGGTTCCTGCATGATGCCCTGCAAGGTCTCCCCGGAGAAGCCAGCGAAGTCGATCACGACATGCTGGGTGTCGAAGGCGCGTTCGATGTAGGGCCCGAGGCCAACGGGGCGTTCGGTGCGTTCCCGGACGAAGACGCCGCTGCCCTGCCGGGAGACGATGAGTCCTTCTTCCCGCAGCTCGCGCAGGGCGTTCTGCTGTCAATCCCCCCTCGAACTGTGGAGACTTCGGTTGTAGTGATGTTGAACGGGGTGGCTGGTCTTGTGGTGCCCGCGTCCCGTGGTGGGGCAGGCCTGGCCTGCCCGCCGTTTCCTGCCTAAGGGGTCGCAGAGGCTCGGGGGTCAAGGGCGCGCCGAAGGTGCGTCGTGCGTAGCGCGATGCGAAGCACCCTTGAGGCCCGAGGGGCGGCCCCGTACCCTGCGCGGGCACCACAAGGCCAGCGGCGGCGCAGCCGCTTCCGTTCGTTCTCCGGTTGTTCTGGTTCGTCGTGCGGGCTGGCTGGTGGGTCACGCGACCTGCCTGCGGGCCTGGGCGAGTTCGTAGTCGACCGGGCTGAGCATGTCGCACGCGGAGTGACGCCGGTACCGGTTGTAGTCATCGATCCAGGCGGGAACCCGGGCCCGGGCGGCGGCCTTGGTGGCGAAGGTCTCCCGCGAGCGCAGTTCGAAGGTCAGCGTGGAGTGCCACGCCTCGATCACCGCGTTGTCCAGGGCTGACCCGGGCCGGCCCATCGACTGGCGGATCGCCGGACGCCCGCAGGCGGCACGAAACAGGCCTGCGGTGTACTCGCTGCCGCAGTCGGTGTGCATGATCACGCCGGGTACCTGGCCGCCGCGCACGGCCACCGCCATCGCCGGCGCCCCGTAGGCCGGCTCCGCGTCGTGATGCTCCGAGAGGGCGAACCCCACCACCCGCCGGGAGCCCACGTCCAGCACCGACGCCAGATACAGCTTGCCCTCACCGGTGGGGATCTCGGTTCCATCGCCATACCATTTCTGGTTGATTCCCTCGGCGGCGAAGTCCCGTTTCACCAGATCCGGGGCACGCCAGCGTCCCCTACCAGACCCGGTGGTGCACCTGCGCCGCTTGCGGCGTCGCGCGGCAAGACCCTGCTCGCGCATCAGCGCCGCGACGGTGTTCTCGCTGACCCGCCACCCCGCATCCCGCAGATCCGCGGTGATCCTGGGCGCGCCGTAGGTGCCTCCGTGAGCACCGAATAGCCGGCTGACCTCGGCCTTGAGCCTTTCCCTGCGCGCTGCCCGTGGAGGTAACGTGCCGGTCTTCCACTTGTAGAACCACGACTGAGACACCCCCAGCGCCCGGCACGCGGTGGCATACGGGATGCCGTGATCGTCCCTCTGGGAAGCGATGAAGGCGGCCACGGCTACCGGCCCATCGCTTCCTCGACCCAGAGGACCACACTGCGCTTGAGGACATCACACCGCATCTGCAACTCCACGCAGTGCTTGCGCAACCGAACCAGTTCCGCCCGTTCGCCCTCGCTCAGCGAGCCACCGCCGCGCTCCCGGCGCCGCCGGTCCGCGTTGACCCAGTTGCCCAACGTCCCGTCATGGACTCCCAGCTCCCGGGCAACCTGCGCGATCGGCTTGCCGGTCTCCCGGACCAGCCGCACCGCGCCTTCCTTGAAGTCCTGATCAAACTTCCTGCGTGTCTGTGACACCGCCCCTCCCTTACCGGCGATGTCTCCACGTTACGAGGGGAAACACACTGCACCGTCATCGGCGCGACGGCGTAGGTCTTGGCTAGCTCGTTGCGGGAGGGCAGCTTGTCGCCCGGGTGGAACTTCTTGGTCAGGATGGCGGCGCGGACGGCGTTGGCGACCTGCACATAGGGTGGGCTGGCAGTCCTCGGAGCGGAAATCCGCTGAAGGTGACTCGCCCACCGCCCGCAGTGCTGGCAAGCGTGGTCGCCGAGGGCGGTGTCGATCGCGGTCAACGCGGTGTCGAGGTCGGGTCTCATGCGGCCCTCCTGTGGCTGATCGGGCGGTGGCGCGGTGGTGGTGGGTCGTGAGGAGAGCGCGTAGGGCGGTGGCCGCTTGGGCGCGGACGACGGCGCCTGACCCGGAGTTGCTGCTGCTCACCGCTCACCAGGTGTAACTCTCTGTATCGTGCCGGTACCTATGGAAGGTTGTTGGTGAGTCACTATGGGGTGATCACGAGTTCGGATGGTTGTGAAGTTGCTGCGGAGGTCGCAATAATGAAGTCTCCTGGAGTTCCTAACGAAGGAGGTTTCGAATGCCTGACCCCGCGAGTGGGCAAGGTATGTATTTTTACAGTGACGCTGACTTTGAGGGGGATAGAAAGTTCTATCCAGTAGAGAAAATCGTTTCATATGAAGCCGTCCCGTTTCCAGCCAAGTCGTATAAAAACATTTCCCAGCTAGCGGTGTTTGGGTATGCGATTCGGGACATGAGTCAACAGCCGCCGGAACTGGCAGAGTACATGCTTAATGCAGATGGAGATTTAGACCCTCCTGTTATAATTTTTGGTATTCCGACACTCCAGGATTAAGCGGGGGTGAGTGGGTGACACGGGTTGGCGGGGTGCGCTGAGGATGGGCCTGGGGTTTTCACGATCTGTGATCACGAGTGAGAGGTAATGAGGGTCGAGGGCAGGGCCCCGTCGAGGATGCGTTTCTGAACCAGGGTGATTGCCAGGCCTGTGATCAACTGGAACCGGGAGCGAACAAGTCTTCCACGGGCTTCGTCTGGGGTTCAGGGATCGGCTGCTGATAGCGGGCGGTGTTGGTGTACCACTGGTTGCATCCGGCGATCATGTCCAGAAGGCTCGCCGCACGACGATGTACCACGTCTTGGGTGGTCTGATCGAGACCCAGGGACTGGCATAGATCGGGAAGACGGCGCTGTGTCGCGAGAAGGTCGTTTACCCTGTCGGCGATGAGGATTCGTGCCTGGCTGAAGGCTTGTTCCCGGTCGAGGTTCCGTTCTCGTTGCAGCACCAGCACGATGTTGTACACCATGCCGCAGGCGATCTCCTTGTCGAGCGAGTGTAAGTCGTTGGACCATCCCATGATGTCCGCTCCGGCGTTGAGGAGCTCCTGGTAGACCGGGGAGTCGTGGACCTCGTCGGGAAGTTCGCCGTCGTCAACGGCGTCCATGATGTCGTAGAAGGGGAAGCATCCCCCTGTGCCCCGGCGAATCTCGACCTGGTCGACGAGCGGTGGCGGGGTTCCGTCGTCGCGGAGTCGGAGCTCGCGCGTCACTGCTTCCATGGCCTGCACCATGTGATTGGCATAGCGTCTGCTCCAGGCGGGTGACATCATGGCGTCGAGACGGTGCGCCAGGTCGGCCAGTGCACGAATCAGTGGCGCGTCGTCAAGCGGCCCGGCGGTCTTGTCGGGGCCCAGCACACCCCGTACGGCCTTGATGGCGCCCGCCCACCGCTGCACCGATCCGTAAGGGCCTTCCTCGTACTGGTCGTCGGTGAGGAACTGCCAGGTCACCGATGCTGCTGCGAGCTCCATGCCGGGAAAGGTCCCGGCGGGATAACAGTAGGCGGCGATCATGCCGAAGTGTTGTGCCGCGAGTCCGTTGAGAGGCAACTGGAATCGAGCGGCCCAGTCGAGGACATACGCCTCGATCCGTTCGGCATCGGGATGCAGCCGCGCGGGGAAGGGCAACTCGATCATCGGCAGCGCAGTGGATTTCATGGAGGGCTCCTTGCCGTCGACACGGGTGCGATTCAGATACGTCAGTGGGTGCGCTCAACACCGCATATCGGTGGCACGGGCGGTGGCGCGCATCCGCAGCCCCCGTGGGCTCAACGTCGGGCCCACCGCGGGGCGGACCTGATGGCCCGGGACGAGGTCCAAGTGCCAGTGGGCGGTGATGGTCGCCAGGGCGAGGGTGACCTCAGTGAGGGCGAAGGTGTCGCCCATGCATTTGCGGGCGCCGCCACCGAAGGCGATGAACCCACTACGTGGCGGTGCTGTGGTCTGGTGGTTGTTCCATCGGTCAGGGTCGAAGTGTTCGGGATCGGGGTGCAGGTCCGGCCGGTGCTGGATCAGGTAGGGGCTGACGACGATGGTGGTGCCGGCGGGGAGGGGATGCTGGCCGAGTTGGGTGTCGGTGGTGGTGGCGCGGGTGACTATCCAAATCGGCGGGTACAGTCGCAGGGTTTCAGTGATGATGTGGCTAGCCAGTTCCAGTTTGGGCAGGTCCTCGAAGGCCGGGGTCCGTCCGGCCAGGACGGTGTCGATCTCGGCGTGCAGCCGCTGGTGGACGTCGGGATGCTCCGCCAGTAGGTGCAGCGCCCACGCCAGGGTGTCGGCGGTGGTTTCCATGCCGGCGATGAAGAACGTGACGATCTGGTCGTTGATCTCGGTGTCGGACAGCCCCTGACCGTCGCCGTCGAGGTCGTCGCGGGTGGCCAGCAGGATGGACAGCAGGTCGCCGTGGTCGATGCCGCTGCCGCGGTAGTCGGCGATGATCGTGGCGACGGTGCGACGGAGGCGGGCGCGAGCCCGAACGTAGCGGCGGTTGCCCGGGGTGGGCAGTTTGCCCAACGGTGGCGGGAGGAACATGCGCCGGTAGGCGCCTGCCGCGAGGGCGGTGAAGTCGTCGAACAGCTCGGTGAGGGTGGCCGGCGACAGTGTGCTGCCGAACAGCGTCGCGGCGACCGTCCTGATGGTGATCGTCTGCATCTCGGCGAGCACGTCGATGCTCTGGCCCTCGCACCAGGCGCCGGTGACAGCGGCGATCTGGTCGGTCATCGTCTGGGCGTAGCCGGGCAGGCGGGCTGGGTGGAAGGCGGGCTGGGTCAGGCGGCGCTGCCGCCGGTGCTCACTGTGCGGGCAGAAGCCGACGCCGTTGCCGAGCACGTCTCGGACCATGTCGACGAAGAAGCCACCTTTGTCGAAGGTGCGGTCGTCGAGCAGGAGTTGGCGTGTCAGGTCGGGGTCGCAGACCACGATCGCCGTTGACGGGCCGAGCCGGACACGGACCAGGTCACCGTGATCGGGCAGGGAGTTCAGGAATCCCAATGCATTGCGCAGCAACGCCACGGTGTGGCCCAGCAGCGGCAGCGCCCCCGGCGCCGTCGCGATGGTGCGGTGAGCGTTCATGGTCCTTCTTTGTGATCGCATGTCAGTGGTCCCGTCGAGCGTAAGTCGTCACTGTCGTCATCTGGGCAAACTCGCTGGTAGCGGCACCTCTGCTGTCCATGCACGTCCGGGAACGTCCGCCCAGGCGCTACCCCGATTGCCACTCAGTTGGTCACTCACGCTTCGCTGACGAGGCACAGAGATCCCGGGCTTCGACCGGCTTCCACGGGGTGGTCCGGCCCTCCACGGACCCATTCCCCTTCCCGGGTGTGTCCCACGTTTGTCCCTGCCGCGACGCTGCCCACCCGGGGTGAGCGCTCGACTTCTCAGCCAGCGCAGGGGTGATGGGTGGCGGCCGCCGACGGCCGGCACGGCCAGACCGTGGTTCGAATCCTTGACCCGCCACACCAGGAGGAACGGCCCCCGACCAGCGTGAACATGGTCGGGGGCTGGTCTTCGTTCAGTCCGGTCGCGTCCGGCCTTGTCTGGCTGTCTACGGGTGGTTGTGCCGAGTACGTGCCGAAGTCCTGGAAGCTCGTATGGTCGCCCCCCATCGCAGTCCCGCGATCAAGGTGGACTGTCGGCGGTTACCTCCGCTCGTCAGCTGTCCGTGCCGGGTGTGATCCTGCGGGTGGACGGCGCGCGGCGCCCGTGATCGGTGCCTTGGCGCGTGCCTGCCAGCGTTGCACTGGTGAGGTGTGTCGCTGTGCCGAGTTCCTCGAAGGGAGCGTAGATCACCTCCGGTCGGGTCATGGTCGCCGTTGGCGTCGTCTCCTGTGCGGTGCCGCTGGTTGTGGTCCTGGCGCGGTGCGCCGCTCGGCGGCGGTCTGATGGCCGTCACCTGGCTGGCGCGGGAGATCCTCGCGCGGGAGCCAGGCGTGTGGGTCCGGGTGTTCGTTCTGTCTGAGTGGGTTGTCGGCGGGGCGAGGTCAAGGCGTGCGCCCTGTACGGTCCTGTAGGGGCAGAGGCTACCATGGGGTGGCGACCCCTGCGTCAGTGTGGGTAGGGGCCGCCCGCGCCGGGTACGTCACTGCGCGGAGCGTTGAACGGGCACTGGCGGCGTGAGCGGGTGCTGTGTGCTGACCTGGGGAAGTGTTGTCGGTACCTGACCTGTATGGCGTATCGGGGGCGGCGAGAGGCCGCGACAGCCTCTCGACAGAACCCGGTGATCAGACGCGGGGGTACGGAGCGTTGCTTGGTCGGGTGGTGGGATGTTCTGGGTGATGTCGGAGGATCGTCCGTCGCGGCGGGTGTTTCTGTCTCGCACGTCGGAGTTGCGGTGTTTGCCGGGGTGGTCGTTCAGAACGCTCGTTCTCAAGCGAAGCCTCGGTAGACTCTTACCATGATGCGGTGTTTTTCGGTCGCCACACGCCGAATTGATCCATTCGTCCGTTTTGGGCTACACGTATGCACACCATCAGGTAGTTCCAAACGAGCGCGACGGCCACTACTCTGTGTTGCAAGGACTAAGGGGCGATGGGGGTTCGAGGTGGTGCGGCTTCTGACTGACAGGGAAGGGGATGTGACTATGGCGGCTGAGTAAGGGGGCGGCCGAGCCCGTCATCTTAGAAATTGACAACCACAGGGTGTTGTCCAATGGGCTCTAGGAGAGGACGATTATGGCGTCAGGAAAGCTCGTGCTCGACGGCAGGCTGATCGAGAACCCGAGTGGCTGTTACAACAGCGAATCGTGGCCAATGCGGGTGGAAAACCAGACCGACACGAACGCGGCGATCCACTTCATGGCGGACGGCCAGGGCCCGATCGAAGACGAGGTGCAACCGGGGGATCGGAAGGTGTACGAGTTCGGCCGCAGCGTGTCCTTCCCCCCCGCGACCGCTACCTGACTGGATGCGCCGGAGGATGGCGGAAGTGCCGGGTCGGGCGCGAGCGGGATGAGCTTCCGGTACACGGGAGACACTCCGGGCTCCGGCTCGATGGAGCGTTCAACCCACGAGGCGGCGGGAGCGGGCGATGAAGAAGTTCACCTCGCCCGGGAGCCGTAAAAAATCAAGGTGTTCTTTTCGGGGTTGGGTCTCGTTGATCTGGTACGGGCATTCCGGACGAGGTCCGTGGTCAGCTTGCCGCGAGGTTCGAGATGTTGTTGCCTCATCTGAACGAGCGTCAGCAGCGGCTGGCGTTGGCGACCGAGGCCCGGGGTGTTGGGCCACGGCGGGTTGCGGGCCGTCGTGGATGCGGCCGGGCTCAGCCAGAGCACCGTGCGTAAGAGTGTTGTGGAACTTGAACGCGGTGAGGATCCGTTGCCGGCCGGTCGGGTCCGCGGGGTAGGCGGGGGACGCAAGCGAGCCAGCGAGCAAGACTCTGAGTTGTTGCCGGCCTTGCTGAGGTTGGTGGAGCCGGAGGAGCGGGGCGATCCGATGTCGCCGCTGCGGTGGACGACCGAGTCGCTGCGGCACCTGGCCGAGGAGCTGACCCGCCAAGGGCATGCGGTCTCGGCGCCGACGGTGGGCAGGCTGCTGCAGGAGGCCGGGTTCAGCCTGCAGGCCAACGCCAAGACCCTCGAAGGGCAGCAGCACCCGGACCGGGATGCCCAATTCCGCTACCTCAACGAGCAGGTCAAGGACCATCAGACGGCCGGTGAACCGGTCATCAGCGTCGACACGAAACAAAAGCAGCAGCTGGGCAGGTTGCCCACCCCGGGCCGTGAGTGGCGCCCGCGAGGGGAGCCGGTCACGGTGGCCGACCACAGCTTCTTTTCCACCGGCCCCGATGTTGCCCACGCCATTCCCTACGGCGTCTATGACCTCAGCGCCGATGCCGGCTGGGTCAATGTCGGGGTCGATCACGACACCTCCGCGTTCGCCGTCGCCTCGATCCGCGGTTGGTGGCAGGCGCGCGGTCACGATGACTACCCGCACGCCACCCGGCTGCTGATCACCGCAGACGCCGGGGGATCCAACAGCTACCGCACCCGGGCATGGAAGTCCGAACTCGCGGCCCTGGCCACCGAGACGGGCCTGGCGATCACGCTCGGCGTGTCGGTCAGCACAGCTCGCATGCGAGCCTTGCCGGTCAAGCCTCATGACTGGTGCGGCTCGTGGAACCACACCATCGATCCGGCCACGCGGAACACCGATCAGCAGGACAGCGCCGTGGCGCGGGACCCCACGCTGGCCCGGTCCCAGACCCTCAAGCTGCTATCCAACCCGGTATTGACCGGCATGACCGGCCAGGAGCTGGACGAACTGGTCGCCCAGCTGGCTCTCGCGCGGGCCGCTCAGACCACGCAACGCTGCTACGCCCGGCGCGGGGGCCGACGCCGCAACGTCCCAGGAGCTGGCGTGCGCCTGCTGCTCACCGATACCGACCGCGTTGTGCTCACCCTGGTCTATCTGCGCCAGCACTGCTCCCAGAACGGTGCCCGCCAGTTGCTTTGGTCTGTGCTGAAGGAAGACAGCGAGACCAACCGGCAAGAGCACCAACCGTGCGCTGGGGTGGCCCGGACACCCCGACCCTGGAGCCATGCGAGACTGTAGCGCCGAGTGAGCAGGTGGAAACGAAACGTGCCCTTCCCGAACGTTCAGTTCGCCTGCTCACGCTATCCGGACAGAGGAATGAGGGAACGCATCACGCTGCACCCCCTGATCACATCAATGGGATCGGACTGCTAGTCCAGCAGGCCGATCCGCCCGGCGAACTTCTGTACTTCACCGGCATACGACGATTTGGCCCGCTTGACGAGAGTACGCACCATTCCACGCATCTCTTGCCGGTGCTGGAAATCTTCCGGGCACAGCCGCTCAGCCATCTTCAAATGCACGAAGACCGCCGGGTCATTACCACGGCAGTCATAGCACTGGGCAACCTTGTAGAGGAGGCTGGTCTTACGCTCCAGCGATGGCGTCCGCGTGATATCCACGTCATCCGCCAGTCGCAGGGCCTCGGATATCTCGCCGCATTCGTACTCGACCCTGACCATGTGGATGCCCACGTTCGTCGGCCCGAAGAACACGTATTGTGGTGATTGTGTCTCTCATCGACACGCAGCGCAGCCTGATGGGCCGGTCCCCGCAACAACTCACGCGCCCGCCACGGATCACCGGTCTGCAACGAACCCAGCGTCGCCACCAACAGCAGCCCACCATAGAGCGAGAAGTGCTCGGGAGCCCCGTCCGACAACAACGGCTCCAACGCTTCACTCCCCTTCATGGCGAGATCCAACGCTCCAGCAGGCATATCGTCACAGAGCGCTCCGACTCGTGCACGGAGCGCTCACTGTTGACGATCAGGTCCGGCAGCACCCGCAACGCGTCGCTGTACTTAGTCGGCGAGGTGAACCACGCCGACTGCGCGGCGCGGATCTGCTCGCTTAACCCCTCCAGAGTGGGAAACTGCCCGGGATCGGTGAGCGCCAGGGAACGGTAAGTGAACAGCGCACGCTCCACCTCGGCGAGCCGGGGGTTCACCGGCCCCTCGTGATCCTCGCTCGGTGCTTCACCCACCAGGGCCGAGGTCCGCACACCCAACACCTTCGCGAGCTTGCGCAGCACCGGCACCGACGGTGTCCTGCTGTCAGCCTCGATCATCTCCAGGTAACGCACCGTGATGCCCGCATGCGTGGCCAGCGACACCGTGCCCATCCGCCGCTGGACGCGGGGTACAGCAGGACGAGCGCACCGCTCGGCATATCAGGCACGGATGACACCTCGCCAAAGGGGGATTAGGCGCCTTGGCTAGTGAGGGCACCGGGGGTAGGAGTAGCGGGTGGTGAGGCGTCGCACCTGGTTGGCCCTGTGTGTGGCGTCACATCGACAGGCCCCAGCGGTACGTCAGGCCCTGTGGCGCTTACGCCATCGCGGGACCAATGCCGCGGCAGGTCGCCACCGCGCTGCGTGGACGCTGGGGAATCGAGAACGGGCTGCACGACGTCCGAGAGGTCACCTTCACCGAAGACGCCTCCCGTGTCCGCACCGGCTCCGGACCCCGAATCATGGCCGCACGACGCACCTCGTCATCGCGGTACTCCGCCGAGCCGGCTATATCAACATCGCCCAAGACCTGCGCTTGGCCAGTGACGACTTCAACCACCCACTCACCCTGCTCGGCTTCACCCGACTTTGCCGGGGTCCTGTCCCGGGGAGTACGATCGGTTCCCGTGACAGCCCCGAAAGCAGAGGGTGAACGGGTGGTCCTGGGCCGACGTGACAAGCGCAGCACGATGGTGCCGTTCCACTGGTCCGCCGAGGCGCCGCTCGGTCTTAACGAAGTGGAGTGGGCCGAGGAGCTGGGCGCCAAGTGGGAGGGCGACGAGCTGGTCACCTACGACTACCCAACGCTCACCGACCTCCTCGAATACTACGAGAAGGACGAGTACCTACCGGACAACGACTGATACCCGCGTCGCGGTCCTTCATCGTCCCCGCGACATGCTCCTAAGCGCGTCCCTGACTACAGCGCGGCCGGTGGCCGACAATTACGCCATCCACAAGCATCCTGCGGTCACGCCTGGCGGACTCGTCGGATCAGGGACGCGATCATCAGCATCGAGGATCTGGTGACTAACGCGCATCGCCATGTCTCCCGAGAACTTAAGCCGACTTTGTCTGGTTCCGGCTTACAGGCCAGCTTGGCCGCCTCACCTTCTCCATCTGCGCGGAAGAAGCTGAGCGCTGACTTTGAGCAGGGGAAAGGCTCTCGATGGTTCTTCGTGGTTCTCAATTCTCCCCGATGTCCGACGGCCCCACGACGGCCCAGAGATCCGCTGCGGATCGCCTGCTTGAAGGGCTGCGCCCACTGTGCCGTCAGAGATCTCGTTCGGTGGTCAGGCAGGGTCACAGTGCCCCGCTGTTGACCATGGTTGACTGGTGTTAATGGCACGCGCAGGTTGGTGGCCTGCCCGCTACGCCTCCGGCGCCGTCGCGACGGGATACCCGCTCCCCCGGTGACCCACCACTATCCGGGCCCGGTCCTGGAGCAGAGGTCCGCCGGAGGCACTGGATTGTTCTCAGTTCGTACCCCGGGTAGGGCGGGCCGACGAGCGTCCGCAACCTCGCGGAGCCTCGGTCACAAACCGGTCCGCTGACCGTGTCGGACTGTGTGTTCGCCGACGATCTACACCAAGATCAATTGCTTCGACCGGTTGGGATCGAGCGCAGGCATATCCGACCATGGGAGCCGCCCCAACCTAGGAGCTGGGCTGACCACTACCGTACCGTGCCGAGAGTCACTAAGATGAAATCGAACACATGTTCGAATCATGCGCACGGGTGGCCGGAAGGTGAGGACCGATGAGTACCACGGCAGCTGAGCAGGCCGCCGTCCTTGCCCTGACCAGGGCATCGCCTTGGGAGTGGTTCCGCACCGCAGCCGTCATCTATGAGTCAGGCAGCGCGCGCGCTCTTCTCGACAGGCAGCTTGGCCTCGTCCCGGAGGAGCACCGTCTGTACGCCGAGGACTTGCTGGAGCGCGTGCGGCCCGAAGACCTGGAAGCGGCCGAGGAACTGGTCAAGCGCGTGACGGCCCAGGGTGTGAAGCTCCTCACCGTTCGTGAGGATGACTACCCGGCGAATCTGCAATTAATCTACAATCGGCCGCCTTTTATCTGGGTTAAGGGTGACCTGATGCCGGGGGATTTTCGCGCTATCGCGGTCGTCGGTACACGGCAGGCCTCCGAGGACGGGCGGCGACGGGCGGCCCGCCTCGTGCAGGGTCTCGTTGAAGCGAACGTCACGGTCCTGTCCGGTTTAGCTCGTGGAATCGACACCGCCGCCCATGCTGCCGCACTGAGCGCCCACGGCAGGACCGTCGCGGTCGTTGGCCACGGAATTCTTGCCGCAGTCTACCCAAAGGAGAACCGAGAACTAGCGGAGAGGATCTGCGAGCAGGGAGCGATCGTCTCGCAGTTCTGGCCCGATGCCCCACCGCGGGCGATGAACTTCCCTATGCGCAACGTCGTGATGAGCGGCATGGCCATGGGCACTGTCGTTATCGAGGCGTCCGCCACCGGCGGCTCGAAGATGCAGGCGCGCCTTGCTCTGGAACACGGAAAGCGGCTATTCCTGTTGGAGTCGCTAGTGAATTCACAGGAATGGGCACAACGATATGCGGCGCGCCCAGGTGTCACCGTGGTCAGAGACCTCGACGACGTTCTGGAGGTCATTGCCACGCTCAGCAGCCTCCCCGAACAGCTGATGCTGCTGTAGCAGTCAGAGATCGATGACAGCAGTCGAGCAATATACCGACCCATATCTAAGGATCTACCGCCGTGTACCGCCTCACGGCGCCGGAGTCTGCATCGTTTGCCATTCTGGCCCTAACCAGGATTATTCGACCTGCTACAGTTGTCGGGTCACGATGGGCCAGGTTCGTTATCCGGTGACCACCGTACTCCCCATCTCGCTGTACGAGGTGTCGGGCCAGTACTGGCACGTCCTGCGTTACTACAAGGACCACCACCTGCCAGAGGTCCGTGCACAGTTCGCAACGATCGTCGTCGCAACCATCGCGCGGTTTACCTACCGTCACTGGCCCTGCATTACCACGATGCTCGGGGGCGCTCCCACCGTGGTGACCACCGTACCGAGTACCCGATTAGCCGCCAGATCCGGTGAACATCCACTCGTCGCAGCCGTGCGGCGGAGTTCTTTGCTCGCCGGGCTGCACAGCATCCTGCTGGAGAGAGGGCCGGGACAAGTGGGACATCAACAGGCAAGCGACGACGCGTTCCTTGCCCTCGCTGGTCTTCGTGGCCACCGGGTGCTCTTGATCGAAGACACCTTCACCAGCGGTGCACGTGTCCAGAGCGCCGCCTCCGCCCTCCACCTTGCCGGAGCGTCGACTGTCGCCGTAGTGAGCGCTGGACGGGTCGTGAGCCCCGACTGGAACGAGAACTGTCAGCAGATCTGGCGCTACGCCTGCGCAGCTGAGTTCAGCTTCGAGACGTGCGCAGTATGCACACCCCGTACGTGAGGATTCGGAAAAGTGGCACCGTCTGCGTGGCGGGGGCGACGATGATGTGGTGCGGCTGTTCGTGGCGCTGACCCCTCCTGGGGAGGTTGTTCAGGAGCTCCTGGGCGTTACCGCGGGGCTGCGGGAGGGGGCACCGGAGCTGCGGTGGACCCGCCCGGAGCAGTGGCACGTGACGTTGGTCTTTCTTGGTGAGGTCGGCGATGACGCCGTTGACGAGCTGACCCGCCGGCTCGGCCGGGCAGCCGCTCGGCACCCGCCACTGTCACTGTCCCTGGGCGGCGGCGGTCGATTCGGGCACCAGGTGTTGTGGACGGGCGTGCTAGGTGATCGCGGCGGGCTGCGCAGGCTCGCCGACTCGGCGCGGGCCGCAGCCCGCCGCAGCCGTCTGCCGGTGGAGCAGCGGCCCTACCGTCCGCACCTCACCCTGGCCCGGGTAGCGGGTGGGACGGACCTGCGCCCGTTGGTCGAGAAGCTGGCACCCTGGGAAGGATCGCCGTGGCGGGCGACCCGGCTGCACCTGGTGCGCAGCCGCCTCGGCGCGGCGCCGGGTGGGTTCGCGTTACACGAGCCGATCGCCGGTTGGCCCCTGGAGGGAGCAGCGCGGGTGGGGCCTTGCCGCGCAGGCGGAGCGGTGGGAGGTTACGTGTCGTGAACTATCGGGGCCGTACTCGCCACAGCGGTCAGGCGCTGCGCCGACCGACAGGCGATCGGAAAGGATGATTCTCCATGGCGAAGGTGCTGTGCGTTCTTTATGACGACCCGGTCGACGGCTACCCTCCCCCATACGCACGGGAGGACATCCCTCACATTGAGCGCTACCCGAGCGGGCAGACCCTGCCCACGCCACAAGCCATCGACTTCACCCCCGGTGAGCTGCTCGGCAGCGTGTCCGGAGCCTTGGGCCTGCGGTCCTTCCTCGAAGACCTCGGCCATGAGCTGGTGGTGACCTCGGATAAAGACGGCGCAGGATCGGAATTCGACCGCCACCTCCCCGACGCCGAGATCGTCATCTCGCAACCGTTCTGGCCAGCCTACCTGACCGCCGAACGTATCGCGGCGGCACCCCACCTCAAGCTCGCGATCACCGCAGGAATCGGGTCAGACCATATCGACCTGGACGCCGCCGCAGCCCACGGCATCACCGTCGCGGAAGTGACCTACAGCAACAGCATCAGCGTCGCCGAGCACGTGGTGATGATGATCCTCTCGTTAGTGCGGAACTACCTGCCCTCTTACCAGACCGTGCGCGACCGAGGGTGGAACATCGCCGACTGTGTGGCCCGTTCTTATGACCTGGAGGGGATGCACGTCGGCAGCGTCGCGGCCGGCCGGATCGGGCTTGCCGTCTTGCGCCGCCTTGCACCGTTCGACGTGCGACTGCATTACACCGACCGGCACCGTCTGCCGGCCGACGTGGAGCGTGAGCTCAACCTCACGTTTCACCCCACCACCCAGGATCTCGTGCCGGTGTGCGATGTCGTGACCATCAACGCCCCGCTGCACCCAGAGACCGAGGGCCTCTTCGACGACACCCTGCTGGCCGGCATGAAACGCGGCGCGTATCTCATCAATACCGCCCGCGCGAAGATCTGTGACCGCGACGCCATCGTGCGCGCACTACAGACCGGCCGACTGGCCGGCTACGCCGGTGACGTCTGGTACCCCCAGCCGGCGCCCCCGGACCACCCCTGGCGCACCGCCCCGCACCACGGCATGACCCCACACATCTCCGGCTCATCACTCTCGGCACAGGCACGCTACGCGGCCGGCACCCGAGAGATCCTGGAAAGTTACTTCTACGGCCGCCCCATCCGCGACGAGTACCTCATCGTCGACGCAGGCAAGCTCGCCGGGGCCGGCGCCCACTCCTACAGCGCGCGAACATCGACGGGCACCACCTGAACGTCAGCTGCCGGGAGGTGCCGGTCATGGGAAAAGCTAGTGCCCTACCAGGTCGCCGTCTGCGGGCCGGGCCGCGACTGCACCGCGGAGGACAGGGCCAACGCCTACCGCGTCGGCCGGCTGCTCGCCGCGCGTGGCGCGGTCGCTCTCTGTGGTGGCGGCATCGGTGTCATGGCTGCGGTGGCATCCGGCGTGCGCTCCAGAGACGGTGTGGTGGTCGGTATCCGACCGGACGATACCCGCGAAGGAGCGTCACCCGATCTTTCGGTGACCCTCGTCACCAATATGGGCCAGGCACGCAACGCCATCATCGTGTGGAGCGCTGACGCCGTCATTGTGGTGGGCGGCTCATGGGGAACCTTGAGTGAAGTGGCGTTGGCGAAGCGCCGAGGCGGCGTGCCGGTCGTCTCGCTCGGTGGTTGGCGACTGCTCGATAAAGACGGCCGGCCAGTGCCCGGCATCGAGCACGTCGAGACGCCGGAAGAAGCCGTAGAGAAGGCATGTGTCGACCAATCAGGTACTCGAAGCCCGTGAGGGCTTACCGAGGTAACACGGTCGGCTCCCGACAGTCTGCGATCAAAAATCCCCTTGCGATCGCCGCCGTGGCGGCTAGAGTAACCACGGTATACGAACGCAATCATGACCACCTCCGACGTGAAGCGAAACGTCCATGAACCTGGTTGCTGTGCAGTCCACGGTAGTTCCGTCAAACGTGGCGTAGGGGAGGTCCGATGAGTATCCGGTCGCTGGCGGCTCTCGCTGTAGCTCGTGACAAGGCTCCTCGCGGAAAGGCGGCCGGCGGCGGCGCCGCGGAGGCGGCGGTCACACAACCCAGTGGAGCAGCCGGAGGCCGGCTCGCCGGCACACCACCCGAGCGAGGCGGAGCACCGCAACAGTTCGTTGATGTGCTCGTCAGCGCGATCCCGACCGAGCCGCTAGCGGCATACACGGCATTGGTCGGTGTCACAGTGGGAGCGCTGAGCCCGCCCGACGCCCGCGCGTACCTGCCATTCAGATGGTCGGCCTATGGCGTCTTCTTAGGGGTCATTATTTCGACTGTCTGGATCGCCTATTACCGCGCCTCGCGAGGACCCGCAGGCACATCCCGGTGTAACCGCAGAGGATTTCCGCTCGCGGAAGTGTCGGTCGCCCTCGTCGCAGGCGCTGCCTGGGGCCTGGCGATGCCCGGGAGTCCACTGGACGCGCTGTTCACCGGCACCGCACACACGCTTGCCGCCGCCGTCATCATCATCGGCGCGACCGCGGTGCTCACCCTCCTGCAAGCGCCGCAGCTCAAGACAGCAAGCAAGACCCCAGGTGAGGTAGACACCCCAGGCGTCGCCGGCCCGGCTTAGCGTCGAGGCATGGACCTCGCGTTCGCGATGATGATCACTGTCCGGTCGGCGCTCGTCAGCCTCGTGCGGCAGACAGCGCGCGGGCGTCGAACGTCACCTGTATCCGGGTGATCTTTCCGTTCTCGACATGACTCCAGTTGACGGTCGGGCACGGCGGGGCGATGGTGGTGTGCATGTCGAACCAGGTCAGCACGTCCGGGCCGTCGACGAACACGTGTTTGATCGCGACGTCGGTCAGGATCTCGGCCATGCCCCGCAGCCCCTGCAGGCACGTCTCCGCGTCGTCCGCTGTGCCCAGCGGCCCACGGAAGGTGACGTCGTCGGCGAGCACTGAGCGCAGCGTCGTGAAGTCCTTGGCCATCCAGGAACGGAAGTAGGTCGCGGCGACCTGCCTGGTGTCCGACGCGGTCACACTGTGGAGTGGTTCACTCATTCAACTACCATAACCGCTCGCGGAACGGTGATCGACAAAATCGTCCCGATACTCCGCGATCGGCTACGAGATAGCCCGGGAGACGAACGAGCCGTTGGTCATGCGCCGGCGGATGGATGCCACGGCCGCCTCGGCTTCGTCCGGGGGGTCCGTGACCAGGTGCCGCGGGTCGATCGGAGGATCCGTGAACTGCTGGTACATGTGACGAGTCGCCTCGAGGTCGGTGAAGCCGTGGCCGACGTGGGTCCGAACCCGCGTCACGCAGCGTTCCTCTGACGGCAGCAGCACCACGTAGTGCAGCCACCTCAGCCCGGTCGCGGCCGTGAACGTCGGCACGAACCAGGGACCGACGACCCCGTCGTAGACGACGGTGTAGCCGCCGCCTGCAAGCCGTCCGGCAGCTGCGGCGGCCGCCTGAATCACGATCTTGTTCTGCGCGTGTGCCTCCGGCAGCCACGGTGGGATCAAGCCGCGCTCGAGGAAGGCGAAGAAGTCGTCGCCCGCGACGAGTGCGCTTGGTTCGAAGCCGGCGGCGAGTGTGCGAGCCACCGTCGACTTGCCTGCGCCCGGTGGTCCCGTCAGAACGATGAGCTCAGCCACGACGTCATTCTGAGCTGTCCCACTCGCTGATCCTCGATCGGACTGGGTCGCCAGCCAACGTCGGTAAACTCAGGCCATCGGGCTGGCATGCCGTCGCGGTTGATTGTGTCAACTATTGCGTCGGGGCCGGGGGGAAGGGATATCCGTTGCCGGATATCCCGGACACCGACTGGCGCGGCGGAATATGGCGCGCGGCGGTGGTGTGTCGCCATCGACGTGTGATACGGGGTGTCACTGCTACGGTGATCCAATGGCGAACCTGGGGGCGACACCACTGTGTCCGGACTGCGGGGCGCGGCTGCGCCGAGGTCGCGAGGCGGGCGAGCTGTGCGACCCGTGCCGGCGCACCGGAACCCGGTTGGTCCTGCCGCCGGGCTTCTATGACCAAGTGCCGCTGCTCGCCGCGCTGGAGGACCTGGAGTTCGGTCGAGTGTTCCTGGCGATCCGCGCCCACGCGGAGTGGAGCCAGGACTCGCTCGGGGAGTACCTCGGGTTCGAGCAATCCCGGGTCTCCGCCATCGAGAACGGCAAACGACCCCTGCACGACCTCGGCACCGTCATCAGAGTCGCCAACCGGCTCGCGATCCCGGCGGGCAGGCTGGGTTTCACTCACGGGGTTACTGTGAGCGGAGGGACGACCGCCGGGCGGAAGGGCAGTGGAGTGAACCGCAGAAACTTAGTGGAACACATCGCCGGGCTCACCCTCGTCTCCGGGCTCGCCGGGCTGGACATCGACCGGCTGACCGCCCTGCTGCCCGACGCTGAGCCCACCGGCACCCGGCACGTCGGCGCGGCTGATGTCGAGGCCATCGAGAAGGCCACCGCCGAGTTCGTCCGCCAGGACTTCGCCACGGGGGCGGGGCCGGTGCGAGGCCTCGCCGTGGGGCAACTGCGCTCGGTGCTGCCGCTGCTGGACGCCGAGATGACCGAGGAGGTGCGGCCCCGGCTATACCTCGCCACCGCTCACCTCGCGGTGGTAACCGGCTGGATGAGCTTCGAGGTCAACCAGGACGACGCCGCCCGGCGGCTGTGGACGATCGGGCTGAACATCACCCGCGACGCTGAGCACCCCCAAGCCGGCGACCTCACCGGCTATCTGATAAATAACCTGGCGGGGCAGGCGGTACGCATGGGTCGCCCCGATGAGGCGCTACGCATGATCCACCTCGCACACGCCGCCACGACCGGGTCACACGCTGTCTCCGCGTCCACCACCAGCTGCCTGGCGCTCACCCAGGCCCAGGCCCACGCCGCCCAAGGCGACGCGACGGCCTGTGACCAGGCGCTGGATCAGGCTGCCGCGCAGTTCAGCAGAACCGACCCGCAGACCCGCCCAGCATGGGGGGCGCATGTCAGTGACGCTGTCATCTCCGCTAGTCAGGGTGTCGTCTCCTACGAGCTGGCCCTGACTAGGCGCGATCCTCGTGTCGCCGGGCGGGCGGTGCTGTTGTTGCGCCGCGCCGTGGACGGCGTGGGCCCGGACTACGCTCGGCCTCGGGCGAGGTACCTGTCGGATCTGGCCGGGGCGCACGCGATCGCCGGGGACGTCGACACCGCGGTCACCCTCGGCCACCAGGCCATCGACGCGGTCACCGCACTGCACTCCCCCCGCGCCTACGACCAACTGCGGGTCCTGAACACCGCGCTGGAGCCCCTCCACACCAGTGCCGGTGTCGCTGAGCTCCGCGACCGCCTGACCGCCGCCTGATCTCATGGGCGTCCCGTCGGCGATCCGGCCGCACGCCGGCGCCTCGACACCCTCGTCTCACGGCACCGCAGACGCCTTTACCACACGGACAGGCGCGAGGGAAGACACAGCATGAATATCCGCTGCCGGATATCCCGGGTGACCTTTCCCTCGCGCCGCGATCATGCACACCAGTCGCCAGTGGTCGATGATCTGGTTAATCCTCGATGACGCGAGGTGGTTGCGCTGCCGATCGAGCCGGTCGGAATGCCCTGCCGTTGCTGGCGCGGCGGACATTTGAAGTCGCGCTACATGCGCTAGAGTAGGTGCATGTCGACGATCCAGGTCCGCGACGTGCCGGACGACGTGCACCGCGTCTACCAGCAACGGGCCGCGCTGGCGGGAATGAGCTTGCAGGAGTATCTGCGCGCCGAGCTGACCCGCAACGCGCGAACCCGGACCCCGGCCGAGCTGGTGGCCGAGACCGAGCAGCGACTCGCCTCGGAGGGCAGCGGGGGGTTCGCCACCCGATCTTCGGCGGCGTTGCTCCGGGCGGACCGGAGGGCGCATTGACCGTCTTCGACGCCTCGGTGCTGGTCGACGCGCTGGTGGTGGCCGGGCCTGCCGGGGACGACGCCCGCGAGGTGCTGCGCGACCTCTCGGTGCTGCATGTCTCGTCGATCTTCGCGGCCGAGGCGACGTCGGCGATCCGCTCGATGCGGGCGCGCGGAGACGTCAGCACTGGGCAGGCCCTCGGCGCGGTCTCGAAGATCAAGCTAATGCGGACTGTGCAGTATCCCTTCGAGCCGTTTCTCGACCGCGTGTGGGAGTTGCGTGACAATCTCACCGTGTACGACGGCTGGTATGTCGCCCTTGCGGAGTCGCTTGATACCAGCCTGGTGACAGCGGACCGCAGGCTTGCGCAGGCGTCGGGCCCACGCTGCCCGGTGGTGGAGGTCGTTCGGTTCGCCACCGGCTCGCCGCGACCTCCGGCGCAGCGCAACCGCCCGCCAGTGATCACCCCGGAGTGATCACCCCGCACCTTGCGCGCGGGTGCCGGTGGTGGGGTCGAGGATGAGCGTGCCTGGAACGCGGTGGTGGAAGTCGAACATCGGGATGAGCGGCCCGGCGAGGGCGTCGAAGGAGCCGCCGCCGATGCGCCGGCCGGACAGCCAGTTGTCCTCGATGAAACGCAGGATCGAGGTCTGGTCGGTGCGGGTGTGGTCGACGAAGTTCTGTTTCGCGAACGGGGAGATCACCAGCAGTGGCAGCCGCGGCCCGTAGCCGCAGCGGTCCTGGAATCCGCCAAGCTGTGGGGCTGTGGGCGACCCGCAGATCCCGGGTGCGCTCAGCGCGTCCTGCGGTGACTGGCTGGGGTTGACGATCGGGCTGGGCTGGTGGTCGTACCAGCCGTCGGAGTCGTCGTAGGCGATGACGACCGCGGTGGAGCGCCAGTCCTTGGACCGCTGCAGCGCGTTGAGGGTGGTGACGAGGAAGTGCTGCTCATCGAGCGGGTCGGAGTAGCCGGCGTGGCCGTCCTGGTATTTGGCGGCCTTGAGGAACGACACCGCGGGGAGGTTGCCGGCCCGCAGCGCGGTGGTGAAATCGGCCAGGTCGTACTGGTGGTTGGCCGCGTCGGTGTGCCCGATGGCGGCGGCGGAGGACGGCGGCAGGTGGTGCGGGTTGGCGGTGGACTGATAGTACTGGAAGGGCTGGTGGTGGGCGCTGTAGTCACCGATCGAGGCGCCGCCGACGTTGGTGTGGGCGCTCGCGCAGGCCGCCTTCGCGCCGGTGGCGGGGTTCGCCGGTGTGCTGGGCCGGAAGCCGCCCTGGAAGAAGCCCCAGGTGGTGCCCCTGGTGTTGAGCAGGTCACCGACGTTGGGGCCGCTCATCGCGATCGTCGTACCGGCCGAGCAGTCGTCGAAGGCCGGGTCCGGGTCGCCGATCACGGTCCCGCCGACCACCTCGGAGCCCACCGAGGCGGGTGTGACGCCGTGGGTCTGCCCGGAGATCAGGTTGAGCGCTCCGGGGGTGGAGGGGCCGAACACCGTGTTGTAGCTGTTGTCGCTGAGGGCGAAGTGCTGGGCGTAGTTCCACAGCGCGGTGACGGTGTTGCCGTCGTAGTAGTCCATCACCAGGCCGGGCTTGCCGATATCGGGGGGCGAGCAGGACGCGGTCTGGGTGTTCTCGACGAACTTGTCCATCCGCCCGTTGTCGAACGCCTTCTGCTCTGCGGTGTAGTCGTGGTCCTGGTCGCAGGTCAGCGGCTCGGACCGGTCCAGCCGCGTCGGGTTGGCGGCGTTGGGGTTGTGGGTCAGCAGCGCCGGGGTGAGGCCGTTCACCGCCGGGGTGTGCGGCGCGGCCCGGAAGGCGGGCTCGCCGACGGGGTTGGCCGCGATCGGGTAGGTGCCGAAGTAATGGTCGAAGGACACGTTCTCCTGGAAGATCACCACGAGGTGCTGGATCGGCGTGGCGGTGGTCTGTTTGTCGTGGCCCGCTGCAGCCGGGAACGCTGAGGCCAGGGTGGCGGCGACGGCCGCCGTTGTGGCGATGACGCCGAGCCGGGTCCTGCGTCTCGTCATGTCGGCTCCTTCCGATCGGGCGACCATGCGGTGTCGAGGTCACTCGAATGGGACTGGTCGGACATTGCTGGTCACAGACCGGCACCTGAATGGACGGCGAACGGTGGACGTGCACTCGTGAGCTGTCGGGGGCGTTCATCCCTGCTTCACGCCCGCGTGCGCTGCGCGCCGCCTTCGGCCGTTACCCATCCGGGTGACGCCGGCATTCGGCCGGTCACTTCCGGAGGCTCGATTCCATGCGCCCACCGCGCCGCACCACCGTCCTCGCCGCCGCTGTTCTCAGCGGCGCCCTGATCGCGCCCGCAGCGGCCGCCGCTGATCCGTCACACCAGGGCGGCAGCCGCCACGTGTTGCTGCTGTCGGTCGACGGGCTGCACCAGGCCGACCTGAGCTGGTACGTCGCGCACCACCCGGCATCGGCGCTGGCCGCGCTCGTGCACCGGGGCGTGGACTTCACCCACGCGAGCACCCCGGTGCCGTCCGACTCGTTCCCGGGCATGGTCGCCCAGGCGACCGGTGGCAACCCCGACACCACCGGCGTGTACTACGACTCGAGCTTCAACCACGCGCTGCTGCCGGCGGGCACGACGAGCTGCCCGGCGGGGGTGCGGACCGGCGCCGATGTGGAGTACGCCGAGAACCTGGACCGCAACCCGAACTCCCTCGACGCCGGCCAGGGGCTCACCGGGCTGCCCGGCAGCATCCTGGGGCTCACCGGCGATCCGAAGACCCTGATCGACCCGAAGAAGCTGCCCGTCGACCCGACGACCTGCAAGCCGGTCTTCCCGCACCAGTACCTCACGGTGAACACGATCTTCGAGGTGGCCCGGGCGCACAACCTGCGCACCGCGTGGTCGGACAAGCACCCGGCCTACGAGATCCTCGACGGGCCTTCCGGCGCGGGCGTGCAGGACCTGTTCACCCCTGAGATCAACAGCCAGGCGGACGGCCTGCCCGCCGGCCAGGACTGGACCAAGGACAACGCCAAGACCCAGCAGTACGACGGCTTCAAGGCCAAGGCGATCCGCAACGAGATCGACGGCTTCGACCACAGCGGCGCCAACCACGTCGGCGTGCCGGCGATCTTCGGGATGAACTTCCAGGCCGTGTCCACCGCGCAGAAGCTGCCCACCTCGGGCGGCTGGCCCGGTGGTTACCTGGCAGACGGCGTGACGCCTGGTCCGGTGCTCGCGAGTGCGCTGGACTTCGTCGACTCCCAGGTGGGCTCGTTCGTCAGCGAGATCCACGCCCAGGGCCTCGACAGGAACACCACGATCATCCTGTCCGCCAAGCACGGACAGTCACCGACCGCTCCGGCGGCGCTCACCCGGATCCCGGACGGCCCGCTGCTTGCCGGCCTCAACGCCGCTTGGAGAAACGCCCACCCGGGTGCAGGTGATCTCGTGGCGCACTCCAGCGACGACGACGCCATGCTGCTGTGGCTGACCGACCGCTCGCCGGCCGCCGCCGAGTTCGCCAAGGCCTTCCTGCTCGCCCAGTCCGGTGTCGGCAACGACATCACCGGTGCCCCCAAGCCGTTCACCGCCTCCGGGCTGAAGACGGTGTTCGCCGGCCGCGCCGCGGCGAGGTTCTTCGGTGTCCCCGCCGGTGACTCTCGGGTGCCCGACCTGTTCGGCATCGCCCAGCACGGCGTCGTCTACACCGGCGGCCAGGGCAAGATCGCTGAGCACGGCGGCGCCGACCCGCAGGACCGCAACGTGCCGATCGTCCTCGCCGGTGCCGGCGTGGACGACGACGCGCACACCCTCGGCGAGCCGGTCGAGACCACCCGGATCGCGCCGACCATCCTGCGCCTGCTCGGGCTGAACCCCGGCGAGCTGCAGGCCGTCCAGCGCGAGCACACCGAGTCCCTGCTCGACTGAACACCGCAAGATGACCGACACACGACGTACTACAGCAGCTACACCATCACGACCGACCGTAGGCTAGTGGCCAGTGGTGCTCGCCGTTCGGCGCGGCGAGCACCACCCGGTGACAGTCAGAAGTGACGGTGAGTTCGCACCGCTCCCAGCCAGGTTCGCCCAGCTCAGCCCAGTGCTGGTGGGTGGTTTCCACAAGATCCCACAGTCGGCGGGGGCCGCCCTGGATGGTGCGGTAGTACCCGTTCTGTGGAGTATGGGCCACCAGCGCCCACGACCCGTCTGGCGTGCTGATCTTGGTGGCGAGGTCGTTGTTCTGCAGGGAGACTCGTCGGGCGTGCAGGCCGGGAAGGACAACCTGGACGAAGAAACCCCAGGTGCCTGACCCGCCGATCGGATGCAGGAGGTGCGGTGATAACCCCGACAGAGTTTCGACACCGTCGTCGTCGACCAGCCAGGGTGGTGCGGGTGTTGTGGTCGGCTTGTCGGGGTCGTCGCGCAGCGGCATGAACGCGGCGAATCCGGGCTGGAATGGTCCGACGGCCGTGCCGTCGTCGGTGACGGTCAGCCGTGCCAGGGCCCCTGGCATGAGTGGTCCCGAGACGTTGACGAGGATGACCCCTCCGGGTCTGGTTTGCTGCACCCAGGCGTAGGGGACCTGCGGTACGCCGCAGGTGGCGATGATCCGGTCGAAGGGGGCGCGCTCGGGGACGCCTCGTTCACCATTGCGCGCGGTGAGGTGCGGGTGGAAACCGTGAACGGCGAGTCGGCGCCGGGCCGCGTCCACCAATTGTGGCCCGATATCCACGCTGGTGACGTTCCGGTCGCCCACCCGGCCGGACAGGAGCGCGGCGTTGTAGCCGGTGCCGGTGCCGATCTCCAGCACCTGGTGGTCGTCCTGCACGTCGAGTGTCGCCAGCATCGAGGCCATCAGCCCAGGCAAGGTCGATGAGCTGGTGATCACCTGAGCGGTGCCGCCGCCAAGTTCCTCGGGTACCGGCTGGTTCGTCAGTTCGGTTATCAGAGTCTGGTTGCTGTAGACTCCATCGAGCCATTCTGCTCGATCATCGGGCTTGGCGCCGTCGACCACGCGCCACGGCCCTCTCCAGTCCCGCGGGTCGTCCTTGACATGGAACTGTGGGACGAACGTGTGTCGCCAGGTGCGGGTGAACACGTCCCGCCACGCGTCGCCGCGAAGATCACCAGATACGTGTAGCTCATCGACAAGGGCCGTCAGCCTATGCTGGATATCATTCTCATCGACCACGCTACGAGCGGATCTCACCGCTATTCCGTCCTCTCGAGCAGATGCCTCGCGATGGCATCCGCGATAGGGAGACCGGTGTTTTCCTCGATCCAGCCCCATTGTCCTTCCGGGTTGCATTCCAGGGCAACCCACTCGTGATCCGGAGTGACCACGAAGTCAAACGCGCCAAACGTCAGTCCGGTGCCCGTCATGTACGCCGTGACCGCTGAGCGGATCTCTACTGGGGTGTCGATAACCTCGTAAGTGTGCGAGTCGTAGTCACGGCGCCAGTCGACCTGGGTGTAGGTCGCGGAGCTAGTGGCGATCTTGGCCGCGAAGAACTCGTCCCCGACAACCGTCAGCCGGACCTCGAAAACCTTCGGAACGTACTCTTGGAAGAGATGAGCCGTGTGGTGAACTCCGCGCAGATCCGCAAGGTCGTCGTCGGTCAACAGGTGCGTGTAAACCACCGTGGATCCGTCAGTCGTGTGTACTACCTCTGAAACGATCGACTTGCAGACGACTCGACCAACCTGGTGTACAAAGCCTGATACGTCGTCCGCCCTGTTAGTAATCAGCGTTCGTGGCACTTTCAGTCCGCAGGCTCGGAAAGCAGCCAGCTGACCTGGCTTGTATGCGGCGTCTGCTGATTTCCCGGGGTGATTGCACCACCGTACAGCCAGGCTCATCAGCACCCCTCCGAGGCCGTAACGCGCCTCGTGACCAGCATGCCGTTGCTCGGCGGGAGTCAAGTTCGACGAAAACCGGAAAGGTTGCGGCCTGCGCACATAAACTGAGACGAGATCATCCAGACTGACTCGGTCTCCTGAGCGCGAGACCAACGCGCCACACCAACCGCTATCCTCTAACTTGGCGCCGAGCTGCAGCCTTTGTGGAAAGTCTGCGGTATCGATCCGGTGGGGACGTCCGCCCCGCTTGACAATAGCCTCCTCGACGCGATCCGCCGACACGTCATCTCGGCGGGTGACGATCAGTACCGTTGACGACGGAGGGCTCACCGGAAATCAGGGCTCATAATCCGGCAGGCCGAAATCCTCTTTGCCGTCGTCTTGGCTGTCCGGGTTCGTCGTCTCTGGTGGAGTCGCACCCGTCTTCTCGTGCTTGCCCGCTCGGATCGGCTCCAAGAAACGCAAGAGAAACGGCCGGTCGCCTACCGGCGAGAGACCCCCATCGTCGATCTGTCGAGTGGCCACGGGCCCGACAGGAACCCGACCACTTGAGGAGAGGAGCGGACCGCCGTCCTCAGCGGCCACCGAGAACATCACTGGGCGAGCTCGACTCAATTTCTGGCTCTCCTTGCGCGTGAGCATGGCAACCGCAGGCCTTGCCCTGGGCTCGATCCGCAACGGCCTCCTTCTCGTTACCCGAACGGTTGGTGACGCTGAGCGTAACACCGTAGAGACCTTAGTGTCAGCTGGTGATGACCCGGAGGCAGGTCCGCTCGAAAGCCTCCCGTCAGGTCGGTGTCCGATGGCCCCCCGCAGCCCGCACGGGTCGATGGCCCGGTCACCCGCTCCCGCGTGGCGTGGGTCGAGCTGGACACCGACGCCGAACAGGCTGGCCTGGCTGGGACATCATCGGTGAGAGCTACCCCCAATTTTTCCTTGACACCCCGTGATCACCGCCGAGAGCCTTGAGCCTGTAACGGATAGCTCACAGGGTCATGGGAGGTAGCGGTGGGCGGCGACGGGAAGCACGACCTGTCTGGTGACAAGGAAGTCGGCAAGGGCACAGACATCGACCCCTCGAAGTGCCCACCCGGCGCAGACGATGACGATGAGGACGACGATGGCGAGGACGACGAGTGACACTCGCTGTCGGGGAGTTCTCTGCGCGACTGGTGGCTGAGCTGGACGTCGGTGGTGCGCTGGGCACGTGGCGGGAGGCGTACCTCGCGGTGGCGCGGCACGAGTTCATTCCCGACCATGTGTGGGTTTCCCGTGATGGGGGCCAGGTGGGTGACCCACCGGTCGTCCCGGTGGACCGCGTTGCGGACCCTCAGCGGTGGCTTGCGCTGGTCTACTCCAATACCGCGGTGCTGACTCAGTTCGATGACGGCCGGGTCCGCTGGCCGGGGGTGGATGTTCGACACAGTTCCAGCTCGTCGAGCGAACCGGCCCTGATGCTGCGCATGCTCAACGCCCTCGATGTGCACCACGGGCACCGGGTGTTGGAGATCGGCACCGGCACCGGCTACAACGCCGCACTCCTGGCCCACCGGCTCGGTGCCGGGCAGGTCGTCAGCATCGAAGTGGACCCCCAGGTTGCCGAGCAGGCCAGGCGGGCTCTGGCCCGGGCCGGGTTCACGCCGACTGTGGTCACTGCGGACGGCTGCGCGGGTTACCCGGTTGGTGCCCCGTATGACCGGGTGATCGCTACCTGCTCGGCGTTGCTGGGCCAGATCCCTTATCAGTGGGTGGCTCAGACCCGAGCGGGCGGGCGGCTTGTGATCCCCGTGCGCACCGACCTCACCTCGGGCCCGTTGGTGTCTTTCCGGGTGAATGGCGACGGTACCGCGACCGGTCGCGTGGTCGGGCTCTGTGAGTTCATGTCGCTGCGCGCGCAGCGAACCCCACCCGCGCCTGACGACGTGGGCGGCGACGGCACCGACGCCGTGGAGACCAGCACTGACCTCAAGCCCTGGCTGGCGGTCAACGAGGAGCATGTGCGTTGGGCGGTCGGTTCCCGGGTGTCGGCGTGCCGGTGGTGGCACACCCCACCCGGCCAGGGTCGGAAGCGGCATGTGCTGTGGTTCAGCGACCCGACGTCGGGCTCGTGGGCGACGGCCTCCTACGACCGCGATCCCGGCCCCTACCTGGTACGTCAGCACGGGCCCCGGCGCTTGTGGAACGAGATCGAAGCGGCTTACCGCTGGTGGCGACACCACGGTGAACCCGGCTTCGACAACTGGGTCTTCACCGTGACCCCCCACCGGCAGACGACGGAATTGACCGGCGAGGCCACGGCGCGCGGGTCGTGTTGGTGGTGACGCGCCTGGTCGACGCCGATGATCTGTGGCGTATCCGCATTGGTGACTATCGCGTGGTTTACGAGATTCAGGACGATGAGCTGATCGTCCGAGTAATCCGGATCGCGCATCGCGGTGTCGTCTACCGAAATTGACGGGCGACGTCCGCGTATGCGGGGTAAATTACTCTCACGCGGTGTTGCAGGGGGATAACGTGGATCCGGAACTGGCGGCATTGACATCGACGGCGGCGAGCACGGTGGTGCAGCTGTTCGCGTCGGCGGCGTGGGAGCGGGCCACGGGCCTTGCTGCTCGGGCGGCGGGGGATGAGCCCCAGCGGGGCGCCGCGATCACTATGCAGGCCACGGCGTTCGGCAGCAGCCGGGTGAACCAGCCAGGCCGTGACCTGCACGTCACCACGGGGGAGTGATCGGTGGTGTCCTCCGAGGAACAGCTGACGCTTACGGGGGAAGCTGTTCGCCAGGAAGCACACGCTTCTGGACAGGTCCACGTCAACCAAGCCCGCCGGGCCTTCCGCAGTCGGGATGGTGTTCGTGGTGCGACTTCGGGATATGACGCGTTCATCTCCTACAGTCACGCTCTGGACGGTTTCCTCGCACCGGTGCTGCAGACCGGGTTGGAGCGGTTCGCGAAACCCTGGTACCGACCGCGGGCCTTGCGAGTCTTCCGGGACACCACGAACCTGGCCGCCAATCCAGGGCTGTGGACGTCCATAGTGGAAGCGTTGGCCGCCTCGGCGTGGCTGGTGCTGATGGCCTCGCCGACCGCGGCACGGTCACAGTGGGTCAACCGTGAGGTCGCCTGGTGGCTGGCGAACAAGTCGCCGCAACGGTTGCTGGTGGTGCTCACCGAGGGCGAGTTCGCCTGGGCCGACGACGCCGGACACGGTGACGGGACGAGTGCGGCTCTGCCACCCGCGCTGCGTGGTGCCTTCGTGGAGGAGCCTCGCTGGGTGGATCTGCGCTGGTTGCACGACGTGGAGCAGGTGGACCAGTCCGACCCCCGGTTGCGGGAGTGCGTGGCCGACATCGCCGCGGCTGTGCGCGAGGTTCCCAAGGACGACCTGGTGGGTGAGCACATCCGCCAACACCGCCGCACCATGCGGCTGGCTCGGGGTGGCGTCACCGCCCTGGCGGTGCTGTTGATCGCAGCGCTCGTGGCCGCGGTCGTCGCCTTCCAACAACGCGCCACCGCGCGAAGCGGACGCGACGACGCCATCTTCAATCAGATCATGGCGCAAGCTGATCGGCTGCGGAGCTCCGATGTGTCCCTCGCGGCGCAACTCGACCTCACCGCCTACCGCATGCGCCCGAAGACGCGAGACCTCTACACGGCACTCGTCACCGATGCGAACTCCACCTTGTCCACCCCGCTGACCGGCCACACGGACCGGGTCAACGCGGTGGCATTCAGCCCGGATGGGCACACTCTGGCCAGCGGCGGAGACGACAAGACGGTGCGGCTGTGGGACATGACCGACCCGGCCCACCCGGCACCTCTGGGCCCACCCGTGGCCGGTTACACCAAAGCGGTGAACGCGGTGGTGTTCAGCCCTGATGGTCACACGCTGGCCACTGGCGGCAACAACCACACTGTGCGGCTGTGGGATGTCACTGACCGAGCTCACCCCACGTCTCTGGGCCAGCCCTTGGCCGGTCACACCAAGGCGGTGAACGCGGTGGTGTTCAGCCCTGATGGGCGCACCTTGGCCACCGCCAGCGACGACCAGACTGTGCGGTTGTGGAATGTGGCCGACCTGGCTCACCCGAAGCCTTTTGACCCGCCCCTGGCTGGCCACACCGATCACGTCCGCTCGGTGGTGTTCAGCCTTGATGGGCGCACCTTGGCCACCGCCAGCGACGACCACACCGTGCGGCTGTGGAATGTGACCGATCCGGCCCACACGGCACCACTGGGCGCGCCCCTGACCGGTAACACTGAGCAGGTCAAGGCGGTGGTGTTCAGCCCCGACGGGCACACCCTGGCTACCGGCGGCACCGACCGGACGGTCCGGTTGTGGAACGTGACCGATCCGGCCCACCCCGCGCGCCTGGGCCAACCCCTGGCCGACCACACCAACTGGGTCAACGCAGTGGTGTTCAGCCCGGATGGCCGAACCCTGGCCGCTGCCAGCGACGATCACAAGGTGCGGCTGTGGGATGTGACCAACCCGGCCCACCCCATGCTCCTGGGCGCACCCCTGGCCGGTCACACCAGCTACGTCAACGCGGTGGTGTTCAGCCCCGACGGGCACACCCTGGCTACCGGCGGCAGCGACAGCACCGTTCGGCTGTGGCGCATTCCCGCTGCGCGCATGGCTGGCCACACCGACTGGGTGAACGCGGTGGTGTTCAGCCCTGATGGGCGCACCTTGGCCAGCGGTGGCGCTGACCAGACCGTGCGGCTGTGGGACGTCACTGACCGGGCTCACCCTATGCCCCTGGGTCAGCCCTTGGCCGGTCACACCAAATGGGTCGCCTCGGTGGCGTTCAGCCTTGATGGGCATACCCTGGCCACCGCCAGTGCCGACGGGACGGTGCGGTTGTGGGATGTGACCGATCCGGCTCACCCCACGCTTCTGGGCCCGCCTTTGGCTGGTCACACCCTGGAGGTGCGCGCGGTGGTGTTCAGCCCTGATGGGCGCACCTTGGCCACTGGCGGCGCTGACCACACCGTGCGGCTGTGGGACGTCACTGACCGGGCTCACCCCACGCCCCTGGGTCAGCCTTTGGCCGGTCACACCAAACTGGTCACTTCGGTGGCGTTCAGCCTTGATGGGCATACCCTGGCCACCGCCAGTGCCGACGGGACGGTGCGGTTGTGGGATGTGACCGATCCGGCCCACCCCACGCTCCTGGGCCTACCTTTGGCCGGTCACACCCAGGAGGTGAGCGCGGTGGCGTTCAGCCCTGACGGTCATATCCTGGCCACCGGCAGTCATGACCGGGCCGTGCGGCTGTGGGATTTGATCGATCCGGCCCGTCCCACCCCGCTGGGCCGACCGATGACCGGTCACACCGACTCGGTCCTCCAGGTGGCGTTCAGCCCTGACGGGCACACCCTGGCCAGCGGCAGTCGTGATCAGACCGTGCGGTTGTGGAATCTCGCCGATCCGGCTCACCCCACACCGCTGGGCCAACCTCTGACCGGTCACACCGACTTCGTCCAAGCGGTGGCGTTCAGCCCCGACGGACGCACCCTGGCCAGCGGCAGCGCCGACCACACCGTGCGGTTGTGGACAATGGACGTTGACCAGGCGATCCGGCGGATCTGTGCTACGACCGCGAACACCCTGACCCAGGAGAATTGGGAAAAGTACGTGTCGAGGGACCTGCCCTACCAGCCCCCCTGTTCGTGATGTTCCTGTCAGCTGCGGCGGCGGCTGAGTTCGAAGGCGACGATGGAGGCGGCTACGGCGACGTTCAGGGATTCGACCTGGTTGCGCATCGGTATTCGCAGCCGCGCGTCGGGAGAGATCGTCGATCCATTGGTCTCACCGCCGAGCACGAGGGCCGAACGCGGCGCCAGATCTGTCTGGAAGATCGACCGTTTCGCGGTCGCGGTCAACCCGTAGACGGTGAATCCTCGCTTGCGCAGCACCGACGCGGCGTCCGCGGCGCTGGGTGAGTTCAGGATGGACGCCTCGAACGCCACCCCGGCCGATGCCTTGATCACGAGTGGGCCGACGTGGGGGCTGCCCAACCGAGGGAGAATGACGCCGTCAATACCCGCCGCAGTGGCGCTGCGCAAGATCATGCCGACGTTGCTGGGGTTCGTCACGCCATCCAGCAGGAACAGCGTCGTGCGCCGGTCCCCGCGCTGGGCGAGGTAGTCGTCCAGCCGGGCCATGCGGGGGGCGGTGATGTCCGCGACGACGCCTTGGTCCTGCTTGCCGTTACCGGCCAGCCGCTTGATCCGGGCTGGCGAGGTGTACTGCACCTCGACGTCTCTGCGGCGCGCCTCGGCGACGATCTGATCGACGGCGCGGCCGTGGGCATTGTCGGCGATGATCACCTTCGCGACGTCGAGATCCCGCTTCTGGAGAGCTTCGAGCACCGGCATCCGGCCATAGATCGTGATGAACTTCTCGCGCGGCGAGTGCGGGGTGGTCACCGGCTTCAGTGTGGCGCGAGCAGCTCGCGGCCGTGCTGGCAGGCCCCGCTGTCCACTAGCGTGGACGCCACCCGATAGACCACCGGCTGGCCGCGCTCTCCATGATCTGTTTGGAGGAGCCCTAGTCAGAGTAAGGGCAGGGGCCAGCGGGTCCAGTTGTGGTCGTGGTCGAGGTAGGCGAATTGTGTCGTGGGGTTGGCGACGATGCCGAATCGGGTGGGTGGAGGTTGGCCCAGGTCGCGCCAGAGGGTGTGCGCGGCGCGGATGGTGTCCCATAGTCGCCGGGTGCCGCCTTGGGTGACGTGCCCGGTGGTGGTGTGGGCTGTTGCCCATGATCCGTCGGTGGTTTCGGCGTGGATAGTGGTGTGTGGCGGGTTGTGGGGTGTTGTAGTAAGGGTCCGGATTCCACGTATGTGGAGCTGGGTGAGGAACCGGAAATCGGGGTTGGTGATGTCGCGGGCGATGCCGGTGACGATTTCGGGTTTGGTGGTGGTGCGGGTTTGGTCGCGTTCGGAGGTGGGGTGGATGTCGTAGGGCAGGGCACGCGCGGGATCGTGCCGTGCCCACATGAAGTGGCCCTCGATGCCGAGGAACGGGCCGATCACTTCGTCATCGCCGGTGGGGTCTTTGGTGAGCAGGCAGAGTGTTCCACCGGCGATCTCACCGCGCAGGTTGACCAGCATGGCTCCGCCGGGGGTGAGTTGGGTGATCCATGCCAGGGGGATGCCGGGGATGGCGCAGGTGGCGATGATCCGGTCGAACGGGGCGCGGCCGGGGACACCGGCGATGCCGTCCGCGGCGACCAGGTGTGGTGTGAGGTTGAGGCTGTGCAGTCTGCGCCGGGCGTGGTCGATGAGCGTGGGGTCGATGTCGATGCTGGTCACGTGAGAGTTGCCGAGGCGGTGGGTGAGCAGGCCCGCGTTGTAGCCGGTGCCGGTGCCGATCTCCAGGACTCGCATCCCGTCACGCAGCCCCAGCAGTTCGAGCATGCGGGCCATCAGGCTGGGGCGGGTCGAGGAGCTGGTGGGCACGCCGGTGCGCAGGACTGGCTCGTGGGTGATCGCGGTGATCAGGGAGTCGTCCTGGTAGACACGGGACAGCCAGGCCTGTCGTGCGTCAGTGGTGTGGTGCTGGCCGGGTTCCAGCAGCTGCGGGGTGAACACGTGGCGGGGGACGGCGCGAAAGGCCGCGATCCAGCGCGGGTCGGCTAGCGCACCGGTGTCCTGCAGGCCGGTGATCATAGTGTCGAGGTGTTCTTGCCATTCGGTCGCGGGAATGGTGGTCATCAGGTGGTGTCTCCGGTCAGTAGCGCAGTGAGTGATAGTCTGAGCGCCAGTCGACTCGTCCTGCCGCACTGGTGGAGTGGATTGCGACGCCGAACACGCGAGGACCGGCCACAGTGACGCGCACATCGTGGGTTTTGTCGATAAATGACTGGAAGGTGTGCGACGTGGCCGCGATCTCGGCGTCGTCCAAGGATTCTGCGGACACGGGCGTGGTGTAGATGAGGGTGACGTTGTCGTCGTTGTCACGGTAGAATCCGCCGCCTAGTGGCTTGTACACCACATCGTGGGGTCGCGATCCGGTGAACCTGTGCGCGCTGCGGCCATCGTTGGTGATGACGGTCGCTGGGACAGCGAATCCGCAGGCCCGCGCGGCGGTCAGTTGTACCGGTTTGAACTCACTATCGGCGACCTGAAACGGGTGGTTGACCCATCGTGCGTCCAGCGAGGCGAGCACCCCACCGAAACCACCCCGCGCCTCGGCCACCACAAACCGCCGATCGGCAGTTGTCAGGCTGGACGCGGGGGCGAAGTTGCCCGGGCGCCGGTAGTAGACGGCGGTGATGTCCTCCCACGCCACCGCCCACCCCTCCGCGTGCCGTATCTGCCCGGTCCAGCGGCCACAACCATCCAGGTACGCGCTGGCGACGACGCGTTGCGGGAAATCAGACAGATCAAGCCGGGCGTAGCGGGCACAGCGGTGTCCCAGCTCAGACACGACGCGATCGGCGGTCGGGTCATCGGCACCGCTGAGGATGAGGATCACGATGTCGTCTTCCCGGCGCTCAGTCTTCTTTCTCTTTTTCGATGTAATCGGTTTCGGTGTCTTCTTTGCCGTCCCTGTTGAGATGGGTTGTTTCTTCCACGGTGATGGTGTAATACGTCTTGCTGTGCTCCCCGCACCGGACGGGAGGCACCGCAAACCGCACGCCGAACGGGCGGGCTACCCGGGATGCTTTCCCCGTAACAATCACCTCTGGAGCGGGTCTCTCTGCTGCGAGCTTATCGGCGGCATCCATGAGTGGCTCGGCGCTGAGCCGTGACGAATTCAGAGCCATGATCAGTCCGTTCTCTGTCACTCCTGCTTGGCGCGGCGGCTGGTGAGTACCCTACTGGGTTTCAAGCTTGCCGTTACCCGCCAGCCGCTTGATCCGGGCTGCAGGGTCGTCACCGGCTGTCGATCAAGGTCGGTGTGGCTGGAGCAGCTCGCGGCCGTGTTGGCAGGCCGCGCTCATCAACGCCGTCTGGTCGGTGGCGGGGCCGGTCACGTAGGGGGTGGCGTAGAGCACTCCGAGGCAGAACCCGCCCAGCGAGGCGCAGCTCATCGGCACGTCGGGGACCCCGTCGAACGCCTGCTTGACCAGCTCGTAGGCCACAGTCGTGGGCTCGGCGTCGGCCAGCACCACGACGGCGCGTTCGATGAAGCCGCGCCCGGCGGTGATCGTGCCGGGGCTGGTGTCGATGGGCAGATCCTGGCCGAGCAGCAGCGCCCCACCCAGCGCCGGCAACACCGACTGCTGCTCCACGCTGCCAGCGGGCACGTAGTGCGCGATGGTGGTCACGAACCCCTGCAGGAACCCGGCCACCGTGTCCTGATGCAGTGGCAGATCGGGCTGACTGTCGAACACCGACTCGATGCGACTGCGGTGGTAGTCGGCCAACTCGCCGACCTCGCCGTCCAAGGCCGAGTGCTCCTGATAGGCACTGGCCAAGCTCTCGAAACACGAACGCATCGTCATGCGGTTGCGGAGGCGACCTGCTCCAGGAGCATGGCCCAGTGGCGGCGGCTCACGGTGATCGTCGGGCCGGTTCCGTGGTCTTTGCTGTCCCGGACGTGGACGAGTTCGGGCTGGGTGAGGTTGATCTCGACGCAGTTGGTGTCGGCGCTGTGGCTGCTCGTGCGCCACCCGGTCGGGGAGGGCCCCACCACGCCCGTGCCTGGACGCTTGCCGCTGTTCATGCCATCTCCCTGAGTATCTGCTCGATTAGGGTGACAGAGTCACCGGCCCCGAGGGCCGACCGTTGGAGTGTACTCGCGGTGTCCTGGTAGGCGGTGATCTCGTCGTCTTCCTCGAGGTACAGGTTGGCGCGCTCGGCCATCTCCAGGTACTCCCGCTGCTGGGGCACCGGCACCCGGTAGGTGTCGAGGAGCTTCTCCGTCTCGTCGACGCTGATGCCGCGCTTGGCGCTTTCGAAGCGGCTGAGCGTCGGCCCGGACATGCCCGCCCGCTTGCCGGCCTCGTCCACGCTCAGCCCGGAGTCGTTGCGCAGCCGCTTGAGCTCCCGGCGCAACTGCCGCGCTCGAACCGTCGGGCCAGGACCCCGTGCCATGTCCGTTCCTCCTCGCTCGGTGAACCGCGTCCCGGCGCCTATCCGAGAGAGAGACGAGGCCAACTCATGGCTGATGGCGCGACCCCGCGGGCGAGGCGCGCGAACCGCAGGGCGATCGGTGTCACCTGCGCGGTGCACCGAGGCCCGAGAGGCTTCGCGAACCTGGTGATGGAGAAGCAGGGCAGTGAGATCATCTTTGCCCCGCACGTCACCGGCGAGTGTGTGATCATTCTTGATGAGGACGCCGCGCCGGTTGCTCTGCCCCCACCGCTCCGGCTCTCGCATCAGGGGCTTGTCGCTGAGCCGGTCAGGAGGTCGTCGAGCGAGGGGGCGATCGGCGATCTTGGGTGCTCTCAGTGCGCCGAGTTCGACAGAGGAGCTGATCAGGTGGCTCCCAACAGCCCTGTTGTCGAACTCGGCGACAGTAAGGCTGATCACAAATCGTGAGATCTATGGACACGCGAGCGACGTGCTGCGCGCCGCCGAACGCCTCGAACTCCCCATCACCGGCGGTGACCAACTCTGAGCCATCCTCCCGCTGGCAGTCCACTTCCTGCCATTTGTGACGATGACGTCGAATCCAAGGCGGTCTGGCGTCTCTCGCCGACCCAGCTCACGCTGGGTGCTTCGCTTCGGCGAGGCGGTCCTGGAGCCGGGCGTGCCGGAATTGATACGCCGGGCCGACTGTCCGCAGGATCTGACGCTCCCGGGCATCTTCGAGAAACCCCAGCAGCCGTATCGGGGTCTCGCCTTGACGCCACAGCTGTGCGCCGGCTAGCGTGGCCGTCCAGGTGGCGGAGGACACCAACCCTGCTCCGAGCCCGGCCACGAGCCCCTCGATGATCCCGTACACGAGCCCCACCACGAGCCCGTACGCGCGCCCGTCCACGAGCCCGAGCCCGAGCCCCACCACGAGCCCCACCACGAGCCCCACCACGAGCCCATCCACGATCCCGAGCTGACGCTCCCGGCGCCATAATGACCGGGAATCGAGCGGGCTCGCGGCCTCCGTTGGTGGCTGTCTCAGCCCCAGCAGGAGCCCGCCGGTGAGGCCGAACACGACCCCGAACTCGAGCCCGGGCGCGAGCCCGAGCACAAGCCTGACCACAAGCCCGAGCGCAATCCCGACCACGAGCCCGGTGAGGAGAGTCGCGGGGGTGGCAGTCCTGCTCCACCGCAGCCGGACCCGTTGCAGAGGAGATCGTCCACCGAGTATGGCGATGAGAATGTAAATGATTCCGTAGCCGTACGCGCCCTCGATTGCGATGACAAGCCCGATGAGGAGAGTTGTTGGAGTATCAACTCCGCTCCAGGGGAGCTGACTGCGCTGTGGGGAAGGTCGTCCGCCGACGATGATCACAAGCATGAATCCGATTCCGACGACGAATCCGGGCACGAACACGAAGTTGAGCCCGTACACGAGCCCGTTCTTGACCCCGACCGCGAGCCCTGCCACGAGCCCGACCACGAGGCCGCTGCGGAGATTCGTGCGGGTATCAGTTCCGCTCCAGCGCAGCCGGCCCAGCCGCTGAGGCGGTCCTCCACCGAGGACAAACCCAAGCCCGACGGTGAAACTAGACACCAGCCCGATCGCCAACCCGGGCTTGAGCCCGATCTGGGGCCCGGTCTCAAGCCCGGTCCCGACCCCGACTCCGAGCCCCAGGAGCACAATCGTGCGGACATCAGTCCCGCTCCACCGCGGACGACCCGGCTGTGCAGGAGATCCCCCACCGGGTGGGGACATGAGGAGCAACCCGAACCCCACCATGAACCCATACCCGAGCGCCCTGGCGAAGACAGCCGTGAGTTTGGTCAGGTGCCCAACCCCGAACGCAGAGAAAAGATGCACGTGGGCGGCAAGTCCGGACAAGGACCCGACGAGCAACGCAGAGACAACAGTCATGACGGCTACCGTGGCAAGGACACGAGGCCACGCCGACACCCAGCGCTGGACCCGCCACCACGCCAGGTTGCGGGTCCCTTCCTTGTCCATCTGGCGGGCCAGCTGCCCCAACCATCGTCGTGCTTGATCAACAGTGTAGGGCGGAGCCGGCCGGCCCGGGTGCCGGGTATACGCGGCGATCAGCACCCGGTCAAGAAGGTAGTCCTCGACAGCTTTCTCGCTGCCGAACCGCCGCACGTCGAGGAGTTCATCGACCCCCTCCCCGGGACCATAGGTGTCTCGGACCAGGGTCAGCATCAGCGGAGTCGTCAGCGCGTGGGCGAGCACGCCCTCGGGGTGCTCCCGCAGATGATCAATCACGTGTCGCCACGGGGCGGGGAGCGGGTCGATCTGAGAACTGGCCAGGTACTCCGCCGCTTGTCCGGGGCCGATCGGGAGGAGTTCCAGCGCCGCCGAGCCCCGCAGGTGACCGCCGCGGACCGCGGCCACCAGCTCGTCGCTGCGGGTGAGCACGACCAGCCGGAAGGTGACCTGCTCATCCAGCGCCCGCAGCGCCACCGGGCGCAGCGCCTCGGGCATCTCATCCAACCCATCCAGGATCACCGCCAGGTGACCGTCCGCAATGAGGCGCACGACGGCATCGGCGCCGTACTCCGGAGCCCGCAGCAGGGCGTAGTCCCGCTCCAGGCGGCCGACCAGCCACCCGGCGAAAGTCTCCGCGTCCGGGTCCCAGCCCTGCGGGGTGACCAGCACCGGCACCGGAACCCGCGCCCGATCCCCGGCCGTCACCGTGGCCCGATGGGCCAGCGCATCAAGCAGCAGCCGAATCCCCGCGCCGGTCTTGCCCGCGCCCGGCTCGCCCAGGACAACCAACCGCCCAGAACCCAGGCCCCCGTACACCCCGAGCAAATCCTGCACTGAGCCCGAGCGCAGATCCTCCACGGTGACCGCCGCCATCCCGGGCACCGGCGCGAACCGCCCCCCGACAGCGTCGGCTCTCGGGCCGGTCACCTGCCGGGGTGACCATCGCCACCGCACGGGAATCGGCTCTGGATAGGTCAGGCCCCGCTCGGCGGCGGCCCGCTCCCACTGCCGGCGCAGCTGCTCGGCCAGCTCATCGGCCGCCCGCTCCAACGGCAACCGCGCGGCCCCGGTGAGTCCCGCTCGTCTCCACAGCCACCTGGCGGTCCCGGCAGTGGCGGTCGCCACGGCGATCAGCGTGGACACCAGGGTCTCGACCGAGCCCCGAGTGCGTAAGTCAGACAAGACGAAGGCCGCGCTCCCGGCCGTCACCGCAACGACCAGCAATACCCCTAACCACAACCACAGACGACGGCCCCCGAGGATCATCATGCGCAGTAGTCTGTCGTAAGCACTCAGTCACCTCGTGGCGGTCCCGAGACACGAGGTTAGCGGCTGACACTTCCCGGTGACCGGCCTCGCCACTACCGTGGGATCGCAGCCGACGTAGGGGAGGTCACGATGGCGGTTGAGAAGACATCGGGCACGGCCGTCGCGTCAGCGGAGCCACCCTCCGCCGTCACGATGCGTCAGCTGATCACGGGCGTTTACGTCTCGCAGTTGATCAGTGTGATCGACCGGCTCGGAGTCGCGGACGTGCTGGCCGAGGGCGCTGCGCAGGTGGAGGAGATCGCGCGGCGGGTAGGCGCGCACGGCTCGACGTTGTACCGGGTGCTGCGAGCGTTGGGCGACGTAGGAGTCGTCGCCGAGCTGGAGGACCGGCACTTCGCCCTGACCCCGCTCGGTGAGATGCTGCGCAGTGACGTCCCCGGGTCGCTGCGGGGGGTGGCGACGATGGTCGGGATGCCGTTCAATCTTTACGCGTGGGCCGATCTGTACGAGACGGTTCAGACCGGGAAGCCGGCGTTCGACCGGGTTCACGGCACTGAGTTCTTCGACTATCTGGCAGAGCATCCCCAGGATGCGGCGGTCTTCGACGTCGCCATGACCTCCCTCTCCACGGGTGACACCGCCAATATCGTCACAGCCTACGATTTCAGCCGGTTGCGCACGGTAGTGGATGTCGGTGGTGGGCGGGGTGGCCTGCTCGCCGCGATCCTGTCCGTCAACCCGCACCTTCAGGGCGTGCTGTTCGACAGGCCGGCGGTTTTGGCCGGTGCTGAGATCATCGACCGTTGCACGGTGGTGGGTGGGGACTTCTTCGACTCGGTACCGGAGGGTGGCGATGTCTACCTGCTGAGTAATGTGATCCACGACTGGGACGACGACCACGCGGTGGAGATCCTGAGTGCGTGTCGGGCCTCGATGGCCGACACCGCGCGCCTGCTGATTGCTGAGATCGTGTTACCGGAGGGCGCGGCGGTGTCGACGGGAAAACTGGTGGATGTGGTGATGCTGGTGCTGACCACTGGTGGTCGCCAGCGCACCGAGGCGGAGCACCGCGCGTTGTGTGGCCGGGCCGGCCTTCGAGTGACCCGCGTCGTGCCGAGTTCTGGCATGGTCAGCCTCGTCGAGGCGGTCCCTGACTCGTTCGCCTGACGCGCCACATCCACGCGGTGCGGGTGCGTCCGAAAAGCGTCCGGAAGTCGTAAGCTGGTGCGCACGCGTCCCGGGTGCGTTCGGGGCGCGTTCGTCTTGCTGGTCTCGCACTTCCAGCAGGCAGGCGGTACTCCACGAGGGAACGGTGAGGTCAGTGCCGACCGGCAAGGTCAAGTGGTACGACGCGGGCAAGGGTTTCGGTTTCGTGACGCAGGACGACGGTGCCGACGTGTACGTGCGGGCTAACGCGCTCCCTACCGGGGTGACCGATCTCAAGGCCGGCCAGCGGGTGGAGTTCGGGGTGGCGGACGGGCGGCGCGGCCCGCAGGCGTTGTCGGTGCGCCTGCTGGAGGCGCCGCCGTCGGTGGCGGAGGCCCGGCGCCGGCCGGCTGAGGAGCTCCACGGTGTGATCGACGACATGATCAGGCTGCTGGAGTCGCGGGTCCAGCCCGACCTGCGCAAAGGTCGCTACCCCGACCGTCGCACCACCAAGCGCATCGGCGAACTGGTCCGCGCCGTAGCCCACGAACTAGACCCCTGACCCACCCCCCGCACCCCGATAGGGCTCCATGTCGGGGCAACCGGCGGGTCAATAGCCCCGATATGGCTCCATATCGGGGCGCGGGGTGACGTCGGGTGCGGTTGTGTTGAAGACGGGGATGAGGGAGGAGCCGCGGCGGGTCAGGATGGTCTGGGTCAGGCCTAGGGCTAGCAGGGCTGAGACTGAGGCGAAGCCGATCCAGTAGATGGGTGGCAGCAGCACGCCCAACGCGCCGCCCATCACCCAGGCTGTCTGGAGCACGGTTTCCGACCGGCCGAACGCCGAGGCGCGGGACGCCTCCGGCACGCCGTGCTGGATCACCGCGTCCAGACAGACCTTGGCCACCGCGCTGCCCGTCGCCGCCACCAGCGCGGTGACCGCCGCGATGGCGATGCCCTGCACCAGCGCGGCGAGCACCGCCATGCACAGGCCGGCGGCCACGCATCCGATGATCGCTGTTTCGGGGGGCCTGTCGGGCTTGCCGAAGTGCATCCGCGCACCCACCGCGTTGCCCAGGAAACCACCGGCCCCGGCCGCCGCGCCGACCACACCGAGCAGCACCAGCTGCCGTCCTGGTGAGCCCTCGGTCTGGGCTTTCACCGCGAATGCCACGAACAGCGTGAGAAACCCGGTGAGCACCCGTGCGGTCCCGTTGCCCCACAGCGCGACGACCACCTGGCGGCCCATCGGCTGACGGCGCCGCGCGGAGCCGGGCGCGCCGGTGGCCTCGGTGCGCAGCGAGGCCGGAACCTCGCCCTCGGTCACCTCCACCCACGACGGGATGCGCAGGCACAGGGCCGCTCCCGTCAGGCAGATCACCGCGGTGAACAGCAGCGCTCCCGGTGACCCGGCCAGCGCCGCGATCCCGGCGGCCAGCGCCCCGGACACCCCCGCAGCGAGCAGCCCGAACGCGGTGAGCCGCGAGTTGGTCTTCACCAGCGTGATCCCCGGCGGGAGCACCCGGGGGATCACCGCCGCCTGCAGCACGCCGTAGGACTTGGCCAGCACCAGGAAGCCCAGCGCCGCGGGGTACAGCAGCCAGTCGTGGACGTGCGCCGCCATCACGACCAGCAGGAAGCCCCGAGCAGCGAAAGACAGCGCCATCGCCACCCGCCGCCCGTGCTGCAGCCGGTCCAGCAGCGGGCCGACCACCGGGGCGATCAGCGCGAACGGCGCCACTGTGATCAACAGGTAGAGCGCCACGTTGGCCCGGCTCTGCGCGGTGGCGACGGCGAAGAACAACGTGTTGGCCAGCGCGACGGCGATGGCCGCGCCGGCGGCGTAGTCCATCATCGCCGCGTAGGTCAGTGACGACAGTCCGGACCGGCCCGCGCCATCGGCCGTGGTGGCCCGGTGGAAGCGCCGCACGCCGCCGGATACCAGCTGCCTGCTCCGCCAGGCGGCCACCCGGGTAACAGTGATCTTGCGGGGCGGCGGCGGGCCACCCGATGCGGCTTGCGGGCGAATCGGAACCGTCGGTGTTTCGTAAGTCGGTTTTTCGTAGGTCGGTTTTTCGTAAGTCGACTTCTCGTAAATCGGCGGGTCATACGGTGGCGGTGGGTTGGTCGGGCCGCTGCCGCGACGGTCCTCCGGTACCCAGCGCCGGCCGCGGCGCCCCCGGGCGCGGGGTTGCCCGGCTCCTGAGGAGGATGCAGGCCGCTTCACGCGTTCCATCCTGCACCACCGGTAGCGCCTCGGCAGCGCGTCGGGGATCCCACGCTCAAGTCCCCGGCACCGACGGGATGAACCGTACCCGGAACAGCGACGGCCAGTGCTTGCCGGTGATCAGGAACTCGTCGGTGCCCGGGATCGCCGCGATGCCGTTGAGCACATCCCCGGACGGTCGCGGCTGCGTGCTGAGCAGACCGGAGGCGTCGACCACGCCGGTCACCACGCCGGTGGTGGGGTCGATGCGCAGGATGCGGTCGGTCTGGAAGACATTGGCCCAGATGACGCCACCGGCGCAGTCCAGCTCGTTGAGCGCTCGCACCGGCTCGCCGTCGAGCCGGACCGCCAGCCTGCCGGACGGCGCGAACGTCACCGGGTCCCGGAAGGTCAGCCGATCTGAGCCGTCGCTCATCACCAGCCGGTGCCCGTCGTGGCACAGCCCCCAGCCCTCGCCCTGGTAGGTCACCGTGCGTCGCTGGGCCAGCGTCGCCGGATCGAGCTCGATCGCTATCCCGTTGTTCCAGGTCAGCTGCCACAACCGATCGCCGGTGACGGTGAGCCCCTCGCCGAACAGCGGGGCGGGCAACGTCGCCTCCCGCACTGTGGTGCCGCCGGCCGGCGCGGTGGCTCGCACCCGGGACTGTCCCATCAGCCCGCTGCTCTCGTAGAGCACCCCGTCGTGGATCTCCAGGCCTTCGGTGTACATCGTGGTGTCGTGCGGGAGGGTGGCCTGCACCTGCACGTGCAGCTGAGCTGCGGTCGAATGCCGCGTGGCGCAGCCGGCCAGCAGCACCACAGCTGTCGACACGAGAGTAAGGATGTCCAGCCACACTGGCCGGGTTGCCGGAGCGGACCGCCCATGCGGCACAATCAGAGTCGTGATTGCCGACACTATCGCGCCAGGCTCTTCCCATGACGGGGGCCTTGCTGAGGCCGTCGAGCCGGCCCGGCGGGCGGCGCAGGCTGAGGCCGGCGGCGCCCCGGTAGGCGCGCATGTGCAGGTACAGGTCGAGGACGGCGGCGCGGTCACGCACCTGTTCGACGCGGACCTCCCCGGCTACCGCGGTTGGCGCTGGTCGGTCACAGTGGCCTCGGCGGGCCCCGGGAGCCCGGTGACGGTCAGCGAGGTGGTGCTGTTGCCCGGCCCGAACGCGCTGGTCGCGCCGCCCTGGCTGCCGTGGACCCAGCGACTTCGGGCGGGCGACCTCGGCGTCGGGGATCTGCTGCCGACCGACCCGGATGACCCGCGGCTGGTGCCCGGCTACCTCATCGACGAGGACCCGGCGCTGCAGCCGCTCAGCCCGGAGCTAGGGCTGGGACGGCTCCGGGTGCTGAGTCGTGATGCCCGCCTGGCCCTGGTGCAGCGCTGGCGCGACAGTGACCGCGGCCCTGGCTCGGAGATGGCCCTCGGCGCCCCCGACCGGTGTGTCACCTGCGGTTTCTATCTTCCGCTGGGTGGCCTACTGGCGGCGGCCCTCGGCGTCTGTGGTAACGATCTGGCCCCAGCCGACGGGCGGGTGGTGCACGCCGAGTTCGGCTGCGGGGCGCATTCCGAGGTGCGGGTGGACACCAGCCCGAATGTGCCGGTGGCCGAGCTGGTCTACGACGACGCCGAGCTGGAGCTGCTGCCCCGGGCACCGGCGGAGTGACGACGACCGCGAGAACTGCGCACCGCGCCGCCGCGGATCCGTTCGGCACCGCGGCGCTGCGTGAGGGTGTGTTGGCCGCCTGGCGGGGGTCCCCGACGCGGTTGCGCGAGGACGCCAACGCCGAGTCCGACCTCGCCCTGCTCGGTTACGCGGACCGGTTGCTCGTCGAGCTGGCGCAGAACGCCGCCGACGCTGCGCAACGCGCCGACACGCCGGGGTACCTCAAGGTCACTGTCGAGTCCGGTGAGCTGCGCGCCGCGAACACCGGGGTGGCGCTGGACCACGCCGGAGTGGCCGCGCTGGCCGCGCTGCGCGCCTCAGCCAAGCGGGCGGGGGACAGCGTCGGCCGGTTCGGGGTCGGTTTCGCGGCGGTCCTGGGCGTCACCGACGCACCGCAGGTGCTCTCCCGCACCGGTGGGGTGGAGTTCTCCGCGGAGCGCACCGCCCACGAGCTGGCCGGTGACCCGGAGCTGTGCGCCGAGCTGGCGCGGCGCGGTGGCCGCCCGCCCGTGCTGCGGCTGGTATGGCCCGCCGAGGGCGAGGTGCCGGCCGGATTCGACACCGAGGTCCGGTTGCCGCTGCGCGCCGGGGTCGATCCACAGGCGCTGCTCGCGGCATTCGCCGTCGAGGCCGCTGACCTGCTGCTGGCGCTGCCGTGGCTGCACCGCATCGACATCGATGACCGGGTGTTGCGCCGCGAGGGCGAGGACCCGGTAGTGGTACATGACGGGGTTGGGCTGCGCCGGTGGCGGGTGGTACGCCGCGCCGGGCTGCTGCCGTCCGCGGCCCTGGTCGGGCTCGGCCCCGAGGCGCGAGGCGAGTGGAGCCTGTGCTGGGCGCTGCCCGTCGGCCCCGACGGCGCCCCGTTACCCCTGGTCGGGGAGGTGTTGCACGCGCCCACCCCCACCGAGGAGCGGCTCACCCTGCCCGCGCGGCTGATCGCCACGGTGCCCGTCGACTCCGCGCGGCGCCACGTCCATCCCGGGCCGGCGCTCGACCTGCTGCTCGCCGAGGCCGCGCGGGCCTACCCGGACCTGGCCGCCGCGCTGGCGCCGGATCAGCGCACCGCGGCTGTGTCCGATCAGCGCACCGCGGCTGTGTCAAATCAGCGCACCGCGCTGGTGCCCGTCGCTGGGTTCCCCGCTAGCGAGATCGACGCGACGCTGCGGGAAGCGGTGCTCGAGGCGCTGCGCCACACCCGGTGGCTCCCCGCCGCCTCCGGGGGGCAGGTCACGCCAGCGCAGGCGATGGTGCTGGACGTGCCGCTGCCCGAGCTGGTGGAGCTACTCGCCGAGGTCACGCCCGAGCTGCTCGACGCGGAGCTGTCCGCGCCCGCGCACACCGCCGCGCTCACCGCGCTCGGGGTGCGCAGGCTGGCCGCGGTGGACATCGCCGAGCTGCTGGGCGGGCTGGAGCGGCCACCGTCGTGGTGGCGGCGCTGTTATTCGGCACTCGTCGCGCTGCTCGACGCCGACCCGGCCGCGCGCGAGGAGCTCGGTGCGCTGCCGGTCCCGCTGGCCGACGGGCGCACCGTCACCGGCCCGCGCGGGGTGCTGTTGGGGGAGGTTGACGCCCGGGTGCCCACCGAGCTGCGGCTGGTGCACCCGGACGCTGCGCACCCCTTGCTGGAGCGGCTCGGGGCCCGGCCGGTGGGACCGGCGGAACTGCTGGATGCGCTGCGTCCCGCTGTGGAGCGCAGTGTCGATGACGCCGAGGACGGCCTTGACGTCACCGGACTCGCGCACGCGGTGCTGTCACTGGCCGAGCGCCTGGCCTTCGATGGCACTGCCCGGCCGTGGCTGGGTGCGCTGGCGCTGCGTGACGACATCGGGGCGCCGCGGCGGGCCGACGAGCTGGTACTGCCTGGTGGGGCGATGCGGGAGCTGCTCGCCGCGGACGCGCCGCTGGGCGTGCTGGACCCCGCCGTCGCCGCCGAGCACGGCGCCGCCGCGCTGCGGGCGGTCGGGGTGCTGGACTCGTTCGCGGTGCTCGACGACCCCGACCCTGAGGGCCCAGATCATGATCTTGATGACGAGGAGCAGTGGTGGCGCGCCCATGCTGAGCCGCCCACGCGGCTGCTCGCCGTCCGGGACCTGGACCTCGTCGACGACCAGTGCTGGCCGGCCGCGCTGCGCCGGATAGCCGCCGAGCCCGCCGGCCTCGCCGCACTGCGCCAGCCCGGCGGCTACACCGGCTGGTGGCTGGCCCGGCACGCCCGGCTCGGCGGGCACCCGCCGCCGCACTGGCGCCTCGCCGGGGCGGTCGCGCTGGAAGGCCTCTACGACGTGGTGCCAGGCTGTGCTGACACCGACGAGGCGCTGCTCGCCGCCGCCGGAGTGCGCACCGGGTTGAGCGTCACCTGGTTGAGTGCCGCTGGGCCCGCCGACGCCGCCGACCTGCTGGCCCGGCTGGCCGATCCGGCCCGCACGGTCAGCCCCGCGGTGGTGCACGCCGTGCATGCCGCGTTGGCCGGCGCCGAGCTCGACCCGGCCGACGTGGCGCCCCCGGCTCGGGTCCGGGCAGTGACCGGCGAGGTGGTCGACGCCGACCGCGTGGTCGTGCTCGACTCCCCGTGGCTGGCCGCCGTGTTGCCGGCCGGTGAGCTGGTGTCCGGTGGCGACCCTGGCGCGCTGGCCGACCTGCTGGATCTGCCGCTGGCCTCCGAGCGGATCGCGCCCGAGCTGCTTGACGCCGGTGCGGGGCGGACGGTGCGGTGGGTCGAGCTGGTGGAGGTGGTCGCGGTGTGCGCTGCGGCCGGACTCGCCGTCCCGGACGGGACGCTGCGGCTGCACGAGCGACTGCGGGTACGCCACGGCGGCACCGAGCACACGGTGCCGTTTTGGGTCACCCCGGACGGCACCGTGCACGCCGCCGACCTCGTCCGCGCCGCCCTGCTGCTGAGACGCCTATTTATTCAGCGCTAGGGGCGCGTCTTGCGAATGAGCGTCAAGACTCCAGTGGTAACGGAAAATCGACCAGAAATCAATGTTGATCGGGAGGCCTGGATGCATGTAGGTGTCATCGGAGTTGGCCGAGTCGGTCGAGCGGTGATCTCGGCTTTCGAGCGCCAGTACTGCATCGTTGCCTGGGATGTTCAATCCGGCGAACACTACCCAGTGGAGGACCTTGATCAGTGTCAATTTGCGGTCGTTTGCGTTGATACTCCCGAAGCCGACGGCGGCGTCGCCGACATCTCCCGGGTAGAGGAGGCTGTCGGAACGGGGCTTCCGTCGGGTGAGGCCCGGGTAGTGTCTTCTCGACCCGTGGCGCTACCACTCTCGACAGTGCGAATGTGCTTTACTTGGTTTCGGTGACCTGCCAAGAGCGTACCCGTGTGGTGCGCACGTAACGACGATCAATAGCCGGATTAAGAGGTCGTATGTCTGATCACGCGCTCGTGAAGCTCAGTCGCTCGTCGCAACTTCGCCAGCTGCGCGGTGTGGCGCTCAACGCACTGCGGGAATACGGTATCGAGCCGCAGGGGATGCGGCTGATGCGATACGAGGACAACGCCGTCTACCGCGTCGACGCGGTAGACGAGCGCTACAGTCTGCGACTGTCGTTACGTGGTGGACGTTCGGTAGAGGAGCAGAAATCAGAACTGTTCTGGCTGGAGCGGATCATCGAGGACGGTGCGGTCTCTGTTCCGATCCCAGTACGTACATCAGCCGGTGAGCTCGTCGGCGAGATCGGTTCGCGACTGTTGGCGGAGCCCGCCACTTTCGTGTCGTTCCGGTGGATTCCTGGTCGAGACAATCCTTCCTACGGCGACGTGGGTATCGCCGAAGCGCTGGGCCAGGTTACGGCTCGACTGCACGTGCATGCCGACATCATCAAGTGTCCGACGGGCTTCACCAGGCCGTCATGGGGCGTGGCGGACCTGTTCGACAACGGGCCGGCGGTCAACGGGGAGCAGGCGTGCGCGATGCTCGGTCCGGAGGGCGTCGAGGTCATCCGTGCGGTTGGTGCGCAGATCCGCCAGACGCTGCCGCCCATGGGAAGCGACTGGGGGCTCATTCATGCCGACCTGCACCGAGAGAACCTGATTGTCACCAATGGTGGAACGATCGCGGTCATCGACTTCGACGACTGCGGTTACGGTTACTACATGCTCGACATCGCGACGGTACTGTCGTCGGTTCACCGCCAGGTCGCCGACGACTCCGCGGCGTACAGGGTATTCGCCAGCCGGTACCTGGACGGCTACCAGCAGGTACGCCCGCTGTCACCATCGTTCGGCCGGCTTGAGAATTTTCTGATCATGCGTGACATGGTAATCGTGAACTTCGTAACTCACTCGAAGAATCCGACAGTAGGTGCGTGGGGACCCGGTCGCGTGCGCGGTATCGTTGAACAGCTGAGGCGTTATGTCGATGGAGAGCCATACGCCGGAGCGCTGGGAACCTTCTAGATGCAGTCCGGCTCTCTGAGAAGCGCTTCGCTGCTGTTCACGGGGGTGGCCGGTGTGCGGTGAAGCAGAACTGGGTGCAGGTGAAGAAGAACTCGCCCCGCTCGTCGAGCCGGCGCTGCTCGGCCGTCCAGGCGGCGACGTCGGCCTCGGTGAGTCCGCACCGCCCGGCGACGAAGTGCGCGACGATCTGGCATACCAGCGCGGCGAAGCTGTCCGGGTCGAGCTGGGTGGTCGCGAAGGTGTGGGCCGCCATGTGGACGTCGTCGAAGCCGGCGCAGCGGAGCTGGGCGGCCAGCGTCCGTGGTAGGGACGGGTGGACGAGGTGCCCGTCCCAGGCCCGCAACACCCGCGCCATCCGAGCGGGATCGCGAGAGTGCCAGCTCACCGTGCTCCAGTCGATGTCCCAGATCAGCACCCGCCCACCGGGGCGCACCGCGCGATGCAACTCGGCCAGTGCCGCGCCCACATCGGGGACATATTCCATGACCTGCACTGATAGCGCGCGATCGAAGCCGGCGTTCGTGACCGGCAGAGACGTTGCGTCCGCCTCGTGCAGGGTGACGTTGGGGTGGCCCGCGCACCGGCGTGCCGTAGCCGCGAGCATCTGGGGGCTGCGGTCCACTCCCACGACCGATCCCGCGGCGCCTACCTGCTCGAGAAGCTCCGCGACGAAGAACCCGGGCCCACAGCCCACGTCGAGGATCGACTCGCCGGGCATCGCGGCGAGTGCATCGTGGACCAGCTCGCGGCGGCGGACGATATCGCGGGTGCGGTAGCGGGCGTCGAGTTGCTCGACGACGTCCTCGTCGAAGGTCAGCCGGCCCTCGGGTACCGCCTGTCCGGTGGGTTGGGGTGTCGTCATGTCCGATCGCTCCTCAGCGGTCCGAGGTTCGGCGTCGCGGTGGCGGCTGCGGTAGGAGTGGAAAGACGATAACTCCGCTGATGCGGGGTAGCGTAGATATTTTTCCCGCTTGTGCGGATGTTGATCGCTGTGCGATGCTGGGCCGCGCGGGGAGTGGGTTGTGCGGTTGCCTGCCCCACCCTGGGTCTGTGTGGTCGCACAACCCATGACATCGGTTGGGAGGGCGTGGGATGTCCATCGCCGATGCCACCCCGGTCCTCTCGACCATGAACGGTGTTGTGTGCTGCCCGACGTGCGGCCTGGCGGCGATCGTCGAGGGCAGGTTTCGGCTGCAGGGCGCCGGCGGGCCCATCGGGCGCTTGCGTGTCTCGTGTGTCGACGGGCACGACTGGCTGATGCTGGCCGACCGTGTCAGGCAGGTCTCGCCCGGTGATGATCTTGACGTGCTGGTCGACCAGTCGGACCACAACGCCAAGGTTACGGGGCAGAGCTCAGAATAAGTCTCGCCGGGCGCCCCGGGATGCGCGCCGGGCGGCGCTGAGCTGCCAGTGGATCATCGCGAATCCGATCAGGCCGAGTAGGCCGCCGGTCAGGCAGGCCCATATCCACGCCGGTGGTCCGTTGGTGATGAGGAGCACCACTGTCGCGGTGAACCAGGCGAGAGTGCCGACGCCGACCACTGGGCGCGGGTCGGCGAGGCGGGGTGCGGGCACGGGGGCACACGCTAGCGTGTGCCCCCGTGCCCGTGAGTGGCAAACCGTGCCATAACAGTGTTTGCCACTCACGGGTCCCGCCGCTTGACGGCGAGCCAAGGTTAGCCTAACTTAAGTGGTGCCGGCTTCGTGGTGGGAGTCCTGGCAACGCAGTTGGAACACGTCGGGCCCGACCTGGAAGTCTCGGTCGGGCCCGACGGCTTTCCCGCTTCGGGCTGACGGCCAGGCGTGCATCGCGGCCACGCCGTCGCGTTTACAGTCATCGGCATGGATCGCGGCGGCACCGAGATTCAAGGCGGCACAGGGATGCACTCTGGCGAGCCGACGCCGTGGGCGACCGGCCTCACCGTCAGCGTGGTGGCAGCAGCGATCATGGTGATCGCGTTGCTCAGCCTGTCTCAGGGGCTGGCGCCGAACGGCACCGGCGTCGTCGTGCTGGCGAACCTGCTGGTGGCTGCGGGGCTGGCGCCGTCGATGTGGCTGGGCCGGGCAACCCCGATCTGGCGGTGGGTGGCCTACGGTACTGCGGCGGGCATCGTCGCTGCCTGGATCGCCCTGTTGCTGTCCCTGCTGGGTTAGGTCAGGGCGGTCTGGGCCAGGCGGTCTATGTCAGTGCGGTCTGGGTCAGGCCAGTGCGGTGCGCCAGGCGGTGTGCAGGTCGGCGAAGGCTCCCGCCGCGGTGATCAGCTGCGCGGGTGGGCCGTCCTCGATCACGATGCCGTCGGCGAGCACCAGCACTCGGTCGGCGACCAGCACGGTGGACAGTCGGTGCGCGATGACCAGCGCGGTGCGCCCGGCGAGCACGGTCGCCAGCGCGGCCTGCACGGCCCGCTCGGCGGGGATGTCCAGCGAGGAGGTCGCCTCATCGAGCACCAGGACCGCGGGATCGGCGAGCAGCGCTCGGGCGAAGGACACCAGCTGCCGTTGCCCGGCGGACAGCCGCGCACCGCGTTTGCGCACGTCGGTGTCGTAGCCCTCGGGCAGCGCGGTGATGAACTCGTCGGCCCCCACCGCCCGGGCGACCGCCACCACGTCCGCTCGGGAAGCCTGGCCCGATTCACCGACGCTGCTCAGTGTGCCCTTGTCGGCCAGCGCGATGTTGTCGGCCACCGACCCGGAGAACAGGAACGACTCCTGAGTCACCATCACCACCGCGCGGCGCAGGTCGGCGTCGGCCACCGAGCGCAGGTCGACCCCGTCCAGCCGGATGGAGCCCGCCACCGGGTCGTAGAACCGCGCCAGCAGCTTGGCCACCGTCGATTTGCCCGCCCCGGTCGCACCGACGAGGGCGACGGTCTGGCCGGCGGGTATCACCAGGTCCAGCTGGGGCAGCACCTCCGGGCCGCCGTAGGAGAAGCGCACCCGATCGAAGACCACCTCGCCGCGCACCGGGACGGGCAGCGCCACCGGCTGGATAGGGTCGCTGACGCAGGGATGCTCGTCGAGCACCCCGGAGATCTTCTCCAGCGCCGCGACCGCCGAGGAGTAGTAGTTGGCGAACATGGCCAGCTCGTCGAGCGGGTCGTAGAACAGGCGCAGGTACAGCACGAACGCCGCGAGCACGCCCAGCGTCAGGCTGCCCTCGAGCACCCGTAACCCACCGAGCAGCAATATCACCGCCACCGACACGGCACCGAGCAGCCGCACGGCCGCAGTGAACCAGGTGAGCAGCCGGAGTGCCTCGGCGCCGGCGTCGGCGAAGGTACCGCCCAGCTCGTCCATGATCGAGGAGTTGCGTCGTTCCCGGCGGAACGCCTGCACCGCGCGGATCCCGTTCATGGTCTCGACGAACTGCACGATCACCCGGGCGATCCGGGTGCGGGTGGCGCGGTAGGTGTGCCGCGAGCGCCGCAGATACCAGCGGGTCAGCAGGCCGAGCGGGACGAAGCCGGCCAGCGCTACCAAGCCCAGCCGGGTGTCCAGCACCAGCAGCATCGCGCTGATGCCGACGATCGACAGCAGTGAGACGAAGAACCCGTCCAGCCCCTCCTCCAGCAGCTCCTGCAGGGCGTCCAGGTCGCTGGTCAGCCGGGTGATCACCTGTCCCGACGTGTAGCGCTCGTGGAAGGCCAGCGACAGGCGCTGGACGTGTGCGAACACCCGCTCGCGCAGATCGACCAGCACGTCGGCGCCGATCCGCCCGGACAATCGCAGGAACGCGCCGACGGTCAGCGCGTTGGTCGTCCCGATCACCGCGTAGCCGGCGATGCACCAGGCCAGCGGGCTGGGTCGACCGGCCAGCGCGGCCGGAATGCCGCGGTCGATCGCCGCGGCGATCAGCAGCGGGCCGGCCAGCAGCGCGACCTGCGCGGCGACGAGTAGCCCCAGCGCGGCGCTCACCCGGCGCAGCCGCGGGAGCAGCAGTGAGCCGAGCAACCGGCGGGACCGGGCAGCCAGCCGCGACCCGGTGGCAGTGTCGATCGTGTCGAGGTCCTCGGCGGCGACGCCCCGCCACTCCTGCGTCGTCTGCGTCGTCGGGCCAGGTGTCGTCGGGCCAGGTGTCGTCGGGCCAGGTGCTGTCATCGGCGCAGCGCCGCAGTGTCCAGGGTGGACAGCAGCCGGCGGTATCCGGGCATCTCGGCGAGCAGCTCGGCGTGGGTGCCCACGGCGGCGATCCGTCCGTCGGCGAGTAGCGCCACCCGGTCGGCGAGCCGTACCGTGGAGGGCCGGTGGGCCACCACCAACGCCGTCACGCCGCGCAGCACCCGGCGCAGGGCCGCCTCGACCTCGGCCTCGGTGTGCACGTCCAGCGCGGACAGCGGGTCGTCGAGCACCAGCACCGCCGGTTTGCCGACGCCACCGCCGCCGAGCACTGCGCGGGCCAGCGCCAGCCGCTGCCGTTGCCCCCCGGACAACGTCAAGCCCTGCTCACCGATCCGGGTGTCCAGGCCCCAGGGCAGCGCGTCGACGAACTCCTCGGCACGGGCCACCCGCAGCGCGCGGCGCACCTCGGCGTCGCTTGTCTCCGGCGCGCCCAGTGCCACGTTCTCCCGGACCGACGCCGAGAACAGCACCGGGTCCTCGAAGGCGCTCGCCACGATCGTGCGCAGCTGCGCCAGCGCCAACTCCCGCACATCGACCCCGTCGAGCAGGACCCGGCCGCCGGTGACGTCGGCCAGCCGCGGGATCAGCGCGGTCAGGGTGGTCTTGCCGCTGCCGGTGGTCCCTACCAGCGCCATCGTCTCGCCCGGCCGGACGTCGAGGTCCACGCCGCGCAGTACCTCGGTGGCGGCCCCGGGATACTGGAAGCGCACCGCCTCCAGCCGCAGCGCGCCACGCACCGGACGAGCCGGGGCCCGGGGCGCCGGCGGGTCGGCCACTGTGGCGACGGCGTCGCGCACCTCCCAGTATCGGGTGCTCGCCGCGGCGGCGTTGCCGGCATCGGCCAGCAGCCAGCCCAGCGAGTCCAGCGGCCAGCGCAGGTAGGTGAGAATCGTGACCGCCCCGACGACAGTGCCCAGGGACAGTGATCCGGCTGCCACCGCATAGCCGCCGATGGCCAGCGTCGCAGCCAGCGTGATCTCCGGCAGCGCGATCATCAACGCCCACATCGTGGCGAGCAGCCGCACCTTGGTCAGCTCGGTCCGGCGCAGCTCGCGGGCTTGGGCCAGGAAGGTCCGGGTGGCCCGGGGACCGCGGCCGAAGGACTTCAGCACCCGGATGCCCAGCGCGGATTCCTCCACCGTGGTGGCCAGGTCCCCCACCTGGTCCTGCGCGCGCCGCGCGGCCAGCTCGTAGCGTCGCTCGTAGCGTCGGCATAGTATTACCATGGGCACCGCCATGATCGTGGCGAGCAACCCGAGCGCCGGCGCGATCACCAGTAGGATGACCAACCCGACCAGCACGGTCAACACGTTGACCACCAGGAAGATGCCCGAGAAGGCGAGGAACCGCCGGATCGTGGTCAGATCGCTGATCGCGCGCGACAGCAACTGCCCGGATGGCCAGCGGTCGTGGAAGGCCACCGGCAGGTGCTGCAGGTGGTGGTAGAGATCAGCCCGCATCCGTTTCTCGATGTCCGTGGTCGAGCGGGCCACCAGCATCCGCCGCAGGTAGATCAACCCGGCCTCGAGCGCTCCCAGCGCGAGCACTCCGAGCGACAGCGGCACCATCGCGGCCCGGTCCCCCCGGGCGACCGCCCCATCAACGATCCGCTGAATCAGCAGCGGGATCATCAACCCCGCCAGCATCCCCCCCAACGCCGCCGCCCCCGACCCTACCAACCGCCCCCACACCGGCCGCACATAAGGCCCCAACCGCCCCAACCCCCGAGAATTCATCCCCTCTACGCTACCAAGCGCATTGGACGGGCTCAGCGGGTTTATTCGCGCCTGGTAACCCCGCTGAGCCCGCAGAATGCGGGAGTGGTCAGGTGTGGGGGGAGCGGACGCCGAGGAGGACGTCTTCCCAGGAGGGGACGATCGCGCGGGGTTTGCGGAGCTTTTGGGGTGCCGGGTGGGGCTTGGGGTGCTCCCCGGACACTGGCTTCTCGGGGGACACTGGCTTCTCGGACGCGGGGGGCACGGTGCGCAGCGGTGTGGCTGGTTGTGGGTCGATCAGATCGGTGGCGTGGTCGTCGACCGCGGTGACGGTGCCGCCGTGCGCGCCCGGGTGAAACGTCCACTGCGCCCGGTTCTCCGACCGTCCGGCCCGCCAGCACAGCGCGACGACCCACTGGCCGTCCTCTCTACGCCGAGAGTCCCAGGTCACTGAGCCGACGTCGTGACCCCGCTGGCGGAAAGTCTCGGTGACGACCTCCTCCAGGGTGCGCACATCGGGCCCGTCGGCGCACACCGGGTGGGCGCGCTGGGCCAGCTGGGCCATGCGGGATCGCTCCAGCAGCACCGGGTAGGCGAACCGCTCGATCCGCTCGCTGGGCGCGCCGGCGGCGGTGGCCACCTGCTCGACGGACGCTCCCGCCCTGATCCGAGCTTGGATCTCACGGGGTCGCATCTGACTCTCCGCCTCGATCTCGATCTCATCAAGGCGCGGGAGATCACCCCGTACTGCAGCCTGCAGGTCGTCCTCCACAGGCACAGTGAACCGCTCCCGCCGCTCGCCGGGCCGCTGCGGGACCGTCTCCAGGATGACCGTGCGGCCGTCGGTCCCCAGACCGGCCACTCGCAGCGCGCGCATCCCAGGACCTCCCCGTCAGTACCCGCCACCGTAGGCCGGTGGCCGGCGACGCCGGGGGAGGCGCGCCGCCGCCCGTCACACCATCTCGTCACCACCCAACCGCTCGAGGACCCAGTCGATGCAGGTGGTGAGCGCGGAGACGTCGTCCGGATCGACGGCCGGGAACATCCCGACTCGCAGCTGGTTGCGGCCGAGTTTGCGGTAGGGCTCGATGTCCACGATGCCGTTGGCCCGCAACACGGCGGCGAGCGCGGCGGCGTCGACGCCGCCGGCGAAATCCACGGTGCCGACCACCAGCGAGCGCTTGGCGGGGTCGGTGACGAAGGGTGTGGCGTACGGCGAGGACTCGGCCCAGGAGTACAGCCGCGAGGAGGAGTCGGTGGTGCGGGCGACGCACCAGCTCAGTCCGCCACCGGCCAGCATCCACTCGATCTGGTCCACTAACAGCAGTAGCGTCGCGACCGCCGGAGTGTTGTAGGTCTGATCTTTGCGGCTGCTGTCCAGCGCGGTGCTCAGCGAGAGGAACTCCGGCACCCACCGGGGCGAGGCGCTGATCTCCGCGACCCGCTCCAGCGCGACCGGGCTGAGCAGCGCGATCCACAGCCCGCCGTCGGAGGCGAAGGACTTCTGCGGCGCGAAGTAGTAGACGTCGACGTCGGCGGCCCGCAGCGGCAGGCCACCGGCGCCGCTGGTCGCGTCGATCGCCACCAGCGCGCCCTCTGAATGCGCCGGCCGGCACACCGGGACCATCACCCCGGTGGAGGTCTCGTTGTGTGCCCAGCCGATCAGGTCGCAGGAGGGATCGGCGACCGGTTGCGGTGCGTCCCCCGGCGGGGCGCAGACCAGCATCGGATCGGCCAGGAACGGGGCTCGCGCCGTGACGGCGGCGAACTTCGCGGAGAACTCGCCGTAGCTCAGGTGCAGTGCGCGTTCCCGGACCAGGCCGAGAGCGGCGGCGTCCCAGAACGCTGTGGTGCCACCGTTGCCGAGCACCACCTCGTAGCCCTGGGGCAGCGAGAACAGCTCGCGCAACCCGTCGCGGATCCGCCCGACGAGCGAGCGCACCGGCGTCTGCCGGTGTGAGGTGCCCATCACCGAGGCACCGGTGGTGGCCAGCTCGGCCAGCTGCTCGGGACGGATCTTCGAGGGCCCGCACCCGAACCGCCCGTCGGCGGGTTTCAGTCCGGCGGGGATGGTCAGCTGCGCGGTCCGTGTCATGCCCCAGACCTTACGATGACCCCCTGACACTGTGATGTCACAGACCCGGGGGAGACCACGAGGTTCCAGGGGTCATGATGGGGACCACGAGGTCCCGGTGATGCGCTCGTAGGCCTCGACGTAGCGCAGCCGCGTCTCCGCCGCGATCGCCGGAGACATGACCGGTCCGGGTGGCTCGCGGTCCCATCCCGTGCCCAGGGCCCAGTCCCGGACGAACTGCTTGTCCAACGCGTGCTGCGCCTGGCCGGGCCGCCAGCTCTCGGCACGCCAGAAACGCGATGAATCCGACGTGACCGCTTCGTCCCCGAGCGTCAACTGCCCGGCGGCGTCCCAGCCGAACTCGAATTTCGTGTCCGCGATGATGATGCCGCCCTTCAGGGCGTGCTGAGCCGCCTTCGCATAAAGCTCGAGCGTCAGGCTACGGAGGTTTTGCGCGGTATCCCGTCCGGTTTCGCGCACCACGTCGTCGAACGTGATGAACTCATCGTGCCCGGTGTCGGAGAATTTGGTGGTCGGCGTGAAGATCGGTTCGGGTAACCGGCTGCCGAGCACCAGCCCGGGCGGCAATGCCACACCCGACACGGTGCCGAATTTCTGGTACTCACGCAGCCCCAGGCCGGCGAGATAGCCGCGAGCAATACACTCCACCGGGATCATCCGCAGCGGCGTGACGCGGATCGCCCTGGCCGTGAATTCCGTCGGCACATCGGTGGCGGAGATCAGATGATTGGGTGCCACATCGCCGAGTCTGTCGAACCACCACACCGACAGCTGCGTCAGCAGCGCGCCTTTGTCGGGAATGGGCGTCGGGAGGACCACGTCGTACACCGAGATCCGGTCCGAGGCGACGAGCAACAGGTCACCGTCGACCGAATACAGGTCCCGCACCTTGCCGGCGGATACGCGCTCCACCATGACCACCGTACGGGCCGGTGGCGCCCCCACCGCAATACCCGCCCCAGGCCGCGTCCCGTAGGTCGCGAGCGTACCCCCAGACGTCGCGGTTTGTGATCAGCCCTACTGTCGCCGAGTTCGACAGGAGCGCTGTCAGGGGTCTTGCGAGCAGCCCTGTTGTCGAACTCGTCGCACTGAGGGCGCCCAGGGTGGACGGCACCCAGGGTCGGGGCGAGTCTTCCGCTGAACGGCGCGCGGGTCGGGGGGTTGGGTGCTCGCCGGTGCTTCGGTCGGCGCGGGAAGGAGGTGCGCGCGACTCACCGGCACGGGCACCGACCGCGTGCCGGGGTGTCTCGTCGTCCCGGCCCTGGGGGCCTGGTCACCACTGTGCCCCTGTTTGCGGTGCCGACTCACCTGCAGCGGCGGCGACCTCTGGCGCTCGGCGTCCTGACCGCGGGTGGAATTCCCGTATCACGTTGGCGGGGCGGTACTGAGCCGGTAGCGTTCCGCTGTCACATTCGCAAGCCGCCCAAGGGGAGAGGTGCCGTGATGTCTGGGGAACGCCGTGGGTGAGCCACGCAGTCCGAAGCAGCGGCGTGAGCGGCTGGTGCATTCACTGCGGGCGGAGGGTAAGTCGTGGGTGGACGTGGCCGAGGCACTCCGGCAGCGCCACCGCGTCAATCCCCGGGTGGCGCTGCGCTATGCCCATGGCTGGAGCCAGCGCCAGGCCGCTGATGAGTGGAATCGGCGCTGGCCCGATGAGTTGAAGACCTTCAAGTCGTTCTCGTCGTGGGAGCAGTGGCCGAGCACGACCGGGCACATCCCGTCGTTTGCTAATCTCGCCAGGCTGGCGGAGCTGTACGAGTGTGCCGTCAGTGACCTGCTCGTGGACTTACCTGATTTCCGGCCTCGTGATACCGCGGCGGGCGTACCGGACACAGCAACCGGTCTCCCGTTGCCAGAGGATTTTGTCCTCTCGCTCGCGCGGCGGCTCGAATCAGTGGTGCTGTCGGACTGTGACGCGCTGAGCACGCCCCGTGAGCGTGATCAGGCGTACCATCAGCTTGTCCAGTTCCTCCGCAGTTGGGCGCACACCGTGGACCGTCGCGACATGCTCCGTGCCCTGCGCTGGGCAGCGACCGCCGCGTCCCTGCCGTTGGCCCTCGACGGTGATGAGCACCAGCGCGTGGTCTCAGCGATCACCGGGCTGAGCCGGGTCGACGCGCAGACCATCGAGCACATCGAGGCGGTGCTGTGGCACTGTCGGCGGCAGGATCACGCACTGGGCCCGCAGGCCGCCCTGGACACTGTCCTTGCCCAGCGTGACCTGGGTCGCGCGCTGCTGCCTTGCTGCCCGGCTGAGTTGCGGCCTCGGATGCTCTCGGTGGTAAGTCAAGCTTCGTACCAGGCCGGCTGGCTGTCGTTCGATCTGAATCAGTTCGACCACGCCGGGTACTACTACGAGGATGCCCGCGCGCTGGCCCACGAAGCCGAGAACACCGGGCTGGGTGCCTTCGTGTCGTGCTACATGAGCCACCTGGCGACCTGGCGGGGCATGCCGCGCATCGGTATCGACCATGCCGTCGCGGCCGGGCAGTGGGCCGATCGCACCGATGACCTGCGGCTGCGGGCCTACACCGCCGACGTGACCGCGCGTGCCTACGCCGCCGACGGGCAGCGAGACGCCTGCGTGGCGGCCCTCGACACCGCCCATTCCCTGCTCACGAAGGCCGATGACCAAGCCCCGAGCTATTCCACGTATAGTGAAGCGGGATACATCTCGATTCGCGGCGGGTGTCACCTCACGCTAGGTGAGACTGACCACGCTATCGCCTATGCGCAGCAGTCTCTCAACATCATGCACCGGAGGATATCCACCCGGGACGTGGGTATGACTCTCGTCTACCTTGGCCAGGCGCATGTGCCGTGTAATGAGATCGACGAAGCGGCGCGGCTACTCGGTGATGCCGGCGACATCGCGGCGGTCCACAGCTCCGCTCGGCTGGTCGGGCGATTGGAACAGGCCCGTGCTGACCTGCAACCCTGGCAGCGCACCCCCGCCGTCCGCACCCTCGACGACCGCCTAGCGTCTCTCGGGTTGGCATGAAGTAGCAGCAGATGCACTCCCGACCGGTCCTGGTTTGGCTGCGAGATGGCGTTGGGTGGGATGCTGTCGGTCATGTCCGAACCGCCGCGGCGGGTGTTTGTGAGTCACACGTCTGAGCTGCGGCGCCTGCCCGAGGGGCGGTCGTTCGTGGCCGCCGCGGAGCAGGCGGTGACCCGAGCTGGGGACGCCATTGTGGACATGGCGTACTTCGGCGCCCGCGACGAGGCGCCAGCCCGGGTGTGCCGGCAGGAGGTGGCCAAGGCCGATGTGTATGTGGCGATCATCGGGTTTCGTTACGGCTCGCCGGTGCGCGACCAACCCCAGCTGTCCTACACCGAACTGGAGTTCCAGGCCGCCACCGAGGCTGGCAAGCCGCGGCTGGTGTTCCTGCTTGATGAGCAAGCACAAGGACCCAGAGACCTGTTCGTCGACCGGGACCACGGTGACCGGCAGGAGGCGTTTCGGACCCGGCTGGCCGATAGTGGTCTGACCACGGCGCCGGTGAGCACCCCGCAGCAGCTCAGTGAGGTGCTCTTCCAGGCTCTGGTGGGACTGCCGCGGCCTAGCTCGGAGCTGATACCGGTGGGGCGGGTGTGGAACGTCCCGGCGCGAAACCCCGCCTTCACCGGCCGTGAGCAGCTTCTGGTCAACCTGCGCACCGCCCTGTGTGCGGGCCGCTCGACGGTGGTGCAGGCGGTGCACGGCATGGGTGGGATCGGCAAGACCGCGTTGGCCATCGAGTACGCCCACCGTCACGGCGATGACTACGACGTGGTGTGGTGGGTGCCCTCGGAGCAACCAGCACTGATCGCGGATCGATTGGCTGAACTGGCCCGGGCACTGGGCCTGGCGGACCAGGCCGACACGGCGGAGGTGGCGGTGTCGCGCCTGCTGGGCGCCTTGCGGGGACGGGACCGTTGGTTGTTGATCTATGACAATGCTGCGGCGCCACACTTCGTAGCCCCCTTCATGCCGGGTGGTGCTGGCCATGTGGTGATCACTTCCCGGCATCCGGACTGGCAGGAGCTGGCCGCGTCGGTGTCGGTGGATGTGTTCGACCGCTGTGAGTCGGTCAGCCTGCTGCGCCAACGGCTCCCCCGGCTGGCTGAGGATGATGCCGCTCGGGTTGCGGATGCGCTGGATAACCTGCCGCTGGCGCTCACTCAAGCGGCGGCCTACCTCTACGCGACCGGGTTGAGCAGCCAAGCCTACCTTCAGCAGCTGGCCCGCCAGGTCACCGCGATCCTGGCCCAGGGGGTGCCGGCGACTTACCACGCGTCACTGGCCGCGAGCCTGCACCTGTCCTTCGATCAGCTGGCCGCCGATGACGCCGCCGCGTTGGCGCTGCTGCGGCTCGCCGCGCAGCTGGCGCCTGAGCCGATTCCCTTGACCCTGTTCACCGCCTGGGCGGACCGGCTACCCCCACCGCTGAAGGCGGCGGCGAGTGACCCGGTGGCCTTCGCCGAGGTGACCGGACTGTTGCGGCGCCGTGCGCTGGCCCGGGTAGGCCCGGACAGCCTGGAGGTCCACCGGCTCGTGCAAGCCGTGCTGCGCGACGGTGCGATCAGCATTTCCGGCGAAGGCGATATGACCATGGTCGCCCGCCGGCTGCTGCGCGACGCTGTGCCGGCTGACCCGTGGAACAACCCCGCCAGCTGGCCGGTCTGGCGGCAGTTACTGCCGCATGTGCTGACCGTCACCGACCCCGCCCGCGGCGCCGATCCGGACCACAATGACCTCCCCTGGCTGCTCGACCGTGCCGCGATCTACCTGGTGACCCGGGGCGAACCTCAGCCCGCCCGGGCGCTGTTTGAACGCGTGTACCAGCTGAACCGGGATGCGCTCGGTGATGACCACCCCGACACCCTGAACTCGGTCAGTAACCTCGCCAACGACCTGCGTGAGCTGGGTGAGCACCAGCGGGCCCGTCAGCTGGACGAAGAAACCCTGACCCGCTGCCGTCGGGTGCTCGGTGACGGCCACCCCCGCACCCTGAACTCGGCCAGTAACCTCGCCAACGATCTGCGTGAGCTGGGTGAGCACCAACGGGCCCGCCAGCTTGATGAAGACACCTTGGCCCGCCGTCGTCGGGTGCTCGGTGACGACCACCCCCACACTCTGAACTCAGCTCACAACCTCGCCCTCAACCTGCGCGAACTGGGTGAGCACCAGCAGGCTTGCCAGCTGGATGAGGAGACTCTGGCCCGCTACCGCCGGGTGCTCGGCGAGGACCACCCGCACACCCTGGGCTCTGCTCACAACCTCGCCGGTGACCTGCGGGAGCTAGGTGAGCACCAGCGGGCCTGCCGGCTTGATGAGGACACCTTGGCCCGCCGTCGTCGGGTGCTCGGTGACGACCACCCCCACACCCTGGACTCAGCCCACAACCTCGCGCTGGACCTGCTTGCGCTCGGTGATCACGAGCGCGCCCTCGAGTTGGAAGAGTGGATCAAAGCCCACTGCTGGTCATGACAGACACCTCGGTTGAGCGCCACCTCGCCCGGCGGGCTCCGGTTGCACCGACTCGACCACGGTATGTGCGACCGCCAAAAACCCTGAACAGGACCCGGTGCACGTTTTATGGATAATCAGGAACTCGCGGAAAATTCAGTAGATATACCAGTAGCGGTCTGGGGAAGTTTGACAGACTGATAGGAGTGCGCGGCCTCCGACGTCATTGTTTTCCGCGATTAGACATAGCTCGGAGTAGGGGTTTTTAAGATTAAGACGAGTGACTCCTCCTTTTGTTAAGAATTCCCAATTTTCCATCGGATATCCACACGTCGCCACCGTGGCGAGGCCGTTCATGTCGCTAGTGATACAGTTTTCAGATTTCACATTGCGAATCCGGAAAACATTTGGATTGTCGTCGCGCGGGTCTGGGAGTTGCCAGCGCTGGCTGGTGTCGTTCGGGTTGCAGTCAACCTGGCGAACCAGGGAGTCTCCGGAGCCGGATGGGGCAACCAGGCACTTGCCGGAGTATTGGTTTCGAATGTGGAACCCAGTAACTGGATTTGACGCTGGGGGCTGTTGCAGTGGTGTCGTGTGTGGCCCAGATACTGGCGGCCCGGCGGGAGCCGACTGTGTCGTAGGCGGTCTCCCTGGTCGCGACGGGAACGGTTCAGGCGGGCGTTGTGGGGACGATGGTGCCTGCTCAGGTGGCCCTGGCTGGGTGGCTGGCGGCACTGAGATGGTGGTGAGCGGGTGGTAGCCGGGGGCAGATCTCCCGGGGACTGACCGCTGCGGAGTAGAGTCAGCGAATATTCTCGTTCTCCACGCGACGAAGCCACCGCCGACCGTCGTGACGATAACCAACAGCGACACCAAGACCGAACCCCGGCGATGATGCTTCGATGGTGCCTTGTGGTGCGGTGCGCGGCGGGGTCTGAGAACTGCGCTGGAAATACCTGAGTCCGGTTGCGGTCTGGAACTCTCGGCATCGGCGCTTTGTGGAAACAAAACTGTGTCTGGTGCCTTTGGTGAGCGGGACTGGGTCTGGTCCCTGATGGGGGACAGCTCAGTCATGGTGAAGCCGAACTCGACTTGGAGATGTTGCAGGGCGACCCCTAACGCCAACGGATCGGTGAAGCGGTTCTGCCGCTGTCTGGCCATGGCCTTGCGTAGAATGGCCATCACCTGCTCAGGCACGTCCGGCCGGGCGATGTCGGGAGGGTCTTCGGTGAGAATGCGGCGCAGCACCAATGCGATGCTCTCATGGGTGCCGCGCCGATGAGGGGGATTGCCGGACAACAATTGGTACAGTGTTGAGCCCAGCGCGTAGACGTCCGAGGCTTGGCTTGGCGGTATGTCCTCCAGAATTTCCGGCGCGGTGTGGTGGAGGGTCAACGCGTCGGTCCGAGTTGAGAGCTCGCTGGTGTCGAGCAAGCGCGCGACACCGAAATCAGCCAGCGCTGGTTCTCCGTAACCGGAGACCAGGATGTTTTCTGGCTTGATGTCGCGATGCAGGATTCCGGCATCGTGCGCGGCGGCCAGCGCGCCGGCAACCTTCACCCCGACCCGCAGCGCATCTTTGAGCGGCAGCGGGCCGTCCCGGTCGAGGCGCTGCTTGAGCGAGCCGTGTTCGAAGTATTCGGTTGCGACGTAGGGACGGCCGGAGCGGGCCGTCCCGGTGTCGATCACGGTCACGACGTTGGGATGCCCGGTGAGCCGGCTGGTGAGCCGGCATTCTCGCTCGAACCGGCTCAGGGCCGCCTCGTCGATGTCTGGGACTGAAAGCACTTTGACGGCTACCACGGTCAAGGCGCTCCTGCCGCGCCCGGTAGACGACACCGAAGCCCCCTTGGCCTACTCGAACGAGGTCCCGGTAGCCGTCGATCTCCTCGGCGCTGTCCCCGGGCCGTCTGGCCTTCCTGGCCTTCACCCACGCCCACATGTCACACGCCTTCATCAGGGGTTGGGAGTCCCCACACTGGTTGAGGAGCCCCTCAGACGGTCTACAGGCCGGGAAGGCTACACGCAGGCACCACGCGTGGCAGGGAGTATCTGTCTGACGTCCTGGACGATCGCGTCGGTGCCGGGCATCTCGGCCCTCTCGAGCCAGTCGCGGCGGCGCAACCCGGATGCACACCGCCGGCAGCATGACCATCGCCGGTACGGGCGAGCCAGGCCCACAGCCGTGAACTCGACCAGACGGACCTAGAACAGGCGACAACGTCCGGGGCGTCGAGTTCACGGATAGTGCCGATCGCGCAGCGCGGCGCCGGTAGGTTGACGGGGGTGGATGAGGTTCCGGTGGTGTTGCGGCGGGTGCTGCCGGAGGCCGGGAGTGTTACCGCGATCGAGGCGCTGGAGGGGCTCGCGCTGGGCGATCTGGCCCCCGAGCACCGCCCTTACCTGGTGCTCAACATGGTGGCCACCGTCGACGGCGCGGCCACGGTGGCGCACCGCACCGCCCCGATCAGCAGTCCTGCGGACCGGCAGCTGTTCCACGAGCTGCGGGCGTGCGTCGATGCGGTCATGGTCGGTGCGGGGACGGTACGCGCCGAGCGCTACGGGCGCCTGGTCCGCGACCCGCGCAGCCAGCAGCGCCGGGTCGCCCGCGGGCTGGCGCCCGAGCCGCTGACCATCGTCGTGAGCGGCCGGCTGAGCCTGACCCCGGATCTGCCGCTGCTGGCCGACCCGCACTCCCGGGTGCTCGTGCTCACCGCCAGCGACGCTGACATCGGCGAGTGCGCGGCGCAGGTCAGCTACCTGTGCTCGGCACCGGGGCAGGAGCTGGACCTGGCCGCGATGCTCGCCCGGCTGCGCACCGAGCACGGCGTGCGCTCGGTGCTGTGTGAGGGCGGCCCGAACCTCAACAGCTCGCTGGTGCCCGCCGGCCTCGTCGACGAGCTGTTCCTGTCCCTCTCGCCCGTGCTGGCCGGCAGCGCCGGGTCGCGCTCCATCCTCGACCGGGCGCCGCTGGCCGAACTGGTCAGTCTGGAGCTGGTGTGGCTGCTGGAGTCGGGAAGCCAGCTGTTCGCCCGGTACGCACTACGGTAGAAAACAGCTTCAGGGGCACCCGATCTCATCCCAGCCCGCCACGTCCCGCCGGTGCCGTGGACCGGGCCCGACGTACTGCGCCACCGGGCGCACCAGCCGGCCGGTGCGCTTCTGCTCCATGATGTGCGCGCTCCACCCGGCGGTGCGGGCGCAGGTGAACATCGCCGGCATCATGTGCGGCGGGACCTGCGCGAAGTCGAGGATCACCGCGGCCCAGAACTCGACGTTGGTCTCGATCACCCGATCCGGCCGCCGCTCGGACAGCTCGGCCAGGGCGGCTTGCTCCAGGGCCACCGCGATGTCGTAGCGGGGCGCACCGAGCTCCTGGCAGATCCGGCTCAGCACCCGGGCTCGCGGGTCTTTGGCCCGGTACACCCGGTGGCCGAAGCCCATCAGCCGCTCGCCGCGATCCAGCACCGCGGTGACCACCTCGGTGGCGTTGCCGGTGCGCTCCACCTCCTCGAGCATCGGCAGCACCCGCGCCGGCGCGCCGCCGTGCAGCGGGCCGGACATCGCGCCGATCGCCCCGGACAGGCAGGCGGCGGCGTCGGCTCCGGTGGAGGCGATCACTCGAGCGGTGAAGGTCGAGGCGTTGAGCCCGTGCTCAGCGGCCGACACCCAGTAGGCGTCGACGGCCTTGACGTGTGCCGGGTCCGGGTCGCCGCGCCACCGGGTCATGAAGCGTTCGGTGATGGTGGAGCACTGGTCGATCCGGTGCTGCGGGACGGCCGGCTGGTGGATCCCGCGGGCCGACTGCGCCACGTAGGACAGCGCCATCACCGACGCCCTGGCCAGATCCGCACGGGACTGCTCGTCGGAGTTGTCCAGCAGCGGACGGTAGCCCCAGATCGGGGCGAGCATCGCCAGCGCGGCTTGCACGTCGACCCGGACGTCGCCGGTGTGCACTGGAAGCGGAAACGGTTCGGCGGGCGGCAGGCCGTGCCCGAAGCGGCCATCGGTCAGCAACGCCCACACGTCGCCGAACGTCACGTGGCCGGCCAGATCTTCGATGTCCACGCCGCGATAGCGCAACGCCCCGCCGTCTCGATCCGGCTCGGCGATCTCGGTGTGGAAGGCGACCACGTCCTCCAGCCCCGGCTTGAAATCGGTGGTCGCCGCCAGGCCGTTCACCACGGTCATGCCGTCCTCCTCGCGGGATATAGGCGCGCGCGGGTCGCTGACCGCCAGTGGGGGTAGGCGCACGCCACAACGCGGCGCCGCGCGGGTGGGCTAACAGTGCACCCGGCAGCCCCCCTGGGGCAATACGGACCGTAGGTTTCGGCCGGTTTTGGGCGTAGGTTGTGAGCAGACGGGTCATGAGTCGGGAGCGTGCGGCGTGGCGATGGGGAGGACACGACGGGGGGATCGGACCGCTGAGCTGGCCCGGATGCGGGTCGCCTACCCCGCCGGTGCGTTGAACGGGGCCGACCTCGCCGGCACGTGGTACGAGCAGTTCGCGGGGTGGCTCGACGACGCCCTCGCCGCAGGCCTTCCCGAGCCCAACGCCATGGTGCTGGCCACCGCGGACGCCGACGGCCGGCCCAGCTCCCGGACCGTGCTGGCCAAGGCCCTCGACGCTCGGGGCGTCGTGTTCTACACCAACCTCACCTCAGCCAAGATGCGCGACCTCAACGCCACCGCCTTCGCTGCGGCGACGTTTCCCTGGATCGCGCTGCACCGCCAGGTGCACCTGCGCGGGCCGGTGGAGGTGCTCACGCCGCGGGAGAGCACGAGCTACTGGAAGACCCGCCCTCGGGGTGCCCAGCTGGGAGCGTGGGCCTCAGCGCAGTCCACCTCGGTGCCCGACCGGCGCGCCTTGGACATCGCGCTGGAGTATGCGACCGCCCGGTTCGCCGACGTCGAGCAGGTCCCATTGCCGCCGCACTGGGGCGGGGTGCGGATCCGACCGGTGAGCGTGGAATTCTGGCAGGGCAGGCCCAACCGGATGCATGACCGGCTCCGTTACCACGTCGCCGAGAACGGCGACTGGGCCGTCGAACGACTCGCCCCATGATGGTAACCGGCCTCGCCGCGTTTCGGGGGCGGACTGCACACATTCGCGGTGTGATAACCGCGTTATGTCCCCCGAACGCGTGGCGAGCTACCGTGGCGATGTGTCTGGTGAGCAAGCTGTGAGGTTGGAGTACCCGGGGGGCGAGCGCCGGATGCCGCTCATCGGGGCTACCCAGGGCGCGTCCGGGATCAGCCTGGACAGGCTGCGGGCCGATACCGGGATGGTCACTCTCGACCCGGGACTCGTGAACACGGCCGGGTGCACGTCGGCGATCACCTACATCGACGGCGACGCGGGCGTGCTGCGCTACCGCGGCTACCCGATCGAAGTGCTGGCGCAACGCTCGACCTTCCTGGAGACCAGCTACCTGCTGATCTACGGTGACCTGCCGACCAGCGGGCAGCTGGAGAACTTCACCGAGCCGATCCGCCGACACACGCTGCTGCATGAGGACCTCAAGCGCTTCTTCGACGGCTTTCCGCGCGACGCTCATCCGATGCCGGTGCTGTCCAGCGCGGTATCCGCGCTGTCCACTTTCTACCAGGACAGCCTCAACCCCTTCGACCACGACCAGGTGGAGATCTCCACCGCGAGGCTGCTGGCCAAGCTGCCCACCATCGCGGCGTACGCCTACAAGAAGTCGATCGGCCAGCCGTTCCTCTACCCGGACAACTCGCTGAGCCTGGTGCACAACTTCCTGCGGATGACCTTCGGGCTGCCCGCGGAGCCCTATGAGGTCGACCCGGCGGTGGCCGACGCGCTGGACCTGCTGTTCATCCTGCACGCCGACCACGAGCAGAACTGCTCGACGTCCACCGTGCGCATGGTGGGCTCCGCGCAGGCCAACCTGTTCGCCTCGATCTCGGCGGCGATCAATGCGCTGTTCGGCCCGCTGCACGGTGGGGCGAACCAGGTGGTACTCGAGATGCTCGAGCGCATTCGAGCCGACGGGGGTGATGTGGATGCCTTCGTCCGGAAGGTGAAAAATCACACCGATGGCGTGCGGTTGATGGGTTTTGGGCATCGGGTCTACAAGCACTACGATCCACGCGCGAAGATCGTCAAACAGACCGCGGACGAGATTCTGCACAAGCTGGGGGTCAACGACCCGTTGCTCGATATCGCCCAGGCGCTGGAGGCCAAGGCACTGGCCGACGACTACTTCGTCGAGCGCAAGCTCTACCCCAATGTCGACTTCTACACCGGTCTGATCTACCGGGCGATGGGCTTCCCGACCAAGATGTTCACGGTGCTCTTCGCACTGGGGCGGCTACCGGGTTGGATCGCGCACTGGCGCGAGATGATCAGTGATTCGGACACCAAGATCGGTAGACCGTGTCAGGTCTACACGGGCTACTCCGAACGAGAGTACACCGCGATTACTCAGCGTTGATTTCTCGGCAGAGCGGGAGCATCTGTTGGGCGATGCGCGTCCTACTGTGCAACGCGTAGGTTGCCCGCAGGCCGAACTCGGGGGTCAAGGTATCCACGCTCGCCGTACGAAAGGTATCCATGCGCACCATCGAGTGGGTCGACGGACACGTCGATGTGGTTGACCAGACAGCTCTGCCACAACAGCGGCGGGTGGCCCTGCGCACCGTCGGCGAGGTCGTGGACGCGATCCACCGCTTGGTGGTGCGGGGCGCGCCCGCGCTGGGCGCGATGGGCGCTCTCGGCGTCGCGCTCGCCGCGGCGCGGTCGGCGGAGCGGGGTTACGACCCCGACACCGTGCGGGCCGATGCCCGTCGCATAGCCGGAGCCCGCCCCACCGCGGCGCACCTGAGCTGGGCGGTGCGCCACGTGCTGCCCGCCGTGGAACGGGGGCCCGCCGCGGTGCTGGACGCCGCGCAGGCTCTGGTGGAGGCCGACGTGCGGGCGTGCGCGACGCTGTCCCGGCTCGGCGCCGCCCTACTGCGCAGCTACGTCGGCGACCGGCCGATGGCGCTGCACACGCACTGCAACGCGGGCGCGCTGGCCTGTGTGGAGTGGGGCACCGCGCTCGGCGTGGTCCGGGCGCTGCACGCCGACTCGCTGATCCGGATGGTGGTGGTCGGGGAGACTCGCCCGCTGCTGCAGGGCTCTCGGATCACCGCGGTCGAGCTCGCCCGGCTGGGCGTGCCGCACCAGGTGGTGGTCGACGCCGCGGGTCCGGGGCTCATCGCCGGCGGGCAGGTGGACGCGGTGATCGTCGGGGCGGACCGGATCGCCGCCAACTACGACGTGGTGAACAAGGTGGGCACCTACCCGCTGGCGCTGGCCGCGGCCAGAGCCGGTATCCCGTTCGTGGTGGCCGCGCCGACCGCCACGCTGGACCCGGACACGCCCACCGGAGCAGAGGTGATCATCGAGTACCGGGACCCCGACGAGGTGCTCCTGGTAGGGGGCTGGCGGATGGCGCCGGCCGAGTCCGCCGCTCTCAACCCCGCCTTCGACGTGACCCCCGCCGACCTGGTGACCGCAATCGTCACCGAGTCTCGGGTGATCGAGCCGTCTCGGGTGGCCGAGCGGACGGGCGTGGTGCACGCGGTGACGGTCCCCGCCATGCGGATGGTCGGGGTTGGCTGACTATTCGCCTTCAGTCTCCGGCGGCTTGACCGGCGACGCTGACCGGACCGACGACGAACGCCAGTCGACCGACGTCCATCGTGGGCAATTTGACCACGCACTGGTAGGTGTAACCCTCACCTGGTACGAGCTTCTTGCGCACCGGGGTCATGGTCATCGGCACGGCTGCGTCGTTGAACCGCAGGTCGCGCGGACCCAGGACGCCGGTATCGACGGTGATCGGGATGTCGTTGGTGTTGGCCAGCGCGATCGTGAGCCGCACGCCGCCCTTGACCTTCTCCGGCCGCAGCACGGTCACCGCCATGCCGACGGCGTCGGTGGCGGGTGCGGCGAACGCGGCTGGATCGACCGGGCGCGCGGCCTGCGGCGACGCGGTGCTGGATGACGCGGTGTTGGATGACGCGGTGTTGGAGGGTGCCTGCTGTGCGGTGCCAGGCTGAGCCGGCGAGCTGGGGCTGGCGATAGCCACGGCGCCGGCCCCCAGCGCAGCCCCTAGGATGGCCGACGCGATGACAGGAAGCCATCCCGCTGGTGACGGTCTGCGATGGCGTGCAGTAGTGGTCAAAATCCCTCCTCGGGATGCGTTCGCCGGGAGGATCTCATATCGAGGCGCGAGACCGCGGCAGCGGCCCGCTTAACTCGACGTTCAAGGTCGGCCGCATGGCATCAGTACCACGCTGCGCAGCACCCCGCCGCGCTCCATCTTCTCGAAGGCCGTCTCGACGTCGTCCAGAGTGATCGTCTCGGAGACGAACCTCTCCAGTGGTAGCCGACCCTGCAGGTGCAGCTCGACCAGCATCGGGAAGTCCCGCTCGGGCAGGCAGTCGCCGTACCACGATGACTTGAGTGCTCCGCCCCGGCCGAAGAACTCCAGCAGTGGGATGGCGGGCACCATCAGATCCGGGGTGGGCACCCCGACCAGGACGACGGTGCCCGCCAGGTCGCGAGCGAAGAAGGCCTGTCGCCAGGTCTCCGGCCGGCCCACCGCGTCGATCACGACGTCAGCCCCGAAGCCACCGGTGTGTGTCCTTACCGCTTCCACGACGTCGGACTCGCGCGCATTGACGGTGTGTGTCGCGCCGAAGTCGGTGGCGATGCGCAGCTTGCCCGGGTCGATGTCGATGCCGATGATCGTGGTCGCGCCCGCCAGCCGAGCCCCGGCGATGGCGGCATCGCCCACCCCGCCGCACCCGATCACCGCCACTGAGTCGCCGCGGGTGATACCGCCGGTGTTGATCGCCGCGCCGAGCCCGGCCATCACGCCGCAGCCGAGCAGCCCGGCGATCTCCGGCGCGATCGCCGGGTTGACCTTGGTGCATTGGCCGCTGTGAACCAGGGTCTTCTCGGCGAACGCTCCGATACCCAGCGCGGGTGCCAGCACTGTGCCATCCGAGCACCGCATGGACTGGGCGGCGTTGTGGGTGTCGAAGCAGTACCAGGGCTTACCTCGGCGACACGCGCGGCAGTGTCCGCATACCGCGCGCCAGTTGAGGATGACGAAGTCACCGGGTGCCACGGTGTCGACCTCGTCACCCACGGTCTCCACGACGCCGGCGGCCTCGTGCCCGAGCAGGAACGGGAACTCGTCAGTGATCCCGCCCTCGCGGTAGTGCAGGTCGGTGTGGCACACACCGCATGACTGCACCGCGACCAGAGCCTCACCCGGGCCCGGGTCCGGCACCTGCACGACCTCTACAGTGACCGGCGCACCCTTGCCGCGGGCCACCACCCCGCGCACCTCGTGGCCCACCTCAGCGGGCCTTACGAGCCCGCTTCTTGGCACGCTTGGACCGCTTGCCGCCGGGAGTGATGATCGTCAGCAGCAGCCCGCCGAGCAGGCCGCAGTTGGACAGGAAGTGCTGCTGGTGGGCCTTGCGGGTGTCGGGAGAACCGGGGGCCCAGAACGGGTGCTCGGCCACCGTGCTCGGGAGGAGGTCCACGGCGAGCACCGTCGCGGCAAGCCGGGGCGCCCACCCGATAGCCATCAGCAGCCCGGCGCCGACCTTCACGGCAGCGCCCGCTTGCACGGCTAATGCGGGATTGACGGAGGTGGGCAGTATCCCCTGGCCCTTTTCCAGCAGCGGCGTGACCGCCTCGATCTTCGGCTTCGGGTTGATCAGGGTTTCCACGCCGTTGGCGATGGATACGGAGGCGATCAGTGGGCGGGCGATGCGGCGCAGCAACACAGCGGCTCCTCTCTGAGCTCTTCGCTTTCGCACCGTAGCGCCCCCGCGCCGCCATGAGCGTGAAGCCACCCATCCGGGGAGCAAGGCTGCGCCTCGTGAGTGACAACGGGACGTCAGTTCGCCAGCGCCTTGGCGGCGGCGATGAGCAGTGCCTCCCGTTTTGCGATCTTGACGCGAGTGCGTCCCGCCGCCGCCCCGAGCGCCTGCTCGGCAGCGTCGATCGCCTCCCAGCCGGCCCAGGTGACCACACCCACCCCCCGTCGGGTGAGCCTGTCGATGATCATTTCAGGCTCGCGGTGCGGGGCACGGGGCAGTGTGTCGAGGTCGTGCAGCAGACTCTCGACGGTCTCCTTGGCGTCGCCCTTGTTGGTGCCGATCACCCCGGTGGGGCCGCGCTTGATCCAGCCGACCACGTACTCGCCGGCCGCGGTGGCACCGTCGTGCTGGACCCGACCGGCCACGTGCGGGATCACCCCGGATCGCTCGTCGAACGGGACACCGGGTAGCGGCAGTCCCCGGTAGCCCACCGAGCGCAGCAGCAGCTGGGTCGGCAGGGTCACCGTCTCGCCGGTGCCGGCGACGCCGCCGGAGCCGTCCAGTTCGGTGCGCTCACATTGCAGCGCCTCCACCTTCGTGGTGCCGAGCACGGCCCTCGGCGCAAGCAGGAACCGCAGGTGGATCCGCCGTGGGCGGCCGAACTGTGATCGGGTAGCCCACTCCTGCAGCGTCTCGACATTGCGCCGCACTGTCTTGTTCGCCTCCACCAGCGCCTTGCCGGCCTCATCGAGAACCAGCTCAGCGGGGTCGACCACCACATCGGCATGAGCCAGTTCGCCCAGTTCGCGCAATTCCTTGGTGGTGAATTTGGCCTGCGCCGGGCCACGCCTGCCGACGATGTGGATGTCGCTGACCGCGCTTGCGTCGAGAACCTCGAGCACGTGATCGGGCATGTCGGTCGCCCTCAGCTCCCGCGTGGTCTTCGCCAGAATGCGGGCGACGTCCACCGCGACGTTGCCCACCCCGACCACCACCGCGCTGCGCGCCTCCAACGTGAACGCGTCCACCTCGGCGTCAGGGTGGCCGCAATACCAGGCCACGAACTCGGTTGCCGAGAAACTGCCGGGCAGGTCTTCGCCGGGGATGGACAGCCGGCGATCCACCGGCGACCCGGTCGCGTAGACCACCGCGTCGTAATATTCCTTCAACTCGTCCACGCTCAGATCGGTGCCCAGCTCGACTCCGCCGAGAAACCGCACGCAGGGTCGCTCCAGGATCTTGCGCAGGGTGATCTCCAGCGATTTCATCTTCAGGTGGTCCGGGGCCACGCCATAGCGCAACAGTCCGTACGGGCAGGGCAGCCGGTCCACGACGTCCACGGACACCGCGTCATGCTTACTCAGCTCATCGGCCGCGTACAGTCCGGAAGGACCTGACCCGATAACCGCCACCCGAACCGATCCGGACACAGCTGTCGCACCTCCTGGAGCCGTTACACCCCCTGGGCCTCGGCACCGGACTACTCGGCACCCGGCTCCTCGCCCGTCCGACGTTACGCCACCGCCGTCATCAGACGGCGCAATGCCGCGACGGTCAGCCCGTCACGTAAACACGCCTCGTGCTCTTCGGGACCACGGAGCACCGTGACCCCACCCGGGCGGGCCAGGTCGTCGAGCACCGCCACCGCCCCGGACAGGTCCTGATCCCGGGTGTATCCGTTGACCACCGCCACACACCGCAGCCCCGCGCGGACGGCGGCGTGCACCCCGTTCGCCGAGTCCTCCACGGCTATCGCGTCGGCGGGAGTCAGGCCCAAACGCACCAGCGTCTCCCGGTAGACGGCCGGATCGGGCTTGAGGTCGGTAACGTCTGACCCGGTGACGACGATGTCAAACGCATCGAGTCCGAAGAGCGTGTTGAGCAACGGCAGCACCCAGTCGCCGGTGCCCGTGGTCGCGACCGCGGTGGTCACGCCCTCGGCTCGCAGTGCTGAGATCAGCTCCGCTGCGCCTGACCGGGCCTGGATCGCGCCCGTGCGGACCAGCGCCGTGAACCGGCGGGTCTTGTCCCGGTGCAGTCGCGCCGCCAGCTCGGCGGCCTCGGTAGGGGGGTGCCCACGGGAGTGGAGGTAGCGTTCGATGCGTCGGCGACCACCGGTCGTCGCGAGCCGTTCGCCGTATTCCTCGATGTTCCAGCGGTACTGCAGGCCGGCCGCTTCGAAAGCCTCGTTGAACGCCACCCTGTGGCCGTCTCGCTCGGTGTCGGCGAGTGTGCCGTCCACATCGAAGATGACTGCTCGCAGCGGGTCCATCGGACGTCTCCAGGTGGGCTAGCTGCCGAGGCTGCTGGTCGGTCTGGACCGTCGGCCTCGCGTCCCGTGGAACTCCGCCCGCATCGACTTCGAGCCTCGGGCCCGGCTCGTTGACCGGTCCAGATCCTTCGAAACACCACTTTCAACCAATCGTGAAGATCCTTTCTGCGGGTCATGCTGCGTGTCAGAAGTAGTTTGACGATCGAGGTCCCCGACGAGGGTCTCGGCGGCGTCTTCGTCGGCGCTGGTCCGCACCGACGGTTCGGGGCGGTCGTCCTGCCAGCCGGCGCTCAGAGCGCCCAGGGCGTCGATGAGGCTGCGCACCGAGGCGAAGGTGCCTCGGCGGATGGCCTGCTGGGTGATGATGCCCAGGGAGACCTCGACGAGCTTGAGCCACGGGTCGGGCGCAACCGCGGGTCGTCCTCCAGCGGCGCTGGAGGGGACTGCCCGATGCAACGCCGCGGCGCGCTGGGATAGGTTGCGGTAGAGGCCGCCGAGGTCGTGGGCCCTGGCCTGCCGCTCGAGGTCGGTGCTGAAGGTGAACGTCTCGACGTGATCCGGCTGGATACCCCACTTGCGCCAGATCCGAGCGACCGTGGCGAACGAGATGCCCAGCTGCTGGCCCAGTAGCCGGGACGACCAGTGGCTGGCCCCCAGATGCGCTGGTGGGCGACCGCCGTGCGCGAGTGTGGTGGCCACCACCTCGAGCTCATCCACCACGGCCGGTCGGCCAGGCCGGGGCAGGTCGCCGAGAGCGTTGATCCCTCCGGTGGCGTAGCGATTGCGCCAGCTGATCACCGTCGGGCGAGTCGACCCGGTCCGGCGAGCGATCTCCGTGTTCGTCAGACCCTCTGCCGACATCAGCACGATCCGTGCTCGTTGCGCGAGGCTCGGTCGCGCCGACACCGAGCGCGCCAGGGCCTCCAGGCGGCCGCGGTCGCCCTCACGCAGGGTCAACGGAGCTGTACCGGCCATGCCTCATACTCCCGCAACCCGGCCTGTAAAACAACTATCAACACATAGCACTGCCTGGGGCGTCTGTGGTGGATCGGTCCCACGTTCGGGGCACGTAGATCCTCTTGACACGCCCGCGCTCATCCGTGTGCACTAGTGCTCCGGGTCACAGTACGGACACGGAACCCAGGCGAGCGCATCGAGACGCAGCACGGGAGCGAGAGAGGGGACAGATCGATGGCGATCGAGTCTGACGGACACAGTCGAGGTAACCCCCGGATCTTCGAGCTGATCGAGAACGCGCCGAAGACCGGCAAGAGCCCCACCATCTGGGCGTGGCCAGAAGTCGTGGACTGGCTTCGAGTCGCCGGCCAGCCGGTGTCCGGGCCGTGGCCGCCCCACCAGCAGCCTCGACCCAACCCCGAGGAGGAGAGCCTCCCGGTGGCGGTTGTCGAACCGGAGCGTCCGCGGGCCACCCCGGCCCCGCGTCGTGAATACGTGTCGGAGGAAACTCCCCCCCCGAGCCGGCAATACGGGTCGGACGACCCTCCCCCGCGTCACGGACTCGGGCTGTTGGACTCCTAAGCCACTCTGAATCATCTCTTGACGCTATCGATCGACGGTAGATGATCGCCCTTCGAGGCGCCCGGATCAGGATGACCATAGTCGGGCCACTGTGTAGTGCAGCGTTTTCGTGGAGTGTTCAGGACTAGGAGGATCTGGATGTACCCGTCTCGTTTTCACTACGAGGCCCCACGTTCGCTCGACGAAGCGTTCGACGTTTTGCGGGCGCACGGTGACGAAGCGAAGGTGCTCGCTGGAGGACAAAGCCTCATACCACTCATCAAACTGCGCTTCGCCGCGCCGGCGGTGATCCTCGATATCAACAATATTCCGGGTCTGGGCTATCACGAAGAGGACTCCGACGGGTCGCTGCACATCGGCGCCCTGTGCCGGCACCGGGATCTGGAACGGTCCCCGCTGCTCCGGAGCAAGCACCCCACCATGTTCGCTACCGCCCCGCTCATCTCCGATCCCATGGTTCGCAGCCGCGGCACCCTGGTCGGTTCCCTCTGCCACGCTGATCCGCAGGGTGACTGGGCGTCGGTGATGTTGGCGCTGGGCGGGGAGATCATCGCCCGGAGCGCTGAGGGCGAGCGGGTCATTCCGGTCTCCCAGTTCGTAGTCGGGCCGTTCCAGAACACCCTGCAGCCGGGCGAGATCGCGGTCCGGGCTCGAGTGCCGGCGCCCAGGGGCACCCGGTCGGGCAGCTACCTCAAGCTCGAGCGGCGAGTCGGCGACTTCGCGACCGTTGGTCTCGCGGTAGCCCTCGAGATGTCCGGCGGCACGATCAACCGGGCAGGCCTTGCATTGACCGGTGTCGGGCCGAACAACATTCAGTGCACCGCCGCTGAACAGTCACTCGCTGGTAAGACGCTCAACGCCGGCGCGATTGAACAGGCAGCGCGGCTGGCTGCGGAGGCGGCTCAACCCAAGACCGACGTTCGTGGTAGTGCCGAGTACAAGCGGCACGTTGTGTACACCTTCGTTACGCGTGCGCTGGGCGGCCAGCAGGCCCGCGCGGCCTGAAAGCCTGGCACTCGAGATTCACTACCTTCAGAGCATCGGCGACGTCAAGGAGGCGGCGTGGAAGAGCGACGGATAAACGTCGTGGTGAACGGGGAACCGAAATCTGTCGATGTCGAGCCTCGCTTGCTCCTGATCCACTTCCTGCGTGAAGTGCTGGGACTGACCGGCTCACACATCGGCTGCGACACCACTAACTGTGGTGTGTGCACCGTACTGGTCGATGGCTTGCCCATGAAATCGTGCACGATGTTCGCCGTCATGACCGACGGGCACGAGATCATGACTGTTGAGGGCCTCGGCTTGTCCAGTGAGCTACACCCCATTCAGGAGGGGTTCCGGGAGGAACACGGGCTGCAGTGCGGTTATTGCACACCCGGGATGATGATGGCATCGAAAGCACTTCTCGACGAGAACCCCAACCCGACAGAGGAGGACATACGCTGGGCACTGGCCGGCAACCTCTGTCGCTGCACCGGTTATCAAAACATTGTGAAGTCGGTGCTGTGGGCTGCGGAGAAGCTGCGGTCCGAGGCCGCTGTGGGTCGCTGACGGCTTAGAGTCGACGACAAGGGAGATGTGACGTGGCGCAGGCATTAGACGAAATCAAGATCGGTGGCTTGGGTTCGAGCCGCAAGCGTGTGGAGGACGACCGCTTCCTTCGGGGTAAGGGCAACTACACCGATGACTTCAAGTTGCCCGGCATGGTGCACATGGAGATCCTCCGTAGTCCATTGGCCCACGCACGGATCAAGTCGATCGACACGAGTAAGGCCTGGCAGATCCCCGGTGTGCACATGGTGCTCACCGGGGAGATGGCCGCTCAGCACAACCTGGCGTGGATGCCGACGCTGTCCTACGACACCCAGGCGGTGCTCGCCACCGACAAGGTGCGGTTCCAGGGCCAGGAGATCGCGTGTGTGGTCGCCGACGATCCCTACATCGCCAAGGACGGCTGTGAGGCGATCGTCGTCGAGTACGAGCCGCTTCCGCCGATCGTCAACCCTTACCAGGGCCAGGCTGAGGGCGCTCCGATCATTCGGGACGACAAAGAGGGGCAGACGGATAACACCTGCTACCGGTGGGAGATCGGTGATCGGGAAGGTACCGAGCGGGCCTTCGCTCAGGCCGACCTCGTCTCGAAGCTGGAGCTGCACTACCCGAGGTCGCACCCTTCGCCCATCGAGTGCTGCGGATCGATCGCGGACTACAACTCGGCGACCACGAAACTGACCGTCTACATGACGACGCAGGCGCCGCACATCATCCGGGCAGCGGTGGCGATCGTGGCCGAGCTGCCGGAACACATGATCCGGATCATCTCCCCCGACATCGGTGGCGGGTTCGGCAACAAGGTGCCTGTCTATCCGGGGTATGTCTGCTCCATCCTCTGCTCCATCCTGCTCGCCCGGCCGGTCAAGTGGATCGAGGACAAGACCGGTAACCTCATCTCCACGCATTACGCGCGCGATATCTATTACAAGGGCGAGCTGGCTCTCCGCAAGGACGGCAAGATCCTCGCCGTGCGATTCCATTGTGATAGCGACAACGGAGCCTTCTTCTCGGACGCTCAGCCCACGAAATTCAAGATCGGGCTGATCCACTCCGCATTCGCCGCTTACGACATCCCGTTCGGGTACATGACCGCGCGGGGGACGTATACGAACAAGGCGCCCGGGGGAGTCGCGTATCGGTGCTCTTTCCGGGTGACCGAGGCGATGTTCTTCCAGGAACGCGCGATCCAGGCCGCTGCCGATGATCTGGGTATGGACCAGGCGGCGTTCCGGCGGCTCAACCTGGTGAAGGACCATCAGTTCCCGTTCCGTACGCCCTACGGTTTCCTGCTGGACTCGGGGCAGTACGAGAAGTGTCTCGACGTGGCACTGAACGCCGTCGGCTACGACGATTTCCTGCGTGAGAAGGAGCAGGCCCGCGCGGAGGGTCGGCGGCTTGGCATCGGTATCTCCACCATGACCGAACCACTCGGTGCCGGTAACAGTCGCGAATACGACATTCTCGGCATCAAGATGTTCGACGCGGCGGAGCTGCGGGTACACCCGAGCGGGAAGGCGATCCTCAAGATCGGGGCACAGACCCAGGGTCAGGGCCACGAGACGACATTCGCGCAGATCGTCACCCACGAGCTCGGCATTCCTGCCATAGACATCCTCGTACAGCACGGTGACACCGACAACACACCGTTCGGCATGGGGACCTACGCGTCCCGCAGCACGCCGGTGGCCGGTGCCGCGACCGCGATGGTGGCCCGTAAGGTCCGGGCCAAGGCGCGGAAGTTGGCGGCACACCTCCTTGAGGTTTCGGAGGAGGACGTGGAGTGGGAGCTCGGTCGGTTCTACGTGCGGGGCGCTCCTAACAATGGTGTGAGCATTCAGGAGTGCGCGATGGCGGCCTACGGCAACATGCCTGATGGCATGGAGCCGGGGTTGGAGAACAACGCGTACTACGACCCGCCGAACATGACGTGGCCGTTCGCGGCGTACATCGTGACGGTCGAGGTCGACCCTGAGACCGGCGTGTGGGACGTATTACGTATGGTCGCGGTCGATGACTGCGGTGTGCGCATCAACCCGATGATCGTCGAGGCGCAGATCATGGGTGGCATGACCGAGGCGTATGCGATGGCCAATATGCAGTTCATCACCTACGACGCCGATGGCAACTGTGTCGGCTCGAACTACATGGATTACCTGCTGCCGACGGCGTGGGAAACTCCGGGTTTCGAGCTTCACGAGGTCGTCACTCCGTGTCCTCATCACCCGATCGGTGCAAAGGGAATCGGTGAGTGCGCCGCTGTCGGCGGGCCTGCCGCATTCGTGAACGCGGTGATGAACGCCATCGACGACACCGGCGTGCGTAACATCGACATGCCGCTGCTTCCCGATCGTGTATGGGAGGCGCTGAAGTACCGGCGTGACATATCGGGTATGCCTCCTGTTAAGTCTGACGCTTAGCAGATTGGACGGTAGGTCGATGGCCATGGACGGGTGGGATGTCCTCGAGCGTGCCCGCGAGTTGCGGATGCGGGGTGAGGCGTTTGCGCTGGCCACCGTTGTGTGGCGGCGCGGCCCGTCTTCGGGCAAGGAGGGTTGCCGGGCTGTCATCACAGCCTCAGGGCAGGTTTTCGGTTTCATTGGTGGCGCCTGCGCGGAACCTGTCGTTGTTCGCGAGGCGCGGCACATCCTCGCCGAGGGTGTGCCGCGCCTCGTGTTTCTCGGGACCCCCGACGAAATCGAGGCTGTGGCGGTGCGGGAGGGCATCAGCTACGTACCGATGTCCTGCCAGAGCGAGGGGGCCTTGGAGATCTACATCGAACCCGTAGAACCCAAGACCCACCTTGTTGTGGTCGGGCGGTCGCCGATGGTTGAAGCCCTCGTGCAGATGGGGCAGGCGATCGGCTGGCGGACGGTGCTCGTCGACCCCGACGGCGGTTCCGCGGAAAATCACCCCGCTGCGGAGTGCATCGTCAGCAAACTGGACTTCAAGGCGGCCGGTGTTGATGACCGCTCGCTTGTCGTGGTTGCCACGCAAGGTCATCATGACGAGGAAGCCGTAGAGGGGGCGCTGCTCGCCGGTCCCGCCTACGTTGGTCTGGTGGGCTCCCGGCCACGCGCCAAGTCGGTGCTCGACTACTTGGAAGGGCGAGGCTTGTCCAAGGAGACTCTGGACCGGGTGACGGTCCCGGCAGGTCTCGATCTGGGGAAAGTCTCGCACCGCGAGATTGCGGTGGGGGTGCTCGCTCAGTTGGTGAAACTGAGGGCTGCTGGTGAACTGGTCAAGGGAGTACGACCGGAAATACCCGACGTTGCCGAAGCGATCGACCCAGTGTGCCACATGACGGTGGAGGTGGGGTCCGCACGACACAAAGTCGATCACGACGGAACCACGTACTACTTCTGCTGTGCGGGATGCGTGAAAAAATTCGAGGGAAACCCCACCGCATTTGCCGAGAACCCAGCGTGTGGTAAGGAGAGCGAGTAGTCGATGTTGATCGAGAACGAGTTCGAGGTTGCTGCGCCGCTCGAGCAGGTGTGGAGGCACATGCAAGACGTGCCGCGGATCGCACCATGCCTGCCAGGTGCCGAGCTCACCGATGTCAATGGCGACGTGTACAAGGGACGAGTGACGACCAAGATGGGGCCGGTGAAGCTCCAATTCTCCGGTACCGCCCAGATCGTGTTGCGTGACGAGGCCGCCAAACGGATCGTGATGGATGCATCCGGGTCCGAGGAGAAGGGTAAGGGCCAGGCCACCATGAAGGTGACCTCGACGATGGTGCCCTCGGGAACGGGAACCCGTGTCAAGGTGGCCCAGGACCTCCAGCTCTCCGGTGCGGCTGCCCAGTTCGGCAGAGGCATGGTCTCGGACGTCACAAGCGTGATCATGAAGAGTTTTGCCAAATGTATCGCGGACGATATTGGGCGGGCTTCTCGGGGCGAGGCGCCCGTACAGCGTGACTCTGTTCCGGTGAAGGGTTTCAGCATCGCCATGCAGGCGACTATGACCGCGCTGAAGCGGTTCTTCGGTCGGCTCTTCGGCCGGGGGAAGTCGTGATAAGGATCCGTGAAGGAAAGAGAGACCGGACATGATTCTGTGGTGGATTGGCGACCTCGTCCTGATCTTCGTGGTGTTGCCCATCGTTGTGGTGCTGATGAAGCGCATCGTCGCGCCAGTGGATCGCATCCGCGAGACGGTCGATGACATTTTGCACAACGGTGTGATTTTGACCGGGGAGCTTGACAACGTCCCTGAGTTACTGGCTGTAACAGACAGTGCGGTTAGCGAAATCGGCATCGGCGCGACCCGTTACGTGAAGCGCGTCGGTCATCTACTCGGCGCGCTGGGCGTCTAGCAAGCAAGGACCTGAGGAACCATCGAAAAAGAGGAGGACGCCATGCCTGCAGCCGCGTGGGTCACGTTGTTGGCTGTCGCGCTGGTCGTGGCCGTTGTCGCCATCTCGCTGTTGAGAGTAATTTCTCAGCTGAGGCACGTTGCTTGGACTCTTGGCGCGATCATCGTGGGAGTCAACGCAATCGCCTATCAGTTGAGGACGATTCCCGAGGTTCTGCCTTCGGTGAACGCCAACCTCGCGCCGGTACGATCTATGGCCGAACAGGTCTAACGGCCGGCGTAGTCGAGTCGCCGACGATCAGGGTTCCGCTGGAATCGAATCGAAGGAGTACCAGAGATGCATGAGTTCAATTGTGGTCACCAGGAGTGCGGCTCGCAGTTCATCTCGTCCGACAAGGACGTTCTGATGAACCAGGTGGCCGACCACCTCAAGAAAGTACACAACGTCCAGACGGCGACCCAGACGCTCCTTGGTTACCTGGAGACGACGTGCGTGACGACCGTACCGGACCGTTAGGTCCAGTGACTCCGTAGTACTACTGCTACCGAAAGGAGGGCTGCGGGATGGTGTTGCTTGCGGAACAGGCACCCGAGCCCGGTGAGGCACATCTGTTCGGCTGGTTCCTGGGTTTCGCGATCGCTGTCGTGGTGATCTCGGTAGTGGTCGCGTTGGTAGCCCCGGTACTGGTCCTCGCCGCTCGGATCGCCCGTCAAGCGCCACAGATCAACGCAGGACTGCAGCAGGCATATCGGAACACGCTCCCGTTGGCGGACCTACGACAGACGATCGACCATGCTGAGGTCATCATCGGAGGTCTGGAACGCGGACGTGCTCGGCTTGGAGGTTGACGATGGCATTTCTACTCGGGTATGCGGGTGGGCCTGATGGGTATGCGCCTGAAGAGATCACCTTTTGGTGGGTCGCGATAGCAGTCGGCTTCGGTGTCGTCATTGTCGTGATCCTGCTGCTGTCCTCTCTCTTGTCGATGGTGAAGTCCATCGACAAGAGCGTGGGCGGAGTCCGGGACACCCTACGGGCTATCCCGGAGAACACCGCGAACTGTGCGTTGATTCCTATCACGGCTGACAGGGTCGACGCGGTACTGGCGGAGGGTCTGCAGCATCACCTGTTCCTGACCAGGGTATTGACTGGTTCCGGGACGCCGGTCGGAAAGGGCTAGAGACGATGCTTGTTGTCCTGACGGTAGTCCTCATCGCGTTGTTGATCGCGGTTCTCGCGATCTACCTGTTCGTGATCGGGTTTCTGCTGAACCGCGTGGCCGACAATCTCGATGACTGCTTGGCGAACGTGAAGACGATCGTCAAGCAGGCCGAGCCGGTTATTCCTGGCGTCGAGCACATCAACCGCACAGGTGGAGTAGTGGCGGGTGCGCTACCGCTGCTGTACGGGGGTGCTGAGAAGATCGCGACCAAACTGGCTCCACCTGTACCAGCTCCGGTCAACGGGCACACCAATGTTCCGGCTTCCGGCCGTCGGCGTTCTCGTTTGATGGACACAGTCGGTTTCCGAGGTCGTCAGAATTAGATCGCCGCGAGGATTGTGTCATCAGGTAGGCGAAGGCCGGCGTAGTCCTCAGTCCTCCGTCGGTAGCAGCTGATTGATAGAACTAGTGGGCGGCGACCATACGTGGTCGCCGCCCACTAGCACGTTCGGAACTTGGTTATGAGGGGCGGTCGTCTGTGGTGAGTGGGCCGGTCAGATCGGACTGATACGAGCCGAGCCAGTGACCCTGCCAGGACTTGTCGTACTTCACCTCGTTGCAGTGTGGGTCGTAGATGGAGGTAAGCTCTCGGGTGATCTCTTCGCGGTGAGGTCGTCCCCATCCTTGGACCTCGTAGGTGCAGATATGCAGCTTCCATCGCGAGCCGGCGCGCGCGATCCAGCAGTTAGACCGCGGATGCTTGAACGGGACGCCGGATTCCGCCATGTTGTCGGCGTGGCCGACGTAGATGACCGCATAGCGGTCAGGCTTGGTCTCGGGATCTGGCTTGTACATGATGGAGAAAACCGCCGGCCTTTGCGGAGGTGTCCAGCCGCCGAGGATCCTGGGCCCCTCGAACGAGTAGCCAGCGCCTGATCCGAGGCGGATCATGTCCCGACCTGCGTGTTCATCTGATGTGTCCTCGTGTCATGGGATATCGGCGTCCGCTTCATCTTCGTCTTCGCTGACTGCCACGACGCGCACGATCGGGTAGACCGGCAACCCCGCCTTCTGCACTGCGCTGGCGAAATGTTCTTTACCCTTGGAGATCGCGTCCTCGCGGGTGTCCGCGAACACGACGACTTGCGCACCGTAACGATTGGTTCCAATGCCGGTGGCGATGCCGCTGATCGGTGCGACTGCGTCGGCCAACTCGACGACTTCCTCGAGCTTCATGATGCGGTCGCCCTCGGCCTCGATACCTACGCTCCACCTCATCAACATGGATTTCGGCCTCCTAGCCGAGCTTGGGAAGCAGCTTGGCGAGTTCTTCAAGGCTGCTGAGGTCGTGGCCTGACAGGAGTACGTCGATGTGTGGCTCGGCGGCCATCATGCCGACGGTTTGCGGAACGTAGTCTGCGTTGTTGCCCTTGTGTGGATTCATCCACACGATGTTGTGACATAACCTGGAGAGCCGCTCCATGGAGTCGGAGAGCAGCTCGGGGTCACCCCGGTCGAGCCCATCGGAGCAGATCACGACAACACCGCCACGACACATGCCTCGACGACCCCACTTGCGCACGAACTTGTCGATCGCGTCACCGATCCGCGTGCCGCCTTCCCAGTCGACCACAAGCTTTGCGGCGCGCGCGAGCGCTTCGTCCGGTTTGCGGCTCTGGAGCGGTTTGGTCACCTGACTCAGCCGGGTGCCGAAGCAGAACACCTCGACCTTCTGGGAGGCGCGTTTCGCGGAGTAGGCGAACTGTAGCAGCGCTCGAGAGTAGTCCGACATCGACCCGGACACGTCGAGGATGAGAACGAGCGGACGCAGCCGCACGCGGCGCCGCCGCCAGTACAGGTCGACCATCTCGCCGTTCGTGCGCAGCGACTCGCGGATCGTCCGGCGCATGTCGGGCCTTCGCCCGTCGGACGCTGTCTTCGTACGACGGGTGCGACGTTTAGGCGGAGTGAATTTGATGCGCGCCATGATACGTCGTATCGCGGCGAGCTCCTCCTCGGTGCACTCGCCGAACGACCGGTGCTTGAGGGTCTCCACGTTCGATGCCATCAGTCCGAGGAGGGTTTCCTCCTGCTGTTCTTTGCCCGACGGTTCCGTGGCTGGAATCTCGAAAGGCGCCTCTGCTTGAGCAGCGGACTGCGCCTTGACCTTCAACAGCTTCTGCACGGGGGCGTCGGACGCGAGGAAGAAGGCCCTGAACACCTCATCGTAGACCGGGAGATCCTCGTGACGCACGATCATAGTCGTCCGCCCGGCCCAATATAGATCGACTAGATCCGTCGGATCCAGTGGGGCCATTGCCGCGCAGTAGGTGAGGATGTCGCCCGAGCCGACGGCTAATCCTTTGGAGCGCAGCGCACGTCCGAAGTCGACGAGCACGGTAGTGAAGCCATCGTTGTGTCGTGACATGGTTGTCAGACGGATCCGTGCGGCATCTCAGGCATTGGACGTCACTTCCTTGAGGTTGTCCCGCACCAGCTCGAGGTCGTCGCGATCCTTGATGATCGAACCGAGAGTGATGTCGGCGGCGCCGGCACTCAGACCGGTCTCGCCGAGGAAAGACAGAGTGCGGGCCCAGTCGATGGTCTCCGCGACGCCTGGCGGTTTTGCAAGGTCCATCTCGCGGAGCTTGTTGACCGCAGCCACCACTTTACGGGCGAGTGTCTCCGACACGTCGGGCGCCTGAACGAGGACGATCTCGACCTCGCGGTCGGGGTCTGGGTAGCCGATCCAGTGGTACATACAGCGGCGCTTCAAAGCATCGTGCAGATCCCGGGTGCGGTTGGAGGTCAAGATCACCAGCGGTGGGCGTTCCGCTTTGATGGTGCCCACTTCGGGAATGCTGATCTGGAAGTCGGACAACACCTCCAGGAGGAAGGCCTCGAACTCGTCATCGGCACGGTCTACCTCGTCGATGAGCAACACGGCCTGGTCCCCCAGCTTCATGGCCTGCATGAGGGGACGCTCCAGAAGGAACCTCGAACTGAACAATTTCTCGACCGCCTCCTCCCCGGCGATGTCACGAGCGGACAAAGCTCGTATGTAGAGGAGTTGCCGGGCGTAGTCCCATTCGTAGAGGGCCTGGTTGGTGTCGATGCCCTCGTAGCACTGCAGCCGGATGAGCGTACGCCCGAACACGGAGGACAGCACCTTGGCGATCTCGGTCTTGCCGACGCCCACCTCGCCTTCGAGGAGAATCGGTCGCCGCAGGGACATCGCCACGAACACCGCCGTCGCCAATCCCCGATCGGCTATGTAGTCGCCCCGACGCAAGGTGTCGGTAAGTTCGCTGACGGTATTCGGGTAGTTCATCGAGCGGTCTCCTTGACGACGCCGGCAGCCGCTGAGCGGCGAGATCGATCGGCTTGAGAGCTGATCAGTTGATGGTTTCGTACCCGCGAGTATTCCGTTGCATGGCGTTGACGTAGGACGTCGTCTTGGGTTCACCGGTGGTCGGCGGCGCGGCGTCCTGATCGTTTCGGTATGAGGTGATGCGGTCCGACTCGGTGGTCTTCGCAATGGGTTTCGCGTCGATCGTCGGCCTCTTGCGTCCAAACATGAGTCATGTCCTCCCTGTGCATCCGGCCTCCGCCCGAACGAGCGGGGGCTCCCTGCCGCTACTCTTTCTGGTCAGACGAGCCGAAGACGAGGTCCCGTACGCTGCCCGCCTCGGAGTTCAGCTTGCCCTCGCGCTCGAGTTTCGTCTTCCACGCCGCGCGGATGTTGTTGCCCACCGACGGCTTGGCCGGTGTCTCGAGGTCGTTGTCCAGCCCATGGAAGCCGACGGCGTCCATGCTCCGACACGCCGTCGTGTTGCCACAGGCCTCATCGAGGGCAGCGCTCGTCTGGCCTTGTGCTTTCCAGATGCCACGCAGTGCGGAGAGCGCTTCGGTTCCCTCGTCGGTCAGGCTATTTGTCTGTTTTGCGTCCTCGTGCTCTTGGCTCATGTCCGCGCACCCTCTCCGATGCAACTGGCTCAGTGGATCCTGGTTCGGGTATAGCTATGGAAACCGTACCCGGCCCGGGCCGTTCAGGGGAATGCCCGGCACGTATCGGCGGCCATCCAACTGGGCTACGACCGCGTCGCCTCCTCGAACCGACGGCTTACCTCGTCCCAGTCCACGACGTTCCAGAAGGCCTCGACGTAGTCGGCGCGCGAGGTCGGGTACCGCAGGTAGTAGGCGTGCTCCCACAGATCGAGCCCGAGGATCGGGGACTCTTGCGCGGTGAGCGGGGAGTCCTCGTTGGGCAGGCTGTAGACCACCAATCGGTTGCGTGCCCGCACCAGCCAGGCCCAGCCGCTTCCGACGTGAGCGGTCGCCACCCTCGAGAAGCGGTCCCGGAACGCCGGGAATGAGCCGAACTCCTCGGTGAGGGCCTCAGCGAGGCGGCCGGAGGGCTTTCCACCACCGTCCTCGCTCAAGATCGACCAGTAGAGGGAGTGGTTCGCGTGCCCGCCGCCGTAGTTACGCACTGCATTGCGGGACTCTTCGGAGACCTTGCCGATGTTCCACAGCAAGTCGTCGACGGATTGCTCGCTCGCTGAGCGCAGGCTGGCGGTAGAGCTCACAGCGGTGTTCAGCTGATCAATGTAGCGGCGGTGGTGGTGAGTGTGGTGTAAATCCATGGTTCGAGCGTCCATGTAGGGCTCGAGCGCGTTGTCACGATACGGCAGGTGGGGAAGGCTGTAGGCGCTCATGGGCCCCTTCCTGAACAGGGGACTCTGGTTGTCCGTCGTCGCCCATCGTACACGGAGGATCAGTGCGGGAGCGCCCCGAGTAACTCCGCGAAAGCGGACTCAGCGATCACTGGATCCGCGATCCCACCACAGAACGTACGTATGTGGGCCAGGATTGGTTCGGCCCCGGCTTGCCGCTCGGGCCCGCGTCGTGCCGGCCGCCCGGGCGGTTGGTCGGCGGGCACCGATGAGGCGGTGGGGCTGAGGACGGTGCCCGGCAAATGGCCGCACCGCTGCGGCATTCGGAGTAAAGCGCGACTCGTCGCCGCCGAGGACACACCTGTGGGCGCCCTCAGGTGCCGGGGGTTCTCAGGTCCGGACCAGTCGGCGACCGTGCGTCGTAATGTCCGCCACCGCCCCACTCACTTACTCGAGAGAGGTCGCGCTGGTGACCCCCCGCACACCACGCTTCGTCCGTTGGAGCCTGTCGGCCGTCGCGGCCGCGTTGCCGATCGCGATGATTGCGCCCTGGCAGGCTCAGGCCGGCCCCGAGCCGGTTGCGCCGGCGAGCGCCCCGGCCCTGACGGCCGACGACCCGGCCCTGACGGCCGACGACCCGGCCCTGACGGCCGACGACCCGGCCCTGACGGCCGACGACCCGGCCCTGACGGCCGACGACCCGAACCCGGCTCCGGACCCCGCCCGGCTGGGGCGGAACAATGAGCGCCACCGCAACCTGCAGGCCGCGCCGGGTGGCGGCGCAGGCAAGGCGCCCAACCCGGCCTGCACACTGATCGTCCCGGCTGCGCCGCTCACCGCGCAGGGCCTGGCCACGCCCTACCAATTGGTGGCGACGAACCGCCGCAACGGTGCCTGCCATGAGGTCAACGCCAACCAGTCGGCGTTCGTCGAGGCCACGATCATCGATCCGGCAACGGGCGCATTGGCGACCTACCGGCCGCTGGTCGTCGACCGGGGGACCCAGCCGGCAGCCCCGACGGTCGTGCCGAAGCTGATCCCTGGTTCGGTGGTCGGGCTGTGGTTCGGTTTCCAGGGCACCACCTTGACCCTGAGCGGAGCCAGGGACGGCTGCGTGAACGGGTTGCCCGGCTCGCCGTTCGGGCAGTTCGCCTACTGCGGCGCCCCGGAGTTCTTCCGTGCGGCCAACGCCGCGATCGGCGCGGGCAAGTTGAAGGTGCCACCCGTCGGCATGGCCCGCGATGGCCAGCGCTGCCCGACCACCCGTGACTTCACGGTCGTCGATCAGGATCAGAGTGACAACCTCACCACCAGCTACCTGGCGCTGGCGGGCGGGCGCACCGCGCAGAACAACGCGGCGAACATCGCGGCGCTACCGGTGCGCACCGTCCTCACCAACGCCAGTGACAACGGAGTGTTGACCAGGTTCATCGACCCGGCGCTGGGCTGTACCCCCTTCAGGGCACCCGACCTCACCGCAGGGGGCACACCCGCGCCATCGTTGGCGCTCAACGAGCTGCAGGCGGCAGCCTTCCAGACACAGCCGATGGCGCTCGTTCCGCTCAATGATCCGATGGTGCAGATCAAGGGCAAGCCGAGTGTGGCCAAGGTCAACCTGTATCGGGCCGGTGTGGACCAGCCACCGCTGAACCCCGCGGTCGAGTCCCCCAGGGGCTATTGCCGTGACCTGGCCACCATCGCCCCGGCACGACTGCTCCTCGATCGGCCGCTCAGCATCGTCGCCCCATCCCCGGATCCGGCCGCGGCGAAGAACCTGTTCGGTTTCCTCCGGCAACGGCTGAGGGCCTCGCTCACCAACCTGGCCTGCGCCCCCGTGCGCAGGAAGGGCTGAGGAGGCCTTCTCCGTGGAACCGCTGGTGGCATCAATGGTGGTAGTGGACGATATTCTGGAATCCCCACCATATGTTGCGGAGGATTTCGCCGACCTTGCCGCTGGCCTCCGGAACCGAGTCCGCGATGAAACCCCCCAGCAAGTCCAAGAGGAGGAGGATCAGAATGAGAACGACGAAGAAAGTGAACACCTTCTCTATCGATTTTACCATCGAATTGCCTTCCTGTGCGGGTAGAGCGATCGGACAGTGAGCTCAGCGGGAACCATCTCACAGGAGCGGTGTGTGGTCGAGACCCGGGCGAGTGTCGTCCAGGTTGTGCTCGTAGGCACGGCGCCGAGCGCCGCTAGGGAGCGCTGATCCGGATCGCCGGGCGTGATCACAGGCACCAGGGTACGGCCTGTGTCCAGACCTGCACACACCGCGACGGAGTCCCATCCCCCAGAAGGGCCAATTCTGGTGCGGCCTGCCACGCAGGTGCTGGCCGCACCACTACTGCGGCGTGGGGGCTTGAGCGTCGTCGGCCTCGGAGAGGGCCTCGCAGGAGGCGTCGTCGAGGGGAATGTCGAGGTAGGTGTGGATCAGTCGCAGGAGCAGGTCGGTGTCCACCGGTTTGGTGACGTAGTCGTTCGCCCCGGAGGCCAGGCTCTTCGCTCGGTCCTCCTTCATCGCTTTCGCGGTCACCGCGATGATGGGCAGGTCGGCGTAGCGGCTGAGGTCTCGGATCGCGGCGATCGTCGCGTTACCGTCCAGCTCGGGCATCATCACGTCCATCAGGACCAGCGCGATGTCCTCGTTGCGCTCCAGCGCGCGGACTCCGGCCACACCGTTGTCAGCGAAGACGGTGTGCAGGTCGTGGGCCTCGAGCATGCTGCTCAACGCGAACACGTTGCGCAGGTCGTCGTCGACGATCAAGATCTTTTCCCCGTGGAAGCGCGGCGGTGCCTCGTCGCGCGCCGACTGTAACCGCGGCAGCGACCGAGCCGTTGGCACCAGCTCCGTCTGCGCGGCCGTGTCGACCACCGTGGCGTCGGGAAACGCTGGTGGGGACGGCTCGGCGACGTCGGGCAGGTAGAGGGTGAAGACGCTGCCTACCCCGGGTTCGCTGCGGACCACCAGCTCGCCACCGAGCAGCTGGGTCAGCTGGCGGCTGATCGACAACCCGAGCCCGGTGCCGCCATAACGCCGGCTGGTCGTGCCGTCGGCCTGCTGGAACGCTTCGAAGATCACAGACAGTTTGTCCGTGGGAATCCCGATGCCGGTGTCCTCCACCTCGAACGCCACCCGGGTGGGTGCGGCGCGCAGCGCGTCGTCCGTCACCTCCGCGGCGGATGCCGGCCGGATCCGCAGCGCCACCCCGCCCTCATCGGTGAACTTCACCGCGTTGGACATCAGGTTACGCAACACCTGCTGCAGGCGTTGTTCATCGGTGCGCAGGGCCGCGGGCAGCGTGGGATCGAGCTCCACGGTGAAGTGCAGCGCCTTCTCGGCGGCCAGTGGCTCGCACAGTGTCGTGACGTAGCTCACCACGGCGGTCATCGCCACATCGGACAGCGACGGATCCATCCGCCCGGCTTCGACCTTGGCCAGGTCCAGGATGTCGTTGATCAGTTGCAGCAGGTCGCTGCCGGCGGAGTGGATGGTGCTGGCGAATGTCACCTGCTTGTCCGACAGGTTGCCGTCGAGGTTGTCGGCCAGGAGTTTGGCCAATACCAGCGCACTGTTGAGCGGGGTGCGCAGCTCGTGGGACATGTTCGCCATGAAGTCCGACTTGTAGCGCGATGCGGCGGCCAGCTGGGCGGCGCGATCCTCGATCTCCTGGCGGGCCAGCTCGATCTCGGCGTTCTTGATCTCGATGGCGCGGTTCTGGGTCGCCAGCAGGGCGGCTTTCTCGGCCAGTTCGGTGTTGGACTTCTGCAGCTCGTGCTGCTGAACCTGCAGCCGCTGCGAACCCGTCGTCAGCTCTCGGGTCAGCCGTTGTGACTCGGCCAGCAGCGCCTCGGTTCGGGAGGTCGCCAGGATGGTGTTGACGTTGACGCCGATCGCCTCGCGAAGCCGTTCGAGCAGGTCCCGGTGCACGGTGGTGAACTCGTTGACCGAGGCCAGTTCGATCACCCCCAGCGCCTGGTCCTCGAACAGCAACGGCAGTACGAGCAGGTTGGTCGGGGCGCTGTAGCCGAGGCCGGAACTGATCGTGGCATAGTCCGGCGGCGCCTGGGTGACCAGGATCGTCCGCTTGTCCAACGCCGCCTGCCCGACCAGGGACTCGCCGAGGGTGAAGCGACGGATCGCTGCGGGATCGTGGATGCCATAACCCGCCGTGAACTCCACGACGCTGTCCGGGCCGTCCGAGCGGACCAGGAAGAAGGCCCCCTGCTGGGCCGACACCAGGGGGGCGAGCTCGCTGAGCACCAGCGCGGCGACGGTGGGCAGGTCGCGGTGGCCCTGCATGAGATCGGACAGCCGGCCCAGGTTGGTCTTGAGCCAGTCCTGTTCCTGGTTGGTCCGGGTGGCCTCCTTGAGGTTGGCGACCATCTGGTTGATGTTGTCCTTGAGCTGGGCGACCTCGCCGGAGGCATCGACGGTGATCTGGCGGGTCAGGTCCCCCGCGGTGACCGCGGTGGCCACGGCGGTGATCGCGCGCACCTGGGTCGTGAGGTTGCCCGCCAGGACGTTGACGTTCTCGGTCAACCGGTGCCACGTGCCGGACACGCCGATGACCTCGGCCTGCCCGCCGAGCTTGCCCTCGGTGCCCACCTCGCGGGCCACCCGGGTGACCTCGGAGGCGAACGCGGACAGCCGGTCCACCATGGTGTTGATCGTGGTCTTGAGTTCCAGGATCTCGCCACGAGCGTCTACGTCGATCTTCTTGGACAGGTCGCCGTTGGCTACGGCGGTGGTCACGGTGGCGATGCTGCGCACCTGGCTGGTCAGGTTGTCCGCCATGCCGTTGACGTTGTCGGTGAGGTCTTTCCAGATGCCGGCGACATTGGGCACCCGGGCTTGGCCGCCGAGAGTGCCCTCGGTGCCGACCTCGCGGGCCACCCGGGTGACCTCGTCGGCGAACGCACCCAGGGTGTCGACCATCCGGTTGATCGTCTCGGCCAGCGCGGCGACTTCGCCACGCGCCTCGACGGTGATCTTCTTCGACAGGTCGCCGCCGGCCACCGCGGTCGCCACGGCGGCGATGCTGCGCACCTGGCTGGTCAGGTTGTCCGCCATGCCGTTGACGTTGTCGGTGAGCGCTTTCCAGATGCCGGCCACCCCGCGCACTCGGGCCTGGCCGCCGAGAGTGCCCTCACTGCCGACCTCGTGCGCCACTTGGGTCACCTCGTCGGCGAAGGCGGAGAGCTGGTCGACCATGGTGTTGAGGGTGTTCTTGAGCTCCAGCAGCTCGCCGGACACCTCGACGGTGATCTTGCGGGTGAGGTCGCCTCGGGCCACCGCGGTGGCCACCTGGGCGATGTCGCGGACCTGTGCGGTGAGGTTGCCGGCCATTACGTTGACCGAGTCGGTGAGGTCCCGCCACGTCCCGGCCACTTCGGGGACGTTCGCCTGGCCGCCCAGCCGGCCCTCGGTGCCGACCTCGCGGGCCACTCGGGTCACCTCAGCGGCGAACAGCGACAACTGATCGAGCAACCTGTTGACGGTGTGCCGCAACCGGGCGAAATCACCCCGTAGCAGCTGGTCGGACACCCGTGAGGACAGGTCGCCCTCGGACACCGCGGCCAGCACCCTCGTCAGCTCGGTGGTCGGCCGGGTCAGGTCGTCGATCAGGCCGTTGATCGCCGCGGCGGCCAGCGACCACCCGCCACCGCCCTCGTCGGCCAGACGCTGGCCGGTCCGGCCCTGCTGGCCGACCGCCTCGCGGACCGCGACCAGCTCGCCGACCAGGGACTGGTTGCGCTGCGCGATCTGGTTGATCACGGTTGCGATCCGGCCGGTGACGCTGGTGTCGGTGACCACCAGACGGCGCCGGAAGTTGCCGTCGCGAAGATCCTCCAGGGCCCCGAGGATTCGTTCCAGCGCGGCGGGGTCGAGCGGATCTCGCCGCTCCGATTCCGCGGTCGACACGGGCTGCGCGCTCACGGTGAGCCTCCCAGAACATCACGGTGTTTAATGCGCGCAGCGTGCCACGATCGGCCTTGGGACGCGACTGGAACACCGCATTGGGAGCACAGAGTCGGGAGCACCCCGGTGCAGCCGCGCTAGCCTCGTCGCGACGCGATCGGATCGGGTGAGGAGATGCGATGGCATCGGAGGTGGACCCCGTTGCCGACCTGCTGATGCCGGGGCTGTCCGGACTCCCGCCGGTTGACTGGCGGGACTTCATGTTGGAGGCACACCGAGAGCTGGCGGCGGGGGTGGGTCACGATACGGCGGTGGCCGCCCTGGTCAGGTTGGTCGTCCCCGTCGTGGGGGAGCGGGCTGCGGTGCTCCTTCCTGCGCCGAGGGCTCGAATGTCCTGGTGGCGCTGTGCCGGCGGGTCGGCCGAGCCGGTTCAGGGCATGGCGCGGGCGCCGGCTGTGCTCACGGCCCCGGTACTGGCCGGCGCGCTGCGCGGGGCCGGTGCGGACACCATCACGGTGCCGCCCGGCGAGCTGGTCGAGCTGGCTGCGGTGCTCGGACCCGGCGTCCCGGAGCGGGCCCCGGTCGTGGCGGCACTCCTGCGGGGACCGGACCGGGCCGAAGGGCTGTTGATCGTGGTCCGGCCTGTCGAGGCCACCTTGCTCGCCCAGCTGGCGGCGCTGGCCGGGCCGGCGATCGGCGCCGGCCGTCGGTGGCGCGAGCAGGCCGGCGCGCTCACTCAGCTGCAGGCCCCACTGCTGCCACCGCAGCCGGACACGCTGCCCGAGCTGTCCGGGGTGCAGTTCGGCGTGGCCTACCGGGCGGCCGGTGATCTGGCGGTGGGCGGTGATTTCTCCCTGGTCCGTCCCACTCGTGACGGGGGCGCCCTGTTCGGGCTCGGCGACGTGTGCGGCAAGGGTCCTGAGGCTCTCGCGGAGAGTGGCCGCGTGCAGCACTCGTTGGCCGCCCTGATGGTCGTCGAACAGGACCCGACCCGGTTGCTGTACCTGCTCAACCAGGCCCTGTTGGCCGGCGGGCGGACCGTCTTCACCACGCTGGTGCTCGGCGCGCTGCGGCCCGACGGCGTGGGGTGCCGGCTCACGCTCGCCGCCGGCGGCCACCCCGCACCGATGGTGCTGCGCGGCGACGGCCAGGTCCAGGAGGTCGGGATTCCCGGAACGGTGGTGGGCATCCTGCCCGACGCCCGTTTCGGCCGGACCACGATCACGCTGGCGCCGGGGGAGACCTGCCTGCTCTACAGCGACGGTCTCACCGAGGCTTATCGGGCCACCGCGGCGGGTCAGGAGCAGTTCGGCCCGGCCCGGTTGGCCGCCTGCCTGCGCGACTGTGCCGGAATGACCGCGCAGTCGGTGGCGACCCGCGTGGAGCGCACCGTCACCGACTGGCTGGGCCGTAATGACGGCGACGACATCGCCGTGCTCGCGGTCCGCGCCGTCGAACGCGGTGCTTAGCAGACCACCTCGGCCGGGTATCCACCCAACCCGTACGAGACCTGCTGAGATCTGGCGTCTATCGTGACGCGGGTGGAGAACGACTTCCCCGCCGACATCATCGGTTTGCGGGTTGCCGAGCATGGTCCCGACGCGCGTGTGGTCACCGTGACCGGGGAGGTCGATACGCTCACCGCGCCGAAACTGGCCAGCTTGCTGAGTGAGCAGCTGTCCGCCGCTCGCGTCGTGGTGGTGGACCTCGACGGTGTGGAGTTCCTGGGGTCCGCCGGGCTGTCCGTACTGTTCGAGGCGAACGAGCTCGCCACCCGCGAGCGCCGCGCCCTGCGGCTGGTGTGTCACTCTCGAATCGCCAACCGGGCCATGGAGGCAACCGAGCTGCGGGACCAGTTCACCTTCGCCGACACTGTGCCCGATGCCCTGACGAACTCGCGGTGACGTACGTGGACAGAGACTGCGCGACCCCCAACGGCGGTGCCCGGGCGGTGGATCCCGACCATGAGGATTCGGCGTTGTTCGTTGAACTTCGCACCACTGCCGCCACCAGCGCGATCCCCACGATCCGCACGGTCGCCGCCGATCTCGCCGCGCGCGCTGACTTCGATCTCGACTCGATTGATGACCTGCGGATGGCGGCCGATGACCTCTGCGCCATGTTGGTCCGGATCGCCGCCGATAACGCGACGTTGAGCTGTAGATTCACCGTCGCGCCGGAGCGAATCGAGATCGCCGCCGAAGTCGAGGTCGACGACGTGGCGGATCCGCCACCCACCTCCTCGTTCGGCTGGCGGGTGCTGGAGTGTCTCGCGGACCAGGTCAACGCCGTGTCCTTACCCGCTGAGCCTGGCCGGGGTAGCCGGGTGCGCATCACCGTGGTGAAAGACACCGTGCGGGCGCAAGCGCCGTGACTCCCTCCGTGTCCTCGGTCGACACCGAACACGGCGAGTACGCGCATCTGGTTCCGATGCACCGCCGTTACGGCCGGCTTGCCCCCGAGGACCCTCGGCGGCAGCAGTTGCGCGAGCAGCTGATCAGCGGCTATCTGCCGGTGGCCGAACACATCGCGCGCCGGTTCGCCGGCCGCGGTGAGCCGCTGGACGACCTGGTCCAGGTCGCCACCGTGGGGCTGATCAATGCCGTGGACCGTTTCGAACCCGACCGCGGCAGCGATTTCTTCTCCTTCGCGGTACCGACGATCACCGGTGAGGTACGCCGGTACTTCCGCGACCACGGCTGGTCGACGCGGGTGCCGCGAAGGCTGAAGGATCTGCACATCGCCATCAGGGGCACGCTGGCGGAGCTGTCCCAGCAGTTCGGCCGCGCTCCCCGCCCCAGCGAGATCGCTGAGCGGTTGGGTTTGCCGCTCTCGGAGGTGATCGAAGGGCTGCAGGCCGGGGAGGCGTACCGGAGTTCGTCTCTGGATGAGATGGTCGGCTCCGGGGAGGGCAACGCCACTCTGGGTGAGTTCATCGGCGGCCTGGACGCCGAGCTGGCCCTGATCGACGACCGCGAGGCGCTGCGCCCGCTGCTGGCCGAGCTCACGTCCCGGGACCGGACGATCCTCGCGCTGCGGTTCTTCCGCCACCTGACGCAGACCCAGATCGCCGAACAGGTCGGTATCTCGCAGATGCACGTCTCTCGAGTGCTCCGCCAGACGCTGGCGTTCTTGCAGGAGCGGATGGACAGCGCGGATTGATCGCCCCGCGTCGCATGTCGTGGTTTCGATGCGCCCGCGCTGGGTACTCCCACGCCATGAGCATCTCCGTGGCTCGCGGAGTGATGAGCATCTCTGTGGCTCGCGGAACCGGAGAGCACCGGCCGGCCAGCGGCACTCCGCGCCGGCCGGTGCTTACTAATTGAGTCGAGCAGGAGGATGACATGCGCGACGAGGAGTTCATCAGCGAGGTCCAGGCCCGCGCTGGGCTGAGCGCCCGAGATGACGCCGAACGCGTCACCCGTGCAGCGCTGGCGGTTCTTGGTGCTCAACTGCCGGACGGCGTGGCAGCTCCGGTTGTGGCTGCTCTACCGGAGCGGCTTGGCGAGCACTTGTGGGCCCAGCGATCCCGGTCGCGCGAGACCGCGGCCCGGGCGGGTCGGCTGAGTCGAGGGGTAGCGCGAGGCGAAGGTAGCTGGCCCGGCGACGACACCATCGCCGACGCTGATATCGACGGTCTCCCCTAGTCAACCCGGGCAGCATGCCCCATCGGGCATGGAGTAGCGACCGCAGACGTCGGTGAGGTCTCCTGGTGCCCGAGAGTCCACGCTAGTGGGGAAGCCTGGATGGGTAAGCCCGGTGAGAGGTTGGTTCTCCTGCGGAGATCGACCCACGCCCCGACATCGGTCTCCGGCTGAAGGCTGATATCCGTGGTGGAGCGCCTGTAGCAACATGAGCGATCGACGTGTTCGTATCGCCCGATTCGGTGGTATCGCCCGAGATACCGGACCCAGGCTGAATACCGTCCGGCTTATCCGTGCGAGGTGGCGAGACCCAGTGGGCTGGTGGGGTGGGGGATCGGATGTGCTCGCGTGCTGGGGGCACCGGGGTGGGTTGCGGTGTCCGGGGGTTCACTGTCATGGGCGCCACGTCGACTGCTGTGGGGGAGGTCACCGGGATCGGCGGGACGGAAGGGGCTCCCTGGTCGGGCGCAGCGGCGTTGCTCTGGCTGAGGGCGAGCGACGTGCTGTTGCCCGGCGCGGGATCTCCGTCGTTGACGATTGTGGTGGTACCCAGGACCGCGCTACTGGCCAGCACGAAGCAGACGATGACGGCTGCTCTGGTGGTGCGGGTGTTGGCCGGCGTCGGCGGAGGGGTCTCGCGTCGGCGGCTCGCGGCGGCGGCGACGGCGCTGCGTAGGTGGGGGTCCGCGCCGATCCATGCGATCAGGGCGCTGGCTGGAGGTCCAGATCCAGCCTTACGACGATGGCGGGGAGCCAGTCCGTGCACTTAGGTCTCCAAGTGCGTCAACCCCGCCTCATCTACATGGATACGCCGCTTCGACTTCGAGCCGGCAGCGTGGCGCTGTCGCTCAGGTGAACTCTGGGTAGCAGATCTTCTGCTCTATACGTGGCGCAATTATCACTCACAAGGGTGAATTACTGCGCCAGTATTTACTGAGGGGAACTTCACGCTGGCCAGCGCGGCTTTATACTCCCTAGCACGAGAAGACTCATGACCACCACGGTGGTTCCCGGTTGGGCCGGTGTGTCGGACAGTGGTCAGCGTTGCGCTGTCGGTTACCGCGCCACTGCCAGTGACGGCGCCACTGCCGAGTCCGCTGGGAGCGCGGCCGTTTGGTGACCTTGAGCCGCACCTGCGGAGAGAAACGTGAAATTTAAGCGATTAGGAGAACGATCGCTTGCGGCGCGTGAACGACAGGTGTACTGATATGGGACAGATGGGGCGGAGAAGGTGAGTGTCATGCGGACCACGTTCCACGTCGAGCTCGACGAGCTGATCACCGACCTCGCGAGGATGGCCCGGCTGGCCGCTCAGATGGTGATCAATGCGTCGATCGCGCTGCATCAGACTGATCTCGCACGCGCTGGACTGATCATCGCTGACCGTGACCGGATGAACGCGATGCACGATGATACCGAGCGACGCTGCATCACCCTGCTCGCGTTGCAGGCCCCGGTGGCGGGGGACCTGCGGGTGGTGGTCGCGGCTTTGCGTGCGGTGGGTCACCTGAAGCGAATGGGCAACCTCGCTGGACACATCGCCACCGTTGCCCGGCTCAAGCGCCCGAATCCGATGATCTCCGGCCAGGTCCGGCCGGTGCTCGCCCGGATGGGCCTGCTCGTCGGCCAGCTCGCTGAGGACGCCGCGACCGCGCTCGAGCATCAGGACCCGCTGTCCGGCTGCCGGCTGGCCGTGGCGGACGACGAGGTGGACGCGCTGCTCCGTCACCTGTTCGGCATCCTGTTCGCCGAGGACTGGTCACACGGCGTGGAACAGGCTGTGGATGCCGCTCTGATCGGCCGCTATTACGAGCGCTTCGGTGACCACGCGGTGGCCATCGCGCAACAGGTCTGCTACATGGCTATCGGGTGGATACCCGAGCCCGAGGACTGGGAGACGGCCGGCAGTCCAGCCTCGTTCGCGCCATGACCCTCGCGGACACCATCGCTGTCGATCTTCATCACTCGAAAAAGAACATAATCAACACCTTCGAGTGATGACAAAATCGTTATGTAACGATACGTAGCCGTCTCTTGTGGGCTTGGTGGTAATCCCGCCGTCGCCTGCTGGACCTTCGCCGTTCACCTTCGGGGGGCAGCGTCCCCCCAGTCAAATCGGTGTGTACGGGAGGCGTGATGGCGTCAGCTCGGTTCCAGGTGGTCTCGGTGGCGCGCGTGAAGCACGTGCCGGTTCCACCCGAGCCGGATGCCGACGCCGGATCGGCGGCGGAGCCGGCACCACCCCGGGACCGGGCGTTCACCTGGCGGTTCATGTCCGCCAACAACCGCAGCCTCGCAAGATCTGAGAAGACTTCGCCCGACGTGGAGTCCTGCCTCGCGACGATCCGGCTCTTGCAGGAATGCCTGCCGCGCGTCGTGTCCGAGACGTCGCGAAACGGACACGGGCAGTGGGTGTGGCGGGTTCGCTTGGGCGACGAGGTCGTCGCCACCGCGGCTCGCAGCTATCCGCGTCAGGTCCGCGCCAGGATGACGTGTGAGGCGTTCTTGCAGCTGGTCGGCGAGATGGGGAGCGGCGCTCCCGTACAGGTGATGTATCGGTGAGCACTGTCGTGATGGTGCCCACGTCGGGCCCGCCGGAGGTGGCGCGGCGGGTGCGTTCCGCCTCCGGCGGCGCGGATCGAGTCTTCCGGCTTGTGCTGCTGGGCGCCGGCCTGACGGTGCTGTTGATCATGATCGCGATCGGGGTTTTTCTCCTCGTCCAGGGCTACCCGGCGCTCGCTGAGGACGGCCTGAAGTTCCTCACCACCCAGGCCTGGGACCCCGACCACCACAACTTCGGCGTTGCGTCATTGATCCCGAACACGCTGCTGATCGCCGTCGTGGCGGTCATCTTCGCGGTGCCGCTGGCCACCGGGGTGGCGCTGTACATCTCCGAGTACGCGCCACGGCGGCTGCGCCCCGCTCTGATCAACACTCTCGACCTGATGGCCGCGGTGCCCGGCGTGGTGTACGGGCTGTGGGGCTTCTTCTACCTCCAGGAGAAGGTCATCCCGCTGGCCAGATTTCTCTCGTCGTACTTCGGCTGGCTCCCGTTCCTGGCCATCCCCGGCGCGAATCCCAACGACCCGTTGGAGAACAAGACCACCTACGAGTCCTCGACGTTCATCGCGGGGATCGTGGTGGCGCTGGCGATCATGCCGATCATCTGCTCGGTGATGCGGGAGTCCTTCGCGCAGGCTCCGGACGGGGAACGAGAGGGCGCCTACGCGCTGGGCGCCACCCGGTGGGGGATGATCCGCAGCGTCGTGCTGCCTTTCGGCCGAGGCGGGATGATCGGCGGCACGATGCTCGGGCTGGGCCGGGCGATGGGCGAGGCGATCATCGTCGTCAAGCTCATCAGTCCGGTCGACCGGATCCAGCCGGAGATCCTGCGCAGCGGCGCGAACTCGGTGTCGGCGCTGATAACGCAGGAGTTCGACGAAGCTGGCCCGTTCCGCCTCTCCGCCCTGATGGCCGCTGGGCTGGCGCTGTTCGCCCTGGCTCTCGTGGTCAATTTCGGCGCGTCGGCGCTCATCGTGCGCAGCCGTTCCGGCCAGCTGAGCGAGGCCTGAATGACGATGAAGACCCCCCCGCGCGCCGCTGAGGTCCGCCGCTTGACGTCGCCCCGCGGTCGGTCGGATGACATCGTGCTCGTCGGGGCGGGTGCGGCCGCGCTGAGCCTGGCGGCCCTGCTGGCCACCCGGGTGATCCCCTCGGTCAACCTGGGCGGCTTCGTGGTGATCGCCTACGTGCTGTTCCTGGTGCTCTACGGAGTGCTGGTGTCACTGGAGGACGATGGCCGCACGGTCCGGGACCGGCTTGCCTCCGTCGTCGTGCACAGCCTGGCCGTACTCGCGCTGCTCGCGCTGCTCGACGTCGTCGGCTACACGTTCTGGCGCGGGCGCGAGGCGCTGCCGCACCTGAATTTCTTCACCAACGACATGCAACTCGCCGGCCCGCTGGACCTGCTGACGGTCGGCGGCATCCTGCACGGCGTAGCCGGCACGCTCATTGAGATCACGATCGCGCTGCTGATCACCGTGCCGCTGGGGCTGGCCGGCGCGGTGTACCTCACGGAGACCAGCGGGGCGTTGCCGCGCTTCGTGCGCACAGTCGTCGAGGCGATGACCGCGCTGCCCTCCATCCTGGCGGGGCTACTCATCTACGGGTCGTGGATCCTCGCCTTCGGGTTTGTCAGGTCCGGTTTGGCCGCCGCCCTGGCGATCAGCGTGACGATGTTGCCGATCATCATCCGGGCCACCGACGTGGTGCTCCGGCTGGTGCCCGGGTCGTTGCGGGAGGCCTCGCTCGCGATGGGCGCGTCGCGGTGGCGCACGGCGTGGCACGTCGTGCTGCCGACCGCTCGTTCCGGCCTGACCACGGCGGTGCTGCTGGGTGCGGCGCGAGGGCTCGGCGAGACGGCGCCGGTGCTGATCACCGCCGGCTTCGGCTCCGGCCTCAACCTCAACCCGCTGTCCGGGCCGATGGATTCGTTGCCGCTGATCACCTTCATTTTCTCCAACTCGCCGCAGCCTGCGATGATCGCCCGCTGTTTCGGTGCCGGCGCGGTGCTGATGGCGCTGGTGCTGGTGCTGTTCGGGCTGGCCAGAGTGCTCGGCGGCCGACCGGTCGGTGCGCTGTCCGCCCGAGCCCAGCGCACGAGGGCCCTGCAGTCGCAGCGTGACCTCACCCGCTTCACCGACCGGGACCTTTCGCGCCGCCAGCTGGGGGTCAGCCATGCCACGTAGGGCACCGGGTCAGCACCGCCTGGCCGTCCTGGTGGCGGTGCTGACCATCGTGGCGGGGACGCAGGCCCTGCTCGCGTCGAGCGTCGGCGCGGCGGAAGGTTTCGTCCCGATCAGCGGCTCCGGCTCGACCTGGAGCTTCAACGCGCTGGACCAGTGGCGCAGAAACGTCGCCAGCCTCTATGGCATCACGGTGAACTACGCGCCGAACGGCTCGACCAGTGGCCGCAACGACTTCCGCAACGCCCAGGTCGACTTCGCCGTCTCGGAGATCCCGTATGGCCTCAGGGATGGCGGAGTGCTCGACCCGTTGCCGACGCGGGGGTTCGGGTACATGCCGATCGTCGCGGGCGGCACCTCGTTCATGTACAACCTCAAGATCGGCAACAACCGGGTGACGAACCTTCGCCTGTCCGGCGAAACCATCACCAAGATCTTCACCCAGGTGATCACCAACTGGTCCGATCCGCAGATCAAGGCCGACAACCCGGGGCTGACCCTGCCCGCCATCAAGATCGTGCCAGTGATCTACTCCAACGGCGCAGGTACCTCCGCGCAGTTCACCGCCTGGATGAACAGCCAGTACCCGGCCTTGTGGGACGACTACTGCCACCGGCATGGAATAAACCTCACGCCCTGCGGGTTCACCTCCTTCTACCCGCTCGGCAACAGTGACATGCAAGCCAAGGCGCAGTCGTCGGGCGTAGCCGGGTTCGTCGCCCAGGACAGCCCGGGCGCGATCACCTACGTCGAGTACTCCTACGCCCGCAACGCGGGCTTCCCGGTGGCGAAGGTTCTCAACAAAGCGAACTACTACGTCGAGCCCACCGCGGGCAGCGTCGCCGTCGCGCTGCTCAAGGCGCAGATCCACCCCGACCTCACCCAGGATCTCAGCCAGGTCTACATCGGCACCGACCCGCGCACCTACCCGCTGTCCAGCTACAGCTACATGATCATCCCGAAGGACACCACCTCGAACTTCGACACCGCGAAGGGCGCCACCCTTTCTACGTTCGCCGCCTACTTCCTCTGCGAGGGCCAGCAGCAGGCCGACACCCTGGGCTACTCGCCGCTGCCGGTCAACCTGGTGCAGGACGGGGTCGACCAGATCAACCAGATCCCCGGCTCGACCCACAAGCTCGACCGCAACAACCTGAGTGGCTGTCACAACCCGACGGTCGCCCCGGACGGCGGGAACCTGGTGGCCGAGAACGCGCCGCAGCCCGCTCCCTGCGACCTCAACGGCCCGACGCAGTGCGCCACCGGCACCGGCGGGGCGCGCACGCCGACGCCGACCAGCGGTGATGCCGGCTCACGTGGTGCCGGCGGCACCACTGGGGGGGCAGGTGCTGGCAGCGGTGGGGGAGCGGGTGGCGCAGCGGCCGGGGGAGCAGGCGGCACTGGCGGGACGGCCACCGGGGGCGCCAACGGGACGATTGCGGCCGGAACGAACTCAGGTGGCGCCGCGACCGGGACGATCGACCCGGACACCGGGCAGGTGGTCGGTGGCGTGACGTCGACGACTGGTTCGGGCAGCACCGGCGCCTCCGCTGTGGCGGTGACCGTTGATGTCGCCGATACCCGACAGCAGATGGTGCTGGCGACGCTCGCCACCGTCGCGCTGCTCGGGCTGATACTCGGCCCACCGCTGCTGGCGCGTTCGATGCGCGGTCGCGAAAGACCGTGGGCATGAGCGGGGCGAGCCCACCGCCTCCACCACCAGGTTCTGGTAAGTCTTCGACGCCACCATCTTGCTCGGCGTGGTTACGGCTTCCAGTGATCCCGGTTTTGATTTTTATGCATATATGAACGCGGCGACGGCAACGGGGAACCCCAGGTGCCAGGACGTTTTCTTCCCGGCTCTGCGAGCAATTTTGATCACGCTCTGCCCGGTGTCACCAACTATGGGGCCGCGAATGATCCTCCTCAATTTTCAAGATTATATTTTAGTGACACGTGGCTGTCCCTTGTGGGGCACGCCGTAGTCCCTTGGTCGATTGTTGGACTTCTCCAGTTCACCTTCGGGGCGCAGCATCCCCTAATTGACCAGCATCCGTCGGTTAGTTCAATTTTTGCGGGAGGCGTGTCCGTAATGAATCTCATCCGCGGCGTAGCGGCGACCTTCTCGCCGATTTTGCAACCGCGCGAAATGACGGGAGACGGAGTCGCCGGGACGGCGCGTGTGACTCCCGCTCAGGTGAGTTACCGCGCTGCCGACGCTGGTGCCGTTCCCGCTGGCCTGGGTACCCGAGGGTCAGGCGGTCAGTGACTCGTCCACCCGAGCGCGACGCACGACGGCCTGCGGCGTGCGTAGGCATCGCTGCCGTGAGCGTGCGCCGCGTGGTAGCCGGATTGCTGGCGATGATGCTGGGCGCCGCCGTGCTCAGCATCCTGCCCAGCTTGCCGCCGGCCGCCGCCGCGGATCCACCGGCGTCCGACTCGGCCGTCACGAAGTCGGGAAACGGCGACTTCGCGAAACTCACAGTGACCGTGAGCCAGACCCAGAATCTGATCAATCAGACGATCACGGTCTCCTGGATCGGCGCCGCGCCGACGGTGACCGACACCAACTTCAGTATCAACTATCTACAGATCATGCAGTGCTGGGGTGATGACCCGGCGGGCCCGGACCGTACCCAGTGCCAGTTCGGGAGGTCCGGGAGCCAAGACACTGACGGCTGGGTGGGGAGCCGGCAGGTCTCCTACCGCAACATCCTGGTCGACCCGCAGGAGACACTCGCGCAACCACAGGGCAGCCTCGACCAGGCCTACGTGCCGTTCTGGCCGGTGGGAGCGCCCCAGCCGACCGGCCCCGCCGACTCCGACAGCAACGACTTCTTCGACTCCCAGGTCACCAACGAGATCCCGCTGGCCCGCACCCATGGTGATGGCACGGGGCAGGAGCACTTCGAGGTCGAGACCGTGCGCCAGGCCGCCGGTCTCGGTTGTGGCGACCCGGTCACCACCGGCGGCGTCACCACGGGGCGGTCCTGCTGGCTGGTGATCGTGCCGCGGAACAACAAGGAAGTGGACGGCTCACTCCGCACCGGCAAGAGCGGTCTCAGCCACTTGTCGTCCTCGCCACTGAGCCAGTCCAACTGGGACAACCGGATCTTTTTCTCGCTGGGGTTCCAGCCGGTGGGTCAAGCTTGTCCGATCGGGGCGCCAGAGCGTCCGGTGATCGGTCATGAGCTGGCGGTCGAGGCGGTCACCTCGTGGCAGCCGGCGCTGTGCGGGGGCGGGGGCGCGCTGTTCAGCTACACCCAGCTGACCGACGACGTGGCCCGCGGCCAGGCGCAGGACGGCCGGTTGGCGCTGGTGACCGACCCGATCCCCCCCGACCAGGTGCGGGTGGGTCATCCGCTGGTCTACGCCCCGGTGGGGTTGTCCGGGCTGGCCTTCGCCTTCAACATCGACCACCAGCCACCCGGTGACGCACCCGCTGCCGCCCTGCAGGTCAACGGTGAGCGGTTCACGTCGATGAAGCTGACACCGCGGCTGGTGGCCAAGCTGCTCACCCAGTCCTACCGGGATGCGGTCCCCACCACCGCCGCGTTCTCGGGCTACCTGAAGACCAACCCCTTCGGGTTGCTCACAGATCCCGAGTTCCTCACTCTCAATCCCGAGTACCTGGGGTTCGTCGACCCCGGCACGACGGTGCCCGACGTACTGGTGCAGCTCAACGGAGCGGACGTCACCTCACTGCTGTGGCGCTGGGTCAAGGCCGACTCGGACGCCAACGCGTTCCTGGCCGGCACCCCCGACCCGTCCGGAATGGTCATCAACAAAAACAACAAGAACCTCACCCTGCCGACGTCGGTCTTCCCCCGCAACGACCAGAGCTGCGAACCCCTGACCGACGCCGGCGTCGTCCCCCCCGTCTCCTACCAGCAATGCGCGCTGGATGCTCATCCGTTCGCCACCGACATGCACGACGCCGGCCGCTCCGCCAGCCGCGGCGACTCCCTGGCCCGCAACACCACCGTCGACCCCAACAGCCACCAACCGGTCTCGACGAAAGGCCCGCGGCAGCCCGCTGGTCATCAAGGGTTGCTCGCAGTGGTCGACACCGCGACCGCCGCCCGGTACGGCCTGCCGACCGCGCAGCTGCGCAACACCGCAGGGAACTTCATCGCCCCCACCACCACGAGCCTGCTGGCCAGCGAAGCCGGCATGACACCCAGCACGGTAACGAGAGTGCTGGCACCCGACCCCGCCGCTACCGACCCGGCGGCCTACCCGCTGACCGCGTTGAGCTACGCGGTGGCCTCACCCTCGACGCTGGACCCGGCGGCGGGCAGAGACTACGCGACGTTCTTGCGCTACGCGGCCGGCCTAGGCCAGCAACAGGGTCTCGCGCCTGGCCAGCTCCCGCTCGGCATGGTGCCACTGCCCGACCCGCTCAAAGCGCAGACCATCGCTGCCGCCGACACCATCGAGGCCCAGAGCGCCCAGACAGCCCAGGCCACCCCCACTCCGTCGCCGACCACCACCGGGACCACCCAGAACCTGACCGGCGGTCCTGACACAGCGGCAGGAACTAGCGGCGGCGCGAGGAACCCGGGTGATGCCCAGCCAGCGGGAACGCCCGCGGCCGTCCCCACCCCGAGCGGTGGCCCGCCGGCCAAGGCGCCCAGCGTGGCCCAGCTGCCGGTCGCCGGGGTGCGGCGGACGCCGTCGCTGCCCGTGACCGCAGCGGGCGCTTTGCTGGTGGCTGTCCTCATTGTCGGAGCGGTGACGGCGACGTCCTCGCCGATCACCTGGTTGCTTAGCGGCGGGTTACGGCGTCGCTGGCGAAAGGGGGTGCCGCCGACCGAGCAGTGACCGGGAGTCTACAGCTCCCGGCCACCGGCCCGACCCACTTGCAGTACGCAAGACCGCAGTGACGGCGTGGTTGGTATGCCACTGGTTCGCCGGCACTGGCATATGCCCGGACAGCAGTCCGTGCATCCCTGCGCTCAGAAGGATATCAGTAATGCGAAAGAGAAGACTGTTCCTGGCTGTCGGTGCCTGTCTGGCGGCCATGGCCCTCACGGCGGGCACGGCGCTGGCCGACCCCATCCCCGTGCCGAACCCGCCCTCCGTCCCGTACCCACCGATAGAGATCGGTGGGGCGGCGACGCACCAGGGCCTGGAAGGCGATTTCTGTAACAACGTCGCCACTGGTCCCAGCGCCTTCCCGCCCTGCGGGTCCTTTGACGTGGAAGGATCGTCAACTGTCACCACGAGAGACCCGGCCGTGCATCCTGAATGCAAGAACATCCACCGGCCCCTCCAAGGCGGTGACGGTTTCACCCAGTTGCAACTGCTTCCTACGTGCTGGGATGCCGCCCGGGTGGTGACCGGTCCTTCACCCAGCGACCCCCCGGGATTCAAGTATATCGAAAAGGCCATTGATGCTCTCACGTACGCGGTCCGCTCCGATAGCACTGTTCCCCTGAATCTCAGTCTCGCGACCCTGAAGAGAATCTACCAGTGCGATTCCGCGCTTACCTTCCCGTCCAATCCGAATGGGTTCAAGCCGTTGATCGGGCAGTTCGGTGCCGGGAACCGGACGTTGTTCTTCAAAACTCTCGGGATCACGGACTCGGCGACCTACACCACGCAGTTCCCTTGCGTCAGGGACAAGGACGCGAACGGGGTCGGGCTGCTGGCTAACGACGGGCGCGTGCTCATCGACAAGGCAAACCTGATCACATACTCATCCGCGCCGTACTTCGCTCAGATCAACCGGGTGGAACAGGATATCCACGGGTTGGCCATTCTCGGGTCGATCAACGGGATCCCGCCCGAGGACCTCAAGGATTCGGTAATTTCACGGCTTGTTTACAACGTCGTGAGAGCCTCCGATGTCACTAGCCCGACCGGTCCGGGGACGATCAACGACTTGTTTGTCGGCCCGAATTCCCAGTTCTGCAGGAACACCGCCTTGATCGTGCAGCATGGCTTCGGTCTGGACCCGAACTGTGGTGCCGTCACCCCTTAGTCCCTGCTTCTCTGTGAAAGTGAGTTGAATCGTGCATAAGAAAAAGCTATTGACGCGGCTGGGGTCGGGGGTGGTGGTGGCCGCGGTCACGGCCGGCTCGGCGGTTCTGCTGAGCGGGGTGGCCGGCGCCACTGTACCGGCGGGCTCGCTGGGTACCGACACCCTCAACCCGGCGACCGGCACCGACCAAACTGCCATGAGCGGCACCACCTCGGCTCCTTGCCCGGCTGGGACGGGTGCGGTCAACCAGACAGTCGTCGGGCCGGTGCAGGCGGACGGGACGGCTCCGGACGCCACCGCGACCTTCCCGGACAGCAACCCGTACCCGGTTACCGGAACCACCAGCAGCAAAGACGCTTTCTCCACCAGATTCGCGTTCACCACGCAGTTCTCCCTCTCCCTCCATGACGCCGCTGAGCAGCGTGGCAAGACGCTCCAAGCCGGTGAGTACCACGTGGTCCTGAACTGCACTGGTCCGCTCGGTCCGGTGGACACGCAGTTCGGCACCTTCACCGGGGGCCTCATCTTCGACACCCCGACGCACTACACCACCATTCCCAACCCGAGTCCGTCGCCGAGCCCGAGTCCGTCGCCGTCGCCGAGTCCGTCGCCGAGCCCGAGTCCGTCGCCGTCGCCCTCACCCCAACCAGGGGCCGTGACAACGACGACCACACTGTCGGTCATCCACATTCCGCTTTTCGGCACGGGTGGCATCGCGATCCCCATCGCGAACGTGGCACCTTTCAACGCGGCGGGAACCGTCCGGTTCTTTGACGGCGCCACCCCCCTCAGCGGCCCACTACCGGTGACCGGTGGTGTTGTCGTCGGCTCCTTCACCACCTTGCCACCGGGCCCGCACTCGGTGACCGCGGTATTCACCCCGACCAACCCGGCGGCCTTCAAGCCGTCAACCTCGAACACCGTGACCTTCACGTTCTAGGTGTTCCGTTGCTGCACCGGGGTGAGCCGCACCCCGGTGCAGCAACCCAACCAGTCAGCCTCGGCGGATAGCACCTCTAACCGCCATCTGTGAACCGTCTGTGAGCGGGAGCCAGCGTCTTCGTACTGGCTCCCGCTCACAGACGGCAAGGGAATTCCATGAACCGACTGCCCCGCGTTGTCCTCGTGCTCACCGTTGCGCTAGGAGTGCTGGTACCGGTGACGGCGGCGCCCGCGCGGGCCGATCCGATCGGTGGCGGAGTATCCGTCATCCCGGGTACCGGGACTGATCTGGACCCGATCCGGCTGCGTACCTCAGCCGGGTGCCCCGCGCAGGCCAGCGCGTATTACGCCAGCATGCGCGGCCATGGTTCCCCCCGATGGCCAGCCCGTCACGGCTACCGTCCAAGCCGGCATGTCACACAGCACCGGGTTCGACGTTTATGTCGCGCTGGTCATGCGGGACTACGCAGACCAAAACCGCACCACGCCGGCTGGTCGCTATGACATCATGGTGTACTGCATGGATCGTCTTACTCAGGCGAGATACGGGGAATTCACCGGGTCGCGGGAATTCACCAGCCCTACGATCTACCAGGCGACCGGGGCGGTGAAACCGCTTGGGCCGCCGCCCCTGCCGCTGGAGGTGGCTGCTGATGGGCCCCTTGTCGACCCGGCTGTGGCATCACCGCCCACTGGTCCACCATCCGCGCCGAGCTCGCCCGGCGAGAGGGCAACGGGCCAGCTGGCGTTGCCACCTACTGCCCCGTTGCCAGGGGCCGATCCCCAAGCTCAGTCACCGGCTGGACAGCTTGTCTCCCAGCGCAGCGACGTGACCGCCCAGGGCACTCCGTGGCTGGTTCTGGTCCTAGCTGGCGCGGTATTCGGTGCCCTGGCCACCGCACTGGCGCGAGGCAGATCGGGAAGCGTCGCTCGCCGTGACAACCCGTAGACCGGTCAGACGGATTCCGAAGATCACTGTGATCAACCCTATATCCGATAGCCAGACAGTAAGGATGTGCTTTTTCAGTACTAGCTTGAATGGGTTCAAGCCGTTGATCGAGAAGTTCGGTGCCGTAAACCGGACGTTGTTCTTGAAGCTCTCGGGGTCAACCCGGGCGACGTGCTGCCGCTCTGTGTTACTGCCGGGTTCCTGGTCAATGACGGGCGCATCCTCACCAGCAACGTTCAGCCCATCACGTACGTATTTACGCCGTATTTTCTCAGATCAATTGGGTGGATATGGATATCCATGGAACGCCATTATCGGGTCAATCGGCGGGATCCGTCCGGGGTTTCGAACCGGAATTCGGCAATTCTGATGACTGTTTACAACGTCGTGCGAACCTCTGATTTCGCCAGCTCAACCGGCCCGGGGGTGGTCCACGACTTGTTCGTCGGCCTGGGGTTCGAGTTCTGTCGCAACCCTATCGCGATCGAGCAAAATTGCTTCAGTCTGACTCCGGGGTGCGGCGTCAATCAATCCCTATTTCTCTGTGAAAGTGAGTTGTATCGTGCATAAGAAGAGATTTTTGACGCGGGTGGGGTCGGTGGTGGTGGTGGCCGCGACCATGGCTGGGTCGGCGTTGCTGGTGAGTGGGGTGGCCGGCGCCACTGTACCGGCGGGCTCGCTGGGTACCGACACCCTCAACCCGGCGACCGGCACCGACCAAACTGCCATGAGCGGTACCCCCTCGATTCCTTGCCCGGCTGGGACGGGTGCGGTCAACCAGGCAGTCGTCGGGCCGGTGCAGGCGGACGGGACGGCTCCGGACGCCACCGCGACCTTCCCGGACAGCAACCCGTACCCGGTTACCGGAACCACCAGCAGCAAAGACGCTTTCTCCACCAGATTCCCGATCACTCTGCAGTTCTCCCTCTCCCTCCATGACGCCGCTGAGCTCCGTGGCAAGACGCTCCAAGCCGGTGAGTACCACGTGGTCCTGAACTGCACTGGTCCGCTCGGTCCGGTGGACACGCAGTTCGGCACCTTCACCGCAGGCCTCATCTTCGACACCCCGACGCACTACACAGTCATCCCCAACGCGAGTCCGTTGCCGAGCCCGACGCCGACGACGGCACCTACCCCGACCCCGACGCCGACGCCGACGACGGCACCTACCCCGACCCCGACGCCGACGCCCGTACCCGGGGTGACAGTCACGACGACCACGCTCACGGTGATCCGTGTTCCCCTTCCGTTTGACCTGGGGAGCTTTGTGATTGCCAGTGCGAATGTGGCGCCTCGTAACGCGGCCGGCACCGTCCAGTTCAAGGACGGGACCACCGCGCTGGGTGCTCCGGTGCCCGTATCCAATGGTTTCGCCTTCTTCGTCATCGGGACGCTGACCAGTGGTGAGCACTCGCTGACGGCGGTGTTCACCCCGACGGATCCGGCGGCCTTCACACCGTCGACGTCGAATACGGTGCGCTTCGGGGCCAACGGCACCGTCGGGGCGAAGGCCACGACCACCACGCTCACGGTGATTCCGAGCGGCCCGTTCGGCCAGGGGGCTCCGCGATTCCTGATAGCGAATGTGGCACCCGCCCGCGCGGCGGGAACCGTCCAGTTCAGCGACGGGACCTCCGCGTTGGGTGCGCCGGTGCGAGTATCTAATGGCAAGGCGTTTCTCACCATCTCGACGCTGACACCGGGCACGCACTCGCTGACTGCGGCGTTCACTCCGACCAACGCGGCGGCCTTTAACTCGTCGGAGTCGGAAGCGGTGCCGCTGACGGTGGTTGCGGGGGAGGCACCGGGTCCGACGCCCACGGTTGCGGGGTCGCTAGTCCAGCCGTGGCAGCAGTTCATCCAGTCATTCTTTGCCGGGCTGTGAACTCTGACCGCCATCTGAATACCGCTCGTGAGCGGGAACCGGTAGCCCTGCGCACTGGTTCCCGCTCATGGCTGGTGGGAGATTCCTCATGAACCGACACCCCGCGGCTCGTCACCGCGGTGGTGAGCCGGGTCGGGAAGCGGCACACCTCGTGACCAGACGAGTCTCTTCTGGAGGATTCCGGCGCGAGCCCCCGCTGATCTCCCGTCCGCGGCCAGGTGCTGATCTCGGCGGTCACCGGGTGGAGGGTGGGCCTCGGGTGCAGGAGCAACCGGTGCAGGGTGTTGCGCCACCCCGGCCGCCGGTCGCCGATGCGGTGCCCGGCAGAAGCGCTGAACTCCGATTGGTGACTCAGGTGCTGGGCATTGTTGCGGTGCTGACGTTGTCGTTTCTGCTCGAGCTGACCGTGCTGGGCACTCTGCGCCACGGTCGGGACCAGGCTCAGCTCGGTAGCGAGTTCCGCAGCGAGCTGGCCAATCAGATTGCGCCGGTCGGTCCGCTTGATGAGGCGAATCAGCCGTTGGCGGCGGGGACGCCGGTGGCTTTACTGGAGATCCCGTCATTGAATCTGCGGGAGGTTGTGGTGGAGGGCACGTCGTCGGGCACATTGATGTCGGGTCCGGGGCATCGGCGGGACACGCCATTTCCGGGTCAGGTCGGTACCAGCGTGATCGCCGGTCGGCGGGCGACCTATGGTGCGCCGTTCCGGTCTATTGGTCAGCTGCGTGCCGGCGACCGGGTCATGGTGGCCACGGGGCAGGGTAAGAACTCCTTCGTGGTGCTCGGGGTGCGCCACGAAGGTGACCCGGTGCCCCCGGCCCTGACCCGCGGCCAGAGCCGGCTCACCCTGGTGACTGCTGATGGGCCGCCGTTGCGGCCCCGCGATGCGCTCCGCGTGGACGCGGATCTTCTCAGCGCCGCCCAGCCCCTGCCCGCATTGTTACCCTCCCTGGCGCTGCCGGCCGCTGACGTCGTGCTGGCCGGTGACAGCTCGGCGCTGCTGGGCGTCGTGGAGTGGGTGGTGTCGCTGGTCGCGGCGGCGATGGCCGTCGTGTGGGTTCGTTTCCGGGTCGGGTGGTGGCGGGCGTGGGTGATGGGTGTGCCGGTGTTGGTGGTGTTGGGTTTGGCCGCGTCGGATGCGATCGCGGCTTTGTTGCCGAATCTGTTGTGAGTGATCCGGAATCGAGGAGTCCTGAGGTCATGATCTCTGATGCGATGACGACGGTGATGCCTGTCGCGCAGCCGGAGGCTGTTCGGGGGGCTGGTGACTTGGCCGAGTTGAAAGCGCGGTCGGTGTCGGCGTGGTTCGGTGAGCGGAAGGTGTTGGATCGGGTGTCGTTGGTGATGCCGGCGGGGTCGGTGACGGCGTTGATCGGGCCTTCGGGGTGTGGTAAGTCGACGTTTCTGCGGATTCTGAATCGCATGCATGAGTTGATTCCGTCGGCGTCGTTGGCTGGTGAGGTGTTGTTGTCGGGTTCGGATATCTATGATTCGCGGTGGAAGCTCACCGATGCGCGTCGGGCGATCGGGATGGTGTTTCAGAAACCTAACCCGTTTCCGGCGATGTCCATCTCGGACAACGTGACGGCGGGGCTGAAGCTCACCGGGATCAAGGCCTCTCGCGAGGAACGCGAGGATCTCATCGAGGAGTGCCTGGCCAAAGCCGGGTTGTGGAACGAGGTGCGAGACCGGTTACGGCAACCCGGCGGCGCGCTGTCGGGCGGCCAGCAGCAGCGGTTGTGTATCGCGCGGTCGTTGGCAGTGCGTCCTCGGGTGTTGTTGATGGATGAGCCGTGTTCGGCGTTGGATCCGACCTCGACGCGGCGAATCGAGCAGACGATCGCGGAGTTGACGCGCGAGGTGACGATCGTGATCGTCACGCACAACATGCAGCAGGCCGCCCGGGTCTCCCAGCGCAGCGCGTTCTTCCTGGCTGAGGCGGGGACCCCGGGTGTGATCGTCGAGACCGGGCCTACCGCGACGGTCTTCGGTTCACCACGGGATCCGCGTACCGCTGATTACGTCAACGGCCGCTTCGGCTGACCCACCAGCACGCGGTATCGACTCGAGAGGACAGTATGACTCACAGGGATACCCGGGAGCACCGGCTGTTGGTGGTGGGCGGGCACCGCGCTCGTGTCATCGCGGCCGCGGTCGGTTTGCTGATCAGTCTGGGGGTGCCGGTCGTGCTCCTGGGTGCTCCCGGGCTCACCGCCCAGGGCCGCACCGCTGCTCCTCCCGACGACCCGGCCGGCCTCGGCATCACCGTGCCGCCTCCCGGGTCACCTCCCGATATGGAGGCGTATCGGGGCAATGGGATAGTCGATAGCTCCGATATGCCTCCATATCGGGGTGGGGTGGCGGTTTCGCTAGGGGTGAGGGATGGGCCGTTGGGGATTCCGGGTGTGGTGTTGGGTGCGTATCGGCGTGCTGAGGGGGTTTTGGCGGGTTCTCGGGTGAGGTGTCATCTGTCGTGGTCGGTGTTGGCGGGGATCGGGCGGATCGAGTCCGGGCACGCCGACGGGGGGCGGGTGGATGCCGCTGGTAACACTCTGGGGCCGATCCTGGGTCCGCGGCTGGACGGTTCTCCGGGCATGGCCGCGATTCCTGACACTGACCACGGTGTGCTGGATGGGGATACGGTCTGGGATCGGGCGGTGGGCCCGATGCAGTTCATTCCCTCCAGTTGGCGCGATTGGGGTGTCGGGAACCCGGACAACATCTACGATTCGACTCTCGCGGCTGGTCGTTATCTGTGCGCCGGGGGTGTTGATCTGTCCGACCCGGCGCAGTTGCACGCGGCGGTCTTGCGGTACAACCACTCCGAGACCTATGTGGACGTTGTGCTGGGGTGGGCGCACGCTTACTTGAGCGGTGTCATCCCCACCCCGTCCGCGCCGGGGTCGGTACCGCCAGGCACCACCGGCAACGGCGGCCGACCCATCACGACCAACCCCGCTCCACCCCCACCAGCGGTGGTCGTCGCGCAACCCACCCCGCTGGCGTCCACACTCTCCACCACCACGCCGAGTCCGCCACCACCAGCCACGACCAGCACGCTGCCGCCGCCTGCGGTGACCAGCACGCTGCCGCCGCCCTCAGCGACCACGACGTCCCCGCTGCCGATGACTCCGGTGACCACGACGGCCCCGGTGCCCACCACGCCCCTACCGTCTCCCTCACCGACGACCGATCCCCCACCCACGAATGCGCTGTCGGCGAGCCCGTGAGCGGCGCGGGCCAGGGCCGACACCGTCCGGCTCAGATGCGACGGTGATCTCGTCGTGGTGATCTCCTTGGGGCGTGGCGCTGGAACCCACTGGGCCGGGCTGCCGGTGTCGCCCGTCCGGGGGGTGTTTCAGGGCAGCAATGCCCGCTGCGATCGTTCGGCAACGCTGGGACGCTGCCGATCACCGTTCCTCCCGGGGCTCGGGGTTCGGCCGTCCTGCCCCGGTGGTAACCGTAGAGAGGCCTGGCCATGACACCGGATCCCCGTCCGGCCGCCCCGGTGACCGGCGACATCAGCCGGGACCACTGGATCGTGCCGGTGCTCGGAGGGCACTCTGCGGCCGGCGGCACCATCGAGCTGACCGCCCACGCCGACGGCACCGCGACCCTGCGGCTCACCCGCGACCCTGCCGCGGGCGGTGACCAGCGGATCCTCGTGCTCGATGTCGCGACGGCCGCTCAGCTCTCGGTCGGGATCTGGGAGGCCGCCGGGGTCGCCCAGCAGCAGCTGACCGGACGCCTCGGCGCGGACCAGTCCCCACCACGTCGACAATCCAGCACACCGGGGGAGCCGGCTAGTAACCTGGGGAGTGCGCCCTCACCGAGGCGTAGCGCTCCGAGGCGACGGCCCCGGGGCGGTGGTGAGGGGCCGGCCGCGGTGAACGACGGTGCTGCGGTGAATGAAGGTGGCACGGTGAATAAAGGTGGCACAGGAGACGCTGAGGATGTAGTGGACGTGCGCGGGATCGGCTGGCGGGTGCGGCGGATCCGCGAGTCCCGGGGCAAGTCGCTGCAGGTGATCGCCGGACTCGCGGAGATGAGCACGTCGACCCTGCACCGGATCGAGCACGGCCGGCATGCGGTGACCCTCTCGGAGATCGTGCGGCTGGCCGCGGCGCTGCAGGTCCCCCCGAGCGAGCTGACCAAGCTGCCGATACCTGCCCCGGCCAATGGGCACAGTGACTCGGCCACCGAGGCGGTGCGCCTGGCGCTGGACGCGATCGAGGTCGGGCGCCCCGGCGGGCTGGTGCTGCCCGTGGCGGCGCTGCGGGATCAGGTGGTCCGGATCCACGCCCAGCGTCGGGCCTGCCGGTTCGCCGAGGTAGCCACCGATCTGCCAGGGTTGATCCGCACCCTGCACACCACCCTGGCTACTGGCACCGACCACGCCGAGCTGCTCGAGCTAGCCGTCTACCTGCATGTCCACGTCACCCGCATGTGGCTGTGCCATGTGGCGGCGCCTGACGACCTGGTGCGCCGGAGCGTGTTCCTGGCCCGGCGCCTGGCCCAGGAACGCGATGACGTCACTACCATCGCCGTCGCCGGATTCAGCGTCGCCGACACGCTGCTGTCCGGCGGAGCGATTGAATTGGGGCGGATCGAACTCGACTCGATCACCCTGCCGCCGACCACCACCGACACCGCGGGTCTGGTGCACTATCTCATCATGTGCAATGCTCACGCGGCCGTGCTGGGTGGCCGTCCCGGCGATGCGACCGCCCCGATGAATACCGCTGCGGAGCTGGCTGAGCGGTTCGGCGGGACGAGTGAAGACTCGCTGGGGTTCGTGCACTCGCCAGCCGACGTGGCACTTCACCTTATGCATATCGCGCTCGAAACGGACGAGCCGGACCGTGCGGTGGGAATCGCCCAGGACGTAGACCCCGAGCGCCACCCCTTCCCGGTGGGCCAGGCCCAATATTGGCGAAACTACGGCCGCGCGCTCGCCCCCCTGCGAGGCCGCCGCGACGACGCGGTGCGGGCGCTGCGCACGGCGGAGGACATCTTCCCCACCCTGGTGCGCCGGGATCCGCTGGTCCGCGACACCATCGCCACGTTGCTCCCGGGTACGCGCCGAAACGCCGTGGGCACGGAGTTGCGCGGACTGGCCCACCGGGCCGGTCTGTCGGTGTAGCCCATCAGGAGGGATGGTCTGGGCCGGGTCTCGTCATGGGTGGTCGTCGCTGAGTCCGGTGTGTTCCAGGTCGAGGGAGTGTTGGATTCGGCGGCGGGTGGCGTCGGTGATCGTGCCGTTGTGATAGAGCCGGTCGAGTTCGGTGTTCTCCACGTCGAGGAGGTCGCGGCGCAGCTGGTGGTAGGTCGGGGTAGCGCGGGGTGGTTCGGTGTCGTGGTGCTCGCGGATTCGCTCGATGCGGCCCAGCCAGCTGGTGCGGAGTGCCTCGATCACGAAGTCCGGCGCGGCTTGTGTGTCGGTGAGGTGGTCGAGGTGCGACAGTCCGGCGTGGGCCAGCGCTAGGCGCGTGGTGGTGTGCTCCCGCGTGACGTCCTCCGGAGCCAGCGCGATTCCCGCTTTCCGGACCAGCGGTGCGAGGGTGAACCCTTGCACGACGAGGGTGATGACGATGACCGCGGTGGTCAGGAGCAGGACCAGGTCACGATCGGGCAGCGCGGCCGAACTGGTCGATGGGCCGCCGGTGGTCAGCGGGATGGACAGCGCGGCGGCCAGTGGCACGACGCCGCGGGTGCCGGCCCAGGACACCACAGCCGGCACCCGCCAGGACAACCGCTCGGCGCCGTCGCGGCGCGCCCGGATCGCCGCCAGCGGGAACACCCACGCCACCCGGACCACCATCAAGGCCGCGGCGAGCGCCAGCGCCTGCAGCGGCCATCGGGTGTCGATGCCCGCCTGCCCCCGGAGCAGCGTGGGCAGCTGCAGGCCGATGAGGCCGAACACCACGCTTTCCAGGAGGAACACCACGGTCTGGGACACCGCGGACAGCTGCAATCGGATACGCGCGGTGGTCAGCCGGGTGGCCTGGGCACCGAGGATGACGCTGCTCACGACGACGGCGGTGACTCCCGAGGCGTGGATCGATTCGGCCGCCACGTACGCCCCGTAGGGGGTGACCAGGGCGACCACGGTCTCCAGCACGGGGTCCTCGGTGCGGCGCCTGATCAGGAAGGCGCCGCCGGCGATGGCGGTGCCCACCGCCACTCCGCCGCCGGCCAGGATGGCGAGCTCGGCCAGGGTGTGCCCCCACGACACCACGCCGCCCGTGATGACTACCGACAGCGCCACGCGGAACAGCAGCAGGCTCGTCGCGTCGTTGAACAGGCTTTCGGCCTGCACCAGCGCCTGCACCCGTGGTGGTAGGGACAACCGCCGTGCCAGTGCCGCCACCGCCACCGGGTCGGTGCTGGCCAGCACGGCCCCCAGCACGAAAGCCATCCCCACCGGCAGCGGGGTGAGCGCGATGGCCAGTACGCCGACGGCGGCGGCGGAGACCCCCACCAGCCCCACGGCCAGCGCGGTGACCGGTCGCCACACCGCCCGCAGGTCGCGCCAGGGCAGTTCCTCGCCGGCGGCGGACAGCAGCGGCGGCAGCACCACCAAGCTCACCACATCCGGTGTGACCACGACGGTGGGAACACCGGGCAGCGCAGCGGCGATCACCCCGGCGATGACCAGCAGCGAGGGTGCCGGAACACGCAGCTGCCGGGCGAAGGTGGCCACCACCGTGGCCAGGATGACCAGGCACAGCACCGTCTGGACACTGCCCATGCGCTGCGCCTCCGTGCGTCCGGTCGGGACGGTTCACTGCCGACCAGACTTCCCGGCGCACCTGAACAGAACCCTACGCGACACCGCGACGATCCGACTGGTGCCGAGATCCCCGGGTTCAGGCCCTGCGGAAGACCCAGCGGCGTAGGAGGAGGAACCGCATCAGCGTGGCTACCGCGTTGGCGGCGATGAGCAGGGCGAGCTCGACCGAGGTCGGTGGCGCGCTGTGCAGCGAATGGGCCACGGCCAGGGTGCCGCTGGTCAGCCCGAGGGCGAGCCCGAAGACGATCAGGCCTTGGAGCTGCTGGCGCGCTCGCCGCCGGCTCCCGACGACCCTGAAGGTGAACCGCCGGTTCAGCGCCGTGTTCCCGATCGCGGTGAGCAGCAGCGTCAGGAAGTTGGCGCCCTGTGCACCCAGTGGGTCGCGGAGCAGGAGGAACAGGGCCAGGTAGGCCAGGGTGCTGACCACGCCGACGGCCGCGAATCGCACCAGTTGAGCGGTCAGCCCGGCCGGCACGCCTGGTGTCGCCGGTTCCAGTGGCGCGCGACCCAGTTGGGCGCGCAGTTCGTTGATCGGGAGTGCGCCGGTGGTGAAGGCGCGGGCCAGCCGGGCGATGCCGCGGATGTCCGCCATCGCGGTGTTGACGATGTGCACTCGGCTGTCCGGGTCGTCGATCCAGTCGACGGGGACCTCGTGGATGCGCAGCCCGCTGCGCTCGGCCAGGACCAACAGCTCGGTGTCGAAGAACCACGCGTCGTCCTCGACGAGCGGCAGCAGGTGGGTCGCGACCTCGCGCCGGATGGCCTTGAACCCGCATTGGGCGTCGGAGAAGTGGGTGGACAGGGTGTGGCGGAGCATCAGGTTGTAGCTGCGGGAGATGAGCTCCCGCTTCGCGCCGCGCACCACGCGGGACCCTCGGTGCAGCCGGGTTCCGATGGCGAGGTCGGAGTGTCCGGAGATCAACGGTGCGATCAGCGGCAGTAGTGCGGCGAGGTCGGTCGAGAGGTCGACGTCCATGTAGGCCAGCACAGCCGCCTCCGACGTCGACCAGACCGCGCGTAGCGCACGCCCACGACCCTTCTCCGGCATATGCACGACCCGTACCGCGGGGAACTCCGCGGCCAGCCGGTTCGCGACCTCGAGTGTGGTGTCGGTGCTCGCGTTGTCGGCGACCGTGATCTGGAATGGATAGGGCATCTCGGCGCTCAGGTGCGCATGCAGCCGCCGCACGCTCGGCTCGAGGTCTTTTTCCTCGTTGTACACCGGAATGACGATGTCCACAACGAGGAGCGCGGCCGGTGTGAGCTTTCCGAGGGGCACGTTCGACACGATAAAATGGGTTGTCAACGTCCCTATTCGTCGCTCTGTGTGGGTTGTTCGTCACCCGCGCGGGAAACCGCAGGTGGAACACGTGCACCGAGACGGCCGTGGTCGTGACGGTATCGGGGTTTCGCTGGATTTTGATCGTAGCTCAACGGCGTTTCATGTACGCGCCTGGTTGCCGTCAATCGCTGTTCACTCCGGTCTTGGAGAGTTCCTCTGCGCGGGAGTGCGCTCGACGGGCTCCCCGGCTCACGCGAAGCTACGCCTCCCCGAGTCACCCGGAATGGAGTCATCGCGTGGCAGGTTCGGTCCGTTCCCGGCTCCTCGACCGTTCGGCCGGCTCGCCCGATGCGGAGCACGCCCCGGACCGACCGGCGAAGACGGCCTGGCGCCGGCGCAACGTGCCCCCGGAGCTCCTCGTCCTGACGTTCTTCGCCGCGGTGACCCGCCTGACGGCGATCACCCACCCGCACGCGATCGTCTTCGACGAGGTGTACTTCCGGGAGTACGCGCTGCACTACCTGGACGGCACGTACTACTTCGACCTCCATCCGCCGCTGGGGAAGCTCCTGCTGGGCGGCTGGGCGAAGCTGTTCGGGGTCTCCGCCACGGCGGCGGGCACCGATCCCGCGGTGGCTCTGCGGGTGCTGCCGGCGCTGGCCGGCACGACGCTCGTGGCGGTGTTCTACCAGCTCCTGCGTGAGCTGACCGCCAGCCGGAAGGTGGCGACGTTCGCAGCGGCGTTGTTGTCATTGGACAACGCGATCCTCGTCGAGTCCCGGTTCATCCTCGTCGACAGCATGCTCCTGCTGTTCGGCATCGGTGCCCTCACCTGCTACCTCGCGTCCCGGCGCCGTCGCGGCGCGGCGCACTGGATCCTGTTCACCGCGGGCGCTGTCCTGGCCGGCATGGCGGTCAGCACCAAGTTGAGTGGTCTGAGCGCACTCGGTGTGATCGGGCTCGTGTGGTTCGCCCAGGCGCTGCGGCATCGGGCCGGCTGGCGGCACGTGCTTCCCCAGGCGGCGGTCCTGCTCGTCGTCCCCGCGCTGATCTACGTCGGCGTCTTCGCCGTCCATTTCCGGCTGCTTCCGCACAGCGGCCCGGGCGACGCGTTCATGTCCCAGCGCTTCCAATCCACCCTGGTCGGCAACGCCGGCTACAACCCGGCCGCGAGGATGTCGTTCCCCGACCGCTTCCTGGAGCTCAACGACGCGATCCGCCGGTACGAGGCCTCGCTCGACGGCAGCCACCACCCGTACAGTTCCACCTGGACGACCTGGCCGATCATGAAGCGCCCGGTCTACTACTGGACCGGCGTCACCAAGACCGGCCGGCACGAGTACATCTACCTCCAGGGCAACCCGGTCATCTGGTGGGGCCTGCTGGCGGGTGTGGTCGCGGTCGCGGTGGGCTGGCTCCGGTGCCCGGAGCTCTTCGAACGGCATCGCGGCGTGCTGGCCCTGCTCGGCGTCGCGTGGGCGGCCAACTTCCTGCCTTTCGCCACCATCACCCGGCCGATGTTCCTCTACCACTACCTCTTCGCGTTCATGTTCTGCCTCGCCGCGGTCAGCATCGGGCTGGGTCTGCCGGCCGGCTGGATGACCGACGGCGAGACGGCGTGGACGTTCTCCTCCCGGCGTTCGGCGGCCCTCTACTGGGGCATCCTCGTGGTCGCGCTGGTGGGCTTCCTGTTCTTCGCCCCGATCTCCTACGGGCTCCCGCTCAGCGATGGCGGCCTGTCCGCCCGCATCTGGCTGGATTCGTGGCGCTGATCCTGCTCCTCTCGGCGCTCCTGCTCGGGGCGGCGATCGTGTGGTGGCTCCGGCTACCGCTCTACCCCTTCGAAGCCGCGGCGCTCACCGTCGTGATCGGTCTGTTCGGCTGGACATGGCTGGCGTTCCTCGCCTCGCTGGTGCTGCCGTATCGCGTCGCGATCCCGCTCACCGTCGGCGTCAGCGCGCTGGCGAGCGTGTGGTCTTCGCGCCTGCGCGCCTGGCCCGGATGGCGCCCGCTGGAGGGCGGGCGGTCCGGTTGGATCCTCTGGGGTATCACCAGCCTGGGCACCACGGCGCTGCTCGGCCCGCTGTTCTGGACGCACAGTCTCGTGCGGGACTCGACGGGGGTGTACTCCGCCGGGTCGACCTGGGCGGACTTCGGGTTGCACGCGGCCATCATCAGTCACCTCGCGGTGTTCGACCGGATGCCGCTGGACCTGCCGGTCGCGAGTGGGGCGCACCTGACCTACCCGTTCCTCGTCGACTTCCTGTCGGCTCTGTACCTGCGTGATGGCTGGAGCCTGCACCTGAGCCTGTTCCTGCCCGGCGTCCTGCTGGCGCTGGCCATCTGCCAGCTTCTGCTGTCGGTCAGCCTGCGGCTGTTCGGCCACGTCGGTGCCGCGCTCGGCGGCCTCGTGTTGTTTCTGCTGATCGGTTCGGCCGCCGGCCTGCCCGTCGCCTACGCCGACTGGCGCCGCAGCGGGCAGCGCCTGCCGGAGTTCCTCTCCCACCTCCCGAGGGACTACACCGTGCTCAGCGTGCAGAACGGCAACGTCACCAACCTCGTCACGGATGCCCTGCTGCCGCAGCGCGCCTTCCTGTTCGGTTTCGGGGTCACGCTCACCGTGCTGATCCTGCTGCACGCTGCCCGGCACACCGGCGCGCGGCGGTACCTGCTGGCCGGCGGCGTGTTGATCGGCCTGCTGCCGATGGCCCACCCGCACTCGTTCATCGTGTGCGGGGCCGTGCTCGTCGCGCTGGCCGTGGAGGCCGCCGTTCGTCTGCGCCGGCCGCCGTGGGCGCACCTGGCCGCAGGCGGGGTTGCTCTCGTGCTGGCCGCGCCGCAGCTGGCGTGGCAACAGCTGGCGAACGGCGGTGGAACCGGGGGGCGGTTGCGGCTCGGCTGGATGCAGAGCCAGGGCGAGTCGATCTGGGCCTTCTGGTGGACCAACTTCGGCCTGATGAGCATCCTGTTCGTCGCCCTGCCGTTTCTGCTGCTGCGTCCGGGTTGGCGACGGTACCTGGTGTGGTACCTGCCCTTCCTGGCGATCCTCGCCGCCACCCAGGTGTATGCGTTCCAACCGTTCGAGTACGACAATCTCAAACTGATCTACTACGGGTATCTCATGGCCGGTCTGTTCGCCGGTTTCCTCGCCGTCCAGGCCTACCGGGCGAGCCGCTGGAGCCTCGCGCTGCTGCTCCCGGCCGCGCTCGTGGTGGCGATACCGGGTGCGTTGTCCCTCACCCACGAGTTCCAGCTGCGCTACCAGTTCGCTGACAACGCCGACGTGGCACTCGCCGGCTGGGTCCGCGCCAACACTGCGCCCGATGCGGTGTTCATCGGTGCCGAGCGGCCTGGCGCGCCGGTCGCGACACTGGGCGGGCGGTCCATCGTCCTGGGCTATCGCGGCTGGCTGTTCAACTTCAACCTGCCCTACGCGGCTCGGGAGGCCGCGGTCAGCGCGGCGCTCCAGGGGCGGGTCGACGACCCGGCGGTGCGCCGGTTCGCCCCCGGTTATCTCGTCGTCGGCGCGAACGAGGACAAGTCCTGGACGATCGACCGCAACTCACTCGCGAGCCTGCCGGTCGCCTACCACAACGCGGAGTGGACGGTCTACCGGCTGGCATCCTCCCACTGACGCCGCGTTTGCGAGAGGCGGCGGACTGGACTGGCAGCACGGTGTGCGAGCCGGGTGGGCCAGGGCGTGTCCCGTAGACCCCCTGGTTACGATCAACCCCACTGTCGCCGAGTTCGACAGGAGCGTTGCTGGGGGTCGACCGAACCGCCCTCCTGTCGAACTCGGCGCACTGAGCGCACTCAAGATCGCCGACTGCTCCTCGTTAGGCGATCTATGGTCATACTGTGTGTTTTGTTGGGACCCTGGTCCAGATACGTGGTGCTGGGGCAACGGAAAATGGTATTGACGAGAGGGGTTGCCATGCCGGTGCAGAGCGCCGATACGGCCTTCCGCGCCCTCGACGGCTTGCGTCTGGTCGGCACACTTGTCACACCTGACGTCGCGCCTGACCGGGCTGTGGTGCTGGTGCATGGCGGTGGTGTCACGCGGGAGGAGGGCGGTTTCTTCACTCGGTTGGCAGCGGGGCTCGGTGCGGCTGGGGTGGCGTCGCTTCGCTTCGACCTGCGTGGCCACGGCGAGAGCGAGGGACGCCAGGAAGACCTGACGCTCTCGGCCGTCCTCAACGACATCCGAGCAGCCATCGCGCATATCCGTGAGCTGACCGACGGAGAGTCGGTGAGTCTGCTCGGTACCAGCTTCGCTGGTGGCATCACCGGTTATTTCGCGGCCAAGTGTCCAGAATTACTGACTCGCCTGGTCATGCTCAACCCGTTGCTGAACTACAAGAAGCGCTTCATCGACGATAAGCCCTACTGGTCCCATGAGCAGATCGATGAAGGGGCAGGCCGCGAGCTGGCGGAGCGGGGGTTTGTGGCGCACTCTCCGACCTTCAAACTCGGTCGGTCGTTGCTGAACGAGGTCTTCTGGCTTGCGCCGCACACGACGCTCGGGGACATCACCGTGCCAACGCTCATCGTGCACGGCACCAAGGACACTTTTATCTCCGTTGGATCCTCCCGTGCCGCCGCTGCTCAGCTGACGTGCGAGCATAAGCTGGTAGAGATCTACGGCGCCCAGCACGGTTTTGCGATCCATGACGATCCGCAGTATCTCGACCCACGAACCCAGGAGTGGCAGACGTTCGTCATCGGCGCCGTGACCGAGTGGGTCATGGCTGGTACCTGAGTCGCATTGCCCACTACGAGAGCACGGCCTCCCGCAACTCGCGTACGGCCACACGGCGCGCCCAAGGCTTGAGCGTGGCAAGCACCTTGGTGAGTTCGCGCGCGGTGCGTTGCGAGTTGGTATCACGAGCGAGCGACAAAGCTTCTAGACCGACTGTCGCCGCCTCGTCAGGCTCACCAGCAAGAGCCAGGGAATGTGCCCTGAGTGAGAGAAAATAGCCGTAGTCGCGGCGTGAGAACGCGTCGCCAGACAACCATTTCTCGTATAATTCAGCGGCCCGGGTGAGTTGTCCAGCCTCGGTGTAGCAGATGGCAGTCTGCATAGTCAGCAGCGAGCTGGTGTAGTGCATGCCAAGTTGTCCAGGCTGCTCATCGTCAGAGGCGGCGTCACTAAGGAGTCGGTGGGCATCGTCGAGTTTCTGTTCGATGAGGCTCATCGGTTCACCAAGCATGGCCAAGCCCCGCGCCTCTTGTTGCGTGGCGTCAGCTCGCACCCTGGCCGGGAGCTGCCAGGGGCCGTTCTGTGTTGCCTGGGCCAGCGTCAACATCCGGAGAGCGTCACGGTTGTCGTAGGCGGCCTGAGCTTTCTTGAGGAGCACGTAGCCCTGCATGGCGGTATCGCCGGCCTCTTGTGCCCATTCGGTCGCTCGGTCGTGCCAGTACCTCGCGCGCTTGGGGTGGTGTAAGTCGCGGTACAGCCAGCCCGCGAACTCGGCGCCACGCGCTCCGACCGAGAGCAGTTCACGACGCACGCCCGGCTTGACCTCACAGGCGTGCTCCTCATCGACGGTGTCACCGACGATCTACACCAAGATCAATTGCTACGACCGGTTGGGATCAAGAGGACCTTCGCCGGGCCAAGAGCGCCGTCATCCGTCTCGCAGGCATCGAGCTGGCGTCGGAAGTACTCCACTACTGAGCCATCCAGATAGCGACGGCTGTCCGCTAGCGCAACAGCCACGTGGTGCAACTCGTCCGCGTCGAAGTCGAACGCCGAGAGCAACTCTTCGCTCGACACGGAGCCATCGGCTGGCGAGGTAATGGACAACTCGCCGAGCGCAAGAGTTTCCGACTCCAGTCGCAACAGCACGGATTGACCATCCACCACTGCCGGCAGCAAGACCCGTTGCGCTGGCGTCGGCGGAGCGGGGAGAGGCTCGGCGTCCAGTGCTGGCTGGCGGGTTTGGCCGGGCAAGTCGAACCATAGGAGTTCGGCCGGTATTCGTAGTACTCGTGCCCAGTAGACCAGGGTGTCCAGGTCGCGGATGGGTAGGCCGGTTTCGATTCGGCTGATCTGGGGTTGTCGCAGGCCCAGCCAGTGGCCGAGGAGTGTTTGGGAGATGCCGCTGGGGCCGTAGACGGCGTGGTGGTGTGGGTGCGTGCGGTAGGCGCGGGCTACCCGGCCGATGTGCTGGGCGGTGAAGGCTTCGCGGAGCTGCTCGGCCTGCCAGAACTCGGTTGGCATCTGGGGTGGGGCGATGAGCTTGTCCCGTGAGGTCCGCTGGCAGCGGGCGCACTGGAGCTCGTTGTTGTCCGCGGCCAGGTGCGTGCCGCAGCGGCAGTAGCGGTGTCGTGCCGGCCGGAATCCCATGGCGCCCCCCGCGGTGCTGATCGAGTCCGGGCGAGTCTAGCGGGCGGCGATCAGTCGTGATCGGGTGCCTGAGCAGGCAGGATTGTCTCGTCTTTCGTTGTGGAGTGGATGTGTTCATCTGCCGCGCCGCATACGCCAGGACTCGGCTATCCGGTTCTGTGATCCTCCATGGCCCCAGGGCCGGGATGTCCGACCCGCCGGATGCGGTGGTGCTGCCGGTCTGCCCCCCGACGACGCCGCCCGCGATGGGCGGCGGACCGGACCGGCAGCGCTATTGGAGTCCATTCCGGCTCTGGTGGTTCGGCCCCGGTCTTGGGCGCCATCCCAGTAACGATGAGACGAAGACGAGCGGGCTGAGCATGTGGACAACGAGGGCGAACCGGCGGACCGAGACACGACCACCATGGGCAAGGAGAGCCACATGAAGCACACCAAGAGCAAGGCGCGGAGAGGTCTGGTGACTCGTCGTATCGTGTACGCGAGCCATCAGAGCCCGTATGCTCGGCACCAAGAGTTGAAGGTGAACGTCCGGAGTGGGATGGTAATAGACGTGGAATACGCGGCGGCGTTGGTAGCCGTCCGCACGCCCTTACCGCTAGCTGATATAAAGATCGTCAAGATAGAAGCGGGCTAGTACGACAGCCGCATCCTGTGATTTCGAGGTGTTGTCGCTGGTCGTGGTATGCCCGGTTGCGCGCTGGGTGACATCGCCAGGGACTGCGGGCCGCACCTCGGACTCCATGATCACGGTTTGTGTGCGTAGGACGACACGACGTGTCGTCCTACGCACACAAACCGTGATCATG
>JBOHFI010000004.1:9922-138105 GCA_050699595.1 Pseudonocardiaceae bacterium | reverse complement strand
CTACCTCGACCGCGTAGCCACCGAACTCAACAACCGACCACGCCGTATCCTCGGCTACCGAACCCCAGCAGAAGTCTTCGCCGACCTCCTCGCAAAATCAATTGCTTCCACCGGCTGACACCAAGCACGGCAACCGTCCTCGACCGGCCCGGGAGCGATTCCCGCCGACTCGATCGTCTCCTCTGGTCGCGGGTTGTCGGAGGTGGACAGGCTGGACGTGACAGACTGCGTGCGCAACGAAGCTCCCGGGGACGGCTCGATCTTGGTGGATCGCTCGTCTTAGCGGAGCTTCGTTGCATCCCTGCTGGTGACGCGCTGTCATACCCCCAAGTTGTGATCAAATCCTCAGCCCAGCCCAGCCCAGTCGCATCTTGCCGACTTTGCCGGGGCCCTGCCGGTGGCCCTGACCAGCGTGATCACCTCACTACCCACCGTCCAACCCTACGATTCGGCATCCCAGCTCGTCGGCCAATGGCGGTCGGATAACGGCCAGGCCATGCTCACATTGCGGGAAAGCGGTACGTACAGTTACTCGCTTCACGGTAGTGCATTTAGCACGATGGAGGAGGGGAATTTCCAGGTGAACGGCTCCCAGCTAACCCTAGCTCCGACGGTCAGGACCGGGACTGACAGTAGTGGTAACGAGCTACACATGGGGCTGGGTTCGCTCAAGATGTCAATCGGCTCGGATTCGTCTGGAAAACCGGTGCTCGATCAAAATGGAAGCATATACTATAAAACGTAGAGGTGCTCGAGATTGGGAGATCGGGCACCGGGGTGAGATTCCCCGGGTCACCCGACCGCATGAGATCGCGTTACTCCGGGGCGGTTCAAAGTGTCGCGTCGGTCGAAACAGATAAATGCTTAATTTTGGGTACAAATAGTGCATCTTGGCACTGTTTCACAAAGAGGATGCGGCCCACACGTGGTCGCGTGAAACCGGTGGAGGAATCATGGGATATCCAACTGGACCAGCAGACTGGCATCTTGCCGTTGGCCTGTGGCAATGGGACCACCCTGACCAGCGCGGCGACTACCTGAACCCCAACCCCAACGTTCTCATCTACGACTACCAGTACGGCTATAACTCGATCTTCGATTTTCACCGAATTAGTTGGGGTAATCGCGCAACATGCTCGGCTCTCTATGTTGGTCCTGGATATCAGAGTGGAGATCACGTCGATATCTTGACTGATTGCAATAACACCGAGGGTCTCAGATTCACGATGGATCCAGCTGCCCCGCCTGCACCTAATCCTGACCACCCGGGCATCTTGTTTTACGAGTTTCGACAACAAGGAATCGACGAGCACGGGGGTGCCGGGCTAGAGTTCATTATTGTTCCGTCTTCCCCCATGGAGGCCCTGTCACTGCAAAGGCTAGTGGAGCTGTACGAGAAGGGTAAACATAAGTGGGAGGGGTACGGTCAAAGGGTCGAAGGGTCAAAGGTGCTGGCGGTGATGATGACGTACAGCGTGGAGTGGCCCTTGTGGCCTGTATCGTAGACCTGTTTATGGCGGTTGTGTGGGACAATGAGACATGTCGGTTGGTGCGCCGCTGGTGCTTGGTGGGAGTGATCGGTTTCGGCTCGCAGCATTGACCCGGTCGGGCTCGGTGCGAGCCAGTCTGGCCCAGCGGGCGCAGACTGTACTACTGGCTGGCGACGAGTTGCCCAATGCCGAGATTGCGCGGCGGACCGGGCCCCAGCTGGCCGACGGTGGTGGACTGGCGGGGCCGCTACGAGTTCGGCGGGATCCGGGCACTGCAAGACCTGCCACGCAGCGGGGCCCGCCGACGATCGATGAGATCGACGTGGTCGTCGCGACATTCGCCGACCATGGCCGCCCGTCGGCGCATCTGGGGGTGACGCGCACTTGTCTGCCCCCGATTGCCAGCCGCCGAACTGGGCACCGGGTTCGCGACAGTGGCCCGCATCTAGCGCAAGTGGAACCTGCATGAGGCGCCGACGTCGAAAGGGACCACGAGCGCCCGGCGGGCCGGCCCGCGCGAGCACGGCCGCCAGGCCGCGCGCAGCAAGCGGGACCGGCCCGAGCGGGCACGCGAGTAGCACGACGGACTCAGCCACCTCCGCGCCGCCGGAGGCGGCGTGCTTGATCCCATAGAGCCAAATTCGGCAACGCACGCGAGAAGGTGTACATGCGCACTTGATGCGTACCTCTGGTGGGCCCTCGGACTAGCCGGGGCTGGTAGGCGTCGAGCAGGTCAAGCAGCCGGTCCACGTGATGATGATCCGGTGTGTGTCTAGATTTTGCTGGGGACCTCGGGTTTTGTGGGTTCCTGTTCGATGTCGTAGTCGTCGATGATGATGACGCGGTCGGCTGGCCAGACTGACTCGTAGATTTCCAGGATGTCGCCGTGCTCGTCGCGTGCGGTGTGGACGACGTGCATGACCGGCGCTCCGGTGGGCAGTTCGAGGATGACGGATTCGTCGGCGGTGGGCATCCGGGCGATCCACTGGTCACGGGCGCGGGTGTAGCGGCGGCCGGTGAGATCTTCCACGCGCCGGAACAGGGCCTGGGGAGTGACGGTGGGTTCTTCGAGGAAGGTTCCTCTGGCGAGGGAGGTCGGGAAGTAGCTCGCGCCGATCTCTTCGGGCCCTCCGGTGTCCTTGTCGTAGACGTTGCGGCGGCGGATGACGACCTCGGCGCCGGGTTCGATGCCCATGATCTCGGCGATGTGGCTGGGGGCTGGGCCGCGACCAGCGAAGACGACGTCGTAGCGCAGGAGGTGGGTGAACCACCACTGATGTCTTCGGGCGCTGCCGTAGCGGCCCCGGGAGCGGCGTTGCAGCCGGCGCTGCTCCTTCACGAACGTGCCGATGCCATGGCGTGACTCGATCAGGCCTTCCGCGCGCAGCACCGAGAGTGCTTGGCGGATGGTGGGCAGGCTGACGCGGAATCGCTCCACGAGCGTGGTTTCGGCCGGTAGCCGCTGGCCTGGGTGGAGTTCCCCGGTGCGGATCTCGGTGCGCAGAGCGTCCGCGACGCGATGGTACTTCGGCACTCGCGCGCTCAGCTCGTCCACTGCTCGACATCCTTCCTGGTCGGTCGTCTTTGCGTGCTGTCACCAGTGTAGTCCTCATGAGGACTTGACGACAGTTGGATCCTGGCCTACTGTGACCGTCGCAAGCATCTCCTAATGAGGAATTGAAGACAGGTTGACAGGAGGACCACGCTCATGCCAGTGATACCTACCAGGTTCCCGGTGGGCTTCGGGGAGGTCTTCCCCGAGGGAATGTTCATCCTCGGCGTGGAGCCCACGTTGGAGTTCTCCGACGATCGCAACGCGCCGAAGCGCCAGGAACGGGACAAGGACACCAACCAGCTCGTGTGGACGGTGCGAGCGCTGAACGCGAACGAACAAGCCGCGCGGTTCGGGGCCGAGGTCACGGTGAAGGTCGCCGCGCCGCACCAGCCGGTGTCACCACCGAAGACGGCGGGCTTCCCGTACGCCCCGGCGGAGTTCGAAGGCTTAACGATCACCCCGTACGCCAACGCCAAGGGCCGCGTCGCGTTCAGCTTCCGGGCGACCGGGATGCGGGCACCCGCAGGCGCGAAGAACAGTAAGACGGCGCCGCCGAGCGCTGATACGCCCACCAGGAACGCGGCGTAAGCGGGCGGGAGACATGCGCAAAGGACGAATCGACATGAACGTGCAGGTGACGCTCACCCCCAACGCGCCGATGGCGTTAGGAGACAGCGGCCCATGGCCAGACCACCGGGTCGCCACCTTCGTGTTCGGGAGCGGGAACACCAGCCGGGTGGCGATCCGGGTAGGAACGGCCGATCTGCCCCGGCTGGCGTCCCTCGTCGCGCTGGCGCAGGCCCGCGCCAGCGAGGGGGCACCGTCATAGATCGTGACTGGGGAAGGTCGTGTCGGAACGCGTTGTCACGCATCAAAGAGAGGTCATGATGAACTGGCATAGTTATCATACCAATGGCCCGAATAAGCGGCGTCGTAAGGCGATACCCGGGTCGTGTCAGTTGCATCGGGGTCCGGTGGGTTTCGCGAATCTTCTGGTGAGTATGCAGGAGGGGTGGATTGTGTTCGATCCCCATGTGACGGGCGCGTGTGTGATGGCTCTTGATGAGGAGGGTGCCAGGACGCTGCTCTTCGTCTTGACGGAGTGGCTGGGGTGACGTGAGACGGGAGAGTGGCCACGACGGTGAGCCACGCCGTCGCCTGGCACGAGAGCCAATCAGGGAGGGGAGGGGAGGGTGATGGGGTTGCGCGGGTGGTGGGCCGCGCGGGTCGAGTTGCGGCGCAGACGCGCAGCTCGGGTGCGGGTGACGTGGCGGACCTGCGGTGGGTGCCGGCGCTACGGATACCAGACGGGTACCAGCGGGCTGTGCGAGCGCTGCCTGAGCTGGCGACAACGGAAACGATAAGAAGATTCGGGAGGTTCAACGCGCCGGGGGTGGTGCGGTAATTCCGCGCGCCTTCATATGGCGTATCAAGTGACGTACGCGCAGAAGCGGAATCCTGGCTACCAACCTGTCCGCTTCTGCGCTGTCCACACCAGTTCGAGCAATTGCCGAGAAAGAGAAAGTTGCGCTGCCGCTTGTCGTCTCGCTCGCACCTCCAGTCGCCACTGGCTGAGTCTCCACCCTAGGAACACGCCCACAACCACCAAGACGGACGCCATCAGGACGCTCGGTTCCCACGCGTGCGGTCCAGCGGCCGGTGCACCGTCATCGGCGATTTCAAGGAGGTCGGAGCGCGGAGGAACGAAAAGTCCCCTTGAGGGCTCTCGCCCAGCTCAACAGGATGGCCGTGGAGTCGGTTGTTCCCCGCAGCCCAGAGCCCTCCCTGGTGGATCAGTCACCGGCGGTGAGGATCGAGGTTTCCTCCCGAGTGAGACGGGGTACCAACAGCAACAGAACGGTCACCGGGTGCCCGGTGTGGGCGCAGGGCCGTCAAGGGAGGAATCGGCGTCCCTCCGGGGTGCCACCGAAGCTGGAGAAGGGAGCTGGTGATGGTGCTACTACCTGGCACGCTGAGCAGGGCCGGACCGTTGTCATCCGACATCCTGGATCTGCGGGTGGCCGAGCATGGTCCCCATATTCGCGTGGTCACCGTAGGAGGTGAGATCGACGCGCTGGGCGCGCCGGAACTGGCCGCTTTTCTGACCGCGCAGCTGGTCGTTGCCCGGCTCGTGGTGGTGGACCTTGATGGGGTGCGGTTCCTGGAATCTGCCGGGCTGTCCGCGCTGGTCGAGGCGAACGAGCTCGCTATCCGAGAAGACCGCGACCTGCGGTTGGTGTGCCACTCCCAGACCGCGAACTGGGCACTGAATGCCATCGGAGTACGGGAGCGTTTCACCTTCGCAGACAACATGCCGGACGCTCTGAAGGATCTCCCTAACGGGTACGGCGCCCAAAAGTGGACCTTCCCGGTGGTGGGCGGTGAGCTGTGACTTTCAGAGCGTCACCAGGGCCGACCGAGGTACGCGCGTTCAGGGGTTTCCCGATGCTGACCCGAGCCGGCTCCCCGCGGGCCCCGCAGGTGCGGCGGCGTCGCCGCGCGCGGCCGAGCTGGTGGAAATCGCTGCTCCAGTGGAGCGTGACCGAGACGATAACGGTGTGGCAGGTGGCGCGTCGTCTGGAGCGTGAGGCCGCCTGGGCCGAGAAGGAGAAGTGCCAGCGCGCGCTGGCGCTACGCCTGCAGGACCACCTGCCCATTGAGCGCGTCGCGGTCCCCATCACCCGAGGCACGGTGTCCCACTCGGCGGTAAGCGGCCCCGCCCGTCGACACTGACTCCCAGCTCGGCGCCGATCGGCACCGGGCCATAGGTGACCGTGGCCGCGCAAGGAGCCAAGGACGCCACGCGAGGTACCGGGGCGACGGTGATCCTTGCGCTGAACGTCGACGCGCGTCTCCGAACCTTGTCCCGCCTGGTCAGGTGGCGAATCGTTCGGTGGTGAGTTGCTCAAAGTAGCGGTTGATCGACCATGCCCTGTCATTATAGATGATCTCGATCGCTTGTGTGGTCTTGTCCGGTCCTTGGGCCGGAAGCTGGGAGGCTGCCTCAGACGCTAAGGCCGCTGCGGCGCTCTCCGACGTGGCCCAAAAATTCGAGACGCTGGTGGAGGTAGCGGCAAGCAGAGCCGCCTTGGCCGACGAGCTGGCTTGGGTGCCGAATTCGGAACACTCGGCGCGGAAGGTGTCGATCGCTGTTGCGGCGGCGGCAGCCGAACTCTTCCGACACCTGGCCATGATCGCCTGGACCTCCGGAAGACTCTTGGCCTGCGATGCGCTGGCCACGGCGCTGATCATGCAGCTCCGCTCGGAACCGTTGATCTCCACGAGTGCCGCTCTGAGTTGCTCAACGGGACCAGCCAGCTCGGGCGGGAGGGACAGCATCGAACGGCTCCTTCGGCTGCGACATCACGGGGACCTGCTAACACAGCCTGACATCGACGCGGCGCGGCAGGAAAGACTCAGACCGCAGGCGGCTGATCCCTACCTTAACGTGAACCGTGCATTTACCACACGCCGCGCAAGGCCCCGGCTACGCTCTGGAAGCCATCGCGATCCGGCTCGGCACTAGCTCGCGCCGGGCTCCAATCGGGCTCTGGCCTGACGTCGGCTGACGGCCTGGACGCGGCCTGATCATGGAAACCAGAGATCCTCGGACCGGCACAAAAATCGATGATCTAGCCTTTGAGCAGGGCGCGGGCCATGACGAGGCGCTGGATCTGGTTGGTGCCCTCGTATATCTGGGTGATCTTCGCGTCGCGCATCATCCGCTCGAGGGGGAAATCCCGGGTATAGCCATAACCACCGAGGAGCTGCACTGCGTCGGTGGTCACCTCCATGGCGACGTCGGAGGCGAAGCATTTCGATGCTGAGGAGATGAACCCGAGCCGGCCCGCGCCGCGCTCGGCACGGGCCGCAGCGACGTAGACCAGCTGCCGGGCCGCCTCGATTTTCATCGCCATGTCGGCCAGCATGAACTGGACACTCTGGAAGTCGGCGATCGGCTTGCCGAACTGCTTGCGCTGCTTCACGTAGGTGATCGAGGCATCCAGAGCGCCTTGCGCGATACCCACCGCCTGCGCGCCGATCGTCGGGCGGGTGTGGTCCAGGGTCGCCAGAGCGGTCGCGAAACCGGTACCGGGCTCACCGATGATCCGGTCAGCGGGGATCTCGCAGTCGGAGAAGAAGATCTCCCGGGTCGGGCTGCCCCGGATCCCCATTTTGCGCTCCTTGGTCCCGACCGAGAACCCCGGGTCGTCCCGATGGACGATGAAGGCGCTGATCCCGCCGGTATCCTTGGCCGGGTCGGTCACCGCCATTACGGTGTACCAGGTGGACTCGCCGGCGTTGGTGATCCAGCACTTGGTGCCGTTGAGGACCCAGTGCTCGCCGTCGCGGCAGGCCCGGGTCCGCATCGCCGCGGCGTCACTGCCCGCTTCCCGCTCGGACAGCGCGTAGGACACCATCGCCCCCGCGGCCACCGAGGGCAGCACCTGCTCGCGCAGGCCCTCCGAGCCGGCCAGCAGCAGCCCCATGGTGCCCAGCTTGTTCACCGCCGGGATCAGCGAGGACGACGCGCACACCCGCGCCACCTCCTCGATCACGATGCAGGTCGCCACCGAGTCCGCGCCCTGGCCGCCGTAAGCCTCGGGGACGTGCACCGCGTGGAAACCCGCGCGCACCAGCGCGGCGTGCGCCTCGTGCGGGAACCGCTCCAGCTCGTCGACCGCTGCGGCGTGCGGGGCGATCTCCTTCTCGGCCAGCGCCCGCACCGCATCCCGCAGCGCCTCGTGCTCCGCGCCGAGCTGGTAAAGACAGAAGTCGGGGTTCACGGAGTCTCCTTGAGTGTGGCGCGCAACGCGGCGTCGGAGTCCAGCACGCGCTGGGCCAGCTCGTTCTGAAAGGCCACCATCCGCCGCGCGAGGGCGGAGTCCGAGGTGGCCAGGATGCGGACCGCGAGCAGCCCGGCGTTGCGCGCCCCGCCGACCGACACCGACGCGACCGGCACCCCGGCGGGCATCTGCACGATGGACAGCAGCGAGTCCAGCCCGCCCAGGTGCGCCAACGCTACCGGCACCCCGATCACCGGCAGCACCGTCGCCGAGGCCACCATCCCGGGCAGGTGCGCCGCCCCACCAGCCCCAGCGATGATCACCTTCAGCCCCCGGCTCGCCGCGTCGCGGGCATAGTCGAGCATCCGGGCGGGGGTGCGGTGCGCGGAGACCACCGACACCTCGTGGGGCACGTCGAACTCGTCGAGAGCCTGCGCGGCGGCGCGCATCACCGGCCAGTCCGAGTCGCTTCCCATGATCACCCCAACCATGATCACACCGACCAGGCTCACGCCGTCTCCCGTCCGTGCCCGTGCACCGGGTAGCCGTCCGGCCAGGCCCCGGTGGCCAGGAAGGCCGCCGAGGCGACCGCCACCTCGCGCACCGGCCCCGACGTCGCACCGAGCACCGTGACGTGCCCGATCTTGCGCCCGGGCCGCTCCGGCTTCGCGTACAGGTGCACCTTCGCCTGCGGGTAGCGGGCCATCAGGTGGTGCACTCGCTCGTCCATACCCATCGTCGGCACGGTGCCGGCGCCCAGCACGTTGGCCATCACGCACGCCGGGGCACGCGGCGCGGTGGACCCCAGCGGGTAGTCCAGCACCGCCCGCAGATGCTGCTCGAACTGCGACGTCGCCGCACCCTCGATGCTCCAGTGCCCGCTGTTGTGCGGCCGCATCGCCAGCTCATTCACCAGTAAGGCTCCACTAGGCGTCTCGAACAGCTCGACGGCCAGTATGCCGACCACCCCCAGCTCCCCCGCCACCCGCAGCGCCAGCTGCTGGGCGGCCTGCGCGAGCTCGGCGTCCAGGCCGGGTGCCGGGGCGAGCACCTCGACGCAGATCCCACCGCGCTGCACCGTGCGCACCACCGGCCACGCCGCGCCCTGCCCGAACGGCGAGCGGGCCACCAGCGCGGCCAGCTCCCCGCGCATCGCCACGCACTGCTCCACCAGCAGCGGAGTGCCCGCGGCGAGCAGCTCCGCCACCACCCGGCGCGCGCCGGTGGGGCCGGCGAGCATCCACAGACCCCGCCCGTCATAGCCGCCGCGCGCCGCCTTGAGCACGCACGGCCAGCCGTATTCCGCGCCGAACAGCACGGCGTCGCGCGGCCGGGTCACCTCCCGAAACGGCGGGACCGGCACGCCGAGGGCGGCCAGCGCCTGGCGCATCACCAACTTGTCCTGGGCATGGCGCAGCGCGTCCGGGCCCGGATACACCCGCACCCCGTCGGCGACCAGTGCCCGCAGGTGCTCGGTGGGGACGTGCTCATGATCGAAGGTGAGCACGTCGCAGCCCACCGCGAACCGGCGCAGCGCGGCCAGGTCGTCGGGCCGACCGAGGACCACGTCAGCGGCCACCAGCGCCGCCGGCTCGTCCGGGCCGGTGGCCAACACGCGCAGGGACTGGCCCAGCGCCACGGCGGCCTGATGGGTCATCCGGGCCAGCTGCCCGGCACCCACCATGCCGACGACGGGCAAGCCGGTGCGAGGGTCCACGAACCGGCGATCCTACCCGTCGAGGTGGGTTCGGGGTGGCGGCCAAGCCGAGAGCGTCCCAGGCGGTGCGGGATGAGTGGACGTCGTGGCAGGGAAGCCCGCTGTGATCGGCTGAAGAATTCCGCTCGGTTGTGTATCAGCGCGCCTGGGTAGCGGCTCTGTAACGGCAGAGCACGCCGCCCCGCACCGAGGGAGAGCAATGACGGTTGCCTGTGGGCTCGCCCAGCGGACCCGGATCCGCGCCTTCCGCGCCCGACAGTACGTGTTGATCATCGCCGAGGGCGAGCTGCCCACGCCAGGCTTCAACGTCGAGATCGCCCGGAGCCCGTTGCAGGTCTTTCCCCCGCAGTTCACCGTGCTGCGCCGCGCGCGACCGGGCATCTGGCCCCAGCGTGCCACCGCCTATCGCGAAGCCGAAACGGTCCGCTTCCCCGAAGACCAGTCCGCGGTGACGGTTCATCACGCCGATGGCACCGACAAGGTTGACATCGAGAAATGTGGCGAGGAGCTCGACTTCTACCTCCGAGCCGTCGGCGACAATGCCGACCGGCCGTGCCCGCCGGGTGCTGACGAGGCCACCGGTTTTTCGAAGAAGCTCAGTTTCGAGGAGGCGTTCGCCAACGCGCGAGCCAACCTCCCGCCGGCGCAGTCCCCCGTCGTCGACTCGTTGGAGCGGATCCAGGTACTCGAGATCGGTGCCCTGTACGGCGGCATCGCCGGTTTCCGTGACATGTTCGTCCGCATCTGCCGCACCAGCGACTGAACAGCCCCGGTGTTCGCCGTTATCGTCCCCGCGACGAAACGTTGACGGAGGGTGAGCTTGGCGCACGTCTTCATCAGCTACGCCACCCCCGACCGAGTGATCGCCGACGAGCAGCTCATACCGTTGCGAGCCGAGGCCGGCGTGGTGCACCCGCTGATGCAGCGTCTGCAGGACGTGGACTACCCGGCCGATCCCCGACAAGCCCGCGACCGAGTACTCCAGACGGTGCGGCTGCTGGATGACGGTAGCGGCGCGTGGCGCGAAGGCGACAATACCCTTCCCGGGATTGGAACCGTTCACCGCAGCGCAGACAAGACCGTCATCCTGTGGGATCTGCCCCGCCTTGCGGGGTTCCCCGGAGGTGAGGTGCGAGAAGCGTGCCTGCGCGCTGGCGGGGCGCTCGACAAAACAACGTGGGACCAGTACGCGCCCGGCGTCAGTTACCAGGACACCTGCGCAGACCAATGACCCAGGTGCGCCTGGTTCGACTGGTGCGCCTGGGTCGACTGGGCGCGGGACCTCCCGCAGCGGTTCGTAGACTGCGCGGGTGTCCATGGTCGATGCGGTGCTCATCCGGATTCCGCAGCCCTACCGCGACATCGCGGTCCGCCACCGGGAGCTGGTGAAGTTCGCCATGGTCGGCGGGATCACCTACATCGTGGACATCACGCTGTTCGCGCTGCTCAAGATGACGGTGCTGGGGCCCAAGCCGGTCACCGCCAAGATCGTCGCCGTGCTGGTGGCGACGATCGTGTCCTACGTCTTGAACCGGGAGTGGTCCTTCCGCACCCGGGGCGGCCGGGAACGGCGCCACGAGGCCACGCTGTTCTTCCTGGTCTGCGGCATCGGGCTGGTGTTCAACGCCACCCCACTGTGGATCTCGCGGTACGTGCTGGACCTGCAGGTCCCCCAGGTCAGCCTGCTCGCCCAGGAGGCCGCCGACTTCGCCAGCGCCAACGTGATCGGGACGCTGCTGGCGATGGTGTTCCGGTGGTGGGCCTTCCGCAGGTACGTCTTCCCGGACCAGAACGTGCGCCGCCAGGTGCCCGTAGCCTGATTGCCGGCTCAGCGCACCACGTCGATACCCGGGTATGGCGCGTCAACGAACTCCTCGTTCCGCGGTACCCGCAGGTAGACGGCGAACCTGGCAGGCTGTGCCGAGCTGAGCTCAAGGCGTCCCCCGTCGGCCTCGACCAGCGCCCTGGCCAGCGCCAGCCCGACGCCGGTCGAGGACGCCCCCGAGATGCCACGGTCGAAGACGTGCGCGGCCAGCTCCTCGGGCACCCCCTCGCCGCTGTCGGTCACCTCCACCACGACCATCCGGTCTGGTCCCACTCCGGTCCAGCGCGCGGACAGCGTCACCACGCCGGCGCCGTGCCGCAGCGCGTTGTCGATCAGCACCCCGAGCGCCTCGCGCAACCGGCCGGGTGTGACCCGGGCGACCAACCCGTCGGCTACCCGCAACCGCAGCATCCGCTGGTCGGCGTCGGCCTGCGGCTGCCAGTCGGCGAGCACCTCGCCGAGCAGCTCCGCCAGCTCCACCGGCTCGGCGGTGGCGGCCCGCGCCTCCTCGGTGGCCCGCAACAGGTCATCCAGCACCGCGCCGAGCCGCTCGGCCTGCTCCAGCGCCGCTTCGGCCTCCTCGGCGATATCGGGGTCGGGGTACGCGGCCAGCTCGTCCAGCCGCAGCTGCAGTGCGGTCAGCCGGCTGCGCAGCTGATGTGACACGTCGCCGACGAGGTCCCGCTCCCGGGCGATGAGCTCGGCCAGCGCGGACGCGGAGGTGTCCAGCCGATCCGCCACCCGATCGAGCTCCGGGATGCCGTACCTGGCCGGCGCGAGGCGGAAGTCCCCCGCCCCGAGCCGGGCGGCCCGCTCAGCGACGTCCCGCAGCGGCCCCGCCAGACGCCGGGCGGTGACCGTGGCGATAGCCGCACCGATCCCCACCGACAACCCCACCAGCAGGCAGACCAGCGCGAGAGCGCGCAACCGATCGGGCGCGCCGCGGTGGTCCGCCAGCCGCCAGAAGGCGAACACCAGGGGACCACCCAGGATGAGCCCGCTGATCGCCACCGCGATCAGCGTGGACTGCAGGATCCTCCACCGCACGACGGAACGTTACGCCGGTCACCGGGCTTTCTACAGAGCGTCGAAGCGGAACCCGACCCCCCGGACGGTGGCGATCCGATTGCTACCGATCTTGCGACGCAGCCATGACATGTGCATATCCAGCGTCTTGGAGTTCTTGTGCTCGAGGTCCTTCCACACCTCGCGCAGGATCTCCTCCCGGCTGACCACCTGCCCCGGCCGGGAGAGCAGGACCCGCAGCAGCGCGAACTCCTTGTTCGCCAACGCGATCTCGGCGCCCTCGATGATCACCCGGTGGCCGGCGAGGTCCATCCGCACCCCACCGGCCTCCAGCGCGTCCGGCGCGCTGCGGCGCAGCAAGGCGCGCACCCTGGCCAGCAGCTCGGCCAACCGGAACGGCTTGGCCACGTAGTCGTCAGCGCCCGCGTCCAGCCCGACGACGAAGTCCACCTCGTCGCTTCGGGCGGTGAGCATCAGCACGGGGACATCAGGGCGCACCCGGCGCAGCCGGCGGCAGACGTCCAGGCCGTCCATCCCCGGCAGCCCGAGGTCGAGCACCAGCAGGTCGACCTCGGGCTGCCGGGCGCGGGCCAGTGCGGTGGGTCCGTCACCGACCACCACCACCTCGTGGCCCTCCCGCTGCAGGGCGCGCGACAGCGGCTCGGCGATGCCGGCGTCGTCCTCGACGAGCAGCACAGTGGACACGCCCCTCAGACTAGGGCGACTCGGGTGCCTTCGGCACCCGTGAGTGGCGATACCAGCTATGGCTCGCATCGCCACTCACAGACACGCCGTCACGATGAGCCGGCGGGGCCAGGCCCGTCATCGTCAGCGGTACACCAGTCCACACAGGCCCAAGCAACGTAGTTCACGACACCCTTGCACCAGACCGGAACCCACCATGGACTCCCCACCCCACAGCCCTCATAGAAAGCGCCGAACGGAAACAGTTCACCCAAAGCCTGTTGGAGTATTTTCAGCGGATGGCGACTGTCATGACCGCCGAGGACCCGAACCGGTTCCGGCTGTATGTCGCGCGTCATGATGGCGAGGTGCTGGCCGTGAGTATCACGGTGACGGTCGGCGAACACGTCTGGTGCGCCTACACCGCATCAGCGGAGCACAAGCGGGATGTGCGTCCCTCGAACGTGATTGAGTGGCGGATGCTCTCCGCCGCGCACGCCGCTAAGGCGTCAGTCTACGACCTGCGCGACGTCAGTGACACCCTCGACCCCGGCGATCCGGTGTTCGGGATGACCCGGTTCAAGATCGGCAGTGGCGGCCACGTGGCCGCGTATCTCGGTGAATGGAGTTATCCGGCTTGATGAGCCACTGTACGAGACTTTTCAGAAATATTTCGACAGGTAGAGAGATGAGGTCATCACGGGTGATCGCCAATCGCGTGCTGTGGCGGTGGGGGCTGCGCGACGTTTTACCCTTTGGATACTACATTCAACGCATCCAGGTGACGGAGTGCGGCGAGCCACTGGAGCCGATCGCGGCTGCGCCGGGCCGCCTCCTGCTCGACCCCCGGCTGCGCAAGCCGCACCTGGCCCGACGTTCGGTCGCGGGTGCGCTGCGCCACGCCGCCGAACTGCTACCCGACGATGTCCAACTCCTGGTCGTCGAGGCCTACCGCAGCCCGGCACGACAGCAACAATTGTGGTCGGCGGCCGTGACGAGATTGCGGGAACGCATCCGCCGGCCACGCCCTCGGAGATCGGAGAATTCACCACCGCCACACCAGCACACGCCAAGGTCACCGACACGGTGAGACGGCGTCGGCGACTGCTTACCCGCTGCCTCACCGAAGTCGGATTTATCAACTATCCCGCTGAATGGTGGCACTTCAGCATGGGTGACCGGCTGTGGGCCGCCTACGGGCGTCGCCCCGAGGCCCGTTTCGGACCCCTGACCGTCGGCGAACCTCCAGAAACGTGAAACCCGGGCGAGACAGCGTGCGGCCAGGTGGACCTTAGATCCCAACCGGTCGATGCCCGGTACATGCCGACCGCGCCGTCTCGCTCCTGGGGGGCCATCACGGTGGCGCGGTCGCGGCAACGTGTAGCATCGAGTCTCATGTGCAGGACGTACCGGTTGCAGATCGTGGTGGACCGCCGAATGGCGGGGTCCCACGGCCGCCGCATGTCCTGATCGGACTATGGGAGAGGCCCCTGGGCGCCTCTCTAGACAGGGCGACGCCAGCCGGGCCGGAGAGGGTTACTGGTGGGTCGCTATTTCGTGACGACGGCAATCCCCTACGTGAACGGGAAACCGCATGTGGGGCATGCCCTTGAGCTGGTCGAGACGGATGTGCTGGCTCGGCACCGCCGTCAGCGTGGCGATGAGGTCCGGTTCCAGACCGGTACCGACGACAACGCGTTGAAGAACGTACAAGGTGCCGAATCGGAAGGCATCACCCCGCAGGAGTACGTGGAGCGGGTCGCCGGCCGGTTCCTCGCCCTGCGAGAGAGCCTGAATCTGTCCTTCGACGACTTTATCAAGACCAGTTCCGACCCGCGGCACACTCCGGGTGTGCATCAATTGTGGAACGCGTGCGCCGAGCGGGGGGATTTCTATCGGAAGAGCTACAGCGGCTTGTACTGCGTCGGCTGCGAAACCTTCTACACCGAAGACGAGCTGCCGGGTGGGCGGTGCCCCGAGCACGGTACAGTGCCCGAACTGGTCGAGGAGAACAACTGGTTCTTCCGGCTCAGCCACTACCAGGAGCAGCTCCACGACCTGATCGCCAGCGATACCCTGCGTATCGAGCCGGCATCCCGGAAACGCGAGGTGCTGTCATTCATCGAAACCGGTCTGGACGACTTCAGCGCCTCTCGGAGCATGGCACGTGCCCGTGGTTGGGGCGTTCCGGTTCCCGGTGACCCAGACCAGGTCATCTACGTCTGGTTCGACGCACTCGGTAACTACATCACCGCTCCCGGCTACGGCACCGACGAAGCGAGCTTCCGTTACTGGTGGAGTGAGAGCGACACTCGCGTGCACGTCATCGGCAAGGGAATCATCCGCTTCCACGCCGTATACTGGCCGGCGATGCTGCTCTCCGCCGGTATCCGACTACCCGACACGATCTTCGTCCACGAATACCTCACCGCCGGTGGGCAGAAGATCAGCAAATCCGCCGGCAACGCCGAGGACCCCGCTGACCTCGCGACGAAGTACGGCACTGAGGCGTTGCGGTGGTGGATGCTGCGCGACGTGGCCCGCGCCGGAGACACCGACTACACCGCCGAACGACTCATCGCGCGCTCCAATGAAGACCTCGCGAACAACCTCGGCAATCTCGTCAACCGCACTGTGTCGATGGTCAACCGCTACCGCGACGGAGTCATCCCCGACGATGCTGCCGACAACCCAGCGGCGGGCCTGCTTCGCCTCGCCCGATCTGACGCCGCAGCCAGGATCGACCAGTCGCTGGCCGACTTCGACTTCCGCCGGGCCGTCGAAGCGGTGACCCGCATCGGCGACGAGGGAAACCGCTATGTCGAAGCGGTTCGCCCCTGGGATCTGGCCAAGGCGGAACGCACAGGAAACACGGAGCCCATCGCCCTGGACACTGTGCTCGCCGAACTCGTCGCCACGTGTCGCGACATCGCCGAACACCTCCAGCCATTCCTGCCCACAGCCGCCGACCGCATCACAGAACAATGCGGCAACCATGGCCCGAGAGTCGCCCAGCCCAGCCCCGTCTTCCCGCGTCTGGAACCACCCACTACCTGAGTAGTGTCGACCGCCAAGCAAACACGCGATCGAGATCCGGTCGCCTCCTGGTCACCGCAGTGGTCAGACAAGCGGGAGGGGCCAGCGGTGCCAGCTGTCGTCGTCGCCGAGCCAGGCGAACTGGGTGGTGTGGTTGGTGACGACGCCAAACTGCTCGGGGGTGGGTCGGCCGAGGTCGCGCCAGAGGCGGTGGGTGGCCTCGACGGTGTCCCAGATGCGGCGGGGGTCGGACTGGACGAGCCGGTGCGAGCCATCGGGCTCAGGCTGGGTGAATGCCTCGGCGCGGGAGCCGTCGGCGGCAGTGGTGATGACCGCGTCCCGCCGGTCGCGGGTGGCCGGGTCGAACGCCTGGCCCGCGTGGACGGATGTCACGCCGTGGAGTTGGAGTTGCAGCAGGAAACGAAACCCCTCGTTGTCGACCGGGATCGTCGCCGGGTCGACTCTCGTCGTGGCGCGGCTGGTGGTTCCGCGCTGGGTGGCCGGGGTGTGCTCATGGGGCCGGTGGGGATCACTCGGGTCGGGCCGCAACCACATGAAATGCCCGCCGATCGGCAGGATCGGCCCGATCACCTCGTCATCATCGTCCTGTTTGGTCAGCAGACAGAGAGTTCCGCCGGACAGGTCGCCGCGCAGGTTGGCCAGGATCTTCCCGCCGGGCTTGAGCTGCTGGACCCAGGAAAGGGGGATCTCGGGGACGGCGGCGGTGGCGATGATCCGGTCGTAGGGGCCGTGTTCGGCGGCCCCGGCCGCGCCGTCGCCAGCCACCACAGTCGGCTCATGCCCGAGGTGGGCGAGGTGTCGCGCTGCCTGGTCGACCAGGCAGGGGTCGATGTCGATGGAGACCACGTTGCGGTCGCCGAGGCGGTGGCTGAGCAGGGCGGCGTTGTAGCCGGTGCCCGTGCCCACCTCCAGCACTCGCATTCCGTCGCCGATGTCGAGAGCCTTCAGCATGCGGGCCATGAGGCTGGGCATGGTCGATGAGCTGGTGGGGACCCGCAGCGGCTCGCCCGAGGCAAGCAGGTGCCCTGCGGCGTGTGGCTTGTCTTGTGTGACAAGGGATTCGTCGGAGTAGACCACCGACAGCCACTCGTCCTGGACGGCTGCGCTCTTGCTGGAGAGAAGGCGGTAGCCGTCTTCTGTGGCGATGATGACCTCAGGTGTGAACAGGTGCCGGGGCGTGGCGGCGAACGCCTCGACCCACTCCTTGTCGCGCAGGTATCCCTGGTCGGCCAGGGAGGTGACGAGAGCGGCGAGCCTGAGTTCCCAGTCCGCGGTGGTCATGCGGTTTCTCCGGTGAGCTGGCGGGCGATGGCGTCGGCGATGGGCAAGCCTGTCTCGTGCTCTAACCAACCCCATTGGGAGTTGGCCCCGGCCTCCAGGAACCACCACTGTCCGCTGTGGTCGACAGTGAAGTCGAAACAGGCAAAGGTCAGCCCGAAATGCTTGAGGTAGGCGGCGACGCCCTCGGTGATGTGACCAGGCGTCTCGACCGGTTCATAGGACAAGGACGGGTAGTCCGCCCTCCAGTCCGTGTATGCCGCCTCAGAGCCGGCGTGGATCGCGACCGAGAAGCAGTACCGTCCGACGGCGACCAGGCGGACGTCGTGGGCCTTGCTGATGAACGCCTGGAACTGGCAGGGGCTCAGCGCGATCGAGGCGTCATCCAGCTCGTCTGGCCCGACCAAAGTCGCGTAGACCAGTCTCACCTGGTTGTCCGCGTGGAGGAACGCGGAGGTCAGGGGCTTGTAGAGCACCTTGTCGAACTGCCGAGCGAACGCCCGCGCCTCCGGCCCGATCGACGTGACCAGAGTGGGCGGCACTGCGAGCCCGAGGTGGGCGGCGGTCTGGATCTGGGCCATTTTCAGCTCGGCGTCGGCGACGCGAGAGGGGTGGTTGACGAACGGGACCGTCAGGCTGGAGATCAGCCCCCCGAGGCCCTGCCGGGCTTCGGCGACCGCGAACCGCCGGTGCTGTCCGTCGAGATGGGCAGGCATGCGGAAGCTGGCCGGGCGCCCCCAGTAGACGGCCATGATGTCGGACAGCGGCACGTCGCGCCGTCCGTCCGAGAGCCGTCCGGCCCAAGCAGGGCCTGGGCCGGTGGCGGTGAACGACAGCGTCTCGGGGAAGTCGCCCAGGTCCATCCGCACCCAGTCGGCCCCGCGCTGGTCGATGGCTTGGCAGACACGGGTGGCGGTGTCGTCGTCGTGCGCAGACAGGACCAGGACCGTCATCGTCAGTCTTCCTCCTCCCGCTGGACGGGGTCTTGGCGGACCACGACCGTGCCGTCCTGGTTAATGTGAGTGGCCTCAAGCTCGTTGATCGTTCGGTAGGTCTTGCCGTGCTTGCCGGCGTGGACCGGGGTGACGGCAAAGCGCAGACCGAACGGCACCGGCTCCTCCCCAGTGGGCGGCGCGGGCTCGTGGACGGTGTTGTCCGGGCTGTTTTCTGGACTGGTGAGCAGTAACCGGTCCAGGACGGCCATGACCGGGTCGGCAGCGGGCATCCTCATCTTCCCTTCGATCTGTGACTCTAAGCGTCCGACTCCTCACCCTGACGTTATCCGGGCTGGGAGCGGTAGAGGGGACTCCACTCGCGGGCAGAGGGCCAGCAGCGCAGTGGAGACGTCGAGGAAGTCGCCCGCTGGGACGGTCTGGGGCTGGGCGCGGATCGACCCGACGAGTTCGAAGAACTCTCACCACTGGTCGCCGTGCTCAGTCTTGTTGAACGCCACTGCGGCCGAGGAAGATGGTGATCCGCTCGTCCAGCTCGCGCAGGTGCGGCGAGCCGGCGCGCAGCGGCTGGGCCTGCCGTTGTAGCGTGCGCAGGCGGTCGAGGGTGCGGGCGGAGTTGACCTGCGCGGCGGTCCGCAGCGCATCGCGGCCCAGCGCGGCCGCCTGCTCGAAATCACGGCCGAGGAGATGGGTGCCGGCGAGGTCGGTCTGCGCGAAACAGCGGGCCCGGACCCGCCACGGCTCATAGTCCCGCAACACCCCGGTGACCAGTTTGATAGCCTGCGCATGCTCACCGATGCCACTCAGGCACTTGCCGAGGTCTGCCGCGAATGCGGCTTCGGTGTAGAGGCCCAGCCACCCGGGCTCATCCTCAGGGCGCACCGACTCATAGCACCGCTGGGCCTCCAACACCGCACGACGAGCCTCCCTGACATCGCCGAACAGGGCGAAACCGCGCGCTTCCAGCGCGTGCAGCTCAGCGGCCTGTGCTGGGGTGGCTGTGCCCTGGGTGACGGCCAGCCCGGCCCGAGCCAGTGCCACCGTCTGGCGCCCGTTGCGGAGCCGCTCGTCTTCGGTGAGCGCGTTGAGCGCGATCTGCGCTGTCAAGCGGCCCATCTCGCTGAGCACGGCGGCGGCATAGCGCAGGTCGCCCGCCGCCATCGCCAGGTCAAGACCCTGAATGAAGTAGCGCTGCGCCAACGCCGGCCGGCCCACATCAGCCGCCGTAAAACCAGCCAACTTCGTAGCCTGCGCGACAGCGGTCAACAAAGCCTTACCAGTCTTCTCTGAATAAGTGCCGTGCAGGAGCTGGTTGGCTTCGCGGTGCAGCAGCGACACCACCTGCTCACGCAGCCGCCCCGAACCGTAGCGGTAATCGAGCTGGCGCAGGTGGGTCACCTGCTCGGTGAGGATCTCCACCTCAGCCATGCCCACCCGCCGGCCCGCCATCCGCGCGGTGCTCTGAGCTGGGGGCACGGTCAGGGCGAACAGCGCAGGCTCGGAGAAGGCCGCCGCATTGAACACGGAGCCCATCAGGAACTTCCGTCGGCGCATGTCCTGTCCCGACAACTCGACGATCGTGCGAAGCGTCCCGTCCAGTGTCCCAGAACAACTCAAGCCATCGTAGGGATCCTCAGCCACCGGGGCGCGGTCAGCAAACCCACACTCGGTGACACTGACCTCGCGGCGCAACCGCCGCGACAGCACCGTGGCCACCAACCGAGGCACCGGCCACCGCGGCTGGGAACCCTCCAGCATCCGCCGCACCGCCGTCGTGTTCGTCCCGACATGCTCCCCCTCCTGGGCACCCGCCACCACCACCGCACGAGCCAACGCGGCATGGCTCAACCCCGACTCCTCCACCAACACCCGCAGCGGCCGGTTACCACCCGCCGAGTCATTCCCAGTGCTCACGACACTCCCGGTTCCATCGTCGTCATTGCGCGATCGCAGCCAATCATGACCGGTCATGAGACACCCTGCAAAGCCACTACCTGAAGTGGGACAGAAGTGGGACCCCGGCCCCCAACCGGAACCATTGCCACCCCGGCGGTCACTAGCGGAACCCGATGCGGCAACCTCGCGTAGGCGTCATTCAGGCCCTCCACCATGGCGGTGAGAATCATGAGCCAACACCTGCGCCAGCCACGTTTCGCTCGTCCTGACCGACACCATGAGATCATCCAGAAACTCAGCCGGCATTGTCCCACGTCTGAGTCCGGCCAACGCCACGACTTCAGCCAACGCCCCTTCATCGGCCTCGGTCATACGTGAATGGCACGTCTCATGTGACAGCACGTCCTCAGCGGCATAGGCATCCGCAGCTGCCAACGCCTCGCGGATGACTCTGGCGACGACCTGTGACACGCCTACCCCACGTGCGTCGGCGGCGAGGTCGACAACGCACAGCCCGAGGCGGATGCGGAACACAAGGCGCCCCTGTGTCGGTCCAATTTTGAGGTATTCGCTCACCATCGCGTCGACGTATGAGCCAACCGGCTGGTCCCCCATCCTGAGGCAGAGCACTGTTAAGCAGGCCGCGACGGCTTTTTCCCACTGTGAAGGCGTCGAGCTGCCCGCCAGCATGTCGATGGCGCCATCACAGTCGCCCGCCGTGCAGCGCGCGAGAATCGCGACCTGACGTCCGTCCAGCAGCCGATCGCCGATACCCTTATACCGCCCGGCGTGCATGAATGCTTCATCCCATCGGCCCGTTCTCGCCAATGCCCGGGTACCATCGGCGAGCAAAACAGTCCGTGTGGTGCCCGGCGTGTTGTCAGCCGCTGCTGGCCGCGCACCCGGAGCGGGACCACGAGCCGTCCCTCCGCAGTGAGCTGATCCAACCACGCGGGCGGCAGGTCCGGGGCACCTGCGGTCACGATCAGCCGATCGTACGGCGCATGGTCCGCATAGCCGAATTCGCCATCACCACAGATCACGCGCACGTGCCCATAGCCCGCAGCCGCCAGACCCCGGCGGGCGCCGTTGCCGAGGTCCGCGTCCAGGTCGACCGTCGTCACCTGGCCGGTCTCGCCGACCAGGTGGGCAAGCAGGGCCGCATTGTAACCCGTACCAGCGCCGATTTCCAGTACCCGGTGACCGGGCTCCACATCCAACTGGCCAGCATCATCGCCACGATCGACGGCTGCGAGGCTGCACTGACGGCCACGCCCTCACCGTCCTGCTTCGTGTAGATCGGCTCATTGGCATACGCCGTCTCGACCGGGACCTCGGGCACGAACAAGTGCCGCGGCACGGCACGCTGGGCGGCCTCTACCCGCCCAGCGCGGACCAGCTGTTGATCACGCAAACCGTCGACCAGCACCGCGCGCAGGCGGTCTGCTGTCGCGGCTGCGTCGTCCGTAGCGACGCCCACGGCGCGCACCTTACCGCGACGGGTTCCCACCCGAGGTGCGAGTGGTTGCGGCGGGTCTGGGCGCAGGAGTCGGTGGCCGAACGGAGGCGATCGGCCCCTCCAGCCCGGCGGTTCAGCACGGTGTCGTTGACGAAGCGTAGATCGGTCCGGCGGGCGCGCGGGGGAATCCTCGTCCAGGCCACGGAGGGGAGCGGGTTAGGTGCGTTCCGTCGGCAGACTGGATAGCATCAGCGTGCACTGCCGCGTTGGCGCTCGACCGCGAAAACCCAGTGAAGATCAGGTAGCGCAGCGCGAGAGGGGAACACCTAGTGATCGATATTGCCGATTCGGCCCATGCCGAGCGGCTGCGTGACGGACTGATCAACGAGCTTCGTGACCTGGGCGCCGTCCGTACTGAGACGGTCGCGACAGCCGTCCGCACGGTGCCGCGGCACCTGTTCGTGCCAGAGGTGACGCTGGAGCAGGCGTACCAGGCCGAGCGTGCGGAAGTCACCAAGCGCGACGATCACGGTGTCGCGTTGACTGCGGTCAGCGCCGCCCGCATTCAGGCGTTCATGCTGGAGCAGGCTGATATCCGCCCGGGGATGCGGGTGCTGGAGATCGGTTCCGGAGGCTACAACGCGGCGCTGATCGCCGAGCTGGTCGGCGAGGACGGCGAAGTCACGACCATCGACATCGACCCGGATGTGGTCGATCGGGCCCTCCACTTACTGCGGGCGGCCGGGTACGGGCGGGTGAACGTCCTCCTTGCGGATGGCGAAGGCGGCGAGCCCGACCACGCACCCTACGACCGGATCGTGGTCACGGCCGACGCGGCCGATATCGCTCCCACCTGGGTGGACCAACTCGTCGAGGACGGCCGGCTGGTCGTCCCGCTGCGAATCCGCGGCCTGACCCGTTCGATTGCGTTCCAGCGCGAGGACGGGCATCTGGCCGGCCAGGAATATGAGCTGTGCGGGTTTGTGCCCATGCAAGGCGCGGGCGAGAACCGGGAGCGGCTGGTGGTGCTGCATGACGGTGCGGGCGAACAGGTGGGCCTTCGCCTGGATGACGGGCAGCAGGTGGACGCCGACCTGCTGCGGGAAGCATTCTCTCAGCCGTCCACGCAGGCATGGTCGGGTATGACCATGGGCCCAGGCATGCCCTACGACGACCTTGATCTGTGGCTGGCGACCGCCCTGCCCGACTACGCGCTGCTGGCGACCACCAAGCAAGCACGCGACCGAGGTCTGGTCGCCTCCTGGTCGCCGCTGGGCATCTCCACGCTCCTCGACGGCGACTCCTTCGCCTACCTCACGATACGACCGACCAGCCCGGAGCGAACGTTGTTCGAATTCGGGGCGTACGGCCACGGCCCGCGAGGCCGCAAGGCCGCAGACCGGCTGGCGGCGGAGATCCACACCTGGGGCAGCGATCATCGCGGCAACCGCGCGATGCTCAGGGCGTACCCGGCTGGCACCCCCGACAACCAGCTCCCTGCGGGGTTTGTGGTCGACAAGAGGCGCCACCGCATCACGATCTCCTGGACCCATCACGAGCCATAACCGGGGCTAAGACGGAAAGCACCCCATCGCCGATCGGAGGACTGACATGGAGGTTGCCGGACGCAGCGAGACGGCCGAGGCGGACTTCGACCTGGACATCACCTTCGCCGAGAACGGCCAGGTCATCGGGGAGCTAATGGACTCCACGAGCGACAACTGCGGAAGTACGAGCCAGAGCGCCTGCGTCACCTGCATCATCGGTGACTGACCCAGCGGTCTGGTGCCGGAGCCCCTTGTCGTGGCCTGGCACCGGTCCCCGGCGTATGGCGAAGGGAGCCGTTGCGGGGTGTACCGGTCCATCGGCGCGGCCCTGGTTCGGGGTGTTGCGCACCCGAACGACCTCGTGGTTGCGCCCTGGCCGGACGTATCCGGTGACATCCAGGCGGATGCACAGCAGTGGCGGCACTGGATGACGCAGGTGTGGGCGCAACGGGCGGTGGCGGAAGCCGTCGAGGTGGCCAGCCCAGGCCTCGCCCGCTGCATCCGTGCGCTGAGCGCCGGGCACGCTGGGCAGGCTCGGCGGGAACAGCGGGCTGCGCATTCACTAGCCCGCTACCTGCTGCGCCTGCGGCACCGGGCGACACCGTTCGGACTTTTCGCCGGGATAGCCGTGGCCCGCATCGGGCCCAGCGTGATGGTGCGGTGGGGGCAGGAGCACCACCCCGTAGCGCGCGCGGACGCCGCGTGGCTGGCGGATGTGATCTCGCAGCTGGAGTCGTGCCCCGAACTGCTGCGGCGCCTGCCGGTCATCGTGGACCCGACCTGCATCGTGCGGGGCGACAGGTTAGTGGTGCCCTGTCAGCAGCTTCCGCACGGCGCACAGAGCGCCCCGATGGAGGTGAGTGTGCGCCACACCCATGCGGTGAAGACCGTCGTGGCCGCGGCATCCTCACCAATCTCGGTCGGCGACCTCGCCGGAAAGCTCGCCACTCACTATCCCGACGCACCCGCGCAAGTGGTCGACGGGCTGCTCGCCGAGCTGGTGTTCCGCCGTGTCCTGCTCACCGGCCTGCGTTCCCCGATGACAGTCACCGACGGGTTGGGCCACCTCAACAGCCAGCTGACCGCCGCAGACGCCGACAGCATCGCCGCAGTGACGGTCACGGTACGCGCCCTCCGTGAGATCCACGCGACGCTGACCTGGCACGCCGATGCCGCAGCCAGTGTCCGGAGGAGTCTGCGGGAATCGGCCCGCGACCGAATGACAGCCCTCTCCAGCATTGTGGAACAGCCGGTGACCGTGGATCTGCGGCTCGATTGTTCGCTGGTCCTGCCGCAGGAGGTAGCACGCGAGGCGGAGAAAGCCGCGACGGCGCTGACCCGCTTGACGCCGTTTCCGTCCGGATCACCGACGTGGCTGGACTACCACTCACGGTTCCTGGAGCGCTACGGGCCCGGCGCGCTGGTTCCCCTCCGCGATCTGACCGACCCCGACATCGGTTTGGGGTTTCCCGCCGGATACCGCAGGTCGCTCTATGAGCGGCCGACACGGAACCTGACCGCCCGCGACGAGCGCATCCTCGCGCTGGCGCAGCGGGCCGCGATGGAGCGCGCCCGCGAGATCGTCCTCTCCGACCAGCTTCTGGCCGACCTGACGATCCAGGACGACGTCCATGGGCCTGCCCATATAGACCTGTGCTTCCATCTGCAGGCACCGACGCGGGAGGCGTTGCGACATGGTGAGTTCACCCTTGTCGTCGCCGGACTGGCCGCAGCGGCCGGGGCCACCGCGGGACGGTTCCTGGATCTGCTCGACTTACCCGACCGAGTGCGCCTGACCAACGCATACGCGACCCTGCCTACGCTGGATGTCGGAGCACTGCACGCGCAGGTCTCCAGCCCTCCGCTGCTAACACGAACCGAGAACGTCAGCCGAGCCCCGGCAATCTGGCCCACCATCATCTCCCTGGCCGAACACCGCTCCGAGGGCTCCCTTTCGGTGGATGACCTGGCCGTCAGCGCGGACGCCCAACGCCTGTACCTGGTGTCGATCTCGACGGGACGCACCGTCGAACCCACCGCGATGACCGCCGTAGAAGCAGAGAACTTCACCCAACCTCTCGCCCGATTCCTCTGCGAGATCCCCCGTGCCCGCACCGCCACCCTCGGCCCATTCCCCTGGGGCGCCGCCCGCCGGCTGCCGGTCCTGCCCCGCATCCGTTACGGCCGGACAGTGCTGGCCCCGGCCAGCTGGAGAATCGAGGTCACCGACCTGGCCGAGCCGAACAGCTCATGGAACCTGTGGAGGCAGAGCTTCCTGGCTTGGCGGCAGCGGCTCGGCGTGCCCGACACTGTCGTTATTGGGGACGCCGACCGGCGTTTGCGTCTGGACTTGACCGAGTCTGCCCATCTGCAACTGATGCGTGTGGAGCTGAACCGAACCGGGCACATCACCCTGCGTGAGGCACCTGAAGCGGCGGCGTACGGATGGTTCGATGGGCGAGTCCACGAAATCACCCTGGCACTCGTCTCCACCCACCTGCCCGTACGGCTGCGCACACCCAGACGCTCGGGCAGGCCGGCTGCTCTCGACCGGGACCACGGCCATCTGCCAGGCGCGTCACCGTGGGCATTCGTGAAGCTCTACGGGCACCCGGACCGGCAGGCCAGTCTCCTCACCACCTACTTACCTACCCTGCTGTCAGCGTGGGATGACCTGCCCGAGTGGTGGTTCGTCCGCTACCTCGATCCGCAGGCGCACCTACGCTTGCGCCTGCACCTGCCCTCTCCAAGCGCGTTCGCCCACGCCGCCGAGCGGATCGGCAGCTGGGCGGGCGACCTTCGGCGGCTCGGATTGATCAGCCAGGTGCAATGGGACACCTACTACCCGGAAACCGGCCGCTTCGGCACGGGCTCGGCGAAGGACGCTGCCGAGACGGTGTTCGCCGCCGACTCCGCCGCGGCCATCGCGCAGATGACCCACAGCACGGGCGGCAGAGCGCACCTACAAGCGGTCACCGCAGCGAGCATCATTGACCTGGCGACGTCCTTCACCGGCAACACCAGTACCGGGATGCGCTGGCTGATCGACTATCTCACCATCGGCCCGACCCCGCCGCTGGCCCGCCCGCTCCACGACGAGGCGATGCGCCTGGCCGATCCGTGCGACGATTTCGCCGCGCTCCGCCACACACCTGGCGGCGAAGCAATCACCGCAGCGTGGGCGCCCCGCCGCAGGGAGATGGCCTCCTACCGCGCCCACCTGGCAACCCGCAACGAACTCGACCCGAGCTCCGTCCTCAAATCCCTCCTGCACATGCACCACATCCGCACAGTCGGGATCGATGAGAGCTGCGAGCACGTCTGCTATCGATTGGCGCGCTCGGCCGCCCTCGCCTGGGCCACTCGAAACAGAGGAGAGCCGCAGTGAACACCTCGGCCACCGCTTCAGCTAGCAGCCCTGTCGTTGTCACCGCACGTACCCTGCGATCCCAGTCCCTTGCCAAGGGGGCCATCGGCGACATTCTGCTGCACGTCGAACGGGCCCGAAGCGGCAGCGGCACCTGGCAGGCCGTACACGCAGCACTCACTGCCGCCACCCGCCACCCCCTCATCGCTTCCATCAACGCCTCGTTGTTCTTCGGCACGCCAGCCGTCGCGTTCGTCCTCCATACCGCCGCCGCCGGCACCCGCCGGTATGCGAGTGCTCTGCACACCCTCGACGCCCAGGTCAGAACTCTGACCAGGAGACGCCTCGATCAGGCCCACGCGCGTATCGACCGTGGCGAACGTCCGCAGACCGCAGAATTCGACCTGTTTTATGGGATAACCGGTCTCGGTGCCTACCTGCTTCTCCGCGACCCGACTAGCGCAAGCCTGCACGATGTCCTGTCCTACCTGGTACGGCTGACAGTCCCACTCACCGGCGACGACGCGCAACTACCTGGGTGGTGGACGGCGCACGACCCTACAGGCGGTACCGCCAAGGCATTCCCCGGCGGCCACGGCAACCTCGGCATGGCCCATGGCATCGCCGGGCCTCTGGCGTTGCTGGCCCTGGCCGCGCGGCACGGCTCCACGGTGGACGGCCACACCGAGGCGATGACACGAATCTGTGCGTGGCTGGACACGCAGCGCCAGGACACCGACACTGGCCCGTGGTGGCCCCCATGGATCACCCTTGCCGAACAGCGTGCCCACACGGTGACCCAGCCTGGACCGCTACGGCCTTCCTGGTGCTACGGCACCCCCGGCCTCGCCCGCGCCCAACAGCTCGCCGGACTTGCCCTCGCCGACACCGCCCGGCAGCGCATGGCCGAAGACTCTCTGTTGCACTGCCTGGCCGATCCCAGCCAACTTACCCAGATCCGCGATCCGAGTCTCTGCCATGGCGCAGCCGGCCTGCTGCACATCACTCATCGTGTCGCCCGCGACGCATCCGACGGCGCTTTCACAGCTCACATCCCACGGCTACGCGCCTTGCTCCTCGCCCAAGAAAGCGCGCAGCAGGAAGGGCTGCTCGAAGGAACCACCGGCTCTGCTCTCGCCCTGTACTGCGACGAAGCGAGCGGCATCCCAGCCGCGAGCTGGGATGCCTGCCTACTCGCTGGCTGACCATCCCTCACCTACCCGCTACGACAGTCTCCGCGCCGACACAGCAACGGGAATCTCGATGAACACCAGCGCCAGCCCGCAGACCGGCAACGCGAACAACCTGGTCCAGCCCATCGACGACGCACCAGCTCAGGTGGAAAAGAGCATTCTGGCGGTTCTGGTTGGTGTCCCGCTCCACCAAGCCGCAGCCATCAGCGGCATCACGCCAGCCGATCTCGTCGACGCCGTCACGGTGTACCGGGCAGCTGGTCAGGGAGCTCTCCGGGCGCACGCCGCCCGCGACTGGTACCAGGTCCTCATCCAGTTCACGGACTGGGATGCCGCAGAGCGGATCGGTGCCCACCACCTTGGCCCGCTGCTGCAGGCTCAGGATGCCGCAACGGTCACGGACTGGTGGTTCCTGCGCAAACATCCCTGCTGGCGGCTCCGTTGCCGTCCCGGCTCCGGCGTCCGCATGGCCGGTCTGGAGACCGCCGTCACCGCCGTCCTGGACGACCTCAGCAGCGCTGGCTTGATCGACAGGTGGCGGCAGAGCATCTACGAGCCCGAAACCTTGGCGTTCGGAGGCTCCCAGGCGACGGACATCGCGCACAACCTGTTCCATGCCGACAGCCGAGGCGTCCTCGACTTCGTACGCCGGCACGACCCCGCCGCCGAGGTCAGCGTCGGCCGCCGGGAGCTGTCGGTCCTGCTGTGCTGCACCCTGCTGCGCTCCGCCGGGCAAGAATGGCACGAACAGGGCGACGTCTGGCACCGCGTAGCGCAGCTGCGCCCCCTCCCCCCGGGTACGCCCACTGAACGACTGGAGGATCTGACCAGAGCCCTCCGCCGGCTGATGACTCTGGACACCGCGCCCACCGGCACACTTTTCGGAACAGGCGGACCGTTGGCGTTCGCTGCCCCCTGGACCGTTGCCTTCGGCGAGGCGGGCCGAGCCCTGGGGAACTTGGCGGGCAACGGCGCCCTCGTACGAGGTCTGCGTGACGTCCTCGCGCATCACGTGATCTTCCACTGGAACCGCCTCGGCCTAGCAGACCGGACACAGGCCATCCTCGCCCAAGCAACACGTCACACCATCATGAACCCGCCGGACAGCCTGCTCGACACTCGTCCCGCACACGGTCGCTGATGTACACCGAACCCGACGACCGCGACGTCACGACGCGGATGCGAACCGCCCACCGCTGGGCCTGTGTCGCGCTCTCCGTCCGGCCCGAACCACAGACCCACGAAGCCTGGGGCTGGCACGGGAGAACACTCGGCCAGCCCGTTACCAGCACCGACGGGCCAGCATGGCTCCGCCTCGCCTGCGCCCTGAACGGCCAGGCCGACACAACATTCTGGAACGGCTCCATCGAGGCCGAGAAAGCCATACCCAGATCGCTATCACGCCCCCGGCTGCGAGACATCCACGACTGGAACGACACACCATGGCAGTACCGCGCCGAACTGTATGACCGCGTGAGCGCCCAGCCCGCAGCCGCACTCCCCACCCTGACAGCGACACCGGTCCTCCCCGCAGCGTGGTGGACAGCGCTGCGAACCGCGCTCGACATCATCACCGAGATACCGACCGACCGCTACACCATCCGGCAGGCGTATCTCGACCAATCCATGCCCCGGTTCCTCGGCACCCCCATCGACACAACGGTAAAGTCCTGGTCCACGGCGCACGGCGACTTCCACTTCGCCAACATCTGCGCACCCACCCTGCACATACTCGACTGGGAAGGCTGGGGCCTGGCCCCGACCGGCTACGACGCTGCCATGATCCACAGTTACAGCCTGCTGGTGCCCCACATCGCCGCTCGTATCCGCGATGAATTCGCCGACCTATTCGACACTCCTTCCGGCAGATTCGCCGAACTATCCGTCATCACTGAACTGCTCCACGCCAACACCCGCGGAGATCACCTCGCACTGGCCGGACCGCTGCGTCAGCGTGCTGAACTTCTCCTCGGACGTGCACTACCCGCTTGACACCAAGCACGCAGCCTCACGCTGGCGCACACAGCGCTTCGGTAATTGCGCGTGGGCGCAGGGTACTCGCGAGCACCCGAGGGGTCGGGAGCACCGCACGGACAGAACTCGACCCCTATCAGCACCCAAAACGATCGGCCGAAGAACTCTCACCGCGAGTCGCCGTGCTCAATCTTGTTGGGCGCTGCCGCGGCCGAGGAAGATGGTGATCCGCTCGTCTAGCTCGCGCAGGTGCGGCGAGCCGGCGCGCAGGGGCTGGGCCTGTCGTTGCAGGGTGCGCAGGCGGTCGAGGGTGCGGGCGGAGTTGACCTGCGCGGCGGTCCGCAACGCATCCCGGCCGACCGCTGCGGCCTGCTCCAGATCACGGGCGACGAGATGGGTACCGGCCAGGCCGATCTGCACGAAACAGCGGGCCCGGACCCGCCAGGGCTCGTAGTCCCGCAACACCCCGGTGACCAGCTTGATGGCCTGCGCAGGCTCACCGATGATACTCAGGCAGTTGGCGATTGTTGCCGCGTGTGCGGCTTCGGTGTAGAGGCCCAGCCACGGGGGCTCGTCCTCAGGGTGCACCGACTCGTAGCACCGCTGGGATTCCAGCACCGCCCGACGGGCCTCCCTGACGTCACCGGACAAAGCGAGGCCACGCGCTTCCAGGGCGTGGAGGTCGGCAGCCAGCGCCGGGGTGGCCGTGCCCAGAGTGACGGCCAGCCCAGCCCGAGCCAGCGCCACCCCTTGGCGCCCGTTACGGATTCGATCCTGTTCGGTGAGCGCGTTCTGCCCGATCTGCACCGTCATGGAGCTCATCTCGCTGAGCACATTGGCGGCATAGAGCCGGTCGCCCGCCGCCATCGCCAGGTCAAGTCCCTGGATGAAGTAACGTTGCGCCAACGCGGGCCGGCCCACATCAGCCGCCGTGAAACCAGCCAGCCTCGTGGCCTGCGCGACAGCGATCAACAAAGCCTTGCCGGTCTTCTCCGAATAGGTGCCGTGCAGCAGCTCGTTCGCCTCCCGGTGCAGCAGCGACACCACCTGCTCACGCACCCGCCCCGACCCGTAACGGTAATCAAGCTGGCGCAAGTGGGTCACCTGCTCGGTGAGAATCTCCACCTCAGCCATGCCCACCCGCCGACCCGCCACCCGCGCGGTGCTCCGAGCCGGCGGCACGGTCAGGGCGAACAGCGCGGGCTCGGAGAAGGCCGCCGCGCTGAACACGGAACCCATCAGCAACTTCCGTCGGCGCATATCCTGTCCCGACAACTCGACGACCGTGCGGAGCGTCCCGTCCAGTGTGCCAGAACAACTCAGGCCATCGCAGGGATCCTCAGCGACGGGAGGGCGGTCAGCGAACCCACACTCGATGACGCTGACCTCGCGGCGCAACCGCCGCGACAGCACCGTGGCCACCAACCGAGGCACCGGCCACCGCGGCTGACACCCCTCCAACATCCGCCGCACCGCCGTCGTATTCGTCCCCACATGCTTCCCCTCCGCCGCACCCGCCACCACCACCGCACGAGCCAACGCGGCATGGCTCAACCCCGCCTCCTCCACCAGCACCCGCAGCGGCCGGTTACCACCCGCCGAGTCATTCCCACTGCTCACGACACTCCCGGTTCCATCGTCGTCATTGCGCGATCGCAGCCAATCATGACCGGTCATGAGACACCCTGTAAAGCCACTACGCGAAGTGGGACGGAAGTGGGACTCCGGTCGCCAACCGGAGTCATTGCCACACCATGTCACCCACCCACCCTCGCAACCACACGTTTCACTGACCATGCCGGTCCATTGCCGCCGGAGCCCAAGCCCAGAATGCCCACCACGACCCTCATCGCGCCATCCGCCAAGGAGGTACAACACCGTGCGCCTCGACCCGCCAGGAGCCACGAGCTTCCCGCAACCCCAGTCGTTCTTCTGGCTGCCCATCGACAGCAGGCTCCACGCGGCCGGGATCCTCGACCAAAACCTGCCACCCGGCGAGCTGATCACCACATTCTGTGGGCGAGAACTGACGCGAACACGAGTGAGCAACGCCGAGTGGCGATGGCCGGTCTGCCCTGAATGCTGGTCCGCCGCCGGTACACACCTCGGGCTACGAGCGTCCACGATACCCGGCACGAGAGGCGACCAGACGTGAGCGCGACAAGCGAACCAACCACCGGTATCCCGAATACCGATAACCCCGGCCGGTGGATCGTGCCGCCATGGCCGGTGCACGCAAGCCTGTGCGACGTGGTGCGCCACTTCCTGCGCTTCACGCCGAGAGGCAACGCTAATGTTACCGGAAAACTGGCCTACTGCAAGGGGTACCTGACGGCGGTCGAGGCGGCGTCAGTTCATGAGCTAAAATACGACTGCGACTGGCGCTGGTACGAGGATCTGCGCAGCTGCATCAGCCGCTGCGTCACAATTTACCAGGACGAGCGCTCAGCTGAAATCCAGCGGGCCAGCTGCAATGTCCGGTCTTTGCCGCCGACGGCCCAGGCAACACGCGCCGCGCCAACACCCCAGGAACAGGCATCATGATCCGGCAGGCATGCGAGCTGCTGATACCCTCGTCCAAGCTCAATCAAGCAGCGCCAAGCGCAGCCAACAACGTTCCGCAGAACCAAGATCCTCGAATGGCCGAAACTGCATGGCCATGACACGTGCCACGCATGAACGAAATCTGCAGTTCATAGCCGGCAAGCGGTAACTGGGCGGATGCACTGGTGGAACGCGCATCACGATGCCAGCAGATTTCCAGGAGTGCAACGCAAGCGGCACCCCCGCTGTCATCGTGGTGTTGTGCGCCACGCTGACAGACAGCAGCCTGCATGGTCAAGGTATAGAAGAACCTGGCGCAACTGCTCGGGTCAGCGCGTGCAGGTGGATATGTAGTCAGACCCAGACAGGTACTTGTTCCATTCCTTGGGGGTGAGATCTCTCTTGACGATGTCGCAGACGCGCCGCAGCGCCCAGGAGGCATCGTAAGGGTCCACGAAGACTCCTCCGCCGCTCACGGCGAGTCGACCATTATCGGACGTGAACGCAACGGATCTTAACTCCGATGCTCTGGTTCCTCCTACGAGTTGAACGTCACGCACATTCCATACTGAAATTTCTCCGTACTGGCTTTCTTTCACGGCGAGGAGGGAGCCGTCCCTGCTGAACTTGACCGAGGAACCGCCCACCGGAATTCGCCGATTATCAATCTTCTTTTCATTGATGTTCCATAGCCTTGTTTCATTCTGGCCGCCGATACTCAGCCATCTTCCGTCCGGGCTGAAGCTCATTGATTGTTCATCGTCCGACGGGAGGGCAGTCCCAGTGTGGTCACGGGAGCTGGTGTCCCACAGCCGGGCCTCGCCACTGGGATCGCTCGCGGCAACATATCGGCCTCCTCGACTGACTGCCAATTCTCTTGCCGCGTGACCCTCAGGTAAGGGGATCCTTGAAATTTCGACGTCATCCTTGACGGACCAGACAATAATCTCGGATTTCTGGGCGTACGCCAAGAAGTCGCCACTGGGATCTAAGGAGAGCCGGAGCACGTCGCTGGGGTTTCCTTCGATGGACACTTCCAAGGCATGCGAAGACGGGACATCGAGCAAGCTGATTTTTTGCTTGCGATCATCCACAAAAGCGTAACGCAGGCCATTCTCGCTGAGAGTCTCGACCCCGCTCTTATCTGATCGATCAGTCGTGGAATTTTGCACGATGATAGATTCGGAATTTTTGATCGAATAGATAGCCACGTTACCGGCAGAGACGGTGGTGAGGTGTTCATTGTCGGGCTGGATCGCGATTAGATTTGGATCAACGGGGATTCCGTGATGCAGGCCGGTGTCGGTGAGCGCGATTACGCCGAATCCGTTGACGTCAGCGATCATGCGTCCGTCCGGACTGAGCACACCCCTTCCATAGGCAGCGATTGGCGTCCGTTGCGCCGCGTCGAAGAGAATCGTACCGCCAGACAGGGGCATGATTGCGCGGCGACCGTTAGGAGTGAAGAAAATCCCAACATAGGAAGCGCCGGAAATCCGGATCGCTTGCGCCTCCTGACGATCGAAGTTCCACCAAGCGCAGCCTCCGACAGTGCCGTTGTTGTACATCGCGTATTGCCCGTCTGGCGCCACAGCGAAGGTTGAGCCACGCTTGAAGAAAAATGGGTCGTCCGGGCTCGGTAGCGGACCTGGCTGTCTACTTTTAGGCGGGCCTGGGCTTGCGCGCGTAGCCACCCTGCCTGCGGAGATGTCCCACGTCACGATTTCGTCACCGTCGATGTACGCCAGCTCGCGGCTCCCACCCCTAAAACCGAAAGCACATTGGGAGTCGCGAACGAGCGGTATCGAGTAACTAGGACCGCTAGAATCTAGGGGAAACAACTGAATCCGCTGTCGAATGCAGACGCCGATAAATTTACCATCCGGACTGAAGTTCAGCTTTCCGGTGTATTCACCAGAGTTGAGAATTAATGGTATTTCCCGCGCCGCCCGGTTCTCCGCATGAGACCACAGAACAACCTTGCTCGCCTGCTCGGTGTTCTGTATGTAAGCGAGCATGAGCCCGTCTGGACTGAAGGTCGAGTTACTAATTTTTCCGTCTACATTGAGCCGACCGCGGCGGATATTTCTCTTGATATCCCACAGCTGAATTTCATGGGAGCTGGTCAGTGCAACCATCGTGGGGTCGACAGGATCGAACGCAATCGTAGAACTGTCTCGCATGCCAGTTGCGAGCAGCTTGTCGGCGCGCTGCCACCGACTGGCTATCTTCGTTAGTGTATCAGTGGCCTCTGTGGTATCCGCGATCTTGTAGGCAGTGGCAGCCAGCAGCATCGCGACATCCGGTTGGGAATACGCGAGCAAGTTCGCCTGCGTCACCAGTGCACGTGACTGGGCTATCTTGCTCTGCTTGTCGGCTCGGTTGGTCTGCCAGAAGGCGACCCCACCCAGGCCCGAGGCGACGAGCAGCAGCAGGGCCAGAACCGCCGCTACCACGCGCAATCGGCGCACGGATCTGGTCCGGAGGGCGCGACTGGCCTGGATGAACTGCCGCTCCGGGGCGCCGAGGTCCTCCGGGCGTTCGGTGAGCCAGCGCTCGGCCTCTGCCAGTGGTGCTCCGCGGAGCAACGCGCCCTCGTTGCGCCGCACCGTCTCCCACTGGGCGAGGGAACCGCGTACCTGTTCCTGCCAGGTGCGGAAGGCGCGGTCCTCGTCGAACCATTGGTGCAGCCGCGACCACCCGCCGATCAGGGCTTCGTGCACCAGTTCGATCGACTCGACCCCGGTCGGGTCCCGGTCAGTGACGAGGAGCCTGGTCGCGGCAAGCCGCTGGCCGAGTTGCCAGCGTGGCTCGCCGAGCTCTGGGCGCCGGGCTATCCGGCGCACCGGTTCGCCGACCTCCGACGGGCGGACGAGTTGGATCAGCAGGCGGCGGGCCTCTTCCTGATCCTCCGGGAGCAGCTGGTCGAGGTAGACCCGTTCGGCATAGCTGGCCAGGGCGCCGCTGACCCCGCCGAGCTGCTCATACGCCGAGTGGGTCAGCGTGCCCCGATCCTGTCGCTCCCACAGCAGGGTGAGGGCGAATTCCAGCAGCGGCAGGCTGCCGGGCGTCTCCCCCACGTCGCCGAGGATCCGCTCGACCAGGCCGGCCTCGTATCGCACTCCTGTCGGCAGCGGCCCCTCGATGACCGCGCGGAGCTGATCGCGACCCATCTGCCCAATCGTGGTGACCGCCCCTTCCAGGGCCGCCGCCAACGCCGGATCCTGCAACGCCTGCCCCAGGAAATCAGCGCGCAGGGTCAGAACAACGATCAGGCCCACTGGGGCGTGCAGCGCCGACAGCAGAACACCGATGAACTCGCCAGCACCGACTCCCTCGCGCGCGAAAAGCTCTTCGAACTGATCCACCACCAGCAGTACGTCGGTCTTGCCCGCTCGCGTCAGGACCCTGTCGATCACGTCGGGTAAATGCCCGTCGCGCAGCACCGTCGTGAGCTGGCCCAATGCGGTGAGACGCTCGGTCTCGGCCTGATCGGGTTCAAGGAAAGGGAGGAGAGCGGCAGCCAGGGCGAAAAGCGGTGACGACCCGTGCGCGGGACGCATGCTGATGGCCAGCCAGCCCTGTTTCCGCAATATCCACGGCAGCAGGCCCGCGAACACCACCGAGGACTTGCCACTGCCCGAAGGCCCGACGACCGCGACGAGCGGCCTGCGTCGCACTTCCGTGGCAAGCCGGTCGGTGAGGTCCTGCCGACCGTGGAAAACACTCACATCTCGCTCTCGAAAAGCATGCAAACCGCGATACGGGCAGGGCGGCACGGTTCGACCCGCCAGCGGCGGCCAGGCCCGGATCAATTCCTCCGTGGGTATCAAGTAGGCAGCCCTGAGGTCACCGCGCGCGTCCGCGGCCACGGTCATGCCGACGACGCCAGCCACCTCGTCGTCCCAGACGACGGCACCGCTGAAACCGGCCTCGACGGGATATCCCGAGGGGCCGCTCTCCATCTGCACCCAGCCGGCGGCCTGGCGAGCCCGGAGGACACCCGAGGCCCACACACCGTGGTCATGGCGACGGGGAAAGCCGAATACGCGAAACGGGTGCGACCAGAAGTCCTCAGCGGCCACCAGAAAGGCGGGGAGAACTCCGGCTGGGGGGTCGGCCACCAGCGCGAGAACAGCGATGTCACCCTTGTCGTCGTCCTGGATCGGGTGCCATACCTCGACCCGGGCGTGCACCATGACCCCGGCGGCGACGAGCGGGAAGTCCAGCGACACCGTGTCGGTCTCGGCTGGGGCTTGCTGGGTCTGCCTGCCCAGCGCCCGCGCCACCACGTGAGCGCAGGTCACGACATGACCCGCCCCGACCAGGAACCCGCTGCCGACGACCTCGCCGGTATGGCTGCGGATGCGCACCATCGCGGCATCGAGTGCCCGCTGCACGTCCGCCGGCCGGCTGGCTACCGCGTCCACCACCGGAGAGCCACCATTCACGGCGGAGGTGTCGCGCACCCGCGAGGGCCGGTGCTCAAGCAACCTGCGACCCATCACTGGCCCCGGCGTCGGGCGTCCAGGTCAGCTTCACGGTGAAATGGCCCTCGGCCGCTGTTTTCGCGATGATCGCCCCCGCCTCACCCGCCAACTTCACACCGAACTCCAACTCGATCCGGTCCGGCGACAGCGTCCGCAACACGTCCATCGACTCCCGAGCCGCATCACGCACGCTGCCCAACACCTCCGTCAACCGACGGCCCGCCTCGACCACCCCGTCCCGACCCCGGCTGACCCGCTCGATACCGAGGTTGTCCTCGTCCACCTCCACCAGGACCGTCGAACCCTCCGCAAGATCAAAAATCACCATTTCGGTCAATACGACTCCTCCCCGCGAAGACGTGCAGCCTCAACACTGGCGCGGGCAACACTTCAAGTGATCGCGCGTGGGCGCAGAGTACTCGAAGGTTCGTGAGCACCGCGCGGACGGAACTCGACCCCTCTCGGCACCCGAACGACTCTCACCGCGGGTCGCCATGCTCAGTCCTGTCGGGCACCGCCGCAGCCGAGGAGGCTGGTGATCCGCTCGTCCAGCTCACGCAGGTGCGGTGAGCCGGCCCGCAGCGACTGGATCTGCCGTTGCAGCGTGCGCAGCCGGTCATGGGTACGAGCGGGGTTGACCTGCGCGGCGGTCCGCAGCGCAGGTCAACCCAGCGCGGCGGCCTGCTCGAAATCACGACCGACAAGATGAGTGCCGGTGAGGTCGGCCTGCACGAAACAGCGGGCCCGAACCCGCCAGGGTCCGTAATCACGCAACACAGCAGCACCGAGATTGATGGCCTGCGCAAGCTCGCCGATGTCGCTCAGACACTTGGCGAGGTCTGCCGCGGACGCGGCTTCGGTGTTGAGGCCCAGCACCAGGGGCTCGTCCTCGGGGCGCATCGACTCGTAGTACCGCTGGGCTTCCAGTACTGCGCGACGGGCCCTGGATGAAGTAGCGTTGCGCCACCAGCGCAGGTTCGGAGAAGGCCGCCGCGCTGAACACGGAGCCCACCAGGAACTTCCGTCGGCGCATGTCCTGTCCCGACAACTCGACGACCGTGCGGAGCGTCCCGTCGAGTGTCCCAGAACAACTCACACCATCGTAGAGATCCTCAGCCGCGGGAGTGCGGTCAGCCGCACCCGCACTCGGTGACGCTGACCTCGTGGCGAAACTGCCAAGACAGCACCTTGGTCACCAGCCGGGGCACCGGCCACCGCGGCTGGCACCCCTCCAGCATCCGCCGCACCGCCGTCGTATTCGTCCCGATATGCACCCCCTTCTCGGCAGCCTGTGCAATGTAGCGAACCACTTCCTGCGCTTCGCACCGAAGGACAACGCCGGCTTCACCGAGAAGCAGTCTTCCTGTAAAGGATACCTGGCTGCTATCGAAGCAGCGCCGACACAGTGGTCTGAAGTACCGCCACGACTGGCACTGGTACGAAGATTTCTACGGCCGCATCGAACGCTGCGTCGCAATTTATCAGGACGAGCGTGCGACTGAAATCCAGCTCGTCCGTGAGCTCGACGTTACCGACGTTGTGGGGCTCCCGGGTTGATGTAAGTCGGTTTCGTCGAGTTCATGACTGTGGGCCTCGCCCGTTCGTCCGTCAACGCGGCTCCGGTTTCGCTCGGTCAACACATCGTGACATTGATCATACGGTGAGGCGTCGTGGTCACGACACGTGTTGGAAGATAACACATTGCGCACCCTGATCCGGCACACCCGGCCACAGATCACGATGTCACCACGACGAGTCGACGTCACGCGTGTTATACCGGTGCGTCATCGCAAACGAGCACTCCGTGAACACTCGCACCCGCTGCGTCAACCGAACCCGCACGTGTACCTCACCGCCAGCGGGCTTCACCTGCCAAGACCCCGAATCGACCACCGCCACACCTAGCAGATTCAACAGACGATTCAGTAGGGTTGTAGCGCGCACGGGCGGCTCCAGGATCAACGAGCGTAGGAGCCGTAGAACCTGGATCACGTCCGTGCGCCCCAACCAGCAGGCACCCAGCCGTACCACACACACCGCTCATCCACATCTATAGCGGTAGAACCCACCGGGGAGTAATCGCATGCGTCACATCGAAATCGAGTGGGTTCAACCGGCCATCACGGTTACAGCGGAGTTTACCGGCCAAAACCCGCGGCTGGCCGAACTGTTGTGGAATGAATTCCTGCCGTACAACAGTCTACAGAACCACGCACTGGTGTCGGGTAACCATCTCTATCATCTGGTACCGCACCCGGAGCTCATCTATACTGAGGCCGAACACAAGGAAGACCGCACACGGTCACCCGATGGCACCATCTTCCTCTCTCAACTGCAACACCTGGCCGTGAAGTACGGACCGTTGAGTGAATACCTGCCCGCAGCACCAGTCGCTCGGGTCCTCGACGAACACATCGGCCTGCTTCGACAGGCTGGGCAAGCTTGTTGGGAGGCCACCTGGAACAGCAAGCAGCCGATCGAGGTACGGGTACGCCGCAAGGGTGATCCAGCCGTAGAACATGCACTGCCTCGCCCCACGCCGGTAAACCTGATCGACATTCAGAAGATAATCGACGAAATCCACGACGAGACCCAGCGGGTATGGATAGAGCCACCCCATGAGATCATCAAGATGTACCAGGGTCAGATCGATAGTCGTGCCGGTAGCCGTGAGCAGTACTTCTCCACGCTCGTATTCCTCAACGGCGAGGCCCGACCGTTGGGTTACTGCGCACTCAACGGGCTCATCAAGATCTGCCAGACCACCGACACCTCACTGGGAACATTGAAGGAGCTCACGCCGACTTTCATCAAGGTTCCCGCTGAATTCCTCGGCTACACGGGCCTCAAGACGTTATGGCGGTTTACCCAACAGACACTCGACATATTACCCCAAGTAGAAACAAGAGAGCAGTACTTCTCCCTGGTCAGCAGACTCGCGCTCTACACCAATGTCCTCAACACCTGGAACCTGCACCTCTTCCCCTGGAATCACGGCGAGCAGTACCCGTACCCTGGGCGACGAGGTGGGAGGCTGGAGAAGAATTCATGAAGGCCGGATACCTAGACGATGTATACCACGACCCGCAGCGCGCGCCCGACGAGATCGCGCGCGGATCCCACACGATCACCCACCGACAGGTGCAGTCCTGGGTCACCGACTGGCGCGCACTCTAACATTCCCGCGGCCTGTACGGCGGGTCCGGAATCGTATGCCTGGTCAGCGATACCACCGAAGCGCTGCTGATCCGGCTCGCGGCCGACTTCCTCGGCTGCCGATTCACCGGGCAATACTCGCCGACAGTGAAGCGCGCAAGGTCGGCCACCTGCAAGTCAGCGCTTCTCAGCTTTACAGAATCTCCGCGGCAGCCGCCGGGCACGACCTCTCCAGCGTGCGCCGTATCGTCTATGGTGGGCAGCGATCTCAGTGAGCATCGATGCCAACTTCTGGCATTCGCTGCTGGCGACCCGATCGGTGAGCAGGGTCCGTGTGGCGGCGCTGACATCACTCGTGCCCCACTCGGGCCGATGACACGTCCCCAGCGGCTGCCGCTGCCTTTCGCCCAGTCACGGTTGTGGCTTCTACATCATCTGGAGAGCTCGTCACCGACATACAACGTACCGATGGTTGCGCGGTTGTCCGGCGGACTGAATGTGGCGGCATTGCGAGCGGCTATCGGTGATGTAGTGGCGCGTAACGAGAGCCTCCGCGCTGTTTTCCCTGACGATGAGGGGGCTGCTTATCAGCGTGTTCTTGATGTTGACACAGTGCAGGTCTAGCTGCCTGTTATCGAGGTCGGGGAAGACGGACTCAACGGGAAGATCGGGGAGGCGGCCCTACACTCGTTTGATTTGACGGTTGATCCGCCATTGCGCGCGGAGTTGCCGGCGCGAGTGCAGGACTACCACGCAGCGATGACCCAGCATCAGAACGTCAGCCTGGCCGACATTGACCGGTTGACCGGACTGGGCGAACTGTTCGACACGGTGACGGTGTTCGAGAACTACCCGAGGAACAGCCCACAGACAGCGACCAACGGGTTGTGGGCCACCGTGATCCAGGTCAATGACGCCTGCACTACCCACTGCGTCTGATCGCGATGCCAGATGCCAAAGCCGAAGCCGGCACTGCAGTTGTGGTATCGACCCGACCGTCTCGATCACGCCACCGCACGGCAGATCACTCGGCGCGTGGCTCAGTTGGCGGAGACGATGGCGGTGGACATCGCTCAGCCCGTTGACGAGATCAATGGCCGCCCGCCCAAGAAGCTCAACCTCCCGCAGAAACACAAGGCCTCGATTCCACGACCCGGGGAGGCAGGCCAACCATGACAATCCAAACGACACGAGACCACGCGCTTCCAGCGTATAGCGAGTGCCGACCAACATCGGCGGTAGTCCAGCACACCAGCGACGACACCTGGGCGACGACGCCAGGAGCTACGAGCTTCCCGCACCCCCGGACGTTCTTCTGGCTGCCCATCGACGGCAAGCGCCACGCGGCCGACATCCGAGACCGAAACCTGCCCTCAGGCAAGCTGATCACCACACTCTGCGGGCGGCAACTGACACGACCGCGAGTGACCGACGCCGAGTGACTATGGCAGACCTGCCTTGACTGCTGGTCAGCCGCCGAGGAGGCCGTCGGGGTGCGAACGTGAGGGCCTCGGGACGTCGCGGTCGGCAGAGCCGTTCTGGCCCGGCGCGCCCGAGTACCAAGGAACCGGTGGCGCTCACCGCCCTGGTCCCGGAGACCAATCCCGACCTGGTCGCGCGGGTGGCCCGTTCCTCCTGACCGACACCCGATCCGCTGGAATCTCTTGCCGGCGCGGCGAGCACCGGGTAACGATATGTGCATGCGGCGTGCTGTGCTCGAAGAGTTCTGGCCGAGCCGGCGCATGCACGCCTTCGATCAGTTCTGTAGCTAGGCCGCGCGACGGCGCATGGCCTTCCCGCCCCGCGCGGCCGATTTCCGGTGCCCATTCATCCCCCGCACATCAGGAGTATGCGTGTCCGTCACCGATGAACTGCTTGCCAACAACTCCCGGTACACCGCGACCTTCACCGGGCCGCTGCCGTTGCCGCCCGCCAAGCACGTCGCCATCGTGGCCTGCATGGACGCCCGCCTGGACGTCTACCGCATCCTGGGCCTGAACGAGGGCGAGGCACACGTCATCCGCAACGCCGGAGGCGTGATCACCGACGACGAGATCCGCTCGCTGGCGATCAGCCAGCGGCTGCTCGGCACACGGGAGATTATTCTCATCCACCACACCGAATGCGGGATGCTCACCTTCAACGACGATGAGTTCAAGAAGTCCATCCAGGACGAGACCGGGATCAAACCGCCGTGGGCCGCCGAGGCCTTCCCGGACCTCGACGAGGACGTCCGGCAGTCGATCGCCCGGGTCAAGGCCAGCCCGTTCGTGCCGAACAAGGACTCCATCCGCGGGTTCGTCTTCGACGTGGCGACCGGCAAGCTCAACGAGGTCGCCTGAGCAGGTAGCCAGCTCTTCAAGGACCACCAACCCGGGTCCGGGAGGTCTCTTACGACGGCCAACACCCGCTGGCACGCCAGGAGGGTGTTGGCCGTCGTTATGAGCGGTGACCGGCCGGGTTGGTGGTCCTTGAAGGGCTGCCGAGGGCGGTGACTACTTGGGAGGGGGAGGGCCGGCCGAGGTGGTCGGCCATCCAGACGCTGGTGCGTACCAGGGCATTGAGGTCGACTCCGTGCTCGATACCGAGGCCGTCGAGCATCCATACCAGGTCCTCGGTGGCCAGGTTGCCGGTGGCCGACTCGGCATAGGGGCAGCCCCCGAGCCCACCGGCCGAGGCGTCCACGCAGCTCACCCCGGTGCACAGGGCGGCATAGGTGTTGGCCAGCGCCTGGCCGTAGGTGTCGTGGAAGTGCACCGCGAGGGCATCGATCCCGACGCCGGCTCGGACGAACCCGTCCAGCAACGCGGTGACGTGACCCGGGGTGGCCACCCCGATGGTGTCGCCCAGGCAGAGCTGGTCGCAGCCCAGCTCGAGTAGCCTGCGCCCGACGCCGAGCACCTGGCCGAGGGGCACCGCGCCCTCCCACGGGTCGCCGAAGCACATCGAGATGTATCCGCGTACCCCGAGACCATGCTCCTTCGCCCGGCGCAGCACCGGGGCGAACATCGCGAACTGCGCGTCGAGGTCGCGGTTGAGGTTGCGCCGGGCGAAGCTCTCGGTGGCCGAAGCGAAGATCGCGATCTCGGTGACGCCGGCCGCCAGCGCCCGATCCAGCCCCCGTTCGTTAGGCACCAGCACGGGGTAGCGCACCCCGTCACGAGACGTGAGGCGCCCGAGCAGCTCCGCGGCGTCGGCCAGCTGCGGCACCCAGCGCGGGTGCGCGAAGCTGGTCACCTCCAGAACCCGCAGCCCCGCCGCGGCCAGCCGATCCAGGAACTCGGCTTTGACCTCGACGCCGAGCACCGCCGGCTCGTTCTGCAGGCCATCGCGCGCCCCGACCTCCCAGATCATCACCCGGTCGGGCAGCCCGCCCGCCCGGTGCGGGTCGGGCAGGCCGACGTCCCTGGCGCTCATGTGGGCTCCGGTCCCGCGTCCAGCCCGTAGTTCAGCAGCGAGTGCACCCGCTCGACCTGGGGGATGTCGTCGAACTCCAGCGGCTCATCGGAGGCCGACTCGACGATCAGCGTGCCACAGCCCAGAATCCGGTCGATCAAGGAATGCCGGAACTGCACGCTGTTGATCCGATTGATCGGGATGTCGATGCCACTGCGGGACAGGATGCCCTCCCGGACCAGCACCCGCCTGGTCGTGAGCACGAAATGCGTGGTGCGCCAGCGCAGCAACGGCGCCACGGTCAGCCACAGCACAGCGATACCGGCGAGCACGGCCAGCCCGATCCACCCATAAGACCGCCAGGACTGTCCGGCGACCCACCCGGCGGCGTAGGAGCCGAGCCCCACGATGATCAGAAAGGCCAGCACCGGCAGCACCAGCATCTTCCAGTGCGGGTGCTTGTGGACCACCACCCGCTCGTCACCCTGGAGCAGATCATCTGGGTAGGGCAAGACTCCTCCTCGTCGCCACTGATCACGGTACCGCCGCGGGAGCGCTGTGGCGGGCAGGTACAGTCCAGCGGCGCGTGGCGAGGCGCAAGTCCGGCGGAAAGTTGGTTCGGGTGAACGTGGCAGGCCCAGGCGTGCGGCGCGGTGCTGTCGCGGTGACCATCGTGGGACTGCTCGCGGCCGGCTGCGGTGCCCAGGCATCAGGTGCCCAGGCGTCGAGGACGCCCGCGTCGGCGGTGGCCGATGCCAGGCGAGTCAATATGTGCACCATCCTGACAGATGCCGAGCTGACCGCGCTGGACGTGCGGCTGGACACCCGCAGACGTTTCAACAAGGTGGGCGTGGTCGGTTGCCGGTGGCTGGGCAAGTCCTTCACATTGAGCCTGGAGCGGGACAACGACACCCTGGCCGGCTACCAGGCTCGCCGGCACGATCCGAAGTTCGTCACCTTCGTGGACAACACCGTGAACGGCCGAGCCGGAGCCCACCTCAGCGTGGACCCGCACGGCTCGCAATGCGCACAGCTGATAGATGGCGGATCGCTGTCGTTTTCGGTCAGCGTGGCGGTGCCCCCCCTGAATTCTCCGCCGCTCGATCCGTGCGCCGAGGCGTTGCGGATCGCCCAGATGATGGAACCTCGGTTGCCGAAAGCGCCGAAGTAACGCCGATCAGAAGCCCTATGCCAGCGGGTCCGTGTCGTAGCGGTAGCCGAGCTGGGTTATGGACAGTGTGCTCGCCGGTGTGGTCGCGGGATCCCAAGGGGTCATCTGGTCGTTGAGGTTATGGCCCGGTGGACCTCCGCTGCGCGGCACATAGGCCGCGTCTGGATGGGCTTGTTGCCAATTCCACCAGAGTCGATCGACGTTGCAGTGGTGCAGGAAGAAGACCGGGTCATTGGGTGAGGTGCCGGGAAGCATGGATCCACCGACCCAGACGTGCACCCTGTTGTGGAGGTTGGGGCCCTGCCAGCCCTCCAGCTGGTTACGGAAGCTCGGGTTGCTCACCGTCCGCCAGGGGGCGGAGTCATACCGGGTGATCTTCGATACGATGTCGATCTCACTCTGGGATGGCAGGTGCCCGTCTTGTCCCAGGGTGCGGCGCAGGCCAGGGCCGGGGTCTCCGTCGCTGGTGACGACACTCCACGTGGCGGGGTCGTTCGGGCCGTATCGGAACGGCCCGGTGCCGACGAGATTCTGGTTGTTGGGGTCGCCGTCACCACCCATGAGATCCGGACCCCAGATGGGCGCTGTCGTGGGATCCGCCAGCTCACTGTCGGCGGCCCAGTCCCAATACGGCAGGGTGACTCCTGGTACCTGGGCCTGGAGATCCAGCTCGAAGCGCCGGAGCAGCTCCCGGTGCCAGGGCCCGAACGCTGGGCCCCGGTGGGCGACATTGCGATATAAAGACTGGGGCGGTGGGGGGTTCTCCCCGGACATGAGGGTTGCCTGGTTCATCGCGTTGTCGTGCTCGGTGATGTAACGATCATACGTTCCGTTGGCTTTCAAGGCTTTGATCGCGGCGACCAGGGCTGCTTTCTCGGCAGCGGTCAGACTGGTGACGTTTTTGCGCAGGCGAAGCATCGTCGGCAACCTCCTCGTCGGTGAGTCAGGCCTGTCGGTGAGTCAGGCCTTGCGTTGGGCTAGGAAAACCGGGGAGGTATCGATGAGGCTTCGGGCCAGATCTCCCAGAGTGGCGTAGGTCGCAAACATGTTGAGCATCGGTGCCGAGTACCCACCGGTCTCCTCTCGGCGGATCATGATGTCCGCGCCGTCGACGGAGACCATCGGCATATCCGGTTCACCGGGGTCGTGGCAGGTGACGTTGTGACCTCGGTAGGACATGCTCCACGGTTGATTTATCGGTCCATCAGGCGGCGTTTCCGACGGCACGTTCACAGTTCCTCCTGAGGCTTCATCGGCGATCCGGTTTCCGGCAGGGGCGGAACGGTCTTAGCCAGGATACGGGGTAGGATAGCGTGTACCCTGGTTCCCCCTTCGGGCACGGTCGCGATGACGTACTGGCCGCCGATCTCCTGCGTCCGTTCCCGCATCGAGGTCAACCCGATACCCTCAGGGCGAGGTTTACTCGGCAGTCCGGCACCGTCATCCACCACGTCGAGATCCACGGTGTTCTCGTCTACCGCGATCTGCACGTAGGCGTTGCCGGCGCCGGCGTGACTGATGACATTGGCCAACGCCTCAGCCAGAATCCGGTAAACGGCGACCTCCACCGCCGCCGGCAACCCGGACAAGTCGGGAGGCAGAGACACGTGGATGGGCAACGCTGGGCTCGACAGACGGTTCACCAGCTCTCGAACAGCACCGGCCAAGCCGAGTTGGTCCAGCGCAGGCGGACGCAGGCTGTCGGTGACCAACCGCAGCTCGGCCACCACCGCGCCGATCTCCGACCCCACCTGCCGCAGCAGTCCACTCGCCGGGGAATCGACCGGCAGCGCGGCGCGCGCGGTGTCCAATTGCAGCCGTATCCCGGCCAGCGTCGGACCGATCCCGTCGTGCAGATCCCGGCGTAACCGCAGCCGCTCCTCTTCCCGCGCCACCACCAACCGCTCCCGACTGGCCTGCAGATCCTCCAAGAGCCGTAACCCCGCCACCGCCGGGGCCGCCTGGTCGGCGAGTGACTGCAACACCGTCCGGTCCAGCTCGTCCAGCTCCCGCTGGCCCTGCCGCGCGCGGACCCACAACAGGCCGACCGCGGTGCCCCGGTAACACAACTCGAACACCTCGTTCAGATCGCTGATCTCAGTCGACCCGACCATGGAGAGCCGACGAGGCCCGTTCCGGGTCTGCGCCACCAACGCCGCCGCCGGTAGCCGCAGCGTGTGCACCACCGTTCGGCAGACGGTCTCGGGCACCTCGGCCGGACTCATCCCATCCCGCAACCGGCCCGCGAGCGCCCGTACCACCTCATACGGCCGAGCCCGTTCTCCATAGAACACTCCCTCCACCCGCCGGTTCGTCCAGGTGACCAACGGGAGTACCCCGAGACCGACCGACGCAGCGAGTACCACCGATATCTCGACTCCGGTGATCCGCAAGCTCGAGAAAGCCACGACAGCCCCCAGATAGGCGGCCACCAGGGTGATGGTCACGACAGTGCCGACGATCACCCGACGAGCTGCCCGATCCAGATGCGGCGACCGGCTCTGGGTAAGCGCATAGCCCAAAGCCGCCGGCCACAGGAACGACGAAGTGACCGTCACCACCCCGAAGAGCCAACCTTGTGCCATATCAAAATTCCAGGCAAGGGCCACTACGCGCCACAATGTATAGGCCGGCAGCGCGACAGCGAGTTGACGACGCTGGACGTCGCTCATGTGTCGCCAGCGCAGGAGCAGGACGACGATAACGGCCCAACCGAGGTTGTCGATCACATACCGCACCCAATCCCACTGGGCGGCGAGGCGACCGGCTATGGGAGCCCACCACGAAGAGACCAGCGGACTGGCGACTCCATGCACGTGGAACAACACCGGCGATGCGCCGGCCTGAATCAGCCCCTCGAGAGCCAGCGCCACGAAAGAGACAGCCACAAGAAACCGCCATCGACGGCTGGGGAGTCGCCCATCGGGAAGCCAGAGCAGCAGCCAGTTGTCCAGCGTGCCCGGAAGATAGTAGAGAATCGGGATCAGCCACGCCAACAACGTCAGCACGACGCCCGTGGGCCGCTGATCGGCGAGAGCGAGCCTCAGCGTCGGCCCGGCAGAGAAATACAATCCGGTGACAATGACCAGCCATCCCACGAACTGACGAGGGCGGCTCGCCACGAGCAGGAGACCCACGACACTGTAACAGGCGCCTTGAACAGCCAGCTGAACCATGAAGACAGCGTCATCCCAGCTCAGCCAGGAAGGCTTGTGCGCAACGGCCAGCACACACATCATCGCGACGCCGACGAGACTCCACATCACGACCAGCGCGGCAAGCGCGAGCCACCGGTCACGGGTGAGCAGGCCCTGCAGACGCGGGGCGACTCTCCCCCAGTGTCGCGCGAGCGCATCCATCAGCATCGCCCGTCCATCAGACCCCGATAGTATCTTGCCACTTGCCCGGTGAGAGGCCCCCCATGACCCTGCGAGTGCTGCTCGTCGATGACCACCCGTTGTTCCGGGCCGGGTTGCGGGCTGCTCTCGACTCCGCCGACGGCATCAAGGTCGTGGCCGAGGCCGACGATGCCGAGCAAGCGCTGGTGCTGGTCCGGGAGCTGGCGCCGGAAGTGGTCGTGATGGACCTGCACCTGCCGGGACAGTCCGGCATCGACACGATCCGGGTGTTGACCCGGGACCATCCCGCAGTCCGGGTGCTGGTGCTCACGATGTCCGAGGACGACGACGCGCTGGTCGCGGCGTTGCGAGCCGGCGCCAAGGGATACCTGGTCAAGGGATCGGGCCGCGAGGAGGTGCTGCAAGCCGTGCGCACCGTCGGCATGGGAGGAGCCGCGTTCGGTGCCCATGCCGCCGAACGCCTGGCCGGGCTCCTGACCGGTGTGACCGGACCAACCGAGAGCCAGGCGGCGTTTCCCCACCTGACCGCCCGAGAACGACAGATCCTCGACCTGATCGCCCGCGGCTACGACAACCGGCACATCGCTCGCGACCTGACGCTGTCGGACAAGACCGTCCGCAATCACGTGTCCAACCTCTTCGCTAAACTGCACGCCGCCAACCGCTCCGAAGCCATCGTCAGAGCCCGCAACGCCGGCCTCGGCCGGCTCCGCGATTGACGGCGTATCGCGAACCGCCCACGACGGGCCGTCACCAGCTCGAAGCACCCTCATCATCGGACTGCCTGTCTGAGCTGGTTGTCGTCGAGCTTCTGTCGGAGTTGGCGCAGAGCCCGTGCGCGGGTAGGCCCGATGCTCCCGGGTGAGATTCCGGTGATGCGCGAGACCTCGACGTAGGAAGGCGGCTCGTCGACGAACAGCACCCGCAGGAGGTGCCGCCTGCGAGGCGCCAACTCAGCGACGAGGTCGTGCAGCGTGTGCGCGATATCCATGTTGATGACGTGCTGCTCCGGGCCGACGGAGGGGTCGGCCACGTTCTCCACCGCCGTGCTGTTCTCCTCCGGGGTGTGCTTGGAGGCGCGCACGATACGCAGGCATTCGCGGCCGGCGACGGTGGCCAGCCAGGCGCCGAGATGCTCCGGGAACTGGATTCGGTGACAGTTCTCCGCGAGACGAAGCCAGGTCATCTGCACCGCGTCGTGGACGTCTGCGTCCTGAAGCCGAAACGAGCGCACCTCCCGCATGACCAGCCGGTGGAAACGCCGCATGATCTCCTCCCACGCCGCCCGGTCACCGTCGCAGGCCCGTCGCAGCAGGTCAGCGACGCTCAGCGAGGCGACGGCGACGGCGGTGGCGACGGCGGTGGCGCACTGAGTGGTCATATCGGCTCCTGAGCTGGAGTACGGCGAGCGGGTTACGCTTGGCGACGAGCCGATCATGGGGTGGCCGTGGTCCTGGGCGGATCGGATCGCGGTTCCGACTTCGTCCGGCTGTCGAGTGAGCGTGTCCCGGGACACTGTCCCTATTCGGCGCCGGCGTGTGCCGCGAGTGCGGCGGCCACAGCGCACAGGAGGCACACCAGCGCGAGCGCCGAGCGGAGATCGGTGGCCTCGGCCAGCAGACCGATCACCGGCGGCCCGGCGAGGAGCCCGCCGTAGCCGACCGTGGTGACAGCGGCCAGGCTGGGAGCCGCTGCCGCGTGGTCCCCCGACGTGGAGGCGCCCAAGGTGGAGGCGCGCAGGGTGAGGGGGAAGACGACGGACAGGCCCAGGCCCATGAGGGCGAACCCGACGATGGCCGCGACGGGCGTCGCCAACGCGAGCGCCACGCCGAGGCCGAGCGCGGCGAGCAGCGCGCCGCCGCGAGCGGTGTCAGTCGTGCCCGCACGGGCGGCGGCTCGGTCGCCGACGAGCCGGCCCACGCCCATGAGCAGCGAGAAGGCGGCCAGTCCGAGCGGCGCGAGCCCGGCGGTCGTGCCGGTCTGTGTGATGAGATAGACGCCGCTCCAGTCGAAGACCGCCCCCTCGGCCAGCAGCGCGCAGAACGCGAGCACACCCAGCGCGGCGAGGCGACGACTCGGCCGCGCGAACAGCGGCGCATCGGGATCTCCCCGGTCAGCGAGGAGCCCCGGCGCGAGCGCCGTGGCGCTCACCGCGCCCACGACGGCGCTCGCCGCCAGGTACGGCAGCGCGGCGACGCCGGCAGTCGCGGTCGCGACTCCCGCGCCGGTGAGCGCGCCGAATGAGAACGCGGCGTGCAGTGAGCTGAACAGATCGCGGGCGGATGCGCGCTCGACCGCGAGGCCCTGCGCGTTCATCGCGATGTCCAGGACTCCGCTCGCCGCACCCACCAGTACCAGGGCCAGGAACAGCGTCACGGTGTTGACCGCGAGCGCCGGGAGGACCACCGCCCCGAGGTAGAGCGGAGCGGCGGCCACGATGGGGCGCGATCCGGTCCGGGCCGCCAGCGCCCCGATCAGCGGCTGGGCCACGAGCAGGCCCGCCGGCCCGCCGAACAGGGCGATCCCCAACTCTCCCGGCGAGAGCTCGAGCCGCTCCTGGATCGCCGGCAGGCGCGCGTACCAGGAGCTGAACACGGCGCCGTGCAGAAAGAACGTCCCGGTGACCGACACCCGAGCCCGCACGATCGACACTGCACCTACCAAACCGTGGCTTACCTACCGCGTGACCCTGACAATCTCCGCCCGCACCGTCTGTCTCGGCCGGAAATCACCCGGTTCAAGCACAGCGATCGCCTGGAGCACAAAAGAGCCTGCCAATGGCGCTAGGCTAGCAATCGACGACACAGTGACGAGCGCCACGCGGAAATCCAGCCTCGGCAGCAGCTCAACGAGGGCTGGCGTCAACGTCGACGGCAGGTTGCTCACCAAGACATCGCAATGCACAGTGGGCAGGACAGCTAAGGCGTCACCCTGGATGACCTGCGCATGCGGGACCCGCCTGCGCAGATGCGGAATCAGGCCAGTGTCATACTCAATGACCGTCAAGCTCCGGCAGGCTGGTACGCGCTCAGCGACTGTCCCGATGCCGGCGCCCGCCTCCACTACGTGGTCGGTCGGCTGGATGTCCGCCGCCTCGATAAGCAGCGCGAGCTTGGCCGGGTTGCTGAGAAAGTGCTGGTCGAGATCAGGATCGGTCTCGACGTTCAGCTCATCGTCAACGGACACCGCACTCCCTACAACCAACCCCGGTCCTCGGCGATGCGCACCGCTTCGGCACGGGTGCGCGCGCCGGTCTTGCCGATCGCCGCGGACAGGTGGTTACGCACGGTACCCGCAGACAGGTGCAGTCACCGGGCCAGGTCGCCCAAACGACACATCATGTCGCCTGAGTCACCCACAACGTGATCACACCCCGCTGCCTGACCGGACATGCGTCACGTCACCGACCGACAGCGCCCGCCGCTGCCCATCTGAGCGCACCACCAGTCGGCCCTCGGGGTCGATCTCCTCCGCGAGGCCTATCAACGCGGGCTGGTCGGGCAGGTCCACCCGAACCTGCTCGCCCAGGGTCACGCAGTGTTGCCGGTAGGCCTCCCGCAGACCGGAGGCGACCGGGTCACCCTTGTGCCGACACCACTGCCGAAGCTCGGTGTCCAGGGCGCGCAGCACGGCTCGCAGCAGCGGGTCGCGGTCAGTACACGCGGCCTGCTCGATGGCCAGCGAGGTCGCCTCAGGCACCGGCAGCTCGTTCGCGCGAAGCGTCACGTTGAGCCCGATACCCACCACAACCGCGGCACCCGCGGGGACCACCTCAGCCAAGATCCCGGCAATCTTGCGCCGGCGGGTGCCCAGTAGCAGGTCGTTGGGCCACTTCAGCGCCGCGGGCAGCTCTCCCAGGGTGCTGACGGTTCGACACAGCACCACTCCCACCAGCAGCGGCAGCCAGCTCCAGCGGATCTGCGGCACCTCGGTGGGTCGCAGCAGCACCGACAATGTCAAACCCGACCGCGCGGGGGCAGCCCAGCTCCGCGCGGCCCGGCCACGCCCGGCGCTCTGGTGTTCGGCAACCAGCACTGTGCGATCCGGCGCCCCAGCTCGTGCCGCGGCGACCAGCGCGGTGTTCGTGGAGGGCACCGTCGCGACGACGTCCAGCGCGGCATAGGGCCCGGCCGGCACCACCAGAGCCCGGCGCAGCGCGTCCTCGCGTAAGGGGGGTCGCTCAAGATCAGACCACATGGTCTGCGAACGCTACCTCTAAGGTCGGCGGTCATGGAGCCGGACATCCACACCACCGCTGGCAAGCTCGCCGATCTACTGCGCCGCAACGACGAGGCCGTGCACGCCGGATCCTCCCGCGCCGCGGCGCGCCAGCACGCCAAGGGCCGCAAGACCGCCCGAGAGCGGATCGACCTGCTGCTCGACGCCGGATCCTTCATCGAGCTCGACGCGCTGGCTCGGCACCGCAGCACCAACTTCGGCCAGGAGGCCAACCGTCCCTACGGCGACGGCGTGGTCACCGGCTACGGCACCATCGACGACCGGCCGGTGTGCGTGTTCAGCCAGGACGCCGCCATCTTCGGCGGCAGCCTCGGCGAGGTGTACGGCGAGAAGATCGTCAAGGTGATGGACCTGGCGATGCGGACCGGCTGCCCGATCATCGGGATCAACGAGGGCGGCGGCGCCCGGATCCAGGAGGGTGTCGTCTCGCTGGCCCTGTACGGCGAGATCTTCCTGCGCAACACGCACGCGTCCGGGGTGATCCCGCAGATCTCGCTGATCATGGGCTCGTGCGCGGGCGGGCACGTCTACTCCCCCGCGCTGACCGACTTCACGGTGATGGTCGACCAGACCTCCGCCATGTTCATCACCGGCCCGGACGTGATCAAGACGGTGACCGGCGAGGAGGTCGGTTTCGAGGAGCTCGGCGGTGGGCGGACGCACAACACCAAATCCGGCAACGCGCATTATCTCGGCACCGACGAGGAGGACGCGCTGTCCTACGTCAAGGAGCTGCTGTCGTTCCTGCCGTCGAACAACCTCTCCGAGCCGCCGGTATTCGAGGTCGCGGAGCTGACTGACACCCCTACCGACGCTGACCGGGAGCTGGACACGCTGATCCCGGACTCGGCGAAGGCACCCTACGACATCCACGAGGTGATCACCCGGGTCGTCGACGAGTTCTTGGAGGTGCAGCAGCTGTTCGCGCCCAATATCGTCGTCGGTTTCGGCCGCGTCGAGGGCCGCAGCGTCGGGATCGTGGCCAACCAGCCCACGGCGCTGGCGGGTTGTCTGGACATCGACGCGGCAGAGAAGGCCGCCCGGTTCGTGCGGACCTGCGACGCCTTCAACGTCCCCGTGCTCACCTTCGTCGACGTGCCCGGCTTCCTCCCCGGCACCGACCAGGAATGGAACGGCATCATCCGGCGCGGCGCCAAACTGATCTATGCCTACGCCGAGGCCACCGTGCCCAAGGTCACGGTGATCACCCGCAAGGCCTACGGCGGCGCCTACGACGTGATGGGCTCCAAACACCTCGGTGCGGACCTCAACCTGGCCTGGCCCTCAGCGCAGATCGCCGTGATGGGCGCCTCCGGCGCGGCGAACATCCTGCACCGCAAGGAACTCTCCGCCACTGACGCCGACGATGTGGAGCTGCTGCGGGCGCAGCGGCAACAGGAGTACGAGGACACCCTGCTCAACCCCTACGTCGCAGCCGACCGAGGCTACATCGACTCAGTGATCCCACCCTCCCACACCCGCTCCGCCGTAGCCCGATCACTTCGAATGCTCAAGGACAAGCGCCAGACCCTGCCCCCGAAGAAGCATGGGAACATTCCCCTGTGAGTGGCGATGTGAGCGATAACCCGTATCGCCACTCACGGGTTATCCACATCGTGCGGGGTGAGCCGTCGGACGAGGAGCTCGCCGCGCTGGTCGTGGTGCTGGCTGCGCTGGCGGACGTGGTGGCTGCCGAGGCGCCAGGGCCGCGCGGCGCCTGGGCCGACCCGGCACACCGGCTGCGCGCTCCCCTGCACCCCGGCCCCGCCGCCTGGCGCAACTCGGCGCTGCGACTCTCCGGCACGTCCGGTGGACCTGCGAGTCACGCACTGTAGCGGTGCACTGGATGAGCGCACGGATGAACTCGGTGTATCCGCAGACATCGCCGCGACGCGACTGATACTGGGTCACTAGCCCTCAGGCGGCTTCGACCGTCGCCGCCCGCGTCGAGGCTGGAGGGATGGGCTGGCCGTCCGCACGCATCCCCTCAAGGTGGAAGGCGACGGCCTCACTCATCTCGGACACGCACTCTTGGTAAGAATCACCCAAGGCAACGCATCCGGGAAGATCCGGTGCCCACGCGCCGAAGCCCCCGTCGGGGGTCTCATCGATCAGAATCACGTAGCTGGTCACTGCGGCTTCCTCCTCGACAAACCTGCCTGTTTCAGGATGCTCCTCTCCAACTCCAGGTACAACTCCCGGCTCAGCTTGCCCGGCACCGTCACCCGGCCCAGCTTCGTCGGATGCGTGAACTGGCGATGGCTACCTCGGACCGCGACCAGATACCAGCCATCGTCCTCGATCAGCTTGATGATCTCACCTACCTTAAGCGGCACGGCACCGAGCATCCGAGTCACCACCGACAAGGCGGCGGTCTACCCGCGGGGCCGGGTCACCGCTCACCTGCGGAGCCACGTGCGGAGAATCTCGAACAGCGCCGTCGCGCCGTCCTCGTCGAAAATGATCACGCACTCGCCGGTGACATGCGGGTCGAGCACGATCTCGTTGCCCTGTCTCTCCACCACCAGGTTGGCAAAACCCCTCGGACCTCGATGCACCGCGCAGGTGACCGGGATCGTCCTGCGGTCATTGCGAGAAGCACCCGCAGTCGCGCCATCAGCCATGGTTGACCTCTCTCTCGGACAGGCGGGCGGGGTCGTGTCCCGCCCGCGTCGTTCCCCGTTTCCCTAGCGTGAGGCGCCGCCCGGCCGGCGGTCGGGGAGCAGCGGGCCGGGCGGCTAGCGACGTCGTGCCCTGGCGGTTCAAACGGGGTGGTGATCCCGGCACAGCGAATCTATCCGATCCGCTTACGCTACGACAGTACGACTATCGCTAGAAGCACTATACAAGTGGAACATTCCAGTTGTCCAGCCCGTCGAGTGGTCTGCTGTTGGCGCGGTGCCCGTGGAGTGACACACTGCTCACGTGGCCACCCCGCCGACCGTCTACCGCTTGCAGCTAGGCCGTGAGCTGCGACGACTGCGCGAAGCCGCCGGGTGTAGCCGCGAGGACGCGGGAGCCGAGCTGGAGTGCGGCGTCTCGAAGGTCGGCAAGGTCGAGACCGGCAAGGCGACCCTGCGACCGGCCGAGGTGAAGGCGCTGCTCGACCTCTACGGCGTCACCGAGCGTGACGTCGTGGTGCAGCTAGCGCAGTACGCTCGGCGGCGGTCGACCGTGCGGGTGCCGGACTGGGCGAAGACTTTCGTCGGCATGGAAGCAGCCGCGGCGGAGATCCGGACCTACCAGAGCGAGCTGGTACCCGGCCTGCTGCAAACCGAGGACTACGCGCGCGTGGTCACCCAGGCCGCCGACCCCACCCAGGACCCCCGAGCGGTGGAGCGGCTGGTCGCGTCGCGGATCGAGCGCCAACAGCGGTTGCTTTCCGCAGGAGCCCCGCTGATCTGGGCCATCCTCAACGAGGCGGTGATCCGCCGACAGGTCGGCGATAAAGAGACCATCGGCCGGCAGCTGCTGCACCTAGCCGAGTTGAGCGACGATCCCGACATCACCATCCAGGTGCTGCCGTTCTCCGCCGGCGCCCACCCCGCGATGGGGTCGAGCTTCGTCCACCTGCGGATGGGCGACCCACCCGACGGGGAGATCATCTACCTGGAGGACATGGCCAGCTCCGACTACCTGGAGCGCCCGGCACAGATAGCGAGCTACCTCACGGCGTTCGGGATGCTGGCCCAGAAGGCGCTCAACCCCACACAATCGTCCCTCTTGATCAAGAGTGCGGCACTAGGTGAGTGAGTGATGAGCACACAGGCCAACCCCAACCTGACCGGCGCCCAGTGGCGCACGTCCAGCTACAGCAACGGCTACGGCGGTGACTGCGTCGAGGTCGCCGACCTCCCCGACGGAGTCCATGGCGTACGGGACTCCAAGAACCCGACCGGCCCGGCCCTGACGTTCACCGCGGAGCAGTGGGCCGCGTTCAGAGCCAGCGTCCGTACCGGCGAGTTCGGCTGAGCACTCCGACGGGGACAGCCACGTGGGGGGCGCATGGCTGACTGGGCGCGAGACCTGGATTGTGTGCCTCGCGTCGCCGGGAACACCGAAGCGCCCCGCTCGAGACTCCGTCAGGAACTCGCGGCAAGCTCCACCGCAGAGTGGCGACACAGGCGGTCGCGCAGCTCATGGTGATCAGCGGCGAGGCGGGGTGGTGAGGGGTCGACGGTCGGGGTCAATGATCGCAGGTGGGCGGAATTCGACGCGTCCGCCGTGGATGGTGATGTCCCAGCCTTGCAGGTGCACTTGGTGGTGGTGCGTCGGGCACAGGAGGCAGCAGTTTCCTACTGTGGTCTCGCCGAGGTCGGCCCAATGGCGCACGTGGTGCGCGGCGCAGAGTCCGGGTGGTCGATGACAGCCCGGGAAGGTGCACCCACCGTCTCGGGCGACGAGGGCGCGGCGAATGCTCAGCGGGACGGTGCGCATGGCGCGGCCGACGTCGAGGGGTTCGGAGTCGCCGCCGAGCACCACCGGGATCAGTTTGCAGTCGCACGCCAGGCGGCGGGCGTCGCCGGCGCTGACGGGCTGCCCGTAGTCCATCAGGCCGGTGCCGAGTGCGGTGCGCAACGCGTCCCAGTCGATGGTCACCGTGACGTGTGGGGGTTCCCCGGCGGTGGTGGGGAACCCCTCGGCGCCGCGGGCGCGGTCGCAGAGTTCGATGAGCGCGTCGGCCTGGCGCTGCGGGACCGTTCTGGTGTCGGGGACGCCGTCGTCGGTGGTGGGGCGGCGGGCGGCGAGTTGCTCGATCAGGGCGCGGACCATGGCGCCGTGCTCGGGGTCCAGCCAGCCTTCCACCCCCAGCCGCCCGTCCCGGCGGTCACGCAACCGCAGCTCCCCGCGTACCGGCGTCGCCGGTGCGGGGTCCTCACCTGGCGGGGGTCCGTCGGGGTCGAGGACGGCGAGCAGGTGCTGGGCGATGATGCGCAGCCGGCGCGGATCGAAATCACGGGCATAACCAGCCAGATCGGCCTCGACGCGCTCCCGCGCCGGCTCGGGGATCGAGGCGGGCAGCGCGGCCATCGTCTCGGTGATCACCCGCAGCTGCCCGGCCCCGATCTCCCCGGCGGTCAACGCGGCGGCGGTCGCGGGCAGCCTCGGCGGCAGAGTGTCACCGGTGATGGTGCGACGGGTGCCCACCATGGCGGCGTGCTCCACCCGCATGCGCGCCTCTGCGGCGGACAGCCGCAGCATCCCCGCCAGCAGCCGCTGGGTGCTGCCGAAACCCTCCCTCGTGGCGATGGCCCGCGCGTCGGCCTCGGCGACCAGCTCCAGCATCACCGCGTGCGTCTGACGAGACAACACCTCCATGGTCCCGGAGCGTCTGAGTGATCCCCTTGTCATCCAGGCCGCTGAGCGATCCGCGCACGCTGTCGAGACAATCCGACATCGCGCGCACAGACTCGCCCAGGGCTACGGTCACACCCCGATTCTCGCAGGCACCCCTGACAAAATCCGGGATGCGAACACACTGCACGGCGACCGGTGCACTGAGCCAGATGGGTGAATCTGCTGGGAGGCATCGCTTGCGGAGCGCGCTGCTGGGTGCCGGAGATCGCCCGCAGGCCTGCGCCCGAGGGCGCACGGTCATCCGATGTGGACGGCTGGACAGGTGACCTCGGCACGGGCACGCACGCTCACCGGAGGAGCTACGGGCCATGCTGCGCGCCCTGATTTCTCAGAGCCCCAGCCAGCCGTCGGTTGAGCCTTGCCCCTGTACTCCCGGCGGCCGGTCGGTTCCATCGAAAGACTTGGACGGGTGAGTGCCCACGCTCGCGCTACACGCAACGGTTTGCGCAGGTCACGACGATAAGTTCGCCGCCCGAGCGATGGGAGGCGATCAACCCGGCCGCACCGACGTGTGCCCTTAGAGTCTGCCCATGGCAACTCACAGAACGCGGTGGCGACGAGACCACGCCCACAGGGGCCGATACACACCACGACTGTGGTCGGTGTGGCTGGTTGCGCCCTTCTGGGTCGTGATGGCCAGCGCCATAGCGTGGTGGGTCATCTACCTCAGACTCCGGGCAGTCGCTGTGCCCCGTCCTGGAGCCAACGGTGGGCCGGCTTCCATCGACCCGCTCGACGTCATCAAGACCACGATCACCGTCGCCGGGTTCGTCGGCGCCGTCCTCGTCGGCGTCTACGGCTACCGCAAGCAGCGACTCGTCGAGGGAGACGGACACCGAGCCGACGTCGAGCAACTCGCCCAGCGTTACACGACAGCCGCTGACCAGCTCGGCCACGAAAAAGCCGCTGTGCGCCTCGCTGGTGTCTACGCCATGGCCCGACTCGCCGACGACTGGGGTGAGCAACGCCAGGTGTGCATCGACGTCCTGTGCGCCTACCTGCGCATGCCTTACGAGCCCGACACCGCCAGCGAGAAACACCGTGAAGGCGAGCGACACGTTCGCCTCACAACTCAAGAAGTGTTGTTCAATCATCTCCGACGTAATGATGTCGTTGAGGAGCGGCAGGCGTGGTCCGATATTGATCTGAATCTGCGCGGCGCGTACCTCGACGGCGTTGACTTGTCCAACGGCCAGGTCCGTTCCTTGGATATGACCAGATGCCACCTCTTCGGACAGTCCAATTTCGACGGCCTTCACGTCACTCGAAATGCATCATTCGGCGGCGCATTGTTCACAGAAGACACAACCTTCCATGATGCGACCTTTGCAGAAGTAGCTAGTTTTAGTGGAGCGAAATTTGAGGAAAAGGCGGTTTTCGCAAGAGTAATTTTTTTAGGTGATGCAGACTTCGAGACGGCCGAATTCTCGGGAGACTGCTGGTTCCGTGATTCAATTTTTCACAATCGCGCAGTCTTCAGTGAGGCGGAATTTCACGGTATGGCCGACCTGGCGGATACGAGCTTTCTTGACGATAGAATGGTGCTGTTCAACAATATTAAATGGCTGGGTCCTACATCTTTCACTAATTCGCATTTTGAGGGTATTCTTTATATTGTCAATTGCGAATTCGCCGAAAATTGCGCGTTCTCAAATGGGCAATTTTGCAGCAGTGTCAGCTTTGACCGCAGCAAGTTTTTCGGTGAGGCCTACTTCGATGATGCCGAATTCAAAAACGTTCATTTTTCCGACGCGCAGTTTGCGAAAACAGCCCACTTTAAAGGGGTGCTGGTTAAGAACCTAGCCATCTTTGCTGGGTGCGAATTTGAAGCTAACCTGATTCTGAACAAATCACGCTTCGATGCAATTCTAAACCTGTCCAGTTCGCGTCTATCCGTCAACTTCAAACTGAAGATACAAGGTTCGTCGGCGGCGCGGACCTCGGCAGCGCACTTATCAGCGGCATCGCACTCAAGACCGTAAATGATCTCTGGCCCTCACAATGGGAAGCGACACTCGTTCCACACGAGAAGGACGACTTCGGTTTTGAGCTTTACCACATGAGCCGCGCACGCTCGATCGAAGAGGGAACGTAACGTCGGTCTGCACGGGGCCGATAAATTCCTGAAGTTGGGTTAGTGCAGACGAAGCCCAGTCCCGATCCATGCCCGACAACCAGCGCACCGACCGCTGGCCGCCGCACTGGACACGCCGGCCGGGCAGTCGAGCAGCAACGTCCGGGAACTGGACAGACTCGAACCACCCCAGTCAGCCCAAATATGTAGTAAGATCATTCGATTATGGCTAAAGCCACGGCCTGCCTGCTATAGCAATGGACAGACGAGCACACCGGGATTGTCGCCGACCGCGCGCGTGAGGTCGTCCGATTCACCGGTGAGCACAACCGACGAGCTGGTGCCGAGCGCGGTCGCGGCAACGAATGCGTCTGCCACGTGACAAGAGTCGAGATGGTTGCACCCAGCAGTTGACCGGCTCGGGTCGCGACCGCACGATCGGTATCGACCACGGGCAGCCGGCGTAGCACCCGGTCAACGCCAGCTCGGCGGGAAGCAGAGCGTGCCACCTCAGCGATCACCGGAGCGGGGACGCAGGCCCGACCGCTCCACCGCGACGAGCACCGCCTGCGCCCAACGGCCAGACCGGGTTCGTTCGCGGGGGAACGACAGCGCGGACAGCGCCTCGCTGTCGAGAACGGCGAGCACTGGGGCCTCAGGGTGCGACGGCACGTTGCTGCTCCGGCACATCTGCGGTCTGTGCCCGATGCACGAGCGCCGTCAATTCCCCCACGGTCTCGGTGACCATTCCCTCGTCCGGCGGCCCCAGCTGTTCAGCCAGCTCGTCGAGCAGCTCGCGCAACCGTACCCTGTCCAGCTCATGCCGCAACGCCACTGCGACGAATGCGCTGAGCCCGCGCGGACCGGCAGCACTGCGGACCTGCGCGAGCAGCGCCGCATCGACAGTCGCTGAGAACTTGTCCGTAGCCACGGTGGTAATCATACAACTATCCGATCTCTGTCGGTGAGACCGCCGCGGCTTGGGTGGCGTCGGGGCCGGCGCTGAGCAGGCGAACCTTTAGACAGTCGCAAATGGGTCTGAATCGTCCCGCTTGTCACGTGCAGAAACCACCATCTGCCGAATGCCGACAAGCTCGGGGCGCGCTACATAATAGCGTCCTCGCTTCTCACCCCGGGGTGCGATCAGATCGGCATTCACTAACTGTCGCAGGTCGCGGCTGGCGGTCGCCTCGGTTATCTCTTCCGGTCCACCTTCAAAGTAGGACCGATAGGTCACATTACGCACCCGGAGCCCTATTGTCGCATCGAAGAGTGCCATGACCGTCCGCTCCGGCAGGCGCCGTCTCGATACAAGTTTTTCAACCTCCGACCACATACGCTCACTCTCGTTCACCCGCCGCAGCATAGTCCGCGCTTGCCTCAGGTGAGCTGTCAGGATGTACCGGATCCACGGTCGCGTGTCTCGCTCGGGCTGCCAGGACCCACCGCCTGCCTGCGCCAAGGCAGCGTAGTAACTCTGGGTGTTGCGCCCCAGGTACTCCTCGATGCTCATGAACACCGGGCTCAGCACCCCGTCTCGGGCGAGGACCAAGCTCTGTGAGCAGCGTGACATTCGCCCATTTCCGTCGCGGAAAGGGTTGATCATCACGAGATTCAGGTGAGCCATTCCCGCCTTGACGATCGAACCGTGCACCGACGGCTCGTCGTTTAGGTTGGCGACAAGCTCACCAACGAGCGTTGACAGCTGGTCAATACCCGGACCTTCGTACACCACCTCATTCGTCTCGTCGTTGCGAACGTAAATACTGCCCGCCCTCCAGCGACCTGGACGATTCGTCAAAGAATAACTCGTCATCATGAAGTGCAACGACTTCAGCAGCTGAGAGCTGTAGCGGAACTCTTTCTCCTCCTCTTCCGCCATCTGCAACACATAAGTCATCGCATCTCGATAGCCGCGAAGAGCCAGACTGGTCTCTTCATCAGCATCAAGCGGCTCCTCCCCCGCCGCAATGTCGACCGCGTCATCGAGCCCCGCCTCGTAGCCCTCGATGCTGTTCGAACCCTGGATCGCCCGCGCAAGGGAGACGCGCCGCAACGAGCCCGCCCATCGACGAGGCTCGTGCAGCTGGAGGCGAAGACGAGCCTTGAGTCCCTCGATGAGCCCGAGGACGCGAAGCTCAGCCTCTCCCAGCTCGGGTGCAGTGAATATCATATGTGTTACTTGGTAACTGTCCTACTCTATGCAGGTTGGTTACCACCTCCATGGTGGATTCTAACACACATGAGATGCGATGGTAACCATCTATCCACCACACCCGCTCGCGGTCGTAGCTGCTCGCTTCGCGGCCGTGACTACGCCGGCTCATTCCGCGCTCTCCTCCGCCGGTGAGACCGCCGCAGCTCGGGCGGCGTCGGGGCCGGCGGTGAGCAGGATCCGGAAGCCGTTCTCGTCGAGCACCGGCACCTTGAGCGCCAGGGCCTTGTCGTACTTGGAGCCGGGGGCCTGCCCGACGACCACGAACGCGGTCTTGCGCGACACCGACCCGGCCGCCCGGCCGCCTCGCTCGGCGATCGCCTCGGCGGCCTCATCTCGGGAGAAGCCCTCCAGCGAGCCGGTGACCACGATCGACAGTCCCTCCAGATGGCGTGCCACCGAGGCGTTGACCGGCTCCGTCAGCCGCACCCCAGCGGCGCGCCACTTGGCTACCACCTCACGGTGCCAGTCCACCTCGAACCACTCGAGCACGGCCGCGGCAATCGTCGGGCCGACGCCGTCGACGGCGGCCAACGCCTGCTCATCGGCTGCCTCAATGGCCCGCAACGCGCGGAACTCCCGGGCCAACGCCTGCGCCGCGGTGGGCCCGACGTGCCGGATCGACAGCGCCACCAGTACCCGCCACAGCGGACGCTGCTTTGCGGAGTCCAGGTTGGCCAGGAGCTTGCGCCCGTTGGCCGACAACTCTCCCGCCTTGGTGCGGAACAGGTCCACCGCCAGCAGCTTGCGCTCGTCGAGGAAGAACAGATCCCCCTCGTCACGCACCACGCCGGCGACCAGCAGTGCGACGGCGGCCTCGTAACCGAGCATCTCGATGTCGAAGGCGCCACGCCCGGCCAGGTGGAAGATCCGCTCCCGGAGCTGGGCCGGGCAGGAGCGGGCGTTGGGGCAGCGGATGTCGACGTCGCTCTCGCGCTCGCGGCGCAGTGGCGTGTCGCACTCCGGGCACCGGGTGGGCATGACGAACTCGCGTTCGCCGCCACCGCGCAGGTCGACCACGGGGCCGAGGACCTCGGGGATGACGTCGCCTGCCTTGCGGATCGTCACGGTGTCCCCGATCAGCACCCCCTTGCGGCGTACCTCGTCGGCGTTGTGCAGTGTGGCCAGCGACACGGTGGACCCCGCGACGGTCACCGGCTCCAGGACCGCGAACGGGGTGACCCGTCCGGTGCGCCCGACGTTGACCCGGATGTCGAGTAGCTTTGTGGTGGCCTCCTCAGGCGGGTACTTGACGGCGATCGCCCAGCGCGGCGCCCGCGAGGTCGAGCCCAGCCGGCGCTGTGCGGACACCTCGTCGACCTTCACTACCACGCCGTCGATCTCGTGCGCCACGTCGTGGCGGTGCTCGCCCCAGTAGGCGATGTGCTCGATCAGCTCGTCGATGGTGGACAGCAGCCGGGTGTGCTCGGAGACCGGCAGCCCCCAGGCCGCCAGCGCCTGGTAGGACCGTGACTGGAGATCCGGCTCGAACCCGCGCCGACGACCCAGGCCGTGGCAGAGCATCCGCAGCGGGCGGCTCGCGGTCACCCGGGGGTCCTTCTGCCGCAGCGAGCCCGCGGCGGAGTTGCGGGGGTTGGCGAAGGGCGGTTTGCCCGCCTCGACGAGTGCGGCGTTGAGCTCGGCGAAGTCGGTAAGCCGGAAGAACACCTCGCCGCGCACCTCCAGCAGCTCAGGCACCGGGTACTCCTCGGACAAACGCAGCCGGTCCGGGATGTCACGCAGGGTGCGCACGTTGAGGGTGACGTCTTCGCCGGTGCGTCCATCGCCGCGAGTCAGGGCCCGGACCAGGCGCCCGTTCTCATAGAGCAGGTTCACCGCCAGCCCATCGATCTTCAGCTCGGCCAGGTAGTGCACCTCGTCGCCCACCTCGCGGGCGAGGCGATCGGCCCAGGCCCGCAGCGCTTCGGTGTCGAAGGCGTTGTCCAGGCTGAGCATCCGCTCGAGGTGGTCGTGGGTGGTGAACTCGGTGCTGAAACCGCCGCCGACCAACTGCGTCGGGGAGTCCGGTGTCAGCAGCGCCGGCCAGCGTTGCTCCAGCTCCCGCAGCCGGCCGAACTGCCGGTCGAACTCGGCGTCGGAGACGGTGGGGGCGTCCAGCACGTAATAGCGGAACTGGTGCCCGCGCACGGTCTCGGCGAGCTCGCCGTACTCAGCTCGGATCTCGGCGGGCGGTTCGGTGGTCTCGGTACTCACGCCGGGAGACTAACTCCGGGCACCGACAGTGCGCAGACACATCGCGGCCCCGCACCGGGACCGGTGCGGGGCCGCGATGTGACACGCTCTAGATGGCGCGAACCGAGTCCGCCTGCGGGCCCTTGGGCCCCTGGCTCGACTCGAACTCCACCTTCTGGTTCTCGTCCAGGCTGCGGTAGCCGTCACCCTGGATGGCAGAGAAGTGGACGAACACGTCGGGGCCACCACCGTCGACCTGGATGAAGCCGAAGCCCTTCTCCGCGTTGAACCACTTCACCGTGCCCTGTTGCATGTGCTCTCCCTGGAATCTGATGCCTGGGCCGGCACCGTGCCGGCCCACGGTTGCGCAGACCACGCGCGCCCGCTGGGAGGTATCCCCGACGGGAGCGCGAAGCCCGTAGTCAGACATTCCACGGACGCTTCACAACGATCGGGGAACTACACGACCACAACCTGACGCCACGTTATCACCTTCCGGTGCCGCAACCAGCACGCGACACTCGCCAGATCGGCTGTAACGCGCGTGCTTCACAGATCGAGCTGCCACTCACCCGTGCGGTGGTGCGGCCGAACCCCATCCCAGCGTACCCAGCCGGTAGCCACACCGCGCCTGTCACGACGACCAGGAGTCGGGCGGGTCGACGAAGGCCTGCCCCAACTCCCGGGCCAGGGTGAGCGCTCGCCGGGCCCAGGCCGGGGTGGCGCCGGCCAGGCCGCAGGACGGGGTGGGCAGGCAGCGCTCGGCCAGCACCGCGCGGTCGAAGCCGAGCCGGTCCACCAGATCCAGCGCCGGCCGAGCCAGATCAGCGAGAGTCGGCGGCGGCCCAGCAGACAGCACCGCCGGCACCAGCCCGAGCAGCACCGACACTCCGGAGTCCCATGCCTCACCGAGGGCGTCGACGGTGGTCCGGGGCGCGCCGACGAGCAGTGCGGCGTCGACGGCCAGCGCGTCGGCCCCGGCGCGCCGCAGCAGCGCCAACGGCGGTCGCGGCGCGCAACAGTGCACGATCCGCGGTACCGGCAGCGCCTCGAGCACGCTGTGCAGCAGCTCCGCCGCGTCACTGTCGGGCACCGCGGCCACGGTGCCGAACCCGGACGGGGTGGGCACGCCGCCGGCGAGCACCGCGGGCAGGCCCGGTTCATCAAGCGCCACGATGACGCTGACCCCGAGCCGGCGGGACACCTCGCTCGCGTGCACCCGCAGCCCCTCGGCCAGCGACGCCGCGAACTCGCGCAACGCGCCGGGGTCGGTGAGCACCTTGTGCCCGCTGCGCAACTCCACCGCGGCGGCCAGCGTCCACGGCCCGGCGGCCTGTAGCTTGATCACCTCCGGTCGGGCCCCGGCGGAGCCCACCGCCTCCTCGAGCGCGTCCAGGTCGCCGCGCAGCAGGTCGACGCCACGACGGTGGTCGCGGCCGGGCCGGGCGGTGACCCGGTACCCGGAGGGCACCAGCTCGACGGCGAGGTCGACGAGCAGCGCCGCGGTGCGGCCGATCATGTCGGCACCCAGGCCCCGGTCGGGCAGCTCGGGCAGGTGCGGTAACTGGGGTAGCTCGCCGATCACGGTGCGAGCGGCCTCGAGGGCGTCGGTGCCGGGCATCGAGCCGATACCGGTCGCGGTGCCAAGAGGCCAGGGGCGTAGGTCGGTCACCGGGGATGTCTACCAACGTCACTGCTGCGCGGCGCGGGTGGTCCGGCGGTAGGTAGCAACTCTGGGACATTACGTGCGACTACCAATTGCCATGGAACATCACTGTTGGGCACGGTATGTGAAGCCGATGAGGTGTCTGCCGCACCCGGCGCGACCCGGGTCACGCTAATACTAGGGGGATTCTATGTCTGACGCACTGAGCTTCACCGAGCTCGACGGGCAACAAGTGGAGCTGTTGCCCGCCCGCACCGTACTGTCGATGTTCGCTCAAGGCACCGACGGCGGCCACGCCGCCAACGGCATCGACGGCATAGGTACCCTCGGTCTCAAAACCTTGGGCCTCGACATCATCCCCGGTAGCGGTAACGGCGTCGGCGGTCCCGGCGGCAACGCCAATGGCGGCACCGACTGAGCCCAGCTCGCCGCCCCGGCCGCGTCGGCGTTCTCGGGAGGGAAACCTATCGGGTGGCGGTGATAGTGGCGCTGCCGAGCACGATGTCGCCGGCGGGGTCGGGGCGGTAGAGAGCTACGGCTTGGCCGGGGGCTACGCCGCGTAGGGGGTCGCGCAGGTGCACCAGGATGCGATCGTTGATGACCTGGGCCACGGCGGCGGCACACCCGCCGTGCGCCCGGACCTGCGCGACGCACTCGAAGGAGCCCTCGGGCGCACCCGCCGCCCACACCGGACGATCAGCCTCGATCACACCGACGTCCAGGTGGTGGGCGGATCCCACTCGCACGGTCCCGGTGGAGGGCTCAAGCCCCAGGACGAACCGAGGGCGGCCATCGGGCGCCGGGTGCCCCAACCCCAGCCCGCGGCGCTGGCCGACCGTGAAGCCGTGCACACCGTGATGGCTCCCGAGGACCTCGCCGGTCTCCCCGTCGACCAGCTCCCCGGGCCGGGACCCCAACCGGTCGGCCAGGAATGCCCGGGTATCGCCCGAGGGGATGAAGCAGATGTCGTGGCTGTCCGGCTTGCTCGCGACGGCCAGCCCGCGACGGGTCGCCTCGGCCCGGATCCCGGCCTTGGCGGTGTCACCGACCGGGAACAGCGCATGGGCCAGCTGGTCGGCGGTGAGCCCGGCGAGCACGTAGGACTGGTCCTTGCCGGCGTCCACGGCCCGGCGTAACACGCCGCTGGCCAGGCGCGCGTAGTGACCGGTGCAGACCGCGTCGAAGCCGAGGTCACGGGCCCGGTCCAGCAGCGCGGTGAATTTGATCCGCTCGTTGCAGCGCAGGCACGGGTTGGGGGTGCGCCCGGCGGCGTATTCCGCGACGAAGTCGTCCACCACATCGGCGGTGAACTGCCGCGCGAAGTCCCAGACGTAGAACGGGATGTCGATGACGTCGGCGACCCGCCGCGCGTCGGCGGCGTCTTCTCTCGTGCAACACCCTCGGGCGCCGGTACGCAGCGTGCCGGGCCGTGCCGACAGCGCCAGGTGCACCCCGATGACCTCGTGCCCGGCGTCGGCTACCCGGGCGGCCGCCACCGAGGAGTCCACCCCGCCGCTCATCGCCGCCAAGATCTTCACGACGCCGCCCGCCGGGTTCCCGCACCGCGGGCCCGGGCGACCACCGGCTCGATGACATCGAGCACCTCAACCACATCCTCGGCCGTCGAGGTGTGCCCGAGGGAGAAGCGCAGCGAGCCGCGCGCCGCGGCCGGCGCGGCGCCCATCGCCAGCAGCACGTGCGAGGGCTGCGCCACCCCGGCGGTGCACGCCGCGCCGGTGGAGCACTCGATACCCCGGGCATCGAGCAGCATCAGCAGCGAGTCACCCTCGCAGCCCGGGAAGGTCACATGGGCGTTGCCCGGCAACCGCGAGGGACCGCCGTCGATCACGCCCGCGCCCGGATCCCCGTTGAGCACCGCATCGGGCACCTTGGCCAGGATCCCGTCCACCAGCTCGTCTCGCAGCCGCCCGAGCCCGATCATGCTCCGCGGCTGCGACGCCACGGCATATCGGATCGCGGCGGCCAGCCCGACGATCGCCGGGACGTCCAGCGTGCCGGAACGCACATCACGCTCCTGGCCGCCGCCGTGCAGCAGCGGGGTGGCCGCGACCTCCCGGCCCAGCAGCAGCACCCCAGCGCCGTAAGGGCCGCCCAGCTTGTGCCCGGTCAGGGTGAGCGCCGCAGCGCCGGACCGGCCGAAATGCACCGGGAGCTGGCCTACCGCCTGGACCGCGTCGGTATGCAGCGGCACCCCGTAACCGGCGGCGACCTCGGCCAGCTCGCGCACCGGCGCCACGGTGCCCACCTCGTTGTTCGCCCACATCACGCTCACCAGGGCCACCGAGCCCGGGTCGCGGGCCAGCGCGACGCGCAGGGTCTCGGGGTGCACCCGGCCGTCGCCGTCCACCTCGAGCCACTCCACCTCGGCGCCCTCGTGATCGGCCAGCCAGGACACCGCGTCGAGCACCGCGTGGTGCTCGACGGCGGAGGCGAGTACCCGGGTGCGGCGCGGGTCAGCGGCCCGCCGCTGCCAGAACAGGCCCTTGACCGCGAGGTTGTCGCCCTCCGTGCCGCCCCCGGTGAACACCACCTCCGACGGGCGCGCGCCCAGCGCATCGGCGATGCTCTCCCGACACTCCTCGACGGTGCGCCGAGCCCGGCGGCCCGAGCCGTGCAGCGACGAGGCATTGCCCAACGTGGACAATGCCGGACTCATCGCCGCCACCGCCTCCGGCAGCATCGGCGTCGTCGCCGCGTGGTCGAGGTACGTCATCGAGACACCAGCCTAACGGCGCCCCCGGTGACGGCGGTGCCGGCCGCACACCACGCGCGTGGCCTCGACCGGCTGCGGCTGCGCGACCAGCGGCAGGGTCACCGTTGTGACGGCGGCCTCGGCGCGAGTGGCCAGCACACGACGGTCAGCACCCACCGGGAGCAGCAGCGGCAGCAACCGCACGTCCACCACCAGGCCCCGCACTCCGGCGACGCGCAGCACCGCCTCCCACAGGGTGGTGGAGCCGACGAAGGAGGCCACCGTGGTGGCGCCGGCACCGGCCAGCCGGTAGCACAACGCCACCGGCCGCACCGGCGTCACGGTGGCGACGGCGGCCTGAAAAACCGCTGGCCGGAACCGTCCGCCGACGAGCCCACACCAGGTGGTGCCCTCGGGAAACGCTCCGATGGCCAGGCCGCCTGCCAGCGCGCCGGATATCGCCTCGACCGTCCGGGGCAGTGTCGAGAGCCGTTCGCGGTCCATGAAAACCGTACCCACCCGGCGCGCCAGCGGCCCGACCACCGGCCACCCTCGCACCTCACTCTTCGCCACCATGCACAGCGGCTGGACCGCGCCCAGCGCGACCAGGTCCAGCCAGGACACGTGGTTGCTGACCACCAAGACGCCGACGCCCGGGGCGGCGAACCGGTCACCACCGGTGACCTCCAGCTCAATCCGCAACGCCCGGAGCAGCGCCCGATACCAGGCTCGCAGCGTCCGCTCCCGGCGCGACGGGCCAAGCAGCGGGAGCGCGGCCGCCAGCGCCGCTCCGGCCGCTAGCATCGCCACAACGGCCAGTAGCCGCAGCAGCCGACGCGCCCGGCCCACGGCGGGAACCGCACCGGCCGGTGGGAGACAACCCTCGCCGCAAGGCGACACCGGCATCCACGGATGCGGGCGGTTCACACGCGGTATCCCGGAAAATCGGGTCCCGGAAAGTCAGGCCCCAGGAAGTGGTGCAGGTAACGGGGATCCACCTGGTCCAAGCCCAACAACACCAGGAAGTCGGCCACCCCGAAGTCCGGGTCGTACGCAGGCGGCCCGCACACCCAGGCGCCCAACCGCAGGTAGCCGCGCAGCAGCGGGGGCAGGCTGGGGCGCTGGGACGCCAGCGCCAGGTCGGCGTCCCCTGACCGGCACGTCGTCGCGACGTCCCACGGCCGGCGCGGCGTCACTCGATAACGCTCGGGCGCGAGGTGCCGAGTCCGCACGGTGTCCCAGACCCCCATCGCGAGTGCGCCGTCCGGAGCGTCGGGGCTGCGCAGCGGCACCGACACGCAGCCCACCAGCCACCGGTAGCCGGTGAGCACCATGTAGCGCGCGATCCCCGCCCAGACCAGATTCACCACCGCCCCGGTGCGGTGGTGCGGGTGCACGCAGGAGCGGCCGGTCTCCACCAGGGTGTCGCGCAGACCCGCCAGCGTGGGGATCAGGAACTCGGTCTCGCAGTACCGCCCGCCTGCACGCCGCGCGCCGTCGGGCGACAGCATTCGGTAGGTGCCGACGATCTCGCCGGTCGCGTCGTCACGCACCACCAGGTGGTCGCAGTGCGCGTCGTAATCGTCGATATCCAGGCCGGGTTCGGGCGTGTGCAGCACAGCGCCCATCTCATCGGCGAACACGCGGTGCCGAAGCCGCTGGGCGGCGCGGATGTCGGCCCGCTGCTGAGCCACCAGCAGCGTGTAGCGAGGGGAACCCGCGGGCGCGGAAGTGGTCACCAGCAGCTGTGTCGCACTCATGACCCTGGGTGTACCGCGCCAGCTGGTTGCGCACATAACACCGCCATGACCGTCCGATGGCATGTCGGTGAATCCCGAGTGGCTCCGCCGCTTGGCGCGCGCCAAGCGGCGTGATCACTTATGAAATCCACGTAATTCGTCACTGTTGTCAGGCTCTCCATTGACGTCATCCGGTCGACAAACTCGGCACCGTTGAGGTGATCGATCTCGTGTTGGATCACTCTGGCCACATACCCGGAGTACCGCTCCGTGACATCGGCACCCTCCGCTGAGGTGTACTCGACGGTGACGGCCTCGGCTCGTGACACAAGGCCCATGAGCCCGGGCACGCTGAAGCAGCCCTCCCACCCGATCTCGGTCGTCCCGGACTTTTCCACAATCACCGGATTGATCATCTGCAGCAGCGGGGACGTCGGACGGTCGGGGAACACGTCGGTCTTCCTGACCTCGATAACGATCACCTTGACCGAGGCGCCGATCTGAGGAGCGGCCAGACCGGCACCGTTCAACTCGCGCAACCGACTCACCATGCGCGCGATGAGTTCAGCGGCATCATCGACGTGGTCAACGGCTTGGGTCTCGGCCTTGAGCCGGGGATCGCCGATAGTGACGACATCGTCGCCGGCAACACCGGACATCCAGCCACGGTCGCTCTTGGCGAGGTTCAACTACCGGTCTCCTTCGTTACAGTCAGCTGCGGGCATAGAGGACGGTTCGGGCCGCGCGTCGTTGGATCCCACACCGGGAGCGTATTTGTTCTTCACCCTGTCAACATTCTGTTGCAAGGCCCGTCCGAACTGGCGATACTCCGCCAGGTTAACAAGGCTGGACATCCCTAGTCGCTCGTCATGCCGCAGCAGCTGAACCGAGAGGAAACCGTCCTGCACCGCCTCGCGCAGGATTCGGATGGCTGCCTCAGCATCGCCCAACTCCGCCAGAACGTGGGCGAGCCGGTATTTGAGGTACCCGTTGTGCGGCTCAGCCTCAGTTAGCCGTACGACCGTCGCGCGCGCTCGCTCGGTGTGACCCATGCATGCCTCGATGTTCGCCAACCACGACTGCGCGCGAAGGTTGCGGTGCGCCGACGTCTCCGCACGGGCCGCAGCGTGCTCGAGTCCGGTCGACCAGGCATGTTGTGCAGCGGCCTCCTCACCATTAAGCCGGTGCAGGTAGCCGAACAGGTTCCAGATCGTGATGTCATCAGGGTCCGCGGCGACGGCGTCTCGGACAGTATGGATGGCGGCGTCGATATCCTCATCACCGAGATGGGCCAATGCGACCGCCCAGCGTGTGTTGGAATCTTGCGGATATGCGGGCAGGTAAAGGCGAGCCGCCTCCAAAGCCGAGGAGTAGTCACTGACCATCAGATGGTTCCAGATGAGCAACTTCGCGGCGGTGGGGTTGGTCGGGTCCGCCTGGAGAACTGCCCGGGTCAGCGGCAGCGCCGCCTCGGCCATGCCACCATTGTTGAGGGCCCGAGCGAACGCGAGCGTGGCGTCCAGACTGTCGGGGTTCTTCTCGTAGATCGCTCGGCCGATCTCCAGCGCCCTTTCGTGCCAACCCATGTCCCAGCAGATGCGAATGAGCGTGGCGCGGGCACCAATGGAGTCAGGGTCGAGCCGCAACGCTGCATCGACGTCGCCGAGTGCTCGCTCCAGCGTTGATAGATCCGACTCCCACCCGGAGAAGTACCGTCGCCAGTGGGCATAGCCACGAGCTGCTTGGGCTCGGGCAAAGCGTGGATCGATGTCAAGGGCGCTGTCGAGCAAGGTCGTGGCAGCCTCGATCCGCTGTTTGTCGTTGGTGGCTAACAACCCTTGGCCCCGCAGATACAGCTCGTAGGCTCGTTCCGCGTTGACCGGCTTGGCTTCGAGCCGGGCTGGGTCACCGATCAACGGAGCTAAGTTCATGGCCAATGCCAGGCCCCGACCGGCAACAGCAACCGCGTCCAACGGCAGCAGGACTTGGCGACCATCGACCACAACCGGCAGTAGTACGCTGCTCTGATGAAGTGGTATTGACAAGTGCGCCGAGTGGAGCACAATCTCGACATGGCTGATGGTGTGCCCATCAACCCGCTGCGGCGCAACAATCGGTCCGGAAGGGAGGCCATGAGCGAGGAAACGGTCACGTTGGGCGTCGGTGGCCTTCTCCAACGCCTCATCCAGCGCGCGGCGCAGCCCCAGGCTCGGCGAGTGGACACCGCGCTCGGCGTTGCCGACCGTCCGCTTCGCGAACCCCAACTCCTTGGCGAACTTATCCCGCGGCAGGCACAACCCCACCTCACGAAACCGACGAATCGTCGCAGCGGTCCACTCACCCACGAAGGGTGACGCAGGAGGTGGGCCGGCGGTTCCGGCCCGGTCGCTGCCACGTGAGTCAGCGGGAGGCTGGCCAGCTCAGTGAGCGGTTGCCTCAGTGAGCGGTTGCAAGGAGTTCGGTGCCATCGTTGCGTGGCAGAGGAGCAAGAGAGTCCGCGCGTGAGGCCGGCCAGGTGTCCATGAAGTGCTTGGTTGTCGGGGAGCAGGGGATGGTGGCGCCTCGGGCTTCCCCTTTGTTCACGGTCCGGGTGTCGACGCCGAGGTGCGCGGCGAAGGCACGGATGCTCAGTCGCATGGCCTGGCGAAGCGCCTTGGTCTGCGCTCCGATCCAGTGCTGGACAGTGGTCATGAGGCACACCACGATCCTCTCGGTAGTGGACAGTCGCGCTGAGCGTAGTACCGCACTAAAGCATGTCCCGCAGATCACCGAAGGAGAGGGCGGGCACGACTTGGGTGCTGCCAGTGCGCCGAGTTCGACAGGGGAGCTGCTCCGCTCGATCCAAACGGCCCTGGTGTCGAACTCGGCGACAATAGAGTCGATCTGTGAGTGTCACAAACCATGAGACCTAAACCTCCGGATCCCCATAGGCAGGATCGATGACCAGGTGGTGGGCTGACCGCGGCTGGCGCAGCGGCTGGCGGTGGACACCTACCCGGCCCAGCGAAAGGCGCCGTGGCGTCGATCAGACTCGGCCCGTGATGATCAATAACGCGGCCTGCAAGATCACTTTTGCGAGAAGATCAACTGACTCCCGTCTCGGCTGCATATTGACAGGATGTCCTAAATTAGGTGAGGCTTCCTACCGAAATATACTCTTGTGGGTGACATCAGGGTCGCCCGCCGGCTGTGAGGAGTTCGCCGATGGTGTCGATGATCCGCGTCCGGACGGTGCCGGTCTGGGTTGTACTGGTGATGGCCGGACTGCTGGGGGTCGGCGGGTGCGGCAGCGCGTCGACGGCGGGGCCGACGGGTACGCCGGCAGGTACGGGGACCGGCTCGCCACCGCCGGACACCGCCGGGCAGACGATCACGGTGTACAGCGGCCAGCATGAGCAGACCGCGACGATGCTGACGGAGGGGTTCACCGCGGCGACCGGGATCAAGGTGGAGCTGCGCTCGGGTGATGAGGCGGAGCTGGCGAACCAGATCCTGCAGGAGGGCACCGCGTCCCCGGCGGATGTGTTCTACGCCGAGAACTCACCCGCGCTGGAGGCACTGCGCGAGAAGAATCTGCTGGCCCCGGTCGACGCGGCCACGTTGGCCGCGGTTCCGGCGGCGTATAACTCGCCGCAGGGCCGATGGGTGGGAGTGTCGGCGCGCAGCGCGGCACTGGTGTTCAACACCACCGCGACCAGCGAGGCAAAGCTGCCGGCCAGTGTGCTGGACATGGCCGGCCCTGCGTGGAAGGGCAAGTTCGGGTTCGCTCCGACCGAGACGGACTTCCAACCGGTCCTCACCGCCGTGGCGAAACTGAAGGGCGCTGATGTCGCGTCGCGGTGGCTGGCCGGCCTGAAGACCAACGGCAAGGTGTATCCGGACAACGAGGCGCTGGTCGCGGCGGTCAACAGCGGGGAGATCGCCACCGGGCTGATCGACCACTACTACTGGTACCGGTTGACGCGTGAGCTGGGCCCGGCCAAGACCACCTCGGCGTTGCACTACTTCGGCCCGAACGACCCCGGCAGTCTGGTCGATGTCTCCGGTGCGAGCGTGCTGGCCTCGAGCAAGCACACCGCGGCGGCGCAGAAGTTCCTGGCCTACCTGGTCAGCGCGCCAGCCCAGACGATCATCGGCACCTCCGACAGTTACGAGTACCCCCTCGGGTCCGGGGTCAGCACCAGCCAGCCGCTACGCCCCCTGGACCAGCTACACCCACCCGCGCTGACCGTCGACGATCTCGGCGACGGCCGTTCCAGCCTGACGATGCTGCAACAAGCCGGGCTGCTGTGACCCTGCTCAGGCTCAGGCTGCCCGGCCGGGTCCCGCTCCCGCTTGCCGCGGCCGGTCTGGTGACCGCGGCGGTGGTGGCGTTGCCGGTCGTGTTCGTGCTCGCCGAGGCCGGCGGGGTGGGCTGGGCGCAGGCCCGGGCGCTGCTGCTGCGCCCCACAGTGGCCCAGCTGCTGGGCAACACCGCCGCGCTGACGGCGGCCGTCACCGCACTCAGCGTCGTCATCGGGGTGGCGGCGGCGTGGTGCACCGAACGCGCCGTGCTGCCCGGTGTCCGGATGTGGCGGGTGCTGGTGGTGCTGCCGGTGGCGATCCCGGAGTTCGTCAGCGGCTATTCGTGGGTGTCCCTCACCCAGACGGTGCGGGGTTTCGGGGGCGCGGTGTTCATCTCCACGTTGTCGCTGTACCCGCTGGTGTACCTGCCGGTGGCGGCGATGTTGCGGGGGCGCGACCCGGCCCAGGACGACGCCGCACGATCCCTGGGGCTGGGACCGGGTGCGGTGTTCCGGCGGGTCACAGTGCCGCAGATCCGCCCCGCGCTGCTCGGCGGGGCGCTCATCGTGGGGTTGCACCTGCTCGGGGAATACGGAACGTTCGCGATCGTGCGCTACCAGACGTTCGCCACGGAGATCTTCACCGAGTACAAGCTCGGGTTCGACCCGGCCGCCGCGGCGCTGCTCTCGGTAGTGCTGGTGGTGCTGTGCGTGGCGTTGCTGGGCGGAGAGACCCGGCTGACCGGCGCCGCCCGGCAGGCCAGGGTCGGCGGCGGCGCCCCCCGCCCCGCGACACCGGTGCGGCTGGGCCGGCTCGCCCCGCTGGTGCTGGCCGGGTTCACCGGGCTGGCCGCGCTCGCATTGGGGGTACCGATCGCCTCGCTGGGTTACTGGCTGATCGCGGGCGGGTCGACCACTCTGCCCCCAGCGTCGATCTGGGCCGCCGCCGGCTACACCCTCACCTTGGGGGCGACGGCCGCGGCAACGGCCACGCTGCTGGCGCTGCCGGTGGCGCTGCTCGCGGTGCGTCACCGCAGCCGGCTCACCATCCTGCTCGAGCGCAGCACCTACCTGGCCCGGGCGCTGCCCGGGGTGGTGGTGGCGCTGGCGCTGGTGTTCTTCGCGCTGCGCTACGCGCAGATCGTCTACCAGAGCGCCCCGCTGCTGGTCCTGGCCTACGCGGTGTTGTTCCTGCCGCTGGCGTTGATCGTCCTGCGCGCGACGCTGACGCAGATTCCGCCTGGGCTCACCGAGGTGGGACGCAGCCTCGGCCGGCGCCCGATCAGCGTGCTGGTGCGGGTCACGCTGCCGCTGCTCGGTCCCGGGTTGGCGGCGGCGGCGGCGTTGGTGTTCCTGTCCACCACCACCGAGCTGACCGCCACCCTGTTGCTGCGCCCCACCGGCCTGCAGACCCTGGCTACCCAGTTCTGGGTCTACACCACCGGCTTGGCCTACGGCGCCGCCGCACCGTACGCCGCGCTCATGGTCGCGGTGTCCGCGCCCCCGACCTACCTGCTGACCCGCCGCATCGACTCCCTGTCCAGCGCATAGGAGGCCAGCGCATGATCCACCCCTGCGTCACCGGGTCCACCCCACACCCCGACCTGGTCGGCGTGCCGGCGGCGGTGGAGCTGCGCGCGGTGCGCAAGGCCTACGGCGCCCACCCCGTGCTGCGGGGAATCGACCTTGACGTCCCCACCGGCACCATCACCGCTGTGCTGGGCTCGTCAGGCTGCGGCAAGACCACCCTGCTACGGCTGCTCGCCGGGTTCGAGACCACCGACGCCGGCACCATCGCCCTACACGGACGCATCGTCGACGACGGACACCGCCCACTCGCACCCGAGCACCGCCGGATCGGCTACGTCCCCCAAGAAGGTGGCCTGTTCCCGCACCTGTCGGTGGCGGCCAACATCGGCTTCGGGCTGCCGCGCGCCGCACGACGACACCGGGTGGCCGAGCTGCTCGAGCTGGTCGGGTTGCCGGACCTCGGCGCCCGAGCACCCCATCAACTCTCCGGCGGCCAACAACAACGGGTCGCGCTGGCCCGCGCCATGGCCCCCGCCCCGCAGCTGGTGCTCCTCGACGAGCCGTTCTCCGCCCTCGACGCCGGGCTGCGCACCCAGCTGCGCACCGACGTGGCCACCGCGCTGCGCCGCAGCGGCACCACCGCGGTGCTGGTCACCCACGACCAGGACGAGGCCCTGTCCATCGCCGACCTCGTCGCGGTGCTGCGCGAGGGCCGCATCGTCCAAGCCGCCGACCCGGCCACCGTCTACCACCAACCCGTCGACGCCGACGTGGCCCGCTTCGTCGGCGAGGCCAACCTGCTGGAGGGCCGCGTCCTCGGCCACACCGCACACAGCCCGCTGGGCGAGCACCCGCTGCGCACTGAGCACCCCCGGCCCTCGGCGGCCGCCCTGATCATGGTCCGGCCCGAGCAACTCCAGCTACGACCAGCCGCGCTCCACGACCCCACGGGGGCTGTCACGGGGCGGGTCCTGCGCCGGGACTACCACGGCCACGACACCACCATCACCCTCGCCGTGCCGGCCGCCGCCGACACCCCAGCGCAAGAGACCCACATCCTCGCCCGCACCATCGGAACCGACGCCCCACCCGGCAGCCTGGTCACCATCACCGTGGCCGGCCCCGTCGTCGCGCTACCCACCGAGTCGGCGTCAGCCCTTGCGCCTCATGACGGCGTCGGTTAGTTGCGGAGCGATGGTGAACAGATCTCCCACCACACCGAAGTCGGCGATCTCGAAGATCGGCGCCTCGGGGTCCTTGTTGACCGCGACGATGGTCTTGGACGTCTGCATCCCGGCGCGGTGCTGGATGGCGCCGGAGATGCCGAGCGCGACGTACAGCTGCGGAGAGACGGTCTTGCCGGTCTGCCCGACCTGGAACTGATGCGGGTAGTAGCCGGAGTCGACCGCCGCCCGGGATGCCCCGACCGCCGCGCCGAGCGCGTCGGCGAGCTCCTCGACCACCGCGAAGGCCTCCGCCGAGCCGACGCCACGACCACCGGCGATCACCACGCCGGCATCGCTGAGCTCGGGGCGGTCACCGCCCTCGAGGGGCCGGCGCTCGATGATCTTCGCTGTCCTCGCCGCGCTCACCGCGGGGATCGGGACGGTCTGTTCAATGGCCGCACCCGGTGACTGCCTCGGTTCGATCGCGCCGGCCCGCAGCGTGATCACCGCGACCGGTGTGGTGGCCCGGGACGTGACGAGGTAGGAGCCACCGAACACCGAGTGCGTGCCGGTGCCGTCCTCGGCGAGCTCGACGACGTCGCAGAGCAGGCCGGATCCGGTGCGCACGGCAAGCTTGCCGGCGATCTCCCTGCCGTCCGGCGAGCTAGCGAGGACAACCGCGACCGGCCGGGCTGAGGCCACCAGCGCCGCCAGCACGCCGACGGCGGGAGCGGTGAGGTACTGATCCACCTCCTCGGACTCGGCGACGTAGATCTTGGCCGCGCCGTAGGCCGCCAGCCGATCCCTGAGCTTGCCCGCGGTGCCCGGCGTGGCCACCACCACAGCGGCCGGCTCACCCAGCCTCGCCGCCGCCGTGAGCAGTTCACCGGTGACCTTCTTGACCTCGTCACCGGAGTGCTCGACGAGGACCAGGACCTCTGCCATGACGGTTCTCCTCCACAGCTGCGGACGGGCTCAGATCAGCTTCTGGGCGATGAGATAGTCAGCGAGCTTGGCGCCGCCGTCACCCTCATCGGTGACGATCTGGCCGGCCACCCGCGGCGGGCGCGGCGCGGATTCGATCACCGTCGAGGTGGCGCCGGCCAGCCCGACATCGGCGCGCGCAATGCCCGCATCGGCCAGCGACACCGTGCTGACCGGCTTCTTCTTGGCGGCCATGATGCCCTTGAACGACGGGTAGCGTGGTTCGTTGATCTTCTCGTTCACGCTGACCACGGCGGGCAGCTCCGCCCGCAGCACCGTGATCGCGTCATCGGTCTCCCGCTCGACGGTCACGGTGGTGCCCTCGACGGTGACCTTGCGGGCGTGGGTCAGCTCCGGTAGGCCGAGCACGTCGGCGACCATCGCCGGGACGGCACCCACGGTGCCGTCGGTCGCCTCGTTGCCGGCGATGATGAGGTCGACGTCGCCGAGGGTGCCGATGACCGTGGCCAGCGCTTTGGCGGTCGCCACCGCGCAGGACCCGCGCAGGCCCTCGTCGGACAGGTGCACCGCCTTGTCCGCGCCCATCGACAGCGCCTTGCGGATGGCGTCGGTGGCCCGCGGCGGACCCATCGTGACCACGGTGACCTCGCCGCCGGCGGCCTCCTTGATTGTGAGCGCCTCCTCGACCGCACGCTCGTTGATCTCGTCCAGGACGACGTCCGCCGAGGCGCGGTCGAGGGTGTGGTCGCCAGCGCTCAGCGTGCGCGCGGACCAGGTGTCCGGCACCTGCTTGATCAGAACCACAATGTGCATGGTGACAACGCTACCGATCAGTAGCTCCGTGGCCTACCGGGGGTGATCACCCTCACCGCGCCCCGCCGAGCTTGCTTCGCAAGCCGGCAAGCAGCAGGTCGAGGCCGTAGTCGAAGCGCCCCGGCCGACGCAGGCCGTCCAGATGCGGGCCCACTGCCGTGATGGCGGGAATCCGTTCCGGCGGAAGCGGCGGGTAGTACTCGGTCTTCTCCCCTGTTGCGCCCGCACGCAGCGGGGCGATGCGCCCCATCTGGTGAAAACCAGCGGCGTAGGTGAACAGGGCGAAAAAGGCGTCGGACGCCTCAGCGGGCGCCAGACCTCCCTCGAGCAGCAGCCCCATCGTCCGCTCGATGATCACCAAACCGTGCGGGCCGATGCTGATCCGATCACCGAAGACCCGGGCCAGCTGGTGGTGGGCGGCGAAAGCCTGGTGGTAGCTGCGCACCACCGCTCGGAGCTGGGCCAGCCAGTCGCCTTCGGTGGCCGAGGTATCCACCTCGCCGAGCATGAGGTCAAGCATGAGGTCGACCAGCTCCTCCTTGTCCCGCACGTGGTTGTACAGGGCCATCGGCGAGACCTCGAGCTCGGTGGCCAGCGCCCGCATCGTCAAGGCGGCCAAGCCCTTCTCGTCGACCAGGCGCAGCGCGGTCCGCACGATCCGGGGCCGGGACAGCGGCGGCGGCCGCGTGCGGTCCGTACTGGGGTCGGCACCGACCCAGTCGCTACGGCCACCAGAGGCACTGGGCTGCTCGTTCAACGGTGATCCCTCCTCAACTGCCACGACCGCGAGACATACAACGTATACCCGATTGGACGATAGCGCCTCTCGCGCCGCGTAGTTAACACTGTACATGTCAGCGTACATAGTATCTACAACGTACAACGTAACCACGGAAGTCGCGCTGACCTGATCACGACCAAGGCGCCCGCCCCCGTGCCCACCACACGTCACCGGAGCTACCGATGCCGACCACCAGCCCACCTGATGCCGCCCGGAACACCACCGATCTGCTCTCGCGCGCCTGCGACCGAGATCCGAAGGCGTGGGACGAGATCATGCGCCGATACCGCGGGGTGGTGTTCGCGAAGGTGCGCTCGTTCGGGCTGCAGGACGCCGACGCACTCGACGCCGCACAGACCACCTGGTTACGGCTGGCGGAGAACTGCCACCGGATCCAGTTTCCCGAGCATCTCGGCGGGTGGCTGGCGACCACCGCGAGCCGGGAGTGCCTGCGCATCCTGCACCATCAGGCCCGGCACGCGCCGGCTCCGCACGACACGGCGGCGGCAGAACAGGCGGTCGACCCGTCCGCGGGCCCGGAGCAGCACGCCGTCGACGCGGACACCGCACAGCGGCTGTGGAGTCTCGTCGCGACGCTGTCCCCCCGCCGCCGCAGACTCATCCGGGAGCTGTTCGCCACCTTGCCGCGACCGTACACCGAGGTCGCCCGCGATACGGGCATCCCCGCCGGCGGCATCGGACCCACCCGGGCACGGGCCCTGGGCCAGCTGCGGCGCAGGCTCGCTGAACGCGAACTGGGCCCTGAAACCTGACCCCACAGTGACCGGTCTGCTCGACCTCGGTTCGTGGCGGGACAAGATCCCCGAGCTGCGGATCATCGTGCGCGACGAGCCAGCTGCACTCCCGCTACCGCACACGGGCCACCGAACGCGAGACGAAGCTCGGACGCCGGTCACCTTCGTTCGAGACTTGTCACACCGGGTGACCCATCGCTCGTTGTGCCAGCGGCCCACATAGCCTCCCAGTTCAGCACTGACGGTTGGCCAACATCGCGTCGATCCGCTTGACCACCACATCAGCGTGCACCGGGATCGAATTCTCGCTGAGTGCGCCGATACCGCGTAGTTGCACTTTCAATGGAAACTCGTGCTCAGGCGGTTGTCCGGGTGCTTGGTGGTCGGGCTCGACGCCGGCCACCGGGTATGCCTCACCCGTCCATACGGTGTTGTCGAGAAAGTGAAGCTCGACGGCCAGGTCCTTGCCTTGCAGGTCCCACGTCTCCGATCCGTCGCGAGTGCTGACGGACCAGCTCACCAGGGGGGCGGCTGCTTGAGTGACCTCCAGTTCGCCCGGCCTGAGCGGGCCATCGGCGATACGGCACAGCACATCGATGATCATGGACTACCTCCCTTTACGTGGTCACCATCCTGCCTTACGCGGTTCTCGGTGAGCTTGACGGCTGCGACACAGCCCCTGCACGGGTATGAAACTGGTGACCTCGCGTAATCGACTGTCGCGTATTCGTGGTGTTGTCGGGGGTGCTGGGGTACGGTACCCCGGCCGAGATCGCCAAGATCGCTGACCAGCACGTCAACCCGTCGACGCCGTCACCACCGCCGCCCAGCACGCCACCGGACTGTTCGTACTCAGCGCGTCCCCGGCCCGCCCGGTGCCACCCGAGGTGGCGCGGCGCTGAGCCTGGCCATGCTGTCGAGACAAATCGATGTGGACCCACTCGCGGGTCAGCCGCCGCGACGGTGCTCGGTCAAGGGCTCCGCCTGACGTGGCGTCACGGAACTATGAAATATGCCCGGCCGGCCGGACTGGGAAATATGCCCTGCCGGCCGGACTGGTGCGCCTCCCTATGCTATTTCGTGGTGTCTGGGTTGGGCGCCAGTCCGGCTGACCATTTTTCCTCGATCCGGCCGAACCGCCAAACGGCTAACGCGATGAGCCAGGCGGCGATGAACAGGGCGACGATGGCGTAGCCAGCGTAGTCCAGCGGGATCGACCCGATCGCCGCGAGGGGCCCGGAGGTGATACCGGCTTGGTCGTCGAGTACTCCGATCAGCTCGATGGTACCGATGATCAGCGCGACGGCCACCGACAGCGCGGTGATGGTGATGTTGTAGAAGACCTTGCGGACCGGTTTGGCGAAGGCCCAGCCGTAGGCGGCGTTCATGAAGACGCCGTCGGTGGTGTCCATCAAGCACATCCCAGCGGCGAAGAGGATCGGCAGGATCAGGATCGCGTAGAAGGGCAGGCTGAACGCCGCTGCCCCACCGGCCAGCACCAGCAGGCCGACCTCGGTTGCGGTGTCAAAACCCAGCCCGAACAGCACGCCGATCGGATAGATGTGCCAGGGCTTGCGGACCGACTTGGTCAGGCCGCCGAGGAAGCGGTTCATGAAGCCGCGCTTGTTGAGCTGGTCCTCCAGCTCCTGCTCGTTGTAGGTGCCGTGGCGCATCTTGCGGAAGACCTTGATGATGCCGATCAGGACGATGAGGTTGAGGATCCCCAGGATCCACAGGAACACCCCGGACACCGACGCGCCGATGATGCCGGTGATCGAGTGCAGTTCGGAGGAGTCGTTCTCGACCTGCCCGGCGAGGGCCTTCACCCCGACCGAGAGCAGGAAGGCCAGCCCGAACACGATCGTGGAGTGCCCCAGGGAGAACCAGAAGCCCACCGAGAGCGGCTTGCGCAGGTTGCCTACCTCGGCGTTGTCGGCCATCAGCTTGCGGGTGGTGTTGTCGACCGCGGCGATGTGGTCGGCGTCGAAGGCGTGCCGGAGCCCGAAGGTGTAAGCCAGGACACCGACCCCGACGCCGTAGATGCCGGTATCGCCAAGGTTGTAGCCCTTCGGGACCACGAACACGAACAGCACCCCGAAGCCGATCACGTGGAGGAACACGATAAATCCGTACATACCGCCGATGGAGGTCCAGTCGGCCGGGGTGAGGCTGGCGCGGAAGCGGGCGAAGCCGGAACCGGGGACAGCCGGGGCTGGAGCGTGCATGAGCTCCCTCACTTCGCTAAGTTACCCCGAGTAACGATCTTGATCACTCTTTCGAGTGATAATAGGTCCCTATGTCTGGTATGTGCAAGTGGTATGCGGCAACTTCCTGCCACCTTCTGGCGAGGAACATGTGGTGTGCTCAGAAACGTGACGCGACCCGAGCTGGCGGGTTACGGGGATGGAGGAAGGCATGCACACGGTGACGGGAACGCGTGAGCCCGCGGACTCGGTGGCTGGGCGATTCGACGATGCCAGGGATCGGCATCAAGCCAACCGCGCGGTGGGGGTGAGCGCTGTCGGTCTGGCCGCGACGGGGCTGGTAGAACTGGGCATCGCCGTGCTCACCGGCTCAGTGGGACTGCTGGGGGACGCACTGCACAATCTGTCGGATGTCTCCACCAGCCTGGTGGTGTTCCTTGGCTTCCGGGTCAGCCGACGCACCCCATCAGAGCGCTACCCCTACGGGCTGGAGCGCGCCGAGGACCTGGCCGGTCTCGGGGTGGCCCTGGTGGTGTGGGCCAGTGCGGTCTTCGCTGGGTGGGAGAGCGTGCACAAGCTGCTCGCCGGCTCGGGAACCAACCACGTCGGCGCCGGCATCGCCGCCGCGGCGCTGGGCATCGCGGGGAACCAACTCGTCGCCCGCTACAAGCTGCGAGTGGGAATGCGCATCCAATCGGCCACGCTCATCAGCGACGCCAAACACTCCTGGCTCGATGCGCTGTCCTCCGCCGGCGCCCTGACCGGGCTGGTCGCGGTAGCAGCCGGCCAGCGCTGGGGCGACCCGGTGGCAGGATTGGCGGTGACCCTGTTCATCTGCCACGTCGGCTGGGAGGTCACCACCGATATCGGCCACCGCCTGCTCGATGGCGTCGACCCCAGCGTGATCACCACCGCCGAACACGCCGCCACCACGGTACCCAACGTCCGCCACGCCCACGCCCGCGCTCGCTGGACCGGCCGCACCCTGCGCATCGAGATCGAAGCCTGGGTCGACGCTCCCCTGCCTGTCGCCGCCGCCGACCAGCTCGGTCACCAGGTCGTCGAGGCAGTCCACGAGGCGATACCCCAAGCCCGAGCGGTCACCGTCGCCCCCCGCGCCATGCCCGACCCCGCCTGATCCCAGCAAATCGTGACCAGCAGGCTCGCCGCGAGGACCGGCTGTGCGTCGCGCAGCATCGCGCCTTTACGCAGTCCGACGACAGCAGGGCGGTGCGGAAGTCGCGTAGCGCGTCGGGGTCGTTGATGCGGTCGAGTTGGGAAACCGGGTCGAAGGTGAGGTCGTGGCGATGAACTGACTCAGGTAGGTGAAACCGGACGACAGACGCTGGTTGGGATCGTGGATGTTCGAGGCTTCATCCGCTTCCTCCACATCGAAGGGCTGCTCGATCACCGTCTTCGCCAGGACTAACTGCCATGACGTTTCTCCTGTTCGCGTTCAGCCGCAGCAACATAGCCCTTGGTGAACAGTTGGCGACGCAGAGTCTATCGCTGGGGATGCTGTTGGCAGCGCGTTCGCGGTCGTAGCCTCCGGTTCGATCCGCACCAGGTGCGCCGTGGTGGGATGGGCCCTGTGGGCGTGACGGTGGTGGGCAGCGTCAACCTCGACCTGGTGGTCGCGCTGCCGCGGCTGCCGGACCCCGGCGAGACCCTCACCGCCACCGGCGTGACCCGCCTCCCCGGGGGCAAGGGGGCCAACCAGGCGCTGGCCGTCCGCCGGCTGGGGCTGCCGGTGCGGCTGGTCGCCGCAGTGGGCACCGACCCCGAGGCCGACGCCGCGCTGGAACTACTGCGCCGCGAGGGCGTCGGGCTGGACCGACTACAACGAGTCACCGAGCCGACCGGGCTGGCGCTGATCGCCGTCGACACCGAAGGCGAGACCACCATCGTCGTGGTAGCCGGCGCGAACGCGGCACTGCGGGTGAACGCGCAGGATGTAGCCGACGCCGATGCGGTGCTCACCGTGCTGGAGGTGCCCGACCACGCCGTCACCACCGCCGCCCAGCACGCCACCGGACTGTTCGTGTTCAACGCGTCCCCGGCCCGCCCGGTGCCACCCGAGGTGGCGCGGCGCGCCGACCTGGTGGTGGTCAACCGTGCCGAGTACGCCGCGCTGCCCGGTCTGCGCGCCGCCCGGGCCGTCGCCGTCACCGACGGGTCACGCGGCGCGGTGCTGCTCCGCGACGGTCAGCAGGTCGCGACCGCGGCCCCACCCAAGGTCACCGCCGTGGACGGCACCGCCGCCGGTGACGCGTTCATCGGCGCCGCGGTCGCCGGCCTGCTGCGCGGGCTGCCCGACGCCGAGCTGCTCACCCGGGCCTGCGCGGCGGGCGCGCTGGCCGCCACCCGGCCCGGCGCCCAACCGTCCCTGCCCACCGCCGCCGAGATCGACGAGGTGCTCGCCCGGTAACCGCCGTTCAACGGCGGTAGGCGAAGAAGCGCTGCCCGAAACGCCGCAGCACGAGATCAACGCCGAAGGTCTTCGACAGGTTGTCCTCGGTCAACACCGCCTCGAGCAGGCCCTGCGCGACGACCGCGCCGTCTCGCATCAGCATGGCGTGGGTGAAGCCCGGCGGGATCTCCTCGACATGGTGGGTCACCAGCACCGTCGCGGGGGCCTCCGGATCGAGGGCCAACGTGGCCAGCCGGCCCACCAAGTCCTCCCGACCGCCCAGATCCAACCCCGCCGCGGGTTCGTCGAGCAGGAGCAGCTCCGGGTCGGTCATCAGCGCCCGGGCGATCAGCACCCGCTTGCGCTCTCCTTCGGACAGGGTGCCGAAGCGCCGCCGCGCCATCCCCTCGATGCCGCAGGCGGCCAACAGCCCGGCGGCCCGCGCGCTGTCGAGGTCCTCGTAGCGTTCCCGCCATCGGCCGAGCACCGCGTAACCGGCGCTGACCACCAGGTCGGACACCATCTCATCAGCGGGGATCCGGCCGGCCAGCGACGCCGAGGAGAACCCGATCCTCGTCCGGAGCTCGAACACGTCGGTACGGCCCAGCCGTTCCCCGAGCACGTGCACCGTCCCGACGCTCGGGTGCAGCTCGGTCGCGGCCAGCCGCAGCAGGGTGGTCTTGCCGGCGCCGTTGGGCCCCAGCACCACCCACTTCTCGTCCAGCTCCACCCGCCAGTCCACCCCTTCGAGCAGCCTGGCGGCGCCGCGCCGGACGCCCACGCCGTCCATCCGCACCACAAGGTCGGTCAGGTCGACGGTCACCCGCCTATTGTGCTGATCGGCACGGCCGCACAAAATGTCGGACCGGGCAGGCAAGATGCTCTTCGTGACCCACCCACAAGTCGGCCGACCGTTCCCGCTCGGTGCCCACACCGAGGGCGGCGGGGTGCGCTTCGCGGTGGCCTCCTCGGTCGCCGACGGGGTCGAGGTGTGCCTGCTGTGGCCGGACGGCGACGAGCTCCGGGTGCCGCTGACCGAACGCACCTTCGGGGTGTGGCACAGGCTGGTGCCGGGTCTCGGCCCCGGGCAACGTTACGGGTACCGGGTGCACGGGCCCTGGGACCCCGTGCGGGGACTGCTGTGCAACCCCGCCAAACTGCTGGTCGATCCGTACACGTTACGGGTCGAGGGCGACGTAACCGACCTCCAGGCCGCGCTGGGTTACCGGGGCGATCCCACCGGGCCCCGCTGCGACGTCGACTCGCTGGGCAGCGTCCCGGTATCGGTGGTCACCGCGCCCGGTGGTCCGGACACCGGCACCCGGCCGGACGTGCCGTGGGAACAGACGGTGATCTACGAGCTGCACGTGCGCGGCTTCACCCACACCCACCCCGAGGTGCCGCCCGAGCACCGTGGCACCTACCTGGGGCTGGCGCACCCCGCAGTGACCTCCTATCTCACCGGTCTGGGTGTCACCGCTGTGGAGCTGCTGCCGGTAGCCGCGTCCTGCGCCGAGCCGTCCCTGCTGCGCACCGGGTCGCGCAACTACTGGGGCTACTCCCCGCTGGCCCTGCTCGCGGTGCATCCCGGGTATGCCGCCGTGCCCGGCGCTGAGGTGGCGGAGTTCCGCACGATGGTGGCCGCGCTGCACGCGGCGGGCCTCGAGGTCATCGTCGACGTGGTGGCGAACCACACCTGCGAGGGTGGCGTGGACGGTCCCACCCTCGCCTACCGGGGATTGGACGCGCGCGCCTACTACCTCGACCACTACCACCAGCCCGACCTCACCGGCTGCGGCAACACCCTGGACACCGGCTCCCCCACGGTGATCGCGCTGGTCACCGACGCGCTGCGGTACTGGGCCGGCGAGCTGGGCGTCGACGGGTTCCGCCTCGACCTGGCCAGCGTGCTGGGGCGGCCCCGGGGCGGGCCGTTCGACCCGGCCGCCCCGCTGCTCACGGCGATCGTCACCGACCCGCTGCTGCGCACCTGCAAGCTCATCGCCGAGCCCTGGGACGCCACCGCCGACGGGTACCAGGTCGGCGGGTTCGGCGTGCATTTCAGCGAGTGGAACGGGCCCTACCGAGACGTCGTGCGCGACTTCTGGCGTGGCGTCCCCGGCGTCAGCCAACTCGCCTCCCGGCTGGCGGGCAGCTCGGACCTCTACGCGGCCGGCGGGCGCCGGCCGTGGGCATCGGTCAACTTCGTCACCGCGCACGACGGGTTCACCCTGCGGGACCTGGTCTCCTATCACCACAAGCGCAACGAGGCCAACGGTGAGGGCGGCGCCGATGGCACCGACGACAACCGGTCCTGGAACTGCGGTGCCGAGGGGGAGACCGAGGACCCAGCGGTGCGCGGCCTGCGCAGCCGCCAGGCCCGCAACCTGCTGGCCACCCTGGTGTTGTCCACCGGCACCCCGATGCTGCTGGCCGGCGACGAGCGCTGGCGCACCCAGCGCGGCAACAACAACCCCTACCAGCTCGACGACGAGACCTCGTGGCTGGACTGGTCCGCGACCGCGGACGCCGAGATGCTGACCGCGGTCACTCACCGCCTGCTCGCGCTGCGCGCCACGACGCCCGCGCTGCGCCAACCGGAGTTCTTCGAGGGCCGTGCCACCCCCAGCGACACCCCCGACTTGGTCTGGTTTCGTCCCGACGGCCGAGTCATGCAGCTCGACGACTGGCGAGACGGCCATCGGCAGACGCTGAGCATGTGGATCAACAGTGCCGACGTGCGGTCCCACCCGCCGCCACCGGCCACCGACTCGTGGCTGCTGGTGCTGCACGCCGGCGCGCACTCGATCATGGTCACACTACCGGGCCCGGCGTACGGCCGGCGGTACGAGCCGGTCCTGGACACCGGTTCCCCGGACGGCGGCCCCACCCACTCCCGAAACAGGCGCCCCGGCACCCGGATGACCGTCGCGGCCCGAACGGTACTGGTCTTCCGTGCGGTACGGGGATGATCACGCCGTCCGTGATCCTCGCTGGAGTCGGTTCCGTCCCGCTACGATTAATCGCCGCCAAGTGAAGCGTACTACTGGGTCTCGGGGGTTGCGTAAAGTTGACATCGCATGACGAGAAAGAGAGTCGAACTACGGTTTCCGGGAATCCGCGTCGTCTCGGCGGCATGTGGTGGCTGAGCCTGGTTGTCGGATCGCGGCTATTACGATGCAGGGCTGCCGTTCAACTCCGGGCTGTCGAAGGATTCGTCCGGCACGCCGGGCCAGGACGGCTGCAGCAGTGGCGGGAGTCACTGGTGCAGCAACTGACCGGGCTCGCACCGGACCTCCCGGACGAGGTTGCGGTGGTGCTGGTACGGGTCTACGCGCCCGACCCCGCGAACGTGCCACCTCGCGCCCGGGAGGCGATCGAGCGCGCGTGGCTCATCCATTCGACCCCCGATAATTTAGACAAAACCGACAAGTTCGACGACACATGGGATGCGCTGGCCCAGATGTCAGACCCTCGGATGTCAGACCGCGGTACGGAGCTCCTGATCGAGTCGCTGTGCGCCGCGGTGCGGGAGATCGGCCGGGAGCGTGTGTCGCCCGACTTTTGTCGCGGTGCGTCCCGCCGGTTAGAGCAACGGCTCGCACGTCCGGTGTCGGCGACTGCGGACAGCACCGCTTTCGAGCTCTTCGAACTGGTCGCGCTCCCTGATGGTGGCGTGCGCCCCCCGGGGTACTGGCAGTGCGTTCTCGGGGACAGGGCTCGACGGCGTGGCGACGACGATGAGGCCATCCGCCGGTACCGGGCAGCGCTGCAAGGGCACCAGGATAAGGCTCGCCCTCGGCTGGCTTACCTGCTCGCGCTCAAGGGCCACCAGCTTCTGCGGCAGGGTGCGTTCTCCCTCGCGCTCGAGGACCTGAAGACCGCGGAGTCGCTGACCGCAGATCCGGAGTACCGGCTACTGTCTGTGATCGGGCGTCTGCTCAGCCAGCCGGGAGCCACCTCGGACATCGTCTCCGATCTGGTCCGGCTGCGCGACGAGCTGGCTGCTCCGGTCACTGTGGACTTCTGGATCGGGGTGGCGCAGCTCGAATCCGGGGATCATGTCGCCGCCGTCGCGACGCTGCGCCGTAGCTTCGGCACCGAGTCAAGTGCTGCGGATCCGAAGGAACTGGGCCAACTCGGCACCCTGCTGCTGCACATCGCCGAAGGCGGCCAGGACGGGCTCATCGCCCTGTCCCGCGAACTGCTGCACCGTCACGGAGACCGCTGGGCACAGCGATCGCCGATACCCCCGGATGCGGTGATCGCCGATGTCGCCGATCGGGATCCGGCGTTGCTGTCCCGCCTGGTGCTGGCCCTGCCCGACGAGGGGCAGCTCAGTCCGTCGACCCGGGTGATCGCTACCCATGCGCTGCTCAGCAGCTCGGTGCAGGCGAGCGAAGCCGGGATCGCACTGAATCGCCTTGAGGTGGTCGAGCGTCTGTTGCAGGGTGGGTAACATGGACGTACTCGGTATTCCGGCCACCCGATTCGACGCCAAGCTCGTCGCGGATCTCGACAATTTCGCGGCGGCGGCGGTCGCCGCGGTCGAGGCGGGGAACGGCCGCATCGAGCCGTCGCACGTGCTCATCGCGCTCGCGCGAAAACCGGGCGGTCTGGCGAGTTCGTTGTTCGCCAAGAGCCAGGTCCCCGTCGACGTGTTCGTCGACGCGCTGAGGCGCGAGGCCGGTCCCGGCCAGACGGTCCTGGTCACCGCGGTCACCCAGGACACCGTCTCCCCCGCAACCCGCGCGGTGTTCGCGGACCTGGCCGCGCGGCCCGATTCGGCGACGATCGGCGAGCGCGAGATGATCGGCGCCCTGCTGGCGCACCTGGAACCGGTGGCGCGGATTCTGCTGGAGGACTACGGCCAAGTCGACATCCCGGAATGGCTTGCCGAGGCCGCCGCGCCGCCGCAGGCACCCGCGGCGGTCTTCACCGCGCAGGGCGCGGTCGTTCTCGACGCTTTCACCCGTACTGCCCAGCAGGTGCTGTCCACCCTGGTGAGCGAGGCATCGGCGCTAGGTCATCGTCAACTGGGCACGCTACTGCTGTTGCATGCGATGGGGGTGGCACCGAATGGTCTGCTTGCGCAGGCCTGCCGATTCCTGCGTCAAGACCTCCAGGATCTGCGCACCCATGTGTTGCTCCTGCTGCGTGGCCGGGTGCATCGGCCGGTGCCCGACGTCAGGTTGGAGGGGGACGCGGTCACGCTGCTGCGGCCGACGCTGGAGAGGGCCGCGGCTCACGCGGCCGGCCGAGGCGGCGACCCTGTTGCGGAGCAGGATCTGCTGTCCGCCCTGCTCGACTCGTCGGTCGGCCCGATCGATGATGTGCTCCGCGGCGCCGGTGTCGACATCGGCGGCCTGCGGCACTACGCGATGCACCTGTACACCGAGCCCCCGGACCCAGAACCGGTGCGGCCCCCGGAACTGATCTCGGTCGAGAAATCATTGGACTGCCTACGGGACAACCTCATCGGTCAGGACCAGGTCATCGCGCGCCTGCTGCCGAGACTCGAGCTGATCAAACGAGCCGCCCGGCGCGGTTTCCGGATGGGCGAGCGGCCGCTGGCGACATTCCTGTTCTGCGGCCCGAGCGGCACTGGCAAGACGATGACCGCGCGGCTGATCGCCCAGGCGGTCTACGGATCCGAAGACGATCTCATCGTCTTCGAGATGGGGCAGTTCAACTCTCGGCACTCGATCAACATCTTCATCGGCGCCCCACCCGGATACGTCGGTTTCGGCGAGGGTCAGCTGACCAACGGCCTGCGGAACAACCCGCGCAGCGTCCTGCTGTTCGACGAGGTCGAGAAAGCCCATGAGCTGGTTCTGGACGCGTTGTTGCGCCTGCTCGACGAGGGACGGGTGAACGATCCGGCCGGGGCGGTCCGCGATGCCCGCGACACGGTCGTCGTGCTCACCTCGAACCTGGGTGCCAAGGAGTTCGCCGATCTCAATCGCCGCCGGATCGGTCAGCTCGGCGCTGTCTCGTCGCCGGGGGCCGCTCGCGTGGTCCAAGAGCTCGGCCCGGTGGTCGGCGGCGTGCCGGACCAGGGCATGCCGACGGATGACGAGTCGGTGATAGGCGCCCAGCTTCGGGCCGTCCTCGAGGGCTTCTGCCGTCCCGAGTTCCTCAACCGCATCGATGAGATGATCTTGTTCGCACCGTTCGGAGTGGCGGAGCTGGAGGCGATTGCGTCCGCGGGTCTACGACGGTGGGTCGCCACCCTGCGCAGCAGCCTCGGAGTGGAGCTGAGCTGGGACAGTGACGTACCTGCCCATCTGGTGCAGACCGCGATCAGGTGGCGCGCCGACGAGGCGGCCCGCGGCGTGAACAGGTGTGTCGACGATGTCCTGCTGCTGATAATGCGGGCACTGGACGACGCCGAGGAGGGTGGAGAGCCGCTCAAGGCCGTGCGTGCTGTGGTGCGCGATCAGAAGCTCGCCGTGGTGAACGCGGATGGCTGACCTGCTCGATCGCCGATACCTACTGCGGGAACAGCTCGGCGCCGGGACGTTCGGGCGGGTGTACCGAGCCGAGCACCGGGTACTCGGCGTGACCCTGCGTCAGGTCGCGGTCAAAGTGTTCAACGTCGAGGGTATGTCAGGCGGCACTGTCGAGAAGATGCTGTCCGAGGCGCTGGCCGTGATCCAGGCTCTTGACCAGTGCCCGGATCCGATCGTGCGGGACCGGTTCGTGGCCTGCTACGACGCCGGAGCGGGCGAGCGCCCCTACCTCGTGATGGAGCTGGCCAGCGGAGATCTGGCGCACCGGTTCCGCGGTGCCCAGCTCCCGGTCGCCACCGCCCGCGACTACCTGCGCCAGCTGTGCCAGGGGATGGCTTTCCTGCACGAGCGCTCAGTGGTGCATCTGGACCTCAAACCGGGCAACATCCTGGTGTCCGCGACAGGTTCGTTGAAGATCACCGACTTCGGTTGCGCGGCACACATCGGAGACCTGGTGCGCCGAGATCAGGTCGGAGGAACGTTGGCTTACCAGCCAGCCGAGGTGCTCGACAGTCAGCAGGCCGGGCCTCCGGCGGACGTCTATGCCCTAGGGCTGATCTGTTACGAGATGCTCACCGGCGAGCTCCCCCACCACCACCAGCTCTTTGCAGCCACCGGGGCAGACGGCAAGCGGCCGGACCTGTCGCGCCTGGTCCGCCTGAGGTTGCAGCCTGTACCGCCTCCCAGCACGCGAAACCCCGAGGTCAAGGGGCACCCGCTGGAAGCGGTGGTGCTACGGGCATTGAGTCCGTTGTCCTCGGACCGGTATCCCGATGCCGGCGCGTTGCTGCGAGCGCTGCAGACGTCGGCCGACCAGGACCACGACACGTCGCCGCCGCAATCGACCGCCTTGCGGACCGAATCGTTGCTCGGACACCTCCGTCGAGCGGTGTCCCACGACGATCTGCAGTTGGCCCACCAGCTCGGTGAGGAGGCGTTGCGGCTGAACCGGTCCCTTCCGGATTCGGAGATGATCGCCGAGCTTTACCGGGTGCTGGTCGGACTGGCGTTGCGCAGTGGGGATCGCTCGAGGGCACAAAACCTGGCTCAGGAGGGACTGCGTAGGCGGCGGTGCCCGGCGACGTACTGCGCGATGGCGGATGCCTTCGCGGATTCGGACTTCGGGAACAGCTTCGCCCGGCTGTGCCGAGACGCCCCCCAGCTATGAGCGATGCCCCGATCGGCGTTCTGCATGCGCTGAACGTCATCTCGCAGACCCTGCGATCGCGGATCGAGGATCTCGATCCCACGGAGCTGGCCTACGCCCTGCTGTGGCGGGAGGAAGAACTACAGCCCTGGAGCGCCCGTGCCGAGGCGATCTGGGAACGGCAGATCAGAGACACCGACGAAGCCGACGTGTGGACGGTGCATCACCTCGCGGTGCTGCACCATGCGCGCGCCTACGACCTGGAGGGCACAGCCGGAGTCGAGGCGGCGTTCCCGCACTGGGAGAAGGCGCTCGGGCACTGGGCATGGCTGTGCGGTAGCGACCGTTTCTGGGCGGCGATGACACAGCACCTGGCGGAGGCGACCGGCCGGGACGTACCCGCCGAGATCATCATCGGAATGCGGGAGCGGCTGCCTGCCGACCTGCTCGCCGTGCACACGTCTCTGGCGACCGACCATCGGTTGCGTGATCCGGACACCGCGCGCACCCACATGGTGCTCGTCGAGCGCTCGACGTTTCCCCCCGAGGCCATCGCGGCGGCCCGCCGCGGCCTTGCCGCCGATCTGGACAACCGGGTCGCCCAAGCCGTGGTGCGGACCAGGTTCGGAGCGATCTTCGACGATGTGGCCAGCTGGCTGCGGGTCGATCCGATGAACCGGCGGTTCCTGCGCAACCTGCTCTACGTGTCCAACAACTGGGCCGAGTTCATCAATAAACAGGACCGCTGGAACGCAGCGCTGGGTGAGCTGCTCGACGAGGTCGATGCCCTGCTGCATCCCGCCCTGCCGCAGTGGGAAGACGACTGGGGCGTGTTGACCGCGGAGGTGGCGCGGCACGAGTTCTGGCGCGGTTTCTTACGGGCGGTCTCCGTCCGGGAGGCTCCGTCGGATGCGGTTCCGGACAGCTTGCGGGCCGATCTGCGGTCCTTGAACTCGGCCACCGGGTACTTCCGCCGGGCACTGGAGCTGGACCCGACCCTGGCATTGGTCGGTTATTACAACGCCAACAGAGAGCTTGCCAAGGTGCTGACCCGGATGGCGGAGCTCGCTGTGCGGCTCGGGCAGGACCCCCAAGACATCGAGAAGTACCTGCGCGAAGCGCTCGAGCGTAAGCCTGATCATCAGGATGCCAGGGACCTGCTGGACCGTCTCTTCCCGGATAGCGGTGATGCCGGCCGGTAGCCGTAGAATCGCGGCAGTGAAGAACCCCTACCGACACACGGCGTTCGCCGTGCTGGGTGTCGATCCCGCGGTGGGACGGCGGGCGATCACGGCACACGTCAGGAAGCGTCTACAACGGGTCCGCTTCGGAGCCCAGACGCTGTTCGGCCGCCCATTGAGTGAGGCCGAGGTGCACGACGCCGAGCAGCGCCTCAAGGATCCGGCCCGGCGCTTGTTCGAGGAGCTTCACACCCACCGGCCCCATCCGGCGCGGGTCCCGGTGGATGATCTGGCGGCTCGACTAGCGCAGCTGCGGGCGCCGTCGCCCCCCGGTGACGTGCCGCGGATCGTCCTGGACCGCGACACCCTGCTCGAACTGGTACCGCCACCGTATCCGCGAACGTTCCCCCCGCTGCCCACTGATGGCTGAGCAACCGGAGATCACCGAGCGCGAACGGGAGACGTCGACCCCATCTCCGGCGTTACCGCAGACCGTGGTCTGGCAACTGCTCCGCGCGGCTGCTCGCGAACGGGAAGGACATGACAAGGACACCCGTCGCCGGACCCGCGAACTTCAGCGGTCCTTCACCGAGCTGGCCGACGACCTCGCGATGGCGCTGCACAAGCTCCGTGAGTTCGTCCGGTTCAGCGGTCCGCGGATGGTGTCCGCGGACCTGGCCCAGGACGTGGAATTGCTGTGCGCGATCACGGACCGGTTTTCGCTCGCGTTCGAACGAGCCGGTGTGGATATCATCGACCCGATCGGCCGCCCTTACACGGAGGTGGCTGAACTGGTCGATCTGGTGCATGTCGAGCCGACCGAGGATCTCACCCGGTTGGTGGTCACCACGACGGTGCAGGCCGGCTTGCGGCTAGCCGACGGAGAGTTGGTGCGCCGGGCCACGGTCCAGCTGGGCGCGCCGCGGGCCGAGCTGGACGACCACCGGAAGGAGAGCGCACGGTGAGTATCACTGTGGGGATCGACCTGGGGACCACGAACAGCGCCATTGCCATCCATTCCGACGCTGACGTGCCTCGTAAGCAGGAGCTGATCGACAGTGACCGGCTGCGCCCGGTCGGAAAAGCCCTGGTGATCACGGATGGTTACCGCTCGCCGACGACGCCCTCCGCGGTGTGGCTGGACCCGAACGGGACCCCGTTGATCGGGGAGAGGGCCAAGCACAAGGCGCGGATGCCGGGTGAGCCGCCACCGGCCCGGTTCTTCAAGCGGGCGATGGGCACCGACCAGGTGGTGACCGCCGGTCATGCCCAGCTCACCGCGCAGCAGGCCTCCACCCACGTGCTGCGCTATCTCAAGGAACTGGCCGAGGAGGTGCTCGGTGTGCCGGTCGAGCGGGCCATCATCACCGTGCCTGCGTTCTTCGAGATGGGCGCCAAGAACGCGACGACGCAGGCCGGCGCCGCCGCGGGTCTGCAGGTCGTCGAGACGCTGATCGAACCAGTCGCGGCCGCGCTGACCTACGCCTACAGCCGGGCCGACGAGGTGGTCGAGCCGGGTACCTTCCTGGTCTACGACCTCGGCGGTGGCACCTTCGACGCCTCGGTGGTCTCCTGGGATCCGGACGGGGACTTCGAGCATCTGTCTTTCGACGGTGACCGTTTCCTGGGCGGATTCGACTTCGACAATGCGGTGGTGAGCTGGATCTGCGGACAGTTACCCGCTTATGATCTGAACCTGGACCTCGGCGACGAGGCCGACCAGATCCTGTTCTCCAGACTACTGGTGGATGCCGAGACCGCGAAGCACGAATTGTCGCGCACGCCGTACACCACCTTCATCATGCAGGGCGCCACCGATCGGGCGGGAATCCCGATGAACATCAATCTCCCTTTCCAGCGTCGGGACTTCGATGAGCTGATCGACGAGAAGGTACGCGCTACGCTGGATTCCTGTGATCGTGCCTTGCGGCACGCCGCGATCGAGCCCGGCCAGCTCAGTGACATCGTCATGGTGGGCGGCTCGTCCCGGATACCATTGGTGGCCGGCCTGGTCGAACAACGCTACGGCCGGCGCCCGCTGCTCATCGATCCCGATCTCTGCGTCGGTGTCGGCGCGGCGCTCAAGACCGCCACCGGTTCCCGGGTGACGCCGAATCTCATCGTCGATCGGCCCGTCGCGATCGGGCTGAGGGCCGACGTCGGGGGACGGGTGGTGGCCGGTGGCCGGATCACCTCGCCGGAGAACCAGGTCGTCGTGCTCGCCTCGGACGACGGCACGCTACGCCGCCAAGAGCTCAGCAGGACGGAGGGGAACTTTCATTTCCAGGACATCCCGCTGACCGAAGGAGTGAATGACTTCACGGTTCAGTTGGTACTGAACGGCGAGCTGGTCGACAGCCAGCGCTGTTCGGTATCGACCGACGACCGGGAGCTCGACCCGAATTCACATGTCCTGGCGCACAATTTCTATGTCAACCTCAAAAGCGGGCTGGAACAGATCGCCGCGCTGGGTACCAAGGTCCCGCATGAGGTCCGCGTCCCACTGCGGACCGTGAATCAGGGCAGCACCCTTGCCGTTCCCGTTTTCGAGGGTCGGACTCCGATCGGGGAGGCGCGGATCGAGGACCTGCCGAGGGACCTGCCCGTCGGCAGCACGGTCGACCTGGCTCTCACCTTCACCACGAACTGGATGATAGAGGCCGAGGTCCGAGTGCCCAGCGTCAGCAAAGTGGCCACCGTCACCATGAGGATGAGCGTTCCTCTCGTCGCGTCCTGGGATGATCTGCGGAAGCGGTATCACGAGGTGCTCACCGGCTGGCAGGAGAGACGCACGCTAGCCTCCCCACAAACGCGAATCGAACACGGCCCGGTCATCGATGCGCTGCTCGGAGAAGTCGACGATCTGCTGAACGAACGCCGGGACCTGGTCAAGGCGAACCACAAACTGACCGAGGCGGAGACAGCGGTGAGCACGCTGCCCATCGAGCGCAGGACCATTCTACAGCCCCCGATGTCGGAGTTCAACGGGCGACTGGCTCAACTCGACGAGCTGTGTGACGAACTGGAGCGCGTGGAATCCAGACGGGCGCAGGAGTTCCGCGAGAGCATTCCTGGCCTGCGGACTGTCGGTCTGGCCGCCTACGACGCACAGAATCAGCTGGACTGGGGACGGGCGGTCAACGCGGTCGCCGAACGCATCAATGCGGTCGTCAACATCCTCGTCCCCGACCGCGAAGCGCGGTCCCCCAGCGCTGAGGAGCTGCAACGGTCCTTGGAAAGCCAGCTCGACCGCGGGGCTCAGCAGGTGCGTGATCACCTCGTGGAGACCGGGGAGCGGCACCGGAACGAGGCGGAGGAACTGCTGCGACGGGCCGGCCGGCTCGAGCGTGACGTCGGCGGCGTCGATGTGCGCGACCCCGGCGCGCTACGGCGGCTACAGACGATAGCCGCGACTGCGCTGATCCAGTGGCACGGCGATGTCGCGGCGTTCGTGGACCGTCCGGAGCAGGTCGATGTCGAGCGGTCCCTGTGACTCATGCCTTCGCCTGTCCTTGCTGCCGCCGGTCACTGGCGTCCATGTCGCCCTGGTGCCCCGGTTGCGGAGGTGATCTGCGTCCGCTCGTCCAGGTGGTCGATCTGGCCAACCACCACTTCAACGAGGCGCTGCGCGCCGCGCGCGCGGGGGACTGGCACCGAGCGGCCGAGCAGGGCACCGTCACGCTGGCGCTGCGACCCGACGATGCCGACGCCGTCGTGCTGCTCGCCAAGATCGCGCGTAGGCAGGGCCGCCGGGATCGTTCCCAGCAGTTGTGGCGGCGAGCACTGGAGCTCGCGCCGCAGCGCCCGGACATCCAGCGGGCCCTCGAGGAGGGTTCCCAGCCGTTGCCGCCGTGGCAACGGATGGTCGACCTCGCGCCCAGCCGGCAGCAGATCGCCGCTGCGGCGCCGTCCCGCCACGAGCTGGCGGAGCGCCTCTACGGCGCGATCGACCCGGACGGAGAACTGCGGCGCGCACTCACCGTCGTGGCGCGGTGGGCGACCGAATATGGTGCCCGTATCCGGTCCAGAGCCCGACGCCGCGGCTAGCTCGGTCTGCTACAGGGGCGACGGCGCGATGGTGAGGGTCACCGTGCGGTTCCGAGCGCGATCGTCGCTGGTGTCGTTCGGAAAGGGCGGGTCGTCGCGCCCGGCACTCGACATCGCAATCCCCTGAAGCGGTATGCCGATTGCGGCCGACAGCCGTTGCGCCGCGGCCAGCGCCCGGCCCAGCGCGAGGTCGGCGTCGTCCTGATACCGCCCGCCGGGGTCCACCGCGGCGTCCTCGGTGTGACCGACGACGCTGACCGAGATCTTCCCGGCGTGCGAGGCCAGTCGTCGGCCGAGATCGCTCAGCGCGGCCTCGCCCTCCGGGGTCAGTGCAACGGCCCCACCCCGGAACAGGGGGATGGTGAAGCTCAGGGCGACCGATCCCTGCCCCGCTCGGACCCTTGTCGTGGGCGAGGACGACTCCGTTGCGATCGAGGACACCAGGTGTTGGGAATCCTGGATCCGGCGGTCGATGTCGCTGAGCCGCTGAGCGTTCTGCTGCACCTGTCCGGGCGGCACGTCGTCCGGGGACCTTGCGCCCGGCCCGCCAGGCAGCCAGGGCAGCGCGACAGCAGCCAGGACCGCTGCGGCGAGCACCCCGAATCCGACTCGCCGCAGCCCACGGGAGTCGCCGAACCGCCGCCGTTTCAGGGTGGCGAGTCGCTGTCGTTCGCTCTGGTAAGCGCCACTGTCATGGCTGGCCTCGGCGGCCTGGGCCCAGCAGGTGTCCGCCTCGGCCAGCTTGCCTTGCTGAGCGTAGATCCGGGCCAGCAGGTCCAGCTGGGCGGGCACTGGTACGCCCGCGGGGGTGGTCAGCAACCGCTCGGCCTGCACGTAGTGCCCGGCGCGGGCGAGATCGGTCGCCCGCGCCAGAGTCAGCTCCTGGGTGAGGTTGTCGAGTTCCGCCGGGAGCGTATTGTGATCCGTCACTTCTCCAACGTCCCTCTCGTCCCGTCATCGCCCTGCGAGGGCATCAGCCGCGTCAGTTGCTGGTTGACCGAGGTCAGCGCGGCACGGTCCCCCTGAGCCAAGGCACGCTCCCCGTCCGCGAACAGTCGCCCGGCTTGCGGGGGCCAGTTGGTGGTGCCGCGGTTGAACTGGAACCCGCGGAACACCGCCGCAGGCAACTCACCGACCTTGTGCAGCAGCCCGACCTTAATCGTCTCCAGCGCTCCGCTCTGCCTGCGCAACGCGGGCACGTCGCTGTCCCGCCGAGCCCGATCGATCTCCCGTTCGCACTCCTGAAGCGCCTGCCGGTCGCTCTGGTCGCCGTGGGAGGCAATGAGCCTGGTCACGGACTTCCGCTGGGCCTCGATCTCCTCCAACAACTCCGGGACCTGCAGGGCGTCCTCGACTCCGTCCAGAGCCGCGGCGAGGTCCAGCAGCCTGGCCTCGCAGCTTCCTACCGCGTCGGCGTCGACCTGCGCCCGGGTCACCAGCTTGTCGATCTCCTCCATGGCCCGGTCCGCATTGATCTCGGCAAGCCGGTTGCGGGCCGTGGAGGGGACCACCGCGTCGGCCTTGCGCCGCAGCTCAGCCAGCCGGGTGCGGGTAGCGGCGGCGTCCCGCCGCAGCTGGTCCACCGTGGCCAGCTCCTTGCTGAGGTTCAGCTTGATGTCCCAGTCCTCGTCGAGGAAGGGGACGTATGCGCTGGCCGTCACCAATTGCGAGGTGTCGATCTCGATCGCCACGTGGACCTCGCTGCCGACCGGGACATCGCGCTTGACCTGGTGCGGCGTGATGGTCAGCAGACCGACGTTGCGGTTGCGATCGGCCCGGGAGTGCTCGCCCTGCAGCACCGGGATCCGGATCACCCCGGTGCCGTCCGCCTTGCCGACATCGATCGTGGACCGCAGCACCGCGGTTTTACCGGCCTTCAGGTCGGCACCCTTGGGGACGAAGACGAGCATGTCGTTGTTCGCCAGCCCTACGCCGACCGAATGTGGCAGCACCGTACGATCCGGGGGCACCCCCCCGTCGCGATGCCGGTAGCTGAGCGTGTCCGGCCTAGTCCGGTGCTGCGTCCCCATCGAGTCCCGGAGCTCGATGCTGAAGGTGTTCGAGGTGTTCTGCTGGACCCAGAGCTCGGCGGTGAACGCGCCGTCCTTGGTGAGGGGGATCTGTGCGCTGCGCCAAGGCGGCCGGCTGACGGCGTTGCTGAACGCGATGGTGAAACCGGACCAGTCCCGCGTGGTCGCACCACGCATCCGCCCGCCTACCAGCGGGACGGGGTCGTCGCCGATCGGCTGGAACGTCAGGTCGAGGGCGAACTCGCCGGGCTGCAGGGGGGCCCGGGACACCGGGCGTCGCTGGGTCCCGGCGAAGATCGCTGCACCGCGAGCCACCACGGTGACCGGGTCCTGGCTCTGATCGAGCGCGATGCCCAGTCCCTCGGTGGGGTCGAGCAGGAGTTCCCGCACGGCCGGCGCCAGGGTGGTGCCCCCGACGAGCAGCACCTTCTCGATGTCCCCTGGGCCGAGCCGCGCATCGGCCAGCGCTCGGCGGGACAGCTCGACCGACCGCAGGTGGTACGGCTCGGCGATCCGTTCCAGAGCGGACCGGGTGAGCTCGTACTCGAACTCCCGCTCGGCGCCGTTCTCGTCTTTGAGATCAACGATGACCTTGGTCGACTGGCGCTGGGACAGCTCGATCTTCGCCTGCTCGGCGGCGGCCTTGAGTTTGGCGATATTGCCTCGCCATCTGAGGTTCTTTCGAGGCGCGTCCGGCACGTGATACTCCCGCGCGATCGCCGGAATCAGTAGCTCGTCTACGATGTCCCAGTCGATGCGCTTGCCGCCGAGGTAGTTGTCACCGCTGTGGTTGACGATGCTGGACTCGCCGTCCCGCACGCTGATGACCGCGGCGTCGAACGTCCCACCGCCGAAGTCGTACACCAGCCAGAATGCCTTCTCGGCTGGGCGCTCGTAATTGTAGGCGAATGCGGCTGCCGTGGGTTCTTGCAGCAACAGCGATACGGTCAGCCCGGCCTGCTCGGCGGCTCGGCGGGTAGCCTCGTTCTGGTGCAGTTCGAATGCCGCCGGTATCGTGATCACCGCAGCGTCGATCTCCTCCCGCAGCCGTGCTGTGACGTTTCCGCGTAATGATTTCAGTACCTCGGCGGAGAGCTCCTCCGGTGTCATCGACCGTCCGCTGTCCTGAAACTTCTGGAATGATCCTTCGATTCCCATCTGGAGTTTGAACTCGCCGCAGGCGTTGTCCGGATCGGACTCGATGCGTTCCTTGGCGCGGCGACCGACCCTGACCCCGCCCGACTTGGTGATCCACACCGCCGAGGGGATGGTCTCGAGACGCTCGACGGCTTCCTTGATCACCTCCGGGCCTGCGTCGGTGAGCATGGCGATCGCGCTGTTCGTGGTGCCGAGATCGATGCCGAAGTCGATGGTCTGGCGGCTCATGAATCCTTGTCCCCTTCGGGTGCGCCCACGATGACCTGGCCCATCTGAATGAACCGGTCGTTAAGGTAGATCGTCGGTCTCACCGTCTCGATGATCGTTTCGCGGCTGACACCCGGGTGCGGTTGTATGGCCAGCGCCTCCAGTGACAGCCCGGAGTCGAACGGTTCACCGTCGTGATCGAGTACCTTGACGCCGAGGCGTTCCAGCGAGTCCCAGGCGGTCTGTACGTGCCGCTTTACCTGCCGCATCGGGTCTGCGCCATCCATGGACTCGGCCTTGCGGCGTGCTCGCCACAGACTGGTCACCGTGCCGGCCAGAGCCTGCTCGTCCCATGGCCGCTCGATAGGGGGCTCGTCAACCGACTTCTCGACGATCGGTCGTACGTGCTCGATCCGCTGCAGAGCGGCCAGCAGATCGGCCGGCCACGCCGCGGGGGCGATCCGGAACTCCGGTGGGAAGCGCCGTTGCCGCAGCCCTTGCCACGCCACGAGCAGCCGGCCACCGGACCTCGCTCGTTCATCCACCGGGTGTCCCCTTCACCGAGCCATCGACCGACGAATGTTGAGTCGCAGCGCCGTCGTCTTGCACACCTGAATCCCGATCCGTAGCACCATGACCCAGAAGAGAGCAACCCCTCCCCCGCCGAACATAAGTACTGCGAGCGTGATCACACTTACTGCGGTCAGCAACTTCCGCCAGTACCGCGGGCCCATGCCGAGGGGAACCTTACCGACGAAGTCAAAGGTACGCGGGGGGTCGCCGCTGACCAGGTATGCCGCGATCGGGATCAGTGGGATGAAGAACAAGACGAGGTACTGAATCGCCATGACATTCCCCCCGCCCACCGTCCCTTCGCCTCTGTAGGACCGGATGCCGACGCCGCAGCCCAACACCATCGCCCGCTTCGGGGGCCGCTTCATTCTGGCCACGAACGGCGCCGGCTTCGCCAGCAGCGTGTTGATCTGCTTGGTGACCACCGGGTCCCTCGCCAGGAAGTATCCCCACAGCGCCAGCGCGTCGTGGGCGAGATTGGGGTATCCCTCCTGGCAGAGTCGATCGATGTAGGACCAGGGGCCTCGCTTGCTCCTCCGCAGTTCCGCGAAGATCTCGCTTCCGGTGCGCGGGCCGGGTGCGGGCCCGGTCGTGGGAGACGTACTCCTCGGCGCGGCACCCTGACCGTGCTGGAGCGCCTGGGCGTGGAGCTGCCTGATGTCTCCGGTGTTCTCGCTGATCAGCTTTGTCGTCGCGGCTAAGCAGGCGAACTTCTCCGCCTCCTTCAGAAGGTCGAGGACCGCCGTGAATCCGATCTGGGCCCCATTGTCGGTGATCTTGGTCGCGTTCGCCTGGCGGACGGCGCACAGGTTGAGGGTGTCTGCCAGCTGGTCGCGGGCCGCCCGAGCCGTCGGGTGGGTGGGGGTCAGGACCGCGCTGACCGTCCGCACCGCCGGCCGGAGCTGCTCGAGCGCGCGCGCGCCGGTCGCGCAGCCGTCAGCGGGATCCCTCCCCGACGCCGAGCGGGCCGCCTCGCAGGTGGTCTCGATCCGGCGTAGCACCGGGGCCACCACGGCACGCAGCGCGGCATCGACCCGAGCGGTGTCCGGTCGCGCCGCAGCCACGAGCTGGTCGATCAGCTTCCGCTGGCGTTCGGCGTCCCCAACGTCGCGCTGACCGAGTAGGAGTGCGAGCTCGGCGTGGATGGTGACCAGCCGGATAGGCAGGTTGTCGCGAATGTCGTCAACGGTGTTGACAGTCAGCCGCGGATCGTCGATCTCGGCGACCCGGTCCCGCAACCGCCCCCAGATCTGGGGCATCTCGTCCAGCGCGGCCCAGCGCCGGGTGGCCTCAGCCCAGCTGGTGTCCCTGCGTCTGCGTTCCTCCTGGGTGAGCGGGCGCTGCCGGCCGAGGTGCTCCAGATCCAGCGCCGCGCAGTGCGCCGCCACCGCGCAGTCGTGGTCGGCGGCCACGTCCGCTGAGTTCGCCGAGGACCCATCCGGTGACGCCCCGGTCCGCCAGAACCAGAACAATTCGTCGACCAGCCGTCGCTCCGGATCGCGGAAGCCCTCGAAGGCTGCGTTCACCGCGGTCTCCTCGGGTGGGGGATCGAGGGCGAACGGGCCCGTCGCCGCTGGCGGGGAGGCGCCCACCTCGAAGGCCACCCGAAACTTCTCCCGCTGGCGCCTGATCATCTGCGGGGTCGCGTCGACCGGCAGGCCGGTGATCCTGAAGATGTTGTCCCGGTACAGATCGGGCTCGCGAGCCAGGAACCGCCGGGGAGTATCGGCCGTCCCCGGCCGTGCCGCACTCATAGTGCCTCCACCCCACGTCCACCAGCTGTACCTGCGTAGGACCGATTGAGCTGGTTGGTGGTGGCCCGTCGATCGCGGGCGCGACCTCTCGCGGCTGCGCCATGGCTCATGCTGATACGAGTACGAGCAGCACCCGGTGGATACGTCATGCCCACCCCCGATCCGGTGAACCGCGACGACATCGCTGGTGCTCCTGCGGGTTATCGGTCGGGGCGGCTAGACTACGTGAGCCCTCGCCGCTGATCAACATCAGATCATCTTCTGCGAACGCCATCCGGTCAGGGAGGAAGGTTGCTGATGGTCGGCGCGCCGCTCAGCGCGGAGCTACTGCTCAGTAGCAACATCACCGAACAGCAGGCGCAGGATGTAGCCCGGGCTTTTTCCCGATTCGGCGTCGCTACCCGTGCCCGCAGAGTGCTGAACCACCGTGGTCCCGCCGATCTGGAGTGGCTCGTCCTGGCCGCGCTGCCGTTGCAAGCGTTCCTCACCGGCTTGGGTACTGAGGCCGTCAAGGACTTCTACGCCGCTCTCAAAAGTCTGGTGGGGCACCTGCCGTTGCCTTCCAGACCGGTCCCGAACCAGGTTCCGCTGGTGCTCCAGGACTCCCGCAGTGGAGTACGGATCGTGCTGGAGCCGGATCTGCCAGGGCAGGCATATCAGCAACTGCTGGGGCTCGACCTGGGGCGGTATCGCACCGGACCCCTGCATTATGACCGAGCTGCTCAGCGTTGGCGTTCCGAACTCGACGAGGCTTCCTCTGGATATGTGCGCCCACATCGCGATCGTGGCGGCCCGACGGGCCCGGAAACGGGGTGAGGAAGACCTCGCCCGGGGAGACTACGCGGCAGCTGAGCGCAGCTTCGCTGCCGCGCTGAGCCATCTCAGTGCGGGGGCGATGCAGGATCCCCCCTCGGCTGTGGTGATTGCCGCCGCTCGCATCGGGCTGGGCCGGGTCTGCCTCGGTCGCGGCGATCCGGTCCGAGCAGCCATGGAGTTCACCGCCGCACTGCGTGCGCAGCCGGATTCGTGGCAGGGGTTCTACTGGGCGGGATGCGCTGCGGCACATCGGGCCGACTATCCCGGTGCCGAGTGGAATTTCACCGAAGCACTCCAGCGTGATCGAAGATCGGTGCAGGCGCTTGTGCAACGAGCATACGCTCGGTTGCGGCAGCACGCGGACGATACGGCGCTGACCGATCTCGTCTCGGCCGCTCGGCACGGCGTGCTGGATGAGAATGCCTGGTTGGTCATGGCGTCGTTGCAGGTGCGTGCCGGCCAGTGGAGCCAAGCGTTGACGTCGCTGGGCCGGGTCCAGTCGCCGAGCTGGGCGCCGGTCGTGGCCGCCCTGCGGGCCTTCGCGTGGGAGCAACAGGGCGACGAGCCGGCCGCGTTAGCCGAGTACCAGCGAGCGTGCGTCGGTGCCGACGCTCAGGACGGGGTGCTGCTGCGCCACGGCCTGCTAGCGCTGCGCCTGGGTCGCTTCGAGGACAGCGTCCGATCCTGCACGGAACTGAGCCGCCGGTATCCACAGCGGGCGCAGTTGCGGCGTCTAGTGGCGCAAGCACACTACGCATGGGCTGGTGAGCTGGTGGCGCGGCGGGAGTTCGACTCGGCCATCGCCTGCCTACAACGGCACGAGTCTTGGGAGCCACCAGGCTCCTTGGACGCTGTCTTCCTAGAGTTGCACCTCCATGCCGCAGCTGCGGCGGCGGACCGCGCCGAGCAGGGGGGTCTGCGGTCGGCGCGACGTCACCTGATGGCAGCCCGGGCTCGTCGTGATGACGACCGACGAGTGCGCCACTACTCGGCACTGCTGGAGTTCCTCGCCGGTGCCCACCACTCGTCAGCGCAGGAGTGGGCGAGGCTGAGCCAATCCCGGCCCGGTGACACCCGCAGCCGTCACGCACTGGCCATCTGCGCGATCCAGCTGGGTGACCTGGACCAGGCCGAACGTGATCTCGTCACGTTGTCGGGCGCAGCCACCGATCCAGTCGCCCGCCGGGCAGCGCGAAGCTTGGCGGCGCTGCAGGTGCGGCGGGGACGGTGGCAGCGCGCCGCCGAGCTGCTGGAGTCGATGACCGGCGACGACCACTGGCGCGATGCGGTGTTGCCGGAATGTGTTTATCGGTCCGGCCGGGCCCCCGAACAGACGAGCGCACACTCGGGGCTGTGGCACGCGGCGAGGCAGGCTCGTGCTGGGTGTCCGGACGCCGCGCTGGAACTGCTGCGCCAGACCGACGGTGGTGGCCGGCGTGCGCGCCGGGAGCTGGGGTTGGTGCTACGGAAGACCGCTCTGGCGCAGGCGCAGGTGCAGCGCTGGAAGTCTGGCGCCGCGCTGCTGGCCACCAGCCGGGAACTGATCGGCGAGCGGTCGGGTTTCGCGCTGCTGGACGCCGTGGTGTGTGTGCTGGGTGGCCGGCGCGGCGCGGCGATTCAGATCCTGGCCGAGGAGTCCCGGACGGAGCCGGCGGATCACCGGATCACCCATGCGCTCGCGGTGGTTCTGCTGCACGGCGTGAGCGCCGACGAAGTGCCCGCCACGACCGGTGCATCCTGGCGGGACTGCATCGCGGTGTGGGTGGCGATTCTGCACGACACGACGTTCTGGGAGCGCTGGCGACGCGGAGCGCAGCGGCGTTACCGGACGCCGGTGGCGGCATCGGATGTCGAGCGGTCGCGAGATGGCCTCCGCAACCTCCTCCGGGAAAGACTCAGCTCCGACACCGGGCACTCGTCGGAGTACGGGTTGTTGTTCCAGCGCGAGGTTGACGCTGCTCGGGTCCTCGACCAGCTGGGCGGATTCCCGGTTCCGGGAACCGCCGCCCGCCCGCTGGTGTGTGGACCGCTGCGCATTGCGCAACTCGGCCTGCACACCGCGTTCGGCGCCTTCGCGAAGCGGACGGCCGACGATGACGTGCTGCGGTGCTTCTCCCGACTCGGCATCGCGCATTGTCACCTGCGCGAGGGCCGCCCGAAGCATGCCCTGGCGGCGTTGGCGGACCTGCGCTGTCCGCACTGCGCAGCGGCAGGCACCGCCGATTGCGAGACCGGGGGGACCGCTTCGCCCGGTCCGGCGGTGTGCGTGTCGGACTGCGTGTGGTTCGACGCTGATAACCCGGCCTATGCCGCGCTGGACGACAATCGCCACCAGCTTACCCGGGACGCCTCGGCGCTGGCCGTCGAGGCCCTGCTGCGTCTCGGCCAGGACGAGATCACCGTCGGTGACACGAATCTCGCGCGAGCGTCGGTGCACTGGCAGGAGGCGATCAGCCGGGGAGCCGAGCTTGACGAGCGGCACGAGGTACAACGCAGGGTCGTCGACGTGGCACTCGGCCGGGCCGAGACGCTGAACCGGCGCCGCGACGTCGACGGAGCGATCGCCGTGCTCGTCCTCGCCCGCGAGGTCACCGACGCGTCCGCGTGGAGCCGAGTCGACGGACAGCTCGCCAGGCTGCTCACCGACCGCGGGATCACCACCGCGAACGCGGACCCCAACCGGCTCGCTGAGTCGGCTGATGACCTGCGTCGGGCGGTGAACCTGAATCGGCACTCGTTACGGGCGCGAGTCACCCTCGCCAGGGTGCTGCGAGGCCTCGCGCGACAATGGTCGGGCCGGGGCGATCGAACTGCGGCTACCATGCTGCTGCGGGAGGCGATCGCGCACTGCGCTACGGGACTTATCCTGACTCCGGGCCACGACGAGCTGTCGGAACAGCGGGGCAAGGCGTCCGCTCAACTCGCTGCCCTCGGCGGGAGGTGATGAGCGGTGCTGGAGTACGAGGAGTTGCGCATCCGGGTTCGCCGGACGGGCCCCGGCCGGTACCTGATCGTGGCCAATGGCCCCACTTCGGGCGCCGACGTGATCGTGGTCGACGGTGAACTCGCGGACTACCGGGACAGGCTCAACCAGCTGATCGAGACTGAATTAGGCCAGCTTCCCACCGGCGCGACCCACGTCGCGACGAAGCTCAGGGAACTCGGCAGGGATCTTTTCAACTTGCTGCTGCCCCAGCCTCTTGCCGACTGCGTGACGGAGAGTCTTCGCCGAGCGCAGAGCCAACGACCGCAGAGGGGTCTGCGGCTGCGCTTCGATCTCCCATCGGAGCTGCGCGATCTTCCGGTCGAAGCGCTCACCTCGCCCGCCACGGATCCGCAGCAAACCTTGGCGCTCAACCACGACCTCTCGCTGGTTCGTTCCCTCATTGGTTACTCACCACGAGCCCGCTTCCCCGATGCGGCCGACGAGCCGGACTTCATTCACCTGCTGGTGGCGGTGGCCTCACCGACCGACCTCGGTCTGCGCAAGCTCGATCCCAGCGCGGAGCTGGCGAAGTTGCAGAGTGAGCTTCCGGAAGTGGCCTCCCGGATAACCGTAGTAGAACGGGCAACACGCAGGCGTATCGAGGAATGGCTCGGCGATCATGCCGACCGACCGGCGGTGGTGCTGCTGATCGCCCACGGCGACTATGACGACGTCAGGGGAGAAGGCGTCGTCTACCTGGAGACCGAGGACTCCTCGGCCGACCGGATCCCAGGACATCTGCTCAGCGGCTTGCTGATGCGGGCCCAGCAGCTGCGCCTGGTCGTGCTCAATCTCTGCTCCGGGGCGCGCAGCACCCGGTCCGAACCGTTCTCCGGCCTGGCGCAGGCGCTGATCGGACGCGGTATCCCCGCCGTGGTGGCGATGCAGGACCAGGTCACCGACGTGGCAGCTGCCCTGTTCAGCCCGGCGCTGCTGAAGTGCATCTCGTCGAACAAGACCATCGACGAGGCCGTGATCACGGCCCGCCACTGCGTATCGGAGATCCCCGGCCATACCGCGATCGAGTGGACCACACCTACGCTGTTCCTCCACGATGCCTTCAGCCACGGCTGGTTGTTCAAGGCGCGTGAGGTGCGCGACGATGACGATGAGCAGCCTGACCCTCTCCGGGACGGTGCCGACGCCCTGGAGCGCTACGACAAATCCACTGGCAACGTCAACCCGGACACCGTTGTCGCAGCGGCCCGGTACCTGCGTGCCAGGGGTGACCGGCAGCGTGGTGACCGGCAGCGTGGTGACTGGCAGCGGGTGGAACGGGTCGCGCAGACCAAGAATGCTTCGCCCGAACAACTGTGGCTGGTCGAAGAAGCCCAGGTCGAGCTGGCATGGCCGCAGATCGAGCAGCTGTGTGCCATGATGGCGGACGGAGGTGACCCGGGCGGCGCGGGCGCTCTCGTTGCCAAGCTTCGCAAGCAGTTACCCCCTGGCCTGGCCGATTGCCTGGACGGCGAGTTGGAGGAGTTCGAACTCGCCCAGATCTACGCCGCGGCGCACGATGATCTGCGGTCCGGGAACTGGGTCGAGGCGGCCGGCCGGTATGAGCAGATCCTGGGTCGCCGTCCGGCCGGTTATCGGGATGCCGGCCGGCTGGCCGACTACGCCCGGGGCCGGGCGGCGGAGGTCGAGGAGAAATGGCCGGTCGTCGTGGAGGCGTACAGCCGTTGCGCCGGTGTCGACGACACGGCCGTGCGGCTCGCCTACGCCGAGGGACACGTTGCGGCCGAGGCCGGCGAGTGGCCGCAGGCGTGCCGCGCCTTCGCTCAGGCCGCTGCGCTCGGTCTGGACAGCGACGGCTGGCTCGGCTACGCGACTGGACGGTCGGCCGAGGACGACGCGAAGTGGTCCGAGGCGGCGGAGGCCTACCAGCGTGGGACCGATTTCCGGGACAGCGCCGATCGGCTGCGATACGTCCAAGGGCGGCTGGCCGTCATCAGCGGTGAGTGGCTTGGTGCGCTCACGGCATTCCAGGACCTGGATTCCCGTGGCTGGGAGGTGGCGCCCTGGTTGGAACAAGCCCGGGAGCGGGTGTATGAGCAGGCGATCGCGGCTGAGGAAGCAGCTGCCTGGGACCTGGCCGCACAGCTCTACAACGCCCTACCCGCCGAGCCGGGTGATGCCCGGATGCGCTGCCGCTACGCCGAGGGACGCATGGCGGAGCTGGCCGGTGAGTGGCCGCAGGCCGTCGAGCGGTACACCGACACCGGGCACGCCGACGCGGCGATGCGAGCGGAGTACGCCCGAGGCCGGGCATGCGAGCGGAAGCAGCAGTGGGAACAGGCCCGGACCCATTTCGCGGACCTGCCGCCGCACGTGTTCGACGTCGCCCACCGCCTGTTGTACGTGACGGGCAGACTCGCCGATCAGGGCGCCGACTTCGTCGGTGTCATCGAGGGCTTCGGCCGGTTGCCGGACGGATACGAGCACGGCGACGTGGGCAACAGACGCCGCTTCGCACGGGCCTGGATCGCCGAGCGGAAGAGGGAGTGGAGCTCGGTTCTCGCTCATCTCGACGGGATCGACGACGATGATCGTGACGGTGCGGTGGGCCTGCTGCGCAGGAAGGCCCACGGCAGGCAGGCGGAGCTCGCGGGAGACTGGTCTCTCGCTGTCGAGGAATACGCGCCCGTCGCCGGCACGGACGAGGAACTGCGCCGCTTGCACCGCTATGCCCTGGGGCGCGCAGGCGAGGGTCGCCAGGACTGGACCGAGGCACGGAACGCCTACGCGGACCTGCCCGCCGAGCACCAGGACGTGGTCTTGCGGCGAGTCTACGTCCACGCTCGGTTGATCGACCAGGTGGCATCCGACACGGTGGGTTGGCAGCGGGCCGTCGAGGCCTATGCGGCCTTGCCGTCCGGCTTCGACGACGTCTCGATGCGGGTCGGTCACGCGCGGGCCAAGCTGGCCGAATCGACCGGAGCCTGGGAGGGCGTGGCGCTTGAGGCTGAGGCATTGGGCGGTTACCTCGACGCGCACCTGTTGGGGCATTACGCCCGGGGTCGGCTGGCTGAGCGTGACGAAGCCTGGCAGGACGCGGCGCAGGCCTATCAGCGGTGCGCCACGTACCTCGATGCCCTCGGCCGTGAGGCCTATGCCAGTGGACGCGCTCTGGAGTCGTCGGGGCAGTGGAGCGCGGCGATCGAGGCCTACCAGCACAGCGATCTCGCCGAGGCCGATGACCGCGGACGGCGGTTGACGCGGCTGCGCGAGGCGCTGCCCTGGGCGGACGGCTTGACCAGCGCCGGCCTTGTCGCCGATCCCTGCGCGCTGCGCGACCCCACGTTCCCCTACCTGGCCTTGCGGGACGCCGGTGTCACCCCGGGGTCGCCGACCGACGTGGTCATGAATGCCCCCTACGCGCTCATGAAGCGCGGCCGGATGAGCGTCCAGGAACGGGTGGCCTGGAATCAGCTTCGGTTGCCCGGCAAGCGGATGCAGCTCGACGTGCTGCTCTACCAGTTCCGTGACTTCCGAGGGCTCCAGGAGCAGCTGGCTCGCATGGTGTCGGGGGACATCCAGGAGCTGCTCGACGAGCTGTGCCGGTGCCTACCCGACGACGCTCCCTTGCTCATCCTGCTGGCCAGGGGCAGAGAGGAGGCGATAGCCGAGTGGGAGCAGCGGCTCCGGTCGGCTCCCGGTGACATGGCGGTGGTGCACTGCCTGGCCGTAGCCCACCTCTGGTGCGCACAGGAACTGGAGGAGAGTGGGGCCTGGGAACTGGCCGGGCTGGCCTGGGAACGTGCGCTGGCCTGCTGGGCTGCCCTGCTCACCGAGGATGATCACTGGACACGCTGGAGGCAGGGGCGTGCGGCGTGTTTCCACCACACGGTGAGCGCCGCGGACACCGACAGGTTGCGTTGGGAGCTCGGCTCGAGCCTGTTCGACCGGTTGTCCGGTTACGCGGAGCGCCACAGCGGGTGGGGACGTCCGGAACACGCCGAGGCCTATCAGGAACTGATCCACCTTCTCGAGCGGGAGCTGGAGGGAGCGCAGGCGCTGAAGGAGGCCGGTGGTCTGCCGCTGCCCGGTGACACCGACACGACGCTGGTCTGCGGACCCACCTACCTGCGTGTGGTGGAGCTCGAAGCGGCGCTCGGTGAGCTGGTCGCGCGCCTCGAGGCATCGGCGCGGGACGGAGCCGATCCCGGCGAGCCCGCACTGCGCCGGCTGCGCTGCGCTTTCTCCGAATTGGCGCAGGCGTTCGCTTTCAGCCAGCGCCACCGGTTCGAACAGGCCTTGCGGGGGATCCCGGCCGCCCTGCACAAACGGGCATTGATCGATCTCCCCCCTGATTGCTCCGGCGCGACCGGCGATGGGGACGGGCACTCCCCGGCCTGCGAGCACTGCCAGGACTTCCTGCGTAACAATCCAGCGTACACCTACCTGCCCCATCGTCGCACGCGGCTGCTCCAGGACGGAGTCGATCTCGCGGTTCGCGCTCATCTGGCGATCGCTCGCGCCGCGCTGACCGGTGGCGACGGTGGTCTGGACCGAGCGGTGGAGCAGTGGGCCTTGGCCATTCAGATCTCCGGGAACGCGGCCATGCCGGTCCGCACCAAGCACGCGATTCTGCGAATGGTCCTCGGCCGGGCCGAGGCCCTCGCCGAGGAAGACGGAGCAGAGCAGGGTACCTGCCTGGATCAGGCGATCGTACTGGTGGAGAGCGCGGTGCCGCTGCTGGGCGGCCTCGGGCGCGAACCACTGATGGCGAAGCTGGCGGTACTGCTCACCAGCCGCGGGGTATGGCACGGCTACGGTTGCCGTGATTTTGGATTCCAGCCGGACATGGACCTGGCCGGAGGCGACCTGCGCCGTGCGATGGAACTCAATCCCGGGTCTGCGCGGACCAGGGATTACCTCGCTCGGAATTTGATATTCGGTTCCGCGGACCGGCTCGGAACCGATACCTACCGCGGTAAGCTGCAGCGGTTAGGCAAGGCAATCACAATCCTGGACGACGGACTGAACCGTGCACTCGCGCCCAGGCTCCTCGACACATTGAGGGACGCCCAGGGGGAATTGCAGTCGCTGTTGTTCAGGGATCTGAGTATCGATGACCTCGGCAAGTTGATCGAGGAGTTCGGCGCAGACCTCGGCGACTCGAAAGCCAGAGCCGCCGAATTCCTCGACACCGCCAAACAGAAATTACGGGATGGCGACGTCACCGGCGCTCTGCGTGACCTTGTCCGGGCCACTCGGTTGGACCCGGCCGACGAGCAGCTCAGACGCGCTTTACTGAGCGCGATCAACCAGGAATTGGACAGCTCGCAGGACGACGGGGGTGGAGACGAGTGATCAAGGATCCGTTCACCACGTGGGACGGCCCATTTCCGTACGACGTGCTGGTGCCGGTCGGAGTGACGCCCGAACTGTCCCATTCCGCCATGCGGGATGTCGCCTTCGACCTGTTGCAACAGGGGCTGATGAACGCGCGGACACAGCGAGCCTGCGACGAGTTGCGAACGATCCAGCGACGTCTGCTGGCCGACCTCCTGCTCTACGATGTGGATCCCGCCGACGACATCGACGCGGCGCGTGAGGAGGTCGAACACGAGCTATGCCATCCCGGGGAACCCGCTGAGGTGACCGAGGCCCTCACCCTCGCGCCCGCGCTGGTCGGCGAGTTGGCCGACGAACTGGAAGAGATCGTGCTGGATCCTCCGCAGGATGTGGTGTGCGCTGTCGAGTTCGATCTCATAGTCTGGCCCGATCTGCTCGATCAGCTGATTCGGTTTGATCGATGAACACACAGGGCACGCCGACATCCAGCCGCGGCAGGGCGAATCCCGGCAAGCCGGACACCGTCGAAGTATGTACTGATCAGGAGCAGGGATGACGGCCATCGGTATCGATCTCGGAACCACCAATTCGGTGGTCACTCACTACGATCCGGAGCGTGCCGCGGCGACGATCCTGGCCAACAGCGAGGGAGACAACCTGACGCCGTCGGTGGTGGGAGTACGACGGCGCGAGGGCAGTGAGGATCAGCTCCTGGTCGGTATCAACGCGCTCAACTGGGCCAGAAAGCAACCCAAAGACGTGGTGCGATCAATCAAGCGGCTGATGGGGCGCGACTTCGCCGAGCAGGCCGTCGCCGAGTCCCGCGGCAGGCTGAGTTACGAGGTGGTGCCGGGCACTGGGGAAGACCCCCGCGCGCACGTCATCATCGCCGGACGCAGCTACGCCCCGGCGGAGCTGTCCAGCTTGATCCTCACGAAGCTCAAGCAGGACGCGTCCCGGACGCTGAACGAGGAGGTGACTCACGCCGTCATCACAGTGCCTGCGCACTTCCTCGACACACAGCGGGCCGCCACCCGGGAGGCAGGGAAACGGGCCGGTCTCGTGGTCAAGCAGATCATCGATGAACCCACGGCCGCAGCCGTCGCGTACGGACTTCACGTGAACCAGGACGAGCACCACCGGGTGCTTGTCTACGACCTCGGCGGCGGCACCTTCGACATCTCGATCCTGCACATCGTCAAGGACGACGACGGTCGTGGCCATTTTCAGGTCCTCCACTACGATGGTGACAGCTGGCTGGGTGGCGATGACTTCGACCTCGCGATCGTCAATCGCATCATCGACTGGGTCAAGGAGCAACACGGGGCCGACCCATCCCAGGACAAGGAATTCCTGTTCCGCGCCAAGACTGCGGCGGAGACGGCCAAACGGCAGCTCACGACAATGCCTGAGACCGACATTCAGATTACGGCGCCCTCCCGAGCGGGGAGCACAGGGCTAGACTTCGACGTCGAGATGACCATCACCCGGGATGAGTACGACGCGATGATCTGTCCCCTGGTCGACAAAACCATGGATCTGGTTCAGCAGGCGCTCAGCCTTCAGGAACTGACTCATGCGGACATTACCGACGTTCTCCTGGTCGGCGGTGCAACCTTGACTCCCAAGGTGTACGAGACCGTCGAGACCTTCTTCGGGAAGGCCAAGGTCCGACGAAACATCAATCCGATGCAGTGTGTCGCGCTGGGTGCGGGCATTCTTGCCGGCACACTGCACGGTACGGAGTGCCCGGCGTGCAAGAAGATCAACGATGATGCCGCGACAAATTGTGTGAACTGTGACCAGAGCCTGGTGCACGAACGCAAGTCCAGTGACGCCCCTCGCCTCTACGGGGTCACCGGAATGGCGCTCGGGATCGCTGCGGTGCGGGGCTCGCAGCGGGACGTTTTCGTGCCGATAATTAAAAGGAATACGCCCTTGCCGTTGGCGCAGCCCATGACTCGTTCTTTCAAGGCAACCGACGGCCGGCGCATTCGGGTACCGGTCTATCAGGGCGACGACCCGGTAGCCAGCAACAACGCCGAACAGGGTGTGGTCGAGTACGAGTTGCCAGAAGAGATCGCCTTGAACAGCCGGGTCGACGTCACCTTCAACTACGACGGCGACCGCATCGTCGAGGTGACGATCAGCGTGCCCTCCGTGAGCCTGATCGAGAAAACCACCCTCCGCGCCGACACTCGCCGGACCCGCCCGCCCGCTCCCCCACCGGACGACGACGAGGACGCAGGCAGCCAACGGAGTCATCTCGAACACGAGGTGTGGGCGACGCGCCGGTTCCTGCGGCGGTACGAGCAGTATATGGAGCCGACCCAGGTGATGAAGATCCGTCGCGACCTCGACCAGGCGGGGGATGCACTGATCATCTCCGACGTCGCCGAGTGTCAACGCATGGCCAACGTGCTGTACCGATACACGTTCGACTCCGGCCTGGCCACCCAGCTCTACGTGGCGGAACATACCGCGAACGGTGCCGCACCGGAGGTGTCCCGCGCGATCAACGAGGCGATCAGTCACTTGCAGCAGTCGTTCCACAAAGGCCGGCGTGACCAGGTCGAGGAGCAGGCCCGACTCCTCAAGGTCATGGTTGCCAAAGCGCGACAGGGGCGCCCTGCGGCGATTATGGACACCGAGGATTACGATTCCTACCTGAGGGACGAAGAGTGACCGGGGATCGTCCGTCGACACTGGTCGACTTGGGTCTGGACTTCGGCAGCACCGGCTTGCGGGCCGTGTACTCGGTGCCGGGCAAGCCTGCCCGTTTCGTCGCGCTGGCCGACGCGCAATGGCCGTGGTTGTTGTGCGAGCCGACCCCGTCGGGGCCGCTTCCGGTGTCGTTCCCCAGCATCAAGAGCAGGCTTGGCTCGGTGGGATTGGCGCGGTGTGACGGCGAGTTCGTCGACCCGTTCGAGGTCGTCGTACGGGGGCTCGACGCCGCCCGGCGGCTGGTGGAAGCCACTGCATCAGCGGGCATCGGCAGGACGGTGATCAGTGTGCCTGCGCGCTTCGCTCTGCGGCAGCGGGCAGCGTTGCGAGATGCCGCAGGCGAGGCGGGTTTCACCGACGTCGGGCTGATCGACGATTCGGTCGCGGCGGTCATCGCGCACACCCGTGGTACCCAAGACGGCGTTTTCCTGGTGTGCAGCATGGGGTACAGCGGCACGGAGCTGGGGCTGGTCCGTGCCGCACGAGGGCAATACCAGGCTCTCGGCCATGAGAGTTCCGCTGCACCCGGTGGCAGTACCTTCGACGAAGAGGTGCTCACCTGGCTGATCCGGGTGTTGCGTAAGAGCAGCGGATCTCCCGACCCGTCACAATGGGACGAGGCACGGTGGAGACGGCTGCGCGACAACGCGCAACGGATCAAAGAAGAACTGGGCGCGTCAGCACAAGAGATATGTCATGGAGTGGTGTGCGACGATGCCGGGACCCAGGTGGCCGTCGACATCAAACGCGCTCGATTCGAGACGCTTCTGCAACCCTATGTGGAACTGATTGTTGATCGTGCCCAAGTGCTGTTGGCACAGTCCGGATTGACCCCGGCCGATGTGGGGACGGTCTTGTCGGTCGGGGCAAGCGCGCAGCTGGGGCAGATCACGTCGCTGATCGCCGGGCTCGGCCATCAGTTCGTGCCCGGGTCCCCGGAATACCTCGCCCGAGGTGCGGCCTGGCAGGCGGAGCGGCTGGGCGGTGTTATTGCTGCCGGGTCGGGCGAACGGGTCGTGACGATGGCGGATGAGCCCGCAGACACCCCGTCGCATGGTGTCGAGGAGGCGCGCCGTCTCATCGACCAAGGTCGATCCGACGAGGCCGCGACCTTGTTACGCAAGACGGTTGAGCAGGCGCGGGTGTTGCTTGAAGAGCTCGCGGCGCCTGCGCCGTCTGCACTGCCCAGGCTGCTGCTGCTGGCCCGATCACTCCTACGGCAGAAACAATATGAGGCGGCCATCGGGGCGTCACACCGAGCTTGGCAGGAGGAACCCACCCGCCCCGACGTGTTCGAGGTGATGATCGACATCCACTGTGCGGCCGCTATGGCGGACCCCGACGTCGCTCGCTTCAGCGACGCCGACCGCTGGCTGCGGTGCGCGTACGGCCATGACCCGAGTAACACCCGCGTCCGGGGCTCCCTCGCCGAACGGACGTATTTGCACGCTAATGAACTCAGCCGGCTGGGGAGATACCGCGAGTCGTTCCAGGCCCTGCAACAGTGCCTGGCGTGGGATCCGGATCATCGCGCTGCGCGCGAGCTCCGGCACCGGCTGAGTCGCACCATCTCGGTGCGGTCGCGCGGCGCCACGGGAGGACGAGACGAGCCCTAAGCTCACCTGAGTGAAGCTGGTGGACCTCGCCGCAACCCGGACCGCACGATCCCCGACGTGCTGCCGGACCGGATAAGCCGCCGCGGCTGGGACTGTTCTGCCGGATCAACCCCGGTTTGGTCTCCGCGCTGCGGCGCCCGCCGCGCACCGCCTCGTCCAGGGTGATCAAGCCAGGTGCACCAGGCCGAACTCGGCCGGGGTGGCCATCAAGGGGTGCCTCGGCAGGACGCGCACGGTGTAGCCGAGCAGGCCGGCGTGCGGTAGCCGCACGGCCGCCTCGAATCGGGTTCCCTCGCCGTCATCATCAGAACCGTCACCATCGGGACCGTCACCAGTGCCGACCGGCCGCATGGCCACCACGAGCGAATCCCGCAGCTCGTCGCGGTCGTCGACCCGACCGACGATGGCCTGGACGTCCACATCGCCAGGTTGCAGCCCGGCCAGCACGACCGCCGCGCGGACGGTCATCTCCGAGCCCAGCTCCGGTGTGACGGGCAGCCCGGAGATGTCCACCTGCGCGACCCGCACCCGGGGCCAGGCGGTATGAATCCACGACCGGTACTCCGCGAGCGCGCGCGCCCCGGCGAAGGAGTCGGCGCGCACCACCGCGACCGAGCCGGCGGCCGGCGCGTAGAGGCGCTGCACGTACTCCTGCACCATCCGGGCGGCCTGGACCTGGGGGCGCACTGAGGCCAGAGTGTGGCGCACCATGGACACCCAGCGCCGCGGCACGCCGGCAGCGCCGCGGTCGTAGAACCGGGGGGCGACCTGCGTGGCGATCAGCTCGTAGAGCGCGTGCGCCTCCAGGGTGTCGCGCCGCGCCGCGTCCTCGATGCCGTCCGCGGTCGGGATCGCCCAGCCGTTCTCGCCGTCGTAGAGCTCATCCCACCAGCCGTCCCGGATGGACAGGTTCAGCCCACCGTTGAGCGCGGACTTCATCCCCGAGGTGCCGCACGCCTCCAACGGCCGCAGCGGGTTGTTCAGCCACACATCGCAGCCCCAGTACAGGTAGCGGGCCATCGACATGTCGTAGTCGGGCAGGAACACCATCCGGTGCCGCACATCCGGCGCGTCGGCGAACCGCACGACCTGCTGGATCAGCGCCTTGCCCCCTTCATCAGCGGGGTGGGACTTGCCGGCGATGATCAGCTGCACCGGGTGCTCGGGGTCCAGCAGCAGCGCCCGGAGCCGCTGCGGGTCACGCAGCATCAGGGTGAGCCGCTTGTAGGTGGGCACCCGGCGGGCGAAACCCATCGTGAGCACCTGAGGATCGAAGACCTGCGACGTCCAGCCCAGCTCCGGCGCGGAGGCACCGCGCTCCAGCCAGGCGGCCCGAACCCGCCGACGCACCTCGTCCACCAGCTTGGCGCGCAGCACACCGCGCAGGTCCCACAACTGGGGGTCGGACGCCGACGCGACCGTGCCGCCGCCGTCGGGCTCGCCGAGCAGGCCGGCGATCTCCCGCGCCGCCCAGGTCGGGCCGTGCACCCCGTTGGTGACCGAGCAGATCGGCACCTCCTCGACGTCGAACCGCGGCCACAGCCCGCGGAACATCGCCTGGGCCACGGCGCCGTTCAACCGCGAGACGCCGTTGGCGCGCTGGGCCAGTCGCAGGCCCATATGCGCCATGTTGAACATCCCGGGGTTGTCCTCCATACCCAGCTCCAGCACCCGGTCGACGTCGACGCCGGACAGCAGCCCGGCAGGCTCAGCGAAGTGGTGGCGCACCAGGTCCACCGGGAAGCGGTCGATTCCGGCGGCCACCGGAGTGTGCGTGGTGAACACGGTGCCGGCCCGCACCACGACCAGCGCCTCGTCGAAGCTCAGCCCGTCGCCGCTGGTCAGCTCACGGATCCGTTCCAGACCGAGGAACCCGGCGTGGCCCTCGTTGGTGTGGAACACCTCAGGTTCGGGATGACCGGTGAGCCGGCAGAACAGCCGGACGGCACGGACGCCGCCGATCCCGGCGAGGATCTCCTGGGCGATCCGGCGGTTCTGGTCGCCGCCGTAGAGCCGGTCGGTGACCCCACGCAGGTCCTCCGGATTGTCCTCGATATCACTGTCCAGCAGCAGCAGTGGCACCCGTCCGATGTCGGCCCGCCAGATCCGCGCCCGCAGCACCCGCCCGCCGGGCATGCCGACGTGCGCCAGCAGCGGCGCGCCGGTGGCGTCGGTCACCAGGTGTAGCGGCAGGCCCTGCGGGTCCAGCGCCGGGTAGTGCTCCAGCTGCCAGCCATCCAGCGACAGCGACTGGCGGAAGTAGCCTGAGTGGTAGAGCAGCCCGACCCCGATCAGCGGCACCCCCAGGTCCGAGGCGGCCTTGAGATGGTCACCCGCCAGCACGCCCAGGCCGCCGGAGTAGAACGGCAGCACCTCCGAGACGCCGAACTCCATGGAGAAATACCCGATCGCCGCAGGCAGTGCCTCCGGGCGCTGCTGGTACCACCGGGGTTCATCCAGGTAGCGGCGCAGATCCTGGGCGAGCTCTCGGGTGCGGGCCACCACGGCCTCGTCGGCGGCCAGCGCGGTGAGCCGCTGGGTGGGGATCTCCCCGAGCAGCCGCACCGGGTCCCCGTTGACCGCAGCCCAGGTGCCCTCGTCCAGCGAGGCGAACAGATCCTGAGTCGGCGGGTGCCAGGTCCACCGCAGGTTGGTGGCCAGCGTCTCCAGCGACGCCAGCGCCCCCGGCAGCTGAGCGCGGACGGTGAACCTGCGCAATGCTCTCATGGGCGGACTTTACCGTCGCGAAGGTCACGTCCGGCGCGCACAGGAGGACCTTTCCCGGCAGACTGGGCAGTGGCTGGAGAGCCGACGGGGAAGGGGCGCCGCGGTGAGTGGTCGGATCGCTATCGACGATGTGACGCCCGTGGTCTCGTGCGGGAGGTATCCCGGCAAGGCGGTGGTCGGGGAGCACGTTCCAGTCCACGCCACGGTGTGGCGCGAGGGGCACGACGCGGTGGGCGCCACGGTGGTCTGGAGCGGTCCCGGCAAGGCGCCGGCCAGTCAGGTCCGGATGCAGCCCGGGCTACCGGGCACCGACCAGTTCACCGCGACCGTGGTGGCTGACCAGGTGGGCTGGTGGAGCTTCCGGGTGGACGCCTGGGCCGACCCCTGGGGGACCTGGCGGCACGCGATCAAGGTGAAGATCGACGCCGGCCAGGCCGCGCCCGAGTTGGACAACGACCTGACCGTCGGGGCCCGGTTGCTGGAACGCGCGGCTCGCCGGCCCGGCCAACAGCGCAGTAAAGTGGCATTGACCGCCGCGGCGGCCGCGTTGCGCGACACCGGGCGTGCACTCGACGAGCGGGTCGGGCCGGCGCTCGCGGCGCCGGTGACCCAGGTCTTGACCGACGACCCACTCCGGGACCTGATCACCCGGGGCACGACCCACAAGGTGTGGGTAGACCGTCCGCGGGCGCTGTTCAGCTCCTGGTATGAGTTCTTCCCGCGATCCACCGGCGGCTGGGACGCCCAGGACAACCCGGTGCACGGCACCTTCGCGACCGCCATCCGTGAGCTGGACCGGATCGCCGGGATGGGCTTCGACGTGGTGTACCTGCCGCCGATCCATCCCATCGGCGAGGTGAACCGCAAAGGTCCCAACAACACCATGCACGCCGGACCCGACGACGTGGGTACACCGTGGGGGATCGGTTCCGCCGAGGGCGGCCACGACGCGGTGCATCCCCGGCTGGGCACTCTTGAGGACTTCGATGCCTTCGTCGCCAGGGCCGGCGAGCTCGGCATGGAGATCGCGCTGGACTTCGCGCTGCAGTGCGCGCCGGACCACCCGTGGGTCAAGGAGCACCCGGAGTGGTTCACCACCCGCCCGGACGGGACGATCGCCTACGCGGAGAACCCGCCCAAGCGCTACCAGGACATCTACCCGCTCAACTTCGACGCCGACCGCCGCGGCGCCTACGCCGAGATGCTGCGGGTGCTGCTGTTCTGGATCGAGCGCGGGGTGCGGATCTTCCGGGTGGACAACCCGCACACCAAGCCGCCGGACTTCTGGCAGTGGCTGATCTGGCAGGTCAAGGACCGGTACCCGGATGTGCTGTTCCTGGCCGAGGCGTTCACCACCCCGGCCCGGCTCTACGGCCTGGCCCGGCTGGGCTTCACCCAGTCCTACACCTACTTCACCTGGCGCACCGGCAAACAGGAGCTCACCGAGTACGGAACGGAGCTGGCGTCCCGGGTGGACGAGATGCGGCCGAACTTCTTCGTCAACACCCCGGACATCCTGCATGAGTCGCTGCAGCGGGGCGGGCCCGGCATGTTCGCCATCCGGGCCGCGCTGGCCGCCACGCTGTCCCCTTCGTGGGGGGTCTACGCCGGATTCGAGCTCTTCGAGAACACCCCAGCCGAGCCGAGCAGCGAGGAGTACCTGGACAGCGAGAAGTACCAGCTGCGCCCCCGGGACTTCGCCGCCGCGCTGGCGGGGGGTCGATCCCTGGAACCGTGGATCACCCAGCTCAACGCGATCCGCCGGGCGCACCCCGCCCTGCGGCAACTGCGCACCCTGCGGTTTCACCAGGTGGATCACGACTCGCTACTGGCGTACTCCAAGACCGACCCGGCCACCGGTGACACCGTGATCTGCGTGGTCACCCTGGAGCCGGTCCACACCGTGAGCGGGACCGTCTGGCTGGACCTGCCGGCGCTGGGCATGGACCCGCACGACCGCTTCCTCGTCCACGACGAGGTCAACGGCGAGACCTACGACTGGGGCCAGGCCAACTTCGTTCAGCTGCAACCCACGCGGGCCGTCGCCCACATTGTGCTGCTGCGCCGCCCGTGAGTGGCGTTGCGAGCCCTGGCTCGCATCGCCACTCACGGGTTGTCCACAGCTAGGCTGCCTCTCGTGACGATCGATGTGACGAAGGAGTTCGACGCCGCCGCAGCCAGTTACGACCGGCTGGTCGGGGCGAGTCCGGGCTATCACCGCAACCTGTCCCGCTCCGCCCACCGGATGCGGCTGCCGGGCGAGGGCGCCGGGTTGCACCTGTTGGATCTGGGCTGCGGGACCGGAGCGTCGACCTTGGCGCTGCTGGCGGCGGCACCCCAGGCCAGGATCACCGCGGTGGACGCGTCGGCTGGCATGCTCGCCAAGGCCCGGGAGGCCGACTGGCCGGCGCGGGTGTCGTTCGTGCACGCCCGAGCCGAGGAGCTCGCCGCCGCCGGGGTGCACGGACCGTTCGACGGGATCTTCGCCGCGTACCTGGTGCGCAACCTGCCCGACCCCGACCCGGTACTGGCCGGGTTGTGCGATCAGCTGACGCCGGGAGCACCGCTGGCGGTCCACGACTACGCACTGGACGGTCGGCGGCGAAGCGCGGCGATCTGGACCGCGGTGTGCTGGAGCGTGATCATCCCAGTCGGGAAGGTGGTCACCGGCCGGGCCGGGCTCTACCGCTACCTGTGGCGCAGTGTGCTGCGGTTCGACACCGCGGACGCGCTGGCAGCGCGGCTGCGCGGGCACGGGCTGGTCGACGTGCACACCGCCACGATGCCCGGCTGGGAACGCGGCATCGTGCACACCGTCGTAGCCAGGCGGCCGGCGTGACACCGCCAGGCGGCAATGGGCAACGGCCGGGCCGGGATCGCCGCGCGGTGTTGCACCCGCCGAGGGCCGGCCGGCCGCGACCCGAGGGGCAGCCTCCCCGGGTGGCCGTGGTGGGCGGTGGGATCGCCGGCATCGCGGCCGCCGTGGCACTGGCCGAGCGCGGAGTGCGGGTGCAACTGCTGGAACGGGAGCGCCAGCTCGGTGGCCGGCTGCGGGGCTGGCCGACCACGCTGGCCGATGGGTCCGTGGTCACCATGAGCCGCGGGTTCCATGCCTTCTTCCGGCAGTACTACAACCTGCGGGCGCTGCTGCGCCGGGCCGATCCGCTGGGCCGGGCGCTGGTGCCGATGACGGACTACCCGCTGATCGACGCCGGCGGCCATCGGGACACCTTCCAGGGCCTGCCGCGCACTCCCCCGTGGAACGCGCTGGCGTTCGCGCTGCTCAGCCCCACCTTCGGGTGGCGCGACCTGGTCACCCGGATCGACCCGGTGGCCGCGCTGCCACTGGTCGACGTGTCGGTGCCAGAGATCTACCGGCGGTTGGACGATCAGGACGCGATGACGTTCCTGGAGCGGGTGCGCTTTCCGGACGCGGCCCGGCACCTGGCGTTCTCGGTGTTCTCCCGCAGTTTCTTCGCCGATCCCCGCCAGCTGTCGGCGGCAGAGCTGGCCACGATGTTCCACATCTACTTCCTGGGCTCGTCCGAGGGCCTGGTGTTCGACGTGACCACCGAACCGTTCCCGCAGGCGCTGTGGGAACCGATGGGCGACTACCTAGCCGAGATCGGCGTGGTCGTTCGCACCGGCGCGGCCGTCGATCAAGTGACACCCGGGCGGGAGCGTCGCTTCGCCGTCCATGCCGACGGCGACGGGGCCGACGACGACGGCGCGGAGGTCGACGCCGTGGTGCTCGCCGCCGACGTCACGGGGTTGCAGGCGCTGCTCGCCGCCTCACCCGAGCTCGGCGCGGGTCCCTGGCGGGCACAGATCGCGCGGTTGCGCACCGCTCCGCCGTTCCTGGTGTCCCGGTTGTGGCTGGATCGCCCGGTGCGCGCGGACCGGCCCGGGTTCCTCGGCACCAGCGGGTTCGGGCCGATGGACAACGTCAGCGTGCTGGAACGCTTCGAGGGCGAGGCCGCCCTCTGGGCGAGGCGCACCGGCGGTTCGGTGGTGGAACTGCACGCCTACGCGCTGACCACAGACCCAGAGCGGGGCAAGCGGCGGCTAGTCGAAGAACTGCGGCAGATCTACCCGGAGACCGCTGCCGCCACGATCGTCGACGAGCGTCACGAACTCCGCGCCGACTGCCCGCTGTTCGCACCGGGAACATTCAGTGACCGGCCCACCGTCACCACCCCCGATCCGGCCGTGGTGCTCGCCGGCGACCTCACTCGGGTAGACCTGCCCGTCGCGCTGATGGAACGCGCCGCGACCAGCGGGTTCCTGGCCGCCGACGCCCTGCTGGGTAGGTGGGGTCTGCACGGGCACCCGCTGTGGACGGTACCGGTCCGAGGTCGCCTGGCCCCGCTGCGCGCCGCCGCAGCCCGCTTCGCCTGAGACCCGCAGTGGTCACGCCCAGATTGTGCAGATCGGCGCCGCTACGATCCTCTCGGCGAGGCGGTAGACGTGCCGACCGGTGTGCAGGACGACGCCGCCGACGAAGGTGTCACCGAGCTGGTCACGTAGCCACACCAGATGCTTGGCGGACTCCGCCGACGGCGCGGACCTTGCCTTGATCTCCAGCCCGATGACACGCCGAAGGCCGAGTTCGGCGATGAGGTCAATCTCACGGGCCCCGCCTTCCTGGCGCAGGTGATACAGGCGCGGTGGCTGGTCATAAAGTGGGAGTTCGGCGCGCAGCTGGGCGTGCACGAAAGTCTCGATCATCCTGCCGAGAGTGTCGCCGTTGCGCAGCACGTCGTCCACGTCGACATCGAGTACGGCGGCCGCCAGCCCAGTGTCGCGCAGGTACCGCTTCGGTGCCCGGACGAGCCGCTTGAGCAGGTTGGTGCTCCAGGCCGGCACGACGTCGACCAGAAACAACGCCTGAAGCAGCCGCTCGTATGCCTCGGCGGTCCTCCGGTTGATACCCGCCGCCTCGTAGAGGGTTCGGTCGGTCACCTCGCCCGCGGTATTGAGTGCGTAGGCCTGGAAAAAGCGCAGGAGACGCACGGGGTCGCGAGGAACGTCGACATCGGCAGCATCGCGGGTGAGCAATCGATCAAGATAACTGAGCTGCCAGCGCGCTCTGCGGGCAGCGGGGATGACGAGTACCGGATCGGGGTATCCCCCGACGACCGCGTGCTCAACGTAGCCCCGCAGGTCGGGCGGATCGGGCGGTACCACCAAACTCTCGACACCACGCTCGGCGATCCGCCGAAAGAACGGCGCCGCGGTCAGGTCACCGCGCTGCGACTCGCGCACGGTAAGCCCGGTCATCTCCACCCGCACCAGACGTCCGGTGACCGGCCAGCTGGACCGCAGAAGATCGTCACGAACCGACCCCGTGACGATGAGACGGCCGCGCCGCGGCGAGCTGTCGATGGCACGCTTGACCGCGCCCAGCACACCCGGCACCGCCTGCCACTCGTCCAGCAGCACCGGCTCGGGCAAGCCGGCGAGCGCCACGTCGGGGTCGGCCCTGAACTGCTCGGCCTCCACATCCTGGTCGAGGTGGACGATGCTCCTCGCGTGGCGCCGCGCGGTGGTCGTCTTGCCAGTGGCCCGGGGGCCGACGATCAGCAGGCCGGGCAGGTCGACGAGAAGATCCGAGATCAGCTCGTCCACCAACCTCGGTAGGTACAGGGCAGCCACGCCTGCCACAGTACCCTTTTCCTGGCCTACCCAGTGCACATTTCAACACATCCGCGATACCGCTTCTATGGTGGGATTCGGCCATCGCCGGTGACCTCGATCTGCCAGAACGCGGGTTGCGGAACCGGTCCGAAGTCGCCCTCGAGCAGATGGATCCGCGACGAGATCAGGGTCGGGTCACAGGTGGTGTCACGCGCGGACTCGGGGCGGATTGGGCTGACCAGTGGCGGGTGGCGCTGTTCCATGTCTTCTTGCTGGCGGTGTCGGTGAGGACGGGGTCGGCGAAGGCGATGACATGGCCGAGCAGCTCAGTGAATGCTTCTGGGAGCCGGTCATCCAACTGCTGTCGACGTCGCCAGGCTGCCCATCGAGGTTGCGCAGCCGGCGCGTAGTCGGCGAGGAGGTCGCGCAGCGGTGTGAGCACCGCGCTCCGGTATGAGGCGACGGTGGTGACGGCCGCGCTCAGTTGCTCACCATCGACGTCGTGGCGGTCAGTCAGTAGGCGCAGATCGGCGTAGTCGCGCCCGCGGGTGTTGGCGGTGCTGCGCTGCACCGGGGTCACGATCTTCTCGGCGAGCACCATCGGCAGGAGGTAGCCGAGGAGCTTGATGTGACCGCGCACCAGACGCGGCAGCCGGATCGGGTGTGGCGGGGGTTGGACGGGATCGCCGAGGTTGACGTCGATGTGGAAGCGCAGGCGGGCGGTGGCGAGTTCGGCGGCGAGGGTGACTCGGACGCCAGCGTAGGGATCGTCGTGGCGGATGACCTCTGCGGTTGCTCTTGTGCGTCGAAGAGGAGCCCATCGTCGGCGGTCAGACCGGCCACGGTTCGCACCAGGTGCAGGACGTCGTCGACGTCGCCGGGCAGCTGCTGGGCATGTAGGTCGATGTCTCGGGTAGGGCGTCGCGCGTCGTAGGCGGCGAGTAGGACACCGCCCTTCAGAGTCAGTTGATCAGCGTAAGGCGACGCCGCGAGCCGGGTTAGGAAGCCTTCGAGGGCGCCAGTCCGAGGCCGCGCGCCTCCCCGTAGCTGAAGATCGGTGGAAGCGGTTCGTCAGCTTTGCTGCACCCATACGCGCTTCCTCGTTTGCCCGAACGGTGTCCTCGGAGGAAAGTGTAGTCAGGCACCAGGGATCTGTGACCGATTTCCATCGGCCCCGGTGTGCCGGTCAGAGAGGTCCTCAAGATCCAGATGTGGTGCCCGGCCTGGGAAGATCGCTCCGCTATCGCACTCGGTGCGCCTGGACTTGGTGTCCCACCTGGCGCTTGCGGGAGCTGGGTATCGATCGGGTCGTGTACGCCGAGCTCAGCCGGGCCAGGCAGCGGTTGGAGAAGGTGTTGCCCGGGATCAAGCACATGCGTGATGCCCTCATGCACTTCGACGGGTGGGCCCGCGGAGCGGGCAGTGGGCCGCAGAAGAAGGACGTCAAGGCCGGTAAGTTGCTGCGTGACGTGGCGAGTATGTACTGGGGCTTCGCCTACGATCCGGAGAAGGACACGATCACCCTCGGCCCGTACGTCGTTCAGGTCGACACCGCAGTCCGCGCCGCTGCGGCGCTGGTCGACGACATCTACCAAGCCGCGCGGGCAGTGGACCAACGGAACGCTGCCGAGTTGCGCTCGCAGACGGTCGACGCGATCACGGCTGCCGGGCTGTCCTGTGGCTCGTCGGGAGATGCGCTCAAGGTGTCGCCGGGACGGGACACGCGGGTCTAGCTGTCGCTGGACACCACGGCGGCCGGACACGACCACCGGACGCTGTCCGAGCAGGTAATCGTCGCCCTCGCCGTCGCGGGTCTCCAGCTCGTGTCGGCCGCGGAGCCGCAACGCAGCAACCTGGCCGAACGCCTGCGGACAGGGGAGGCGTTGTACGTCGCCCAGTCGATGCCCCGAAGTGAACCTGACGTTCCACCGGCTGCCTGGGTGCAGGCTGTCGCCTGCCAGCGTGATGGGACAGCTGAACGCGGCCCAGGTTCCGTCATCAGCGCCAAGACGAAGACGTTGGGGTCGATCACCGCGCGGCAGGGAAGGACGACGGGCAGCTCCGTCACGGCGCTACCGGCTGGCTCTGCTACCTGTCGCGTCGGCGGCGCTCGGCACGAAAGGCGTTGCGCTCAGCCTGCGCGACGGCTTCAGCATAGTCGTCGGAAAATCCTTCGTCGCGGCCCACGAGCAGATCTGCGAGCACGGCTGAAGCCGTCTGCCGGCGAACCGCTTGCTGAGGGACCGCTTCGGCGATGATCGCATCACACGGTCCGCCGCTTCGGCTAGCCAGCTCATCGACCACGATCAGGACGTCATCGCCCAGCTCGACGCTGACCTTCATGGTATCTCTCTTGAACCGGAACACCTGCCAGGGGACGACGTCAGGGCTTGCCGTCTGCACCAAGAGCCAGCGCAGCGGCGAGGCTGCGGGCCGCGCGCAGGGTATAGGGGTGATCCTCGCCCAGGACCCGGCGGCAGCGGGTGAGTGCGTCCTCGCCGAGCTTACGCGCCCGCTCATACTGCCCCAACTCCCGCAGGATGTCAGCCAGGGTGAAGGCCGCGCGCAGGGCGTGAGGATGGTCCTCACCCAGGACCCGGCGGCAGCGGGTGAGAGTGTCCTCGCCGAGCTCACGCGCCCGCTCATACTGCCCCAACTCCCGCAGGATGTCAGCCAGGGTGAAGGCCGCGCGCAGGGCGTGAGGATGGTCCTCACCCAGGACCCGGCGGCAGCGGGTGAGAGTGTCCTCGCCGAGCTCA